>NZ_JBJMAV010000003.1:0-62044 GCF_046600715.1 Novilysobacter viscosus
GCCGCGAGCCGTGCCCGCCGACGACGCGCCGCAATCGCGCCCGCCCTGGCCGCGCAGCGTCTGGGCGCTGCCGGCGGCCTGCCTGCTCGCACTGGGGCTGACCTACTGGCCCCCTGCCGAGAACTGGCTGGTCGGCCAGCTGCAGCCCCTGGACGCTGGCGAAGTCCGCGTCGGGATGCTGCCGCACGAGCCCCCGCGTGCGCGCTACGACGACACCTCGGGCCTGCTGGCGCACCGGGACTACGAACTGCTGGGCGACCCCGACGGGCTTGCCGCCGCGCGCGACGTCGCCTTCCTCAGCTGGTTGTCCGCGCAGGACGCCCCGGACGTGCCCACCGAAGTCGCGCCCATGCCCGATGCCGCCACCGACGGGATGGACGGGTCGCCCGCAGCCATTCCCCTGGCCACCGAGTCCGCCCGTGCGCCGCGCTGACGCTGCCCACCGTTGGCCACTCGCGTGCCTTGCAGCGGTGCTGGCATGGGCCGCTGCGGGCGTGGGCGCGACCCCGGCGGTGCTGGACGACTTCGAGGGGGTGCTGCCCCTGCTGCAGCCGGAGCGGCGTGCGCAATTACTTGAGCGCGCCCGGCACTGGCAGGGGCGCACCGCCGCCGAGCGCGAGGCGCTGGCGCGCCGGGCAGCCGAATGGGACGCGCTGCCGCGGGCCGAGCGCAATGCCCGGCGGGTCGATTACCGCGCCTGGCAAATGCTGACCCCGGACGAGCGTGCGCGGTTGCGGGCCCTGGCCAGGCGCATGGAGCGGATGCCGGCGGCCGAGCGCGACGCGCTGCGCGCGCGTTTCGCGGCACTGGACGGCAGTGAACGCAAAGGCTGGCGGCTGGGCCCGGTGCTGGGCGTCGACTACGCGTCCCTGCAGCCGCTGCTGGCGCAGGTGCCGGCAGAGCAGCACGAGCCGCTGCTGCAGGTGCTGCGTGAGCTCACCGCCCAGCAGCGCAGCGACCTGGCCCTGCTGGTGCATCGAACGCCGCCGCAGGAGCGCAACGAGCTCCGGCGCGAACTGGTGTCCACTGCCGCGGGACAGCGCGCCCGCTGGCTGCAACAGCGGATGGACTAGGCGCCGGCCGTCGCGTCGGCGCGTTGCCCGTGCAACCCCCGCAACACCCGCCGGCTGGAGTTGAAGCGGCCCCCGAAGCGGGCCTGTCCATCGCCGCGCAGCCGCGGCGCGTGCTCGCGCAGGTAGGCCTCCAGCGCGGCGGCATCGACCAGCGCGTAGTGCACGCACAGCGCCATGCGCCCCGCGCACGCCGGCGGGTCGAGCACTTCGAACACCTGCGCACCGGTGAAGCCGGGTAACGCGAGGATCTCCCGCACGTGGCCGTCCAGCCACGCGCGGAATTCCACCGCGATGGACGCGTCCACGTCCAGGTTGACCTCGTAGACCACCGCGCTCATGCCGACACCAGGCCGGCCAGGGTGGCGTACAGCACCGCCATCGACACCAGCATGAAATAGGCGAGGCCGAGCGCGAAGTACTTGGCCAGCGTGATGGGCCAGCCCTGCGCGTACACCCGCTTCTGCATCAGCAGCAGGTACAGCGGCAGCCAGCACCACAGCGCGATCGAGGCCAGGCGGATGGCCACGCTGGCCCAGGGCGCGGGCCCCTCGACGAGTCCGTCCAGCGCCTCCAGCAGGAACAACCCCAGCAGCACCACCACCAGGTAGACGTGGCTGTAGAGGGCCACCACCAGGTGTTCCAGGTAGAGCCGCCCGCTGAAGAGGTAGAACAGCTTGAGCAGCAGCGCGAATACCGGCACCAGCATGAACAGGGCCGTCGGCAACGCCTGCATCATTGATGCCTTGAGCAGTTCCGGGTCGTCCTCCAGTCGCGGGAGGTTCTCCTTGGCGCGGCCCACCTTGCGGTTGAGCCAGTCGTTGGCGAAGTCGGGAAGCCAGGCCACCGCCACCGGGTTGTCGACCGGGTGCCAGGGCGCGTCGTTGAAGCGCATCACCCAGATGTCTTCGTCGTCGGCGTCCACCACCACCGTGCCTTCGCCCGTGCGTGCGGCGGTCGTACGCGGCGGCGCGGACGGGGTCGCGGCTGCCGGCACTTCGCCTGCCGCTCGTTCCAGTTCGGCGATGCGGCTGCCCGCCGCACCGCGGATGGCGACCGTCGCCGCCAGCAGTCGGCGGTCGATGCCGGGCACGGGCACGCCGTCAACGGTCTCGCGCGCGGCTTCCACCCCGGCCAGCGCCTGGTCGCGGATCCGGATGACCTCCTCGCGGGTGGTTGCCTGTTCGATTCGGCGGGCGATGTCGACGTCGACGCCGGCGACCACCGGCGTCCGGCCGTCGCTGACGATCGCGCCCTCGCCGAAGGACACCGTGTACTGGCCGACGAAGAACGTCAGCAGCGTGGCGACCACGAACATCCGCAGCGGTGCGATGTAGCGCGCGCGGTGGCCGGCGATGTAGTCGCGCGCCACGCGGCCGGGCGAGATCAGGTCGCGCAGGGTGCGGAAGACCCGCCCGTCCAGGTGCCAGAACGACTCGAACACTTCCACCAGGGCGTGTTGCGCATCGCGGACCGGGTTGACTGCCGACTGCCCGCAGCGGTGGCAGTAGCCGCCCTGCAGGGGGGTCGCGCAGTTCTCGCACTGCGTCGGCGTGTCGTGCTTGCTCATCCGTGTTCGATCCCCTGGTCGGCGCGGGCCGGCGAGCGCGGCCGGTGGTCGTCGACGGCGGCTAAGATAGCGGCCCGCCGCGACCCGGCGCCAGCACGCGACAGCCGTTCGCGTCGCGGCCGCAGTCGCCGGATGCGCAACCATGACCCCTCCCGCCCCTGTGCCGGTGGCCCGCGCGCGGCCCCTGCTTGCCGAGCTGCGCAGCACCGCAATGCTGTCCGGCCCGCTCGTTGCCGGCCACCTGTCCACCGGGCTGATCGGCTTCGTGGACAGCGTGATCGCCGGCCACCACGGCACCACCACGCTGGCCGCGGTGGCCGTGGGCACGGCGCTGTTCTGGCTGGCGATGATGGTGCCGATGGGCACGCTGATGGCGCTGCCGCCATCGGTCTCGCAACTGGACGGGGCCGGTCGCCGCGGCGAGATCGGGCCGCTGTTCCGGCAGGCGCTGTGGCTGGCCGCTGCACTGGGTGTCGCGTTGTTCGCGCTGTTGTCGCTGCTGGTGCATGCCATGGAGCCGATGGGGATCGCGGCGGAGATCCGTCCCGGCGCTGCCGCGTTCCTGCATGGCATCCGCTGGGGCGTACCGGCGCTGACGCTGTACTACTGCATGCGCTACCTCAGCGACGGCCTGCACTGGACGTTGCCGACCATGGTGCTGGGCTTCGGCGGGCTGTTGTTGCTGGTGCCGCTGGGCGTGCTGCTGGCGTTCGGCGGACCGGGCGTGCCGGGGATGGGCGCTGGGGGGTTGGGGCTGGCCTCGGCGATCATGCTCTGGACCCAGGCGATCGTGTTCGCGTGGTACCTGCGGCGCTCGCGGCGGTTTGCGGACCTGCGGCTGTTCGACGGCTTCCTCACCCGTCGCAACCGCCCCGACGGCGCCCGGATCGTCGGGTTGCTGCGCACCGGCCTGCCGATCGGGGTGACGGTGACCATGGAGGGGAGCCTGTTCATCGTCACCGCGCTGTTGATCGGGCGGCTGGGCGAGGTGCCGGTGGCCGCGCACCAGATCGCCATCAACGTCGCTGCACTGTGCTTCATGGTCCCGTTCGGCGTGGCCGAGGCCACCACCGTGCGCGTGGGCCATGCGCTGGGGCGCGGGACGGGATCGACCGGCGTGCGCCGCGCCGCGCTGGCGGGCCTGCTGCTGACCCTGGGCACGCAGACGCTGTCGGGCCTTGCACTGCTGCTGGGCCACGACCACGTGGCCGCCCTCTACACCCGCGATGCAGCGGTCGCCACGCTGTCAGCGACCCTGCTCCTGTACGCGATGGCGTTCCAGTTCCCCGACGGGGTCCAGGTGCTGTCGGCCGGCGCCCTGCGCGGGCTGCGCGACACCCGCGTGCCGATGGTGCTGGCGGCGCTGGCGTATTGGGGCGTCGGCATGCCGCTGGGTGCAGGGCTGGGGCTGGGCGTGCCGGGCCTGGTTGAGCCGATGGGCCCGCCGGGCATGTGGATCGGCCTGATCGCCGGGCTGACGGTGGCCGCGCTGCTGCTGGGGCTGCGCTTCGTGCGTGCCAGCGCACCCGACCGACTGCCCGCGCCCGTGGCGCAGGTGACCTCTGGCGCATGAAACCGGCGAGGGCAGCGGGTACGCTGGGCGTTCGCATTTCAATGCCGTACCGGAGTATTTCCCGAAATGAACGACACCCCGCGCCGCGGCCCCATCGCCCGATTCTTCGTGGGCCTGTGGGATGCGATGAACTTCACCCGCCGGCTGGTGTTCAACCTGCTGTTCTTCGCGCTGCTGTTGCTCATCCTGGCCGCCATCGGCGCCGGTGACCGCACCCAGCCCCTGCTCGACGGCACCACGCTGGTGATCGCACCGGAGGGCGCGCTGGTCGAGCAGTACACCACCGACCCGGCCAGCCGCGCCTTCGCCAAGGCGATGGGCGCCGACACCGGGGAGGTGCAATTGCGCGACCTGTTGCACGCGCTGGACGCGGCCGCCGAGGACACCCGTATCGACCGGGTGCTGTTGCGCCTGGACGGCATGGTCGGCGGCGGCATGGCCTCGCGCCGGGAGTTCGCCGCCGCGGTCGCGCGCCTGCGTGCTTCGGGCAAGCAGGTGGTGGCGGCCAGCGAGATGATGGGGCAGGGCCAGTACCTGGTCGCCGCGCAGGCCGACGAGGTCTACCTCGACCCGATGGGCGGGCTGATGCTGGAAGGCCTGGGCCGTTATCGCCAGTACTACCGCGAAGGCCTTGAGGAAAAGCTGGGCGTCGACGTGCACCTGTTCAAGGTCGGCGAGTACAAGTCCGCCGCCGAGCCGTACGTGCTCGACGCCGCCTCGCCCGAGTCCAAGGAAGCGGACCTGTACTGGATGAACGACCTGTGGTCGCGCTACCTGGGCGACGTCGCCGTCGCGCGCAAGCTGCCGCCCGCGCAGCTGGTGGCCGACATCCGCCAACTGCCCGCCCAGGTCGAGGCCGTCGGCGGCGACCTGGCCCAGCTGGCCCTGCGCCAGAAGCTGGTGGACGGGTTGAAGACCCGCCAGGAAGTCGATGCGCTGATGACCGAGCGCGGACGGGCCGACCAGGATGCAGAAGGCGGGTTCCGCCAGGTGTCGCTGGAGGGCTACCTGGCCCACGTCAACGGCGAGCCCTCGCCCGCCGACCGCCGGCCCCAGGTGGCCGTGGTGGTGGCCGAAGGCGCCATTACCGGTGGCGAGCAGCCCCCGGGCGTGATCGGTGGCGAGTCCACTGCGGCGTTGTTGCGCGACGCGCGCGACGACGACCAGGTCAAGTCCGTGGTACTGCGGGTGAACTCGCCCGGTGGCGAGGTGTTCGCCTCCGAGCAGATCCGCCGCGAGGTGGTCGCGCTCAAGGCCGCTGGCAAGCCGGTGGTGGTGTCGATGGGTGACCTGGCCGCATCCGGCGGCTACTGGATCAGCATGAACGCCGATCGCATCTACGCCGACCCCTCCACCATCACCGGGTCGATCGGCATCTTCGGCCTGATCCCGACCATCCCGCGCACGCTGGACCGGATCGGCGTGCACACCGATGGCGTCGGCACCACGCCGCTGGCGGGGGCGTTCGACATCACCCGTCCGCTGGATCCGGCGGTGGGCGGCATCATCCAGGCGGTGATCGAGAAGGGCTATCGCGATTTCACCGGTCGCGTCGCCAAGGCGCGCGATCGCAGCGTGGCGCAGGTCGACGCCGTCGCCCGTGGGCGCGTCTGGAGCGGGGCGCAGGCCCTCGAGCGCGGCCTGGTCGATGAGCTGGGCGGCTTGCAGGCGTCCATCGCCGACGCTGCCCGTCGCGCGGAACTGGGCGCGGAAGACGACTACGCGGTGCGCTATGTCGAGAAGCCCGCCACGCCGTTCGAGCGATTCTTCGCCGGCTTCGCCGGAAGCCGCATGGGCGCTTCGTGGCTGCGCGGTTCGGACCTGGCGCGTGGCCTCGTCGCGCGCTTCATGCCGCAGGTGGCCAACGACATGCGCCTGCTGGAAAGTGCGCTGCAGCCGGTGCCCGGCAAGCCGGTCAAGGCGCTCGCCTACTGCTTCTGCGAGCTGTAACGAGCCACTGGGGGTAGCGCCCGGGCAATCCGACGCAAAGAAAAAGCCCGGCCAGTGCCGGGCTTTTTCTTGGGATGCGCATTCGGGCGGCGCGAGCGGTGTCAGGGCGGATCGATCCGGGCGCGGGTGGCATCGGCGGCGCTGCCCACCTTGGTCTCGACATCACGCACGCGCTCCAACGGGGTCTGCACGTCCGCATCCCGATCCTGAGCGCCCCGCGGGATGCGCGGTGCGCTGTCGGCCACGGCAGGTGTGCCCGTCGTGGCGAGGGTGGGTGTAGGCGCGATCGCATCCGCCGAGCCGGCCTGGGGTTCCGGCGGGCGTTCCGGGTCGGGCGGCTGCGGTTTGCGGCACGCCGCGAGCGCAAGCGCGAGGGTGATCATCGCCATCGCGGCCATGCCGCTTCGCAGCAGTGCCTGCATGGACCGCACCCGGTCGGGGCACTGGGTCATCGGCGTCCTCCGGTTTCGACTGCCCGCTATGCTACGCCGGGACGCGTGCAGGCAACGCCACGTCGGCGCGCACGACTCCCGGCGCACATGACTTCGAGGAGCTTCGATGGACCCACGACGCTGGCGGCTGGACGGACACCTGGCGCTGGTCACCGGCGGCAGCGCGGGGATCGGCCGCGCCATCGCGCGCGAACTGCTCGGCTTCGGCGCCGACGTACTGCTCACCGCGCGCGGCGCCGCGGCGCTGGAGTCGGTGCGTGCGGAGCTGCTGGAGGATTTCCCCGAGCGCGAAGTGCAGGTGTTCGCCGCCGATGTCGCCGACGAGGAGCAGCGACGTGAGCTGCTGGACTGGGTCGAGGACTTCGGCGAAGGCCTGCACATCCTGGTCAACAATGCCGGCGATAACCTCAGCAGGCCGGCCACCGACTACAGCGACGCGGAGTGGCGGGGAATCTTCGAGACCAACGTGTTCTCCGCCTTCGAGCTGTCTCGCTACCTGCACCCGCTGCTGACGCGCCACGCGGCCTCCAGCATCGTCAACGTCGGCAGCGTCTCGGGCCTGACCCACGTGCGCACCGGCGCGCCCTACGGCATGAGCAAGGGCGCGATGCACCAGATGACCCGCAACCTGGCGGTGGAATGGGCCGAGGACGGAATCCGGGTCAACGCGGTCGCGCCGTGGTACATCCGCACCCGCCGCACCTCCGACAAGCTGGCCGACCCGGATTACCTCGACGAGGTCCTGCTGCGCACGCCGCTGGGGCGCATTGGCGAGGCCGAGGAGGTGGCGGCCGCGGTGGCATTCTTGTGCCTGCCGGCGGCGGGCTACATCACCGGCGAATGCATCGCCGTGGACGGCGGGTTCCTGCGTTACGGGTTCTGAGCCTCGGGTGTGAACCGGGGTCGCGGGCACGGCCGTTCAGGTCGCGCCGTAGCGCAGCCACAGGTCGGCGGTGGCCTCGTCGGCGAATACGCGGGCCTCGAACCCGGCTTCGCGGGCGTGGATCTCGCAGTGTTCGACCGCTCCCAGTCCCCGGGGCTTGGCATGGGCGATGCGAACACGCTCAAGGCCCTGCCCCTCCATGTCGGCGACCAGCTCCTGCCACTGCGATGCACTGAGCGCGGGGCCGTGCATCTCGTCGACCAGCAGCAGGCCGCGCGCCGGTTGTGCCTGCAGCCTTGCCACGATCGCCTGCCAATAGCCGCGCGTGGCCGCCAGCGTCCCCTCGCCGGTCACGCGCGCGCGCAGGCCGGCCGGATGCGGTGAAAACTCGATGTCGAAGGCCGGTGTGTCTGTCATCGCGGGAGCCGGGTGGGACCGTCGTTGCCAGTACGGTGCAGTCGGGCGGGACAACGCGGCGTGAGGCCGACCGAGTGCACGTCGGCGGACAGTGTCACTGCGTGGCGGCGCAGGTGCTCTGGGCCAGCAGGCGTTCGATCCGTTCCACGTCACGCGCGGTTTCGCCTTCGCGGGTGGGCATTCCGAAGCGTTCCGCGCCCTGGGCGATGGTCAACCGCTCGCGCCAGCGCTCGCACAGCGCCGCCTCGGCCACCGGCTCGCAGCGATCCTGGCGTTCCTCGCAGGCCGCACCCACGCCGCCGCCACCGGCCAGGCCCCTGGTGCGCAGTGGCGCGCAGCGGCGGGCCGGCGTGTCGCGCTCGGTCAGGTAGAGCTCGTCGTTCCAGGTACGGCATTGGAACAACGCAGGCGGCGGCACCAGTTCGACAGGCGGGGCGGCGACTGCGGCGGGCATCGGGTCCGCGGCCGGCGTGTCGACGACAGGCTGCAGCGGCGCCAAGGTGGGCGGCATCGGCGGTGGCGCGGGCGGCGGCACCGGGGCGGGAGGCGGGGGCGCGACGGGGGCGTCGTCGATCACGCGGCGCTCCTGGCGGCTGCCGGTGGGGCAGCGCTGGTCGTTCTGCACCGTGACCGCCCCGGCCGCGTCGGTGCAGCGGTAGATGACCAGTTCGGCGCGGGCGCCGGAAAGGACGACCAGGCCGAGCACGCCAATGCAGGTAGACCACAGGAGTCGGCGCACGGGTCAGGCCCCGCAGTCGTTGGCCAGGCGTGCGTCCAGCCTGCGCCGTTCGGTGTTGATCACGCGGCGCTCGCTCTGCAGCGCGCTGTTGTAGCGCGAGGCGATATCCGAACGTTGCTCGCGCAGGCGATCGCAGATGTCGGCCTGCGGCAGCGGATGGCACACATCACGCACCCAGGTGCCGGCGCCCGGATAGACCACCGCACCCAGGTGCGGCCCGGGGTGGGCGATACCGGGTGCGCCGTGCGGCGGGCGCGGCCGCGGCGCCCCGGCGCGGCGGTGCGGGTGCTCGCCCAGCACCACCGGATAGCCAAGTGTCCACATCGGCACCCATCGCGGGTCACCCTGGTCGGTATCGCTGGTGTAGTGCTCGCCGTCGGGGGTGATGCACTCGTACAGGGGGCGTGGCGGGGTCATCACGATGAATCTCGTCGGCGCGGGGGGTGCCTCGACGACGGTGGTTGCCATCCGCTGCGGCGCAGGGCGCGGCGGGGGATCCCGAGGGCGCTGCATCTCGCGGGTCTGCTGGTCCTGGCCACGCAGGCACGGCGTGTCACGCAGGGTCAGGCGACCGTCCTGTCCGGTGCAGCGGTAGATCTTCACCGGGTCGGCCTCGGCGCGGGCGGGACCGGGCGCGCCGATGACGAGGCCGGCGCCCGCTACCGCAAGCGATAGCAGGACGACGGTGCGCATCGGGGCGGGGACGGGGTGCATGCCGCCCATCTTGCACCTGTCGACGGCGCCGCTGCACACCTTCGAACCGGGACGTTCAGTCAACGGGGAAGCCGGCCTGTGGGTTCGGCCCAGGGCGCGTTGCCAGGCGTGCGGGTCAGGCGCGCAGTACGGCGCCCGTGCGGGCGTCCCGGATCGCCGTGGGCGCGGCCAGCCCACCGGTCTCGCCGGGTGCGACCGCATCGAGTTGCGCCACCAGCGCGGGGTCCAGCTCGGCCCGGCTGAATGCCGGCGGCTGGCCGCCGCGGTTGGCGCTGGTGGAGACCAGCGGACCGCCGAACGCAGTACACAGGTCGGACACGACCGGGTGCGCACTGACCCGCACTGCGACGCCGGCATGGCCACCGCTGATCCATGCCGGCACGCGCCCGGTACACGGCACGATCCACGTGTTGGGGCCGGGCCAACCCGCCTCCACGTCGGCGCGACAGCGGCCGGGCAGTGCGTCCCAGTCAACCAGACCGTCCAGCTGCGAGGGCGTGGCCGCCACCAGGATCAGGCCCTTGGCTACCGGGCGCTGCTTGATGTCCAGCAGTCGCAGCACCGCGACCTCGTCGAAGGGGTCGCAGCCAAGGCCCCAGACCGCCTCGGTCGGGTAGGCGACGACGCCACCGGCGCGCAGCGCGGATAGCGTGGTTTGGAGTTGCAGTGCCGGTGCAGTCATTGCGGCAGGATAGCGCGGACCCGGGACACCCCCGGGCCCCGCGGGGCCCGCAGGCTCAGGCCGGGGTGGACGGCGTCCCAGCACCCACGTCTTGCCCGCCATCCTTGGCGACCGCTTTCGCGCCCCCCTTCTTGGCTACCTTCGTGGCGGCCTTCTTCACGGTCTTGCCGGCCGTTTTCGCGGTCGTCTTCTTGGCGGCTTTCTTGGCCGACTTCTTGGCCGCCTTCTTGGCAGGTGCTTTCTTTGCCGCCGGCTTCTTCTCGGCCACCTTCTTGGTGGCCTTCTTGCCGAAGCGGCCGCGTGCCGGCTTGCCGGTCTCCTCAAGCAGCCGGGTGACGTCCTCCAGCGTCAGCGAGGCGGGCTCGCGCTCCTTGGGGATCTTGCCGTTGAGCTGGCCGTTGCTGATGTAGGGACCGAAGCGGCCGTTGAGCACCTGGATGTCGCTGCCTTCCCACTGCTTGATGATCCGGTTGCGGGCGATCTCTTCCTTCTCCTCGATCAGGAAAACCGCCCGCTCCAGTTCGATCGTGTAGGGGTCGTCCTCCTTCTTGAGCGAGGCGTACACGCTGCCGCGCTTGGCGAAGGGTCCGAAGCGTCCCACGCCGACACTGACGGTCTCGCCCTTGTCCTCGCCCAGGGTGCGCGGCAGCTTGAACAGCTCGATCGCATCCTCCAGGCCGATGGTGTGCATGCTCTGGCCGGGACGCAGCGAGGCGAAGGTCGGCTTGTCCTCGTCCTCGGCGGTGCCGATCTGCGCATAGGGCCCGTAGCGACCCAGCCGGACGCTGACCGGCTTGCCCGACTTGGGGTCGGTCCCCAGTTCGCGCGCACCGGTGGCCTCGCTGCGGTCCACCGACTCGCTCTTCTCGTCGACCAGTTGCTTGAACGGGGCCCAGAACTTCTCCATCAGCGGGATCCATTCCTCCTCGCCGCGGCTGACCGCGTCCAGCTCGTCCTCCAGGTGCGCGGTGAAGTCGTAGTCCACGTAGCGGGTGAAGTGGTTGGACAGGAAGTTGCTGACCGCACGACCCACGTCGGTGGGCCGGAAGCGGCGGCTGTCGAGTTCGACGTACTTGCGGAACAGCAGGGTGGCGATGATCGAGGCGTAGGTGGACGGGCGTCCGATGCCGTACTCCTCCAGCGCCTTGACCAGCGAAGCTTCCGAGAAGCGCGGCGGCGGCTCGGTGAAATGCTGGTCGGCGTGGATGCGGTCCACCGGGATGCGGTCGCCGGTCTTCATCGCCGGCAACTTGCGGCCCTCGTCCTCGGCATCGGCGGACTTGGCGTCCTTGCCTTCCTCGTAGACAGCCAGGAAGCCCGGGTCGATCACCGTCGTGCCCGACACGCGGAAGCTGTGCTCGCTGCCGGCGGCGAGGTCGATCGACACGGTGTTGAGGGTGGCCGGCACCATCTGGCTGGCGACCGCGCGCTTCCAGATCAGCTCGTACAGCCGGCGCGCGTCGTCCTCCAGGAATCGCGACACCTGCGCGGGCGTGCGCAGCGCGGAGGTGGGGCGAATCGCCTCGTGGGCCTCCTGCGCGTTCTTGGACTTGGTCTGGTAGGTGTTGGGCTTGTCGGGCACCGCGCCGGTACCGAAGTCGCGCGCGATGACGTCACGGATATCACTGATCGCATCGGCCGAGAGGTTCACCGAGTCGGTACGCATGTAGCTGATCAGGCCGACCGCACCTTCCTCGCCGATCGCGACGCCCTCGTACAGCTTCTGCGCGACCTGCATGGTGCGCTTGGTGGTGAAGCCGAGCTTGCGCGAGGCCTCCTGCTGCAGCGTGGAGGTGGTGAACGGCGCGGCCGGGCGGCGCTTGCGCTCCTTGCTGGTGACGTCGGTGACGTGCAGCGCGCCATTGGCAGCCGTCGCAATGCGCTGCCGCGCCGCTTCCGCGGTATCGCCATCGGTGATGGTGAACTGCTCGAATTTCTTGCCGTCCAGCCGGGTCAGGCGGGCACTGAAGGCCTGCGTGGGGTGCTGGCAATCGGCCTCGATCGACCAGTACTCGCGCGCGATGAAGGCTTCGATCTCCTCCTCGCGTTCCACGATCATCCGCAACGCCGGCGACTGCACCCGCCCGGCCGACAGTCCGCGCTGCACCTTGCGCCACAGCACCGGGGACAGGTTGAAGCCGACCAGGTAGTCCAGCGCACGGCGGGCCTGCTGCGCGTCGACCAGTGGCGCGGCGATCGCACGCGGGTTCGCCATCGCTTCCTTGATCGCACGCGGGGTGATTTCGGTGAACACCACGCGCTGCAGCAGCCGGTCGCCGACCAGGTTGCGCTCACGCAGGATCTCCGCCACGTGCCAGCTGATGGCCTCGCCCTCGCGGTCCGGGTCGGTTGCCAGGTAGATGGCTTCGGCGGATTTGGCGGCCTTGGCGATCGCGTCGACGTGCTTTTCGTTCTTCTCGATCAGGTCGTAGCGCATCGCGAAGCCGCGCTCCGGGTCGACTGCGCCCTCCTTGGGCACCAGGTCGCGCACGTGGCCGTAGGAGGCCAGGACGGTGAAGTCCTTGCCGAGGTACTTGTTGATCGTCTTGGCCTTGGCGGGCGATTCGACGATCAGGAGGTTCTTGGCCATGTCCGGGGAGCTCCGCAGTCGCTCGCGCGCTGCCAGTGGTCGTGCAAAGAATGGGGCGTGCAAAGAAGGCGACGCCCGCGGGGGTGGCCGCGGGCGTGGGGAGTTGCCTTATTTAGTGGAATCACGCCGCAGCCGGCACTGTCAAGCAGCAATCGGCGCGAATGTGACCGCCGGGGGGTTCCGCGGCGCCCCGGCCGCTGGATCAGACCGGCCGGGCCGTGAGCCCGGCGTGAGCCGTGACAGGCCCGCCGCGCTTGGCCCTCAGTGGACCGGTTCGGGCTCGTCGGCGAACATCTGGGTTTCCATCCAGGCGTACGCCGCTTCCGAACCGGGCTGGTTGAACAACACCATCAGGACCACCCACTTGAGGTCGTCCAGGTCCATTTCGTCCTGTTCCAGCGCCATCGCCCGGTCGACGACCAGCTCTCGCTGGCCTGCGTCCAGCACTCCGTGCTGCTCGAGGAACATCAGGAATCCGCGGCATTCAAGGTCCAGCCGCTCCAGCTCGACATCGGCGAAAACGCGGGTCGGCCCACCGACGCGGGCCGGCGAGGCGGCCGGACGCTGGCGCGCGAGCGCGTCGAGCCACTCGAAGGCCTTGTTGATCTCGGCGGGGCTGAAGCCGGCCTGGCCCAGTTCTTCGAACAGGGGGCCGCTCTTGAGGGCGTCACGGTCACGGACCAGGTCCGCGTCATCGGCGAGGTAGTGCTCGAACAGGTACAGCAGGACATCAAGGATGCTTTCTTTCATTTCCCCTCGGCCTGCGCCGCAAGCGGCGCGTGGGACTGGAGTGGTGGATCGGTCGGTCCGGGTCGCCCCGGCACCTGCCCTGAGATACGCCGGCGAAGGCCGGTCTGGATGCGCATCAACCCCTGCGGAAGTAGCGGCCATGCTGCGCCGCCACGCGACCCTCAAGCTCCATGTGAAGCAGGATGGAGGACACGCTGGCGGCCGTCAATCCGCTGCGCGCGACCAGCTGATCCATAGAACTGGGGTCCGGCCAATGCACGACCACAACCGCTGGTGGTCGGGCGTGTCGCAAGCTGAACTGAGACCAGATGCACCCGCGGCGTCCGGGCCGCCACCGGGAGAGGCCGTTGCCCGGTGCTCCAGGCCCCGATTGCCAGTTGTGGGGACGCCCAACCGCCCGCGCAAGGCCGACGCCAGGCTGTGGGCGACCGGGGCCAGCCCGGATAGCATCTGCTCGACGTCCTCGACCAGGGTGGCGCCCTCGCGGATCAACCGGTGGCAGCCCCGCGCCAGCGGGTTGTGGATGGAACCGGGGACCGCGAACACCTCGCGACCGGCTTCGGCCGCCAGCCGCGCGGTGATCAGCGCCCCCGAGCGTCCGGCCGCTTCGATCACCAGCGTGCCCAGGCTGAGCCCGGCCAGGATGCGGTTGCGGGAGGGGAAGTGCTCGCGCCGTGGCCGGGTGCCGGGCGGGTGCTCGCTGACCAGCGCCCCCTGCACGCCCAGCGCGTCCTGCAACGCCCGGTTGGCCACGGGGTAGGCCACGTCCGGCCCGGTCCCCAGCACGGCGTAGGTGCCGCCGCCGGCGGAGAGGGCGGTCGCGTGCGCCACCGTGTCGATGCCGGCGGCCAGGCCGCTTGCCACCGTCATGCCTGCCTGGACCAGCGCGTGGGTGAAGCCCACCGTGTTGTCGCGTCCGGCGGGGGTCGGCGAGCGGCTGCCGACCACGGACACGGCCGGCTGCCACAGCAGGTCGATGGACCCGCGCACGAACAACGCCAACGGGGGCGAGGCGGTCCGGCGCAGCAGTGCGGGATAGTCGGGGTCGTGCCAGCCGATGACCGCCTGGTCCGGCTGCATGCACCAGCGGAGTGCGGCCTCCAGCACGTCGCACGCGGGTCGCCGCAACGCCTCCCGCTGGCGCTCGTCCAGGCCCGCCGCACGCCAGCCCGCGTCACCCGCGGCCAGCGCCCCGGCGGGGGCGCCGGCGCGTTCCAGCAGGGTACGGCGGGCCCCGGTGCGACCGCCGGCCAGGACCAGCCGCAGCAGCGCCTCGGGATCGGCGCCGCGGGGGGCGGGGGCGGGTGTTGCACGTGGCGATGGGGAGGCGACGTCCGGCATCGCGCCAGCGTCGTGCACAAACAGCGACGGCGCCCTCGGGCGCCGTCGTGGCATTGCGTAGGAAAATGCCGCCTCAGTACGGGGCGTCGGGGTGCTTGAGCTCGTAGCCGACCTTGGTCGGGCGCACGCCGTCCATGACCAGCGCATAGCTGACCTTGTCGAAGGTGCGGAACACCAGGGCATGGCCGGAGAACTCGTCCGGCAGGCGCACGCGCGACGCGCGGCCGACCAGGTCCGGGTCACGCTCGGGACCGACCTTGACCCGGTCGACCTCCAGCGTGCCGCGGCGCCAGATCGAGAACACCGTGCCGTTGTCGATGCCGTCGCGGGCGCCGACCGACAGTGCGATCACGTCGCGCGGCCCGCCGTAGCTCAGGGTGTCGGTCACCGCCAGCACCTGCGCGCGGCCGTAGTCGAACTGCTGCCTCGGCGGGTGCGGGAAGAACTGCAGGTCGTACGGGTTGAGCTCGATCGGCACCAGGCGGTCACCGACGCGGACCTCGCGACCCTCGTCGTCCAGCACCAGGGTGCTGGCCTCGATGCCGCCGACTTCCCCGCGGCTGATCGTGCCGGTGGCCATCTGCATCAGCTCGTAACCCAGCAGTTCGCGGCCGTTGTCGGGCACCACCACGTCGGTCCACATGGAGTCGAAGTCGAGCGTGCGGCGGCCGCGGAAGTCCAGGTCGGACTGGCGCATGATGTCGCAGCACTGGGTGCGGTCCAGCCGCGTGTAGCGCACGGTCGGGCGCACCACGGCGTAGCGCTGGCCGGGCTGGGCGGCGGGCATGCCCTCGATGTAGGCGATCTGGCCGCGGGCGCTGCGCAGGCGGTCCTCTTCCAGGCCGACCACGTAGGGCAGGTGCTCGAAGCTGTCGACCACGCGCGCGTTCTTCAGGAACGGTTCGATCTGTTCCAGCGGAATGGCGTTGATCGGCGCGCCCTCTCGCGGGCCCGGTTCGACCGAGACGCGGTTGAGGTAGGCCAGCGAAATCACGTCACCCGGATAGATCAGGTGCGGGTTGGCGATCTGCGGGTTGGCTTGCCAGATCTCCGGCCACAGCCATGGGCGCTCCAGGAAGCGTCCGGCGATATCCCAAAGCGTGTCACCGCGCTTCACCACGTAGGTGTCCGGATGCTCCCCTCGCATCTGGGCTGCCACGGTGAAGGTGGCGATCGTGAACAGCGCAGCGGTCAGAACCGTGCGGATCGGTTTAAGCATGGCGGCCATCTACCTGATTCCCCTTGCAGGTTTGCCCGCCGCCGGCTCCCGGCGAGGGCATCGGCACTATAGCCCAGAAGGCGCGTGGGGTTGCAAGGATCGGGGCCGGGAAACGGCGTAGAATCCACGCCCGGCGCTTGTGGTTGTGACCCATGCCCCCATTTGGGCCCTGTCGCCACCGCCACCGGGGCGCGAATCCCGCCGCCGCCGCGACCCTGCCGACCCGGGCCCCCGCGTGCCACACCTGCATGTCCGGGCTACGCGTCCCGCCCGCGGCACGACCCGCCCACTCCACGTGACTCCATCGCCATGGCACTGCTTCCGATCCTCGAGTTCCCCGATCCGCGTCTGCGCACGAAGGCCGTGCCGGTCGACCCTGCGCAGGTCACGTCGCCTGCATTCCAGCAATTGCTGGCGGACATGTTCGAGACCATGTACGAAGCGCCCGGCATCGGCCTGGCGGCCAGCCAGGTGGACGTGCACCAGAGCTTCATGGTGATCGACGTCTCCGAGGAGAAGGACCAGCCGCTGGTGTTCATCAACCCGGTGGTCACCGCCTCGGCCGGCGAGCAGGTCTACCAGGAAGGCTGCCTGTCGGTGCCCGGGATCTTCGCCGACGTGACCCGTGCCGACGAGATCACCGTGGATGCGGTCGGCCGCGACGGCCAGCCCTTCACGATGCGCGCCGACGGCCTGCTCGCGGTGTGCATCCAGCACGAGATGGACCACCTGGTCGGCAAGCTGTTCGTCGACTACCTCTCGCCGCTCAAGCGCGAGATGGTCCGCAAGAAGCTGGCCAAGGCACGTCGCAACGCGGCCTAGCAGGCGTGTAGGCGCGGCTCCAGCCGCGATGCAACAGGCAGGCGTTCCCGGGGCAGACCGGTCGCGGTTGCCGGCACTCCTACAATGCGCTTTTCCCCGGACGCGGCAGCACCCCCATGAGAATCGTCTTTGCCGGTACGCCGGATTTTGCCGTGCCCTGCCTGCGCGCCGCCGCTGCGCGCAACGAGGTGGTGGCCGTGTACACGCAACCCGACCGACCCGCCGGGCGCGGGCGGGGGCTGACGCCCTCGCCGGTCAAACGCGAGGCGATCGCGCGCGGCATCCCGGTGTTGCAGCCGGAGAACTTCAAGGCGCAGGTTTCGCGTGACGCGTTGAAGGCGCTGGAGCCGGACGTGCTGGTGGTGGTGGCCTACGGGTTGATCCTGCCGCAGTCGGTGCTCGACATCCCCGCCCATGGCTGCTGGAACGTGCATGCCTCGCTGCTGCCGCGCTGGCGCGGCGCGGCGCCGATCCAGCGCGCGATCGAGGCCGGCGACGACGCGAGCGGCGTGTGCCTGATGCAGATGGAGCGCGGCCTGGATACCGGGCCGGTGCTGCTGTCGCAAACCCTGCCGATCGGCGACGCCGATACGGGCGGGCAGCTGCACGATCGCTTGGCGGAGCTGGGCGCGCAGGTGCTGTCGGACGGACTGGGCCTGCTGCGCGCCGGCATCGTCCCGGTCGCGCGGACGCAGCCCACCGAAGGCGTCACCTACGCGCACAAGCTCGACAAGGCCGAGGCCCGGCTCGACTGGGGCGGCCCGGCCGAGGCGCTGGCGCGCAAGGTGCGCGCATTCAACCCGTGGCCGATGGCCGAGGCCCAGCTGGCGGGCGAGCGCGTCCGGATCCATGGCGCGGTGCCGCTGGCGCTGGCACACGACGCGGCCCCGGGCACGGTGCTGGCAGCCGGGCGGGACGGCATCGACGTGGCCTGCGGCGAGGGTGCGCTGCGCATCCGCGTGCTGCAGCGCGAGGGCGGGCGTGCCATCACCGCGGCCGATTACCTCAACGCACGGCGTGGACTGGCGCCGGCCCCGTGAGCACCCTGCTGGCGTTCGACCGCCCTCGCCACCCACCTCCGGCCCCGGCGTGGCTCGGGTGATGGCGCCCGTCCCCGCCCACCTGGCCGCTGGCGTCGCAAGCCGCCTCGTCGCCGCGCGCGTGCTCGATGCGGTGCTGCACCAGGGCCGTTCGCTGAAGGGCGAGCTGGCGGCCGCGCTGCCCGGCCTGGCCGACCCGCGCGACCGCGCGCTGGTCGAGGCGATCTGTTTCGCGGTGGTGCGCCAGCCGGCGCGCTACCGGGCCGCGGTCGACGGCTGGACCGCGCGGCCGCTGGGCCGCCGCGACGCGCCGCTGCGCGCGCTGCTGTACGTGGGGCTGGCGCAGCTGGATCCGCTGGGGCTGGCCGCGCATGCGGCGGTGGATGCGACGGTCGAGGCCACGCGCGCGCTCAAGCGCTCGCACCAGGCCGGACTGGTCAACGCCCTGCTGCGGCGTGCGCTGCGCGAGGGGCTGCCGGCGGCCGACCCCTCCGCGCACTGGCCGGGATGGCTGCGGGACCGTCTCAGGCGCGACTGGCCCGCCGAGCTCGACTCGATCCTGGCCGCGAGTGCGGCGACCCCGCCCATGTGGCTGCGGGTCAACCGCCTGCAGGGCACGCGCGAGGCGTATGCCGACCGCCTGGGGGCGGCGGGCATCAGCGCCTACACCGATTCCGACGCGCTCGACGCCTTGCGCCTGGATGCCGCGGTGCCGGTGGCGACGCTGCCCGGCTTCTGCGACGGCGCGGTGTCGGTGCAGGACATTGCCGCGCAGCGCGTGGCCGACGCGTTGTCGCCGCCCGTCGGGGGGCGCGTGCTCGATGCATGCGCGGCGCCGGGTGGCAAGACCGCGCACCTGCTGGAGCGCGACCCGACGCTGGCGGTCACCGCACTGGACATCGACGCGCGGCGGCTGGACCGCGTTGCCGCCAACCTCGACCGGCTCGGCCTGCGCCCGGGAGCGGTGCTGGTCGCCGCCGATGCGGCCGACACCGCGTGGTGGGACGGCGTCGCGTTCGATGCGGTGCTGCTGGACGCGCCGTGTTCGGCGACCGGCATCGTCCGCCGCCAGCCCGACGTGCTCTTGCACCGGCGTGCCTCCGACCTTGAGCCGCTGGTGGCGTTGCAGGCGCGCCTGCTGGACGCGACCTGGGCGACGCTCGCCCCCGGCGGGGTCCTGCTCTACGCGACCTGTTCGATCCTGCGCGACGAGAACGAGCGGCAGGTCGATGCGTTCCTGGCCCGCACGCCCGGCGCGGTGGCAGAAGCGCTGCCGGAAGACCTTGGACGGCCGGCCGGCGCCGGTCGCCAGCGGCTGCCCGGCGAGGGCGGTGGCGACGGGTTCTTCTACGCGCGACTACGCAAGCGGATCGATTGAGGCCGGGGCGGCAGCCCCGGTTTGCGTCCCGCCTGCCGGGTCCCGGACCGGCTGGCCGTGCTGCAGCAGCCACAGCCGGATCGCCTTCTGGCGCGCGGTGTAGGCGGTGACGTAGGCGTAGATCAGCCCCGGTGCGCCATCCAGGAACCCGCCGCGCAACACGTAGCCGCGCAGGAAGCGCCACGCCGGCCCGAGCACCATCTTCACCAGCGACGCGCGCTTGCCGCGGGCGTGGGCGTGCTCGGCCATCATCTGCGCGTACTGGCGCGACTTGGCCAACTGGTGCTCGAACGAGCGGAACGGCAGGTGCAGCAGCTCGCCCGCCAGGGTGGCGACCGCGCCATCGACGGTGGCGGTTTCGTGGATCTCGCGCTCGCCGCGCCAGCCGCCGCGGCGGCGGTCGAACAGGCGCAGCTTGCGGTCGGGGTAGGCGTTGCCGTGGCGGAGGAAACGGCCGAAGTATTCCGACGCGCGGGCCACTCGGTAGCCGGCCGCGCGGGCGAACCCCGCCTCGCGCTCGACGAGGATCGCACCACGCAGTCGCGCGTCGACGCGCTCGTCCGCGTCCAGGCTGAGGATCCAGTCATGCGTGGCCTGTTCGACCGCGTACTGCTTCTGGCTGCGGAATCCATCGAACGGACGCACCAGCACCCGCGCGCCGTGCGCGCGGGCGATGTCGCAGGTGGCGTCGGTCGAGCCCGAATCCACCACCACCACCTCGTCGCAGAAGTCCAGCGACGCCAGGCAGTCACCCAGCCGGTCGGCCTCGTTGAAGGTGATGACGGTGGCGGACAGCAGCGGTCGATCGGGGCGCATGCGCGGGGCTCTGCAGGGTGCCGGGACGGGCACGTGGCGGGGCCGACAGGGTACCCTTCGCGGCATGTCGCAGCCCGCACCCGCCCCCATCGCCAGCGTCGTGTTCACCACCTACAACCAGCCCGACTGGCTGGAGAAGGTGCTGGTGGGGTTCGGCGCACAGGACCGCGGCGACTTCGAGGTGCTGGTGGCCGACGACGGCAGCCGCGACGACACCCGCGAGCGGATCCAGGCATTGCAAGGCCAGCTGCCGATGCCGGTGCGGCATCTGTGGCAGGCCGACGAGGGCTTCCGCAAGTGCGAAGCACTGAACATGGCCATCCGCGAGAGCCGCGCCGACTACCTGCTGTTCACCGACGGCGACTGCATCCCCCGGGCCGACTTCGTGTCGACCCACCTGCGCCTGCGCGAGCCGGGCCGGTTCCTGTCGGGCGGGTACCACAAGCTGCCGATGGACACGTCCACGGCCATCTCGCTCGATGACATCCGCAGCGGCCGCTGCTTCGATGCCGCGTGGCTGCGCGGACGCGGCATGCCGGCCTCGCGCCGCGACGTGAAGTTGACCGCGGGCCCGCGGCTGGGTGCCCTGCTGGACATGATCAGCCCGGCGCGCGCCAGCTGGAACGGCCACAGCGCGTCGGCGTGGAAGCGCGACATCCTGGCCATCAACGGGTTCGACGAGCGGATGAAGTACGGCGGCCAGGACCGCGAATTCGGCGAGCGGCTGGAGAACGCCGGCATCCGCGGCAAGCGCATCCGCCACCGCGCGATCGTGCTGCACCTGGACCACCCGCGCGGCTACGCCACCCAGGACAGCATCGACTTCAACCGCGGCCTGCGCGCCGATACCCGGCGCCTGCGCCGGACGTGGACGGAGTTCGGCATCGACAAGCGCGCCGCGCCCTAGCGGGTCACCAGCGCAACCGGCGCCGCGCCAGCTCGGACGACAGCCGGGCGTATAACGCTTCGGCCTCGGCGTCGGGCAGGAAGCGGACGCGCAGCGGCGGGGCCAGGGCACCGGCACCGGCCGTATCCAGCCACAACGTGGCGGTGCCGCAGCGACGGTCGACCGGTGAGCGCGTGAGGTCGAGCGATTGCAGCTTGTCGAGTTCGGCAAAGCGCCAATGGCGGCTCCACCAGCCTTCGCGCACCGCGATCAGCTCATCGCCCAGGGCATAGGCGATGCGGCGCGCATGCTGGCGGGACTTGAACGCCGACCACGGCAGCCACAGCAGCACCAGCAGGCCCCACCCGCCGAACCGCCAGGCCAGTGCGGCCGCCACCACTGGCGGCACCCACGCCACCGGCAGGAACAGCCGCCACCACGCCGCGGCCGGGAGGGTGCGCCACTCCAGCGACCCCCAGCCCGCGCGCGGCAGCAGGTATCCGATCAGGCGGTCGCAGTCGGACGGGGTGGCGATCGGCGCGACCTCGCGCAGGCTGCGCTGCTGGTCGGGTTGCTCGGCCACGGCCGTGTCGACTTCCAGCCCGCGCCGTCGCAGCAACCGGTGGAGCATGCCTTCGCGCAGCGTCCAGGCCTGGATCCGGCGGCGCGATGCGCTGGTGCGCCACCGCGCCAGCAGGCCGCGTTCGACGGTCAGGCGGCGGCCGTGTTCGCTCAGCCGGAAGCCGTAGTACTGCGCCAGCGCCAGCAACACCGACAGCCCGCGCAGCAGCAGCACGAGCGCCACGACCAGGCTGGTGCCGGCCAGCGCGTAGTCCGCATACGAGAACGCCCGCGCATCGGCGAAACCGAACAGCGCCTCACCCCAGCGCTCGAACAGGTTGGGCAACAACCGCGGGCTGAACTGCGCCAGGGCGGCGAAGCCCGCGCCCACCACGATCAGGCCGCGGTTGGAGACCAGGCCCAGCCGGACCACTTCGGCCGGAGGCAGCTCCAGCAGCACGGTGGAGGCTTCCGCGGGCGCGGCGCCTACCGTGCCGGATGCCGTGCCAGGCGCCGCGCCACGGCGGCGTACCAGCGTTTCCAGCGCCAGTGCGTCGTCCAGGCGCAGCACCCGCATCTCGGCTTCGGACTTCTGCCCGCCGGCCGACTCCAGCCGCACCTCGGCCACGCCGAACACCCGGTGCAGGAGCGATTGCTGCACGGCGACGTTGTGGATCCGCGCAAACGGAATGATGCGCAGGCTGCGCTGCAGCACGCCGCTGCGCACCACCAGCCGGTCGCCCAGTACGCCGTAGCGGTAGGTGAAGTACTGCCACACCGATACCAGCGCCAGCACCGCCACGCCGGCCAGCGGCCACAGCTCGTGCATGGTGTCGTCGGCGCGGCGGCCGAACACCAGCAGCGCCAGCAGCGGCACGATGAACTGCTTGAGCTGCGCGAGCAGCACGAACAGCCACGACATCGGGTGCAGGCGGCGCTCGGCGTCGGCGACCCCCGGCTCGGGACCGTTGGGCGGTGCCGGGTCCTGCGCGGGGACGGCCGGCTCAGTCGTCATCGGTCCCGATCTGCCGGGCCAGCGCGTCGCGCAGCCGTTCGGCGTCGGCCGCGTCCAGGTGCGGCACGGTCACGGCGCTGTTGCGGGTCCCGGCGGTATGCACCACCAGCGTGGCCAACCCGCGCCGCCGTTGCCACGGACCGTGCTTGACGTCCAGGTGCTGCACGCGGCTGGCGGGCACCCGGGTCTCGCTGCGCCACAGCTTGCCGCGCCGCACCGCCAGGCCCTCGCCGTCATGGCGCCAGGCCGTGTAGGAATGGCGTTTCGCGCCCAGCCACAGGCCGATGCCAAGCAGCAGCGCCAGCGCGGCCGCGGCCACCGCCCATGCCGGCACGGCCGCCAGCCGCGCCTCGAGCAGGCTACCGCCAACCACCGCGACGATAGCCGCCGGCACCAGCAGCGGCAGCGTGGTCCCCACCAGGAACAGCGCACGTGCCCGCGCCGGCAAGGGCTGCCATTGCGCAGCATCGGCGGAGCCGGGCCAGCCTTCGGGCGTGGGTTCGGATGGTGGGTGCTGCATCGCGCCTCCTGCGTTGCGATCGGCATTCATTGCGGCGGCACGGTGCGGTACGGGTTCGGCTCGCCGCTGCCGGGCGGCCGCAGCGTATAGCGTTTGTAGGTCCACTGGTATTGCGCCGGATCGCGCCGCGCAATGCGCTCCACCGCCGCGTTGAGCGCGTGCACCGCCACCGTCGGGTCCGGGTCGGACATGCCCGGTGGCGCCAGCTCCAGGTGCAGGTCGAAGGCCGGCGGCCGGTCCGGATGCGTTTCCACGCGTTCGCACCATGCAACCAGCAGGGTGGCGCCGGTACGCGCGGCCAACCGCCCCAGCAACGTCATGGTCAACGCAGGCGTGCCAAAAAAGGGCGCAAACTCGCCATCGCCCGCCTTGGGCTGCTGGTCGGGCAGGATGCCGACCACGCCACCGGCGCCCAGCCACTTGAACAGGTGGCGCACCGCCGGGCCTTCGGCGCGGATCTGGGTCACCCGGTCGCGGTCGGCGCGCACCGCCTGCAGGAACGCCTCGCCCACCTTCGATTCCGGCGCGCGGTACAGGATCGCCAGCGGGGTGCGCACGGCCAGCCACTGGTTGAGCAGTTCCCAGTTGCCGTAGTGCGGCGCGGCGATGATCACCCCGCGCCCGGACGCGATCGCCGCATCCAGCAGCAGCGCCCCGTGTGCGTCGCGCACCAGCGCCAGGTTCTCCGCGTGCGGTCGCGTCCACAACCGCACCGTTTCCAGCGCCTGGCGCGCGGTGGTGCGCAGGATCGCGGCGTGCAGGGAGTCGCGCGCGGCCGGCGGCATGGCGGGGAACGCCAGCGCCAGGTTGCGTCGTGCCACGCGGCTCTCGCGCACGTCGCGCCAGCGCCAGAGCGCGGCCAGTGCATCGCCGATCCGCATCAGCCACCGCCACGGCAGCCGGCCCACGAGGGTGGCGAGCAGGTGCAGCAGTCGTGCGGCCAGGTCGGTCATGCGCCGGAGTGTAGCCGGGGGTCAGGCATGCACCGTGCGGCCCACGCGCGCGGGGCGTGCAGGACGGGCTTGCAACACGGGCCTGCGGATGACTTGCACCGGCATTGCACCGATGATCCACGCCAACGCCGCTTTGATGCACCGCCATGCTCGCCCTGATCCAGCGCGTCACCCATGCCCGCGTCTCCGTCGAAGGCGACGCCGTGGGCAAAATCGGGCCCGGCCTGCTGGCGCTGGTCGGCGTCGAGCCCGGCGACGGCGAAGCGCAGGTCGCGCGCATGTGCGAGCGGCTGCTCGGCTACCGCGTGTTCGCCGATGCCCAGGGGCGGATGAACCTCGGGCTGTGCGACACCGGCGGCGGCCTGTTGCTGGTCAGCCAGTTCACCCTGGCCGCCGACACCGGCAGCGGCATGCGCCCGGGCTTCAGCACCGCAGCCGCGCCGGTCGCGGCTGAACCGGTATTCAACGCGCTCGTCCAGGCCTGCCGCGCGCGCCATCGCCCGGGGGTGGAAACCGGCCGCTTCGGGGCCCATATGGAGGTCAGCCTGGTCAACGACGGCCCGGTGACCTTCCTCCTGCGCGCCTAGCGCGAGGCAGGCAGGGCAAGGGCCCTGGCCCCCAGGCCGGTCGCTGCGGCCGCCGCCGCCCGCGGTCCGTCGGCAAGCCCGTTTTCCAACGCAGTTGCAGGCGGATCCCCGCACGCCCGGATTACCGGCCCGACGGGCCAACGCCCGTGCCGGCTGGTATAATGCACGGTTCTCTAGCCCCAACCCCGGTGCCCAAGTTTATGGCCAACGAACGTCAGGCCCCCCAGTCCGATATCAAGCAACTGATCAGCAAGGGCCTGGAGCAGGGCTACCTGACCTACGCCGAAGTCAACGACCACCTGCCCGACGACATCGTCGACCCGGAGCAGATCGAAGACATCATCGGCATGATCAATGGCATGGGCATCGAGGTGCACGAAGTTGCCCCCGACGCCGAGACCCTGCTGATCACCGGTGACAGCACCGGCAACCGCGACGTCGACGACACCGCCGCCGAGGAAGCCGCCGCCGCGCTGACCGGACTGGACGCCGAAGGCGGCCGCACCACCGACCCGGTGCGCATGTACATGCGCGAGATGGGCACGGTCGAGCTGCTGACCCGCGAAGGCGAAATCGCCATCGCCAAGCGCATCGAGGAAGGCCTGAACCAGGTCCAGGCTTCGCTGGCGCTGTTCCCCGACACCATCCGCTCGGTGGTGGAAGACTACGAACTGGTCGCCGCCGGCAAGAAGCGCCTGGCCGAACTGGTGGTGGGCTTCCTCGACCTGCTCGACGACCCGACCGTGCCCGCCGCGTCCGGCGTCGACAGCCCGGCCGCCGCCGCCAAGGAAGCCGCCGCCAAGGAAAGCCCCAAGGAAGAAGAGGCCGAGGAAGACGACGCCGACGACGCCGACGATTCCGATGACGACAGCGCCGCCGACGAGGGCCCCACCGGCCCGGACCCGGCCGAGGTCGCCGCCCGCTTCGAGGCGCTGACCGCGCTGTACGCCAAGTTCGAGAAGGCCCACGCCAAGCACGGCCCCAGCCACAAGACGGTGGTCAAGCTGCGCGAGGAGATGGCCGAGATCTTCATCACCTTCAAGCTGCCGTTGCCGCTGACGGACGTGCTGGTGCGCCGCATGCGCGAGACCGTGGCCTCGCTCAAGCAGCACGAGCGCCGGATCCTGGAGCTGGCCACCCGCGTCGCGAAGATGCCGCGCAAGGACTTCATCCGCTCCTGGGACGGCAACCAGACCAACCTGGAGTGGGTCGACGAGCTGCTCAAGCGCAAGCAGAAGTGGTCCTCCGGCCTGCGCGACGTGCGCGAGCAGATCATCTCCGAGCAGGAAGCCACCATCGCCGAGGAAACGGCGATGCGCATGACCCTGGCCGACCTCAAGGAAGTCAGCCGCACCATGGCCTACGGCGAGGCCAAGGCCCGCAAGGCCAAGAAGGAAATGGTCGAGGCCAACCTGCGCCTGGTGATCTCCATCGCCAAGAAGTACACCAACCGCGGCCTGCAGTTCCTGGACCTGATCCAGGAGGGCAACATCGGCCTGATGAAGGCGGTCGACAAGTTCGAGTACCGCCGCGGCTACAAGTTCTCGACCTATGCCACGTGGTGGATCCGCCAGGCCATCACCCGCTCGATCGCCGACCAGGCACGCACCATCCGCATCCCGGTGCACATGATCGAGACGATCAACAAGCTCAACCGCATTTCCCGCCAGATGCTCCAGCAGTACGGCCGCGAGGCCACGCCCGAGGAGCTGGCCAAGGAAATGGACATGCCCGAGGACAAGATCCGCAAGGTCATGAAGATCGCCAAGGAGCCGATCTCCATGGAGACGCCGATCGGCGACGACGAGGACTCGCACCTGGGCGACTTCATCGAGGACACCAACGTGGAGTCCCCGGTGGATGCCACCACCAACATCAACCTCACCGAGACGGTGCGCGACGTGCTGGCCGGCCTGACCCCGCGCGAGGCCAAGGTGCTGCGCATGCGCTTCGGCATCGACATGAACACCGACCACACCCTCGAGGAAGTGGGCAAGCAGTTCGACGTCACCCGCGAGCGCATCCGCCAGATAGAGGCCAAGGCGCTGCGCAAGCTGCGCCACCCCAGCCGCTCCGAGCAGCTGCGCAGCTTCCTCGATATCGAGTAGGTCGTCTCGCGACCCGAGCGCACCATGTGAAAGCCCCGCTCCGGCGGGGCTTTTTCTTTGCCCCGGTACCTGGAGATCGGCAATCACTGGCAAGGTCGTGCACGCCGCTACAATCAGCGACCCGCGGGCCTATAGCTCAATGGTTAGAGCAGAGGACTCATAATCCTTTGGTTCCAGGTTCGAGTCCTGGTGGGCCCACCACTTAGTTACCCATCGGCATCCAAAGCGATCCCAAGAAAGCGCTGATATCTAGTAAGGATGCGGATCATGTGTCCCATCACATCCAGGCAAATCTCGTTGCATCTCGCACAAAAGTGAGTAAGCATGTGAGTAACGGGCGACTCGCCCGGGTTGTTACTCACACTCTCGTTACTCGCAGGTGGTGCCTATGCTGACGGATACGAAACTGCGCGGCATGAAGCCCAAGGCGACGGTTTACCGCCAAGCCGACGCGAACGGGTTATGCATTGAGGTGCGTCCGACGGGGGCGAAGTTGTGGCGCTACCGATACCGCTACAACGGCAAGGCCAGCATGGCGCCACTGGGCCAGTACCCGGCAGTCTCCTTGTCGGAAGCCCGCACCGAGCGTGATCGACTGCGCGGACTGCTAAACGGAGGGGCCAACCCGACCACCGTTGCAAGGATCGAGAGAGCAGCCAAGGTGGAGCAGGCGGACAACACTTTCGGGGCCATTGCCAGCGAATTGCTCGAGAAGCGCACCCGCGAGGGATTGGGCATGGGCAGTGTGAAAAGAGAGAAGCGGTTGATCGAGAAAGACTTGGCTGGGATTGCCACGCTGCCAATCAACGTGATCACTGCGTCCATGCTGCTGCGCGAACTGCGCAAGCTGGAGAAGCGAGGTGTGGTGGAAACGGCGCACCGGGCGAAGGCGCACGCTGGTCTGGTGTTCCGATATGCCATTGCCACGGGCCGAGCGGTCACCGATCCGTCAGCAGCATTGTCTGGCGCGCTGGAACAACGGCAGAAACGCCACTTCGCCAGCGTGACTGAGCCGGCCCGGATCGGTGCCCTACTTCGTGCACTGCACGGCTATGAAGGCTCGTCGGTAGTGCAGGCCGCGCTGAAGCTCGCTCCATTGGTATTCGTTCGCCCGGGCGAACTACGGCAGGCCCGTTGGGCCGATGTCGACCTCGACGGCGCCGAATGGCGCTACACGGCAACAAAGACGGGCACGCCGCACATCGTTCCCCTATCGTCTCAAGCGGTATCGCTGATGCAGGACCTGCATCTGCTTACCGGCCGGGGCGAGTTCCTTTTTCCAGGGATTCGCAGTGCGCGCCGTCCCATGAGTGAGAACACGATCAATGCCGCGCTGCGCTACTTGGGCTTCGATGGCGACACGATGACCGGCCATGGATTCCGGGCCATGGCACGTACCGTCCTGGATGAGGTGCTGGGCTACCGTCCCGATTACATCGAACACCAGCTGGCCCATGCGGTGCGTGATCCGAATGGGCGCGCGTACAACCGCACGGCGCACCTACCCGAGCGCCGCAAGATGATGCAGGGCTGGGCGGACTACTTGGACACCCTCAGAGTGGGCGCGAAAGTAGTCTCAATCAGCCAAAAGCAAATCGGCTAGGAACGCGCCGAGCGATGAAGAGCCCTGGTGAAGCCAAGCAAAAGAAGCCGAGCGCTACTCAAATTAAGCGGAAAATGCAGGCCTTTGCCAAAAAAATGCGCAGACCTAACGAGCCTGCTCAACCAGAGGCGGCAGTCGTTGAGTGGGCAGAGTCGAATTTTCGTGCGCGGAGATCGGCGGCCGATCTCTGGAAGGCATATTTAGCTGAAGACCCGATAAGTTTTGATGCGACGGTCAAACGAGTGAAGCCTGGCTCCACGGAAATCAAGATGCTGATCGACTTTGCCTATCATGCCCGCAGTCCGCGCATTGCTTCGGAACTTGGTGCCGCCAGTGCCAAAAAAAGATATGAACCAATAAGAGAAGCTATCTGTGCCGACTGGATTGCTGCGCGAGAGAAAGGCGGCGACAAGAGCAAGCCTCAGTTCGCAAGGGATTGGATGCATCAAAAAGGCTGGACTGACCTCGACAAGCCACCAGTTTCCGAAAGGAGGCTGTACGAATGGCTGTTGAAAATTAAACCCTGAAAATAAAGTACACCGTCCACGCCTAGACGGTATTTAACGGGCAACTCAACTCCGCCTAAAGTGCCGCCTCACCCACAGAGGCGCACAGCATGCAACATCAAGGCAAAAGCAAAAGAGAGCGGCGGGGACATGTCCTGCCGCAAGCCCCCCTGATTTCCCTTGATCAGCCTGGGCGGCTGCTTACCCGTCATGTTCTGGCGTTGAGTGGCTGGAGCCATTCGAAGCTGTACAAGAAACTTAAAGAGGCTTCGTTCCCTGCTCCGGAGAAAGACGGGCGCGTCAATTACTGGACAACCGATACGGTAAGAGCAGCGTTAGGCCTGTCGGGAGTCACGCCATGAGTACTTACGCTGAGCGAGTCAGTCCGAAGAAGGCAGCGCTGTTTCTGGGCGTCTCCATAAGAACGCTGGAGGAATGGCGGAAGAGGAAGATCGGGCCCGCCTTTGTGAAGCTGGGCCCAAAGCTGGTCCGCTATGAAATTGCCGAGCTGGAACGGTTCCTTGCGAGCTCGAGGTGACTACCGAGCCAAGCATGACTCCTCCTGTAACTATAAAGGGAGGAGTCAGTGAATCAGATGTGTGTGAGAAGTCGATACGTGTCGGGATAGACAAGATAAAGATCAGATTGGACTTCACGAGTAGCAGGGCACCGGAATATCTCCAGATCCAAGAGTGGGCCAGGAGCGTTCGCGCCCACGAGTTTGGGAATAAGCACAGCGTCTGGAGTAAGCCGGGGAGATCGCAGACCAGCGTGTCCCAGGGGCTAGATGGTGGAGGAACCCTCTTCATTCTCTTTGGGAGGCATCGGGGAGAATTCAGGGCGTGGTTCGAGTTCAATCCGAACAAGGTAGTGATTGCTGAGTTGGAAGGCCGTCTTTGCACGATGCTCGAAAACGGCATGTACTCGCTGGTGGAACGCGGAATTGTCACTTACAGCGAGTTCGCCATCGACGTACCGAATGCACAGATCGAAGACTACGTATTCCTGTCCCGTAGCCATCGCCAGCAGGATCTGGGCTGGATCAACAATGGGGGCATTTATATCGGATCACGCAGACATGGCGAATTGCACTTTCACATTTATGACAAACAGAGGCAGTTGAGGGAGGCTGAGAACACCGTGGTTGAGAATTCATGGTTGAGAGTCGAGGCCAGGATCAGTGGCAAACGCAGATTTCCGCTGCGCAGCGTCCTTCAATTGCCAAGTCCGTTTTTAAACCTTCTCGTGCTGCGAAGAAGCTGTGTTGAACAGGTCATAGCCGATGGCCTACTCGGTAATATCATTTCAGCACAAGGAATGCCGCACGAGATTCAATGCCAGATGTCATGCCTCAATGGCCAGCAGAAAAAGTCAGTCCTTCATCGATTGAGCGAGTTCGAGGTCGATTGGTGGGGTCCAGATTTGCTGTGGGGGAGACTGGAGGCATCATTGGGCTGGCTGCACGAAGGGATGTCCTACAGTGGAAGGGCCTAAATGTGGCCATCTGGAAATTGTGTGCAATGGTCTGCGCTGTTCTCTCTAGGCCTGATCACGGCTACATCCGGAACATTCCGAGGGAGCCTGCGATTGCCGGCCAGAAATTGTGTCAACAACAAGAACCCATGCAACGTAGGTCATTCTTTACAGTCATTCGCGAACGGCGGGGCCATGTAGCGAATATCAGACACGTAGACGCCGAGATTGGATGGCCCCAGGGACGCATCACTGCGGTCAATCGTATGCAGTGGCTGACAAGTCTGGCTTGGAATAATTGGGGGCCTAGCCGAAGCGACAGGCAGAGTAGGCAAGCCGGCAGAGCCAGCGTCCGTTGACTCTTTACCTGCTGAGCATCAGCGCACGCTAGGAAATATAGCTGCCTGCTCCATCGCAGGAATTGGCTCGAGGGTGTCCCTCATTGCCTTCGCGCGCGACGCGGCGTAGATACCAGCGGATCATCCGGCAGCCTTGCAATCAAGGACGCATAGTATGCGTTGACCGCAGCGGCATCCTCGACGAGGGTACCTTCCTCCTCGCGCATCGGCTGGTTAGGGTCGCCGCGAAACGACAGCCAATTGAAGCTGGTCGTTACGAAGTACGCGTCATCGACCAGCAGCACCTTGGCGTGGGTATTGCCCTTGCGCACCAAACGGAAATTGTCGAAGGCTGTCGCTAGGGCTTCTAGCGACTCACGCGCCTGCCGATCCGGGTCGCGCTCACCCGGGTCGTCGCGGCCGATCCCATAGGCCACAGTCACTTGAACGCCGCGGTCTAGGCACGTCGTTAGGCGCTTGATGAAGGCCTTGTCGATTACGGCGGCGCGAATCCATGGTGAGACGATTAACAGCCGGTCTTGGGCGCGTTCCAACGCGTCGCGAAGCAATGGCGGGTGATCATATACACCCAACACCCGCACCTTGGCCGACATTACGCTGACGGCTTTCGTGCCAGCCAGCGTGAGGGGAGGGCGCCGGTCGAGTGGTGCTTGGGCCGCGTCGTCGACTACTTGAATGTCTCGGCGCAATTCACGCGCCACGGCCTGGACTTCGCGACGACGTTTGTCCGCATCGAACAACGTGGCAAACAACGGGGACTTGTGTGCAACGCCGCTTCGCTCATAGGCGATCTCGTGCTCGACTGAGGGGCGGCCGTCAATCGCGAAGGCTATGGAGATCCTACGACCGTCGTGTGACTTGAACCCCGCGGCCATGGCGCGGCGAAACAGTAGGGTCGGTTTGCCAACCACAGCATCTAGGCGCACGGCCCGCTGCGTCGGGCTGCCGACTTTGGCCATCAGGGCGGTCACACGATTGACTTGGGCCAGGTCGATATCGCCCGCACGGGGCGCTCGCCGAAGTACCGGGGGCAATACGCCAGTGGGTTCGAGTTGCTTGCTGGTCCACAGCTCGCGATGGTCCAGCGCAACCAAGTGGCGGGTGATGCCGTCTACGTAAAGGGGAATGCGCTGGCGCACCAACGCGAATGAGGCCTGCGTAGCAAGCCGACGTGACCCTTCGGCGGTCAGAGCGTAGCGAACCGGTTCGCCTCCGCGCGCCGCTACAGCGTTTTCGAACGCGAGTTGTCCGAGCTGAGTCACCACGACTTTGGGGGGGAGACCGAGAAAGCGCTCCAGGTCATCGATCGAGTCGACGCCGCGCGCAATCGCCTTGAGCATGAATTCCTCGATCGCCCCCAGCTCGCTCGCCTGCTGTAGCGTTACGGCGCAATTGACCCGAAACACGGGCAGGCCGACCTCGCGGTAGGAGATAAGGCGGTAGCCGTCGCGCCGATCCAGACGCTGGGCGATACCCTCCAGATCACTCATGGTCCCACTCCTTGACCACACACTCGACCGACTCCTCCTCAACGAACCTGATGATGCGGGCAAACGGATTCTTCCCCCGCACGGTGCGGCAGAACTCGAGATCGCCAACGATTACCAGGAAATCCCGGGCGCGCGATAAGGCCACATTGAGGTGACGCCAGTCGGAGAGCATGCCGATCTGACCGCGGTTGTTCTTGCGTGTGACCGAATAAATGCAGATGTCCACTTCGCGTCCCTGAAACGCATGTACCGAGGCACAGTCGATTGCCAAGCGGTCAAGGTCCCGTTCCTTGCGAATCTCGTTACGGATCATTGTCACCTGCGGGCCATAGCCCGAAATGACGCCAATGGCCGGCCAGTTGTTAGGCGGACCCCCGGTGCGTTCCAGAGCAAACAGCAGGCGCTTCAATAGCGCGACGATAGCCTGTGCCTCGCGGGCATTCTCGTAACTGGTGCCGCGTGAGCGTTCCTCGTAGGCCTTCTTGGCGCCTGAGTACGGATCGAGCCAACTCACCTCGTGGTCGAGTCCGGCCACTGACAGGTCCGCAATGTCGCGGTCGGCCGTGGAGGCTCCTTCGCTCAGGTTGCCGTCGTAGAAGCACTTACTTACCAGGCGGCCAATTTCGCCGCGCATGCGGTGCTGCTCGGTCAAGGCTGCCTTGCAACCGTCGCCTAGATCCTTGGTTAAACGTTCGAACAGTTGCTCGTCTAGCTGCTGCTGGCTCAGCCCAAACCGCTCCTGTAGTTCCTCGGACCGCAGGGCGTGGTCGAGCACCGCCGGCAGCTGGTGGTGGTCGCCTAGCAGGACGGCGCGGCGCGACTGCGCTAGCGGCACCAACAGTTCGGTGGTCGTGGCCTTGCCCGCCTCGTCGACGATGCATAGGTCGAACACCGTGCGCAACGCGGCTTCCTCGCGGCAGAACCCAACGCAGGTGCCGGCGACGACAGATGAGGAGGCGATGATAGCGGCCTTGAAATCCTCGGATTGGCCAAAGCGCATCCGCCAGTCTTCGGAAAGCGTCATCAGCTGCCCCAACGCTTCGCGCTGGGGGTCGCCGAGCAGCAACTGCGACCACTCTCGCAGCTCCGCATCGGAATGGGTGGCGAGCTGTGCGCCATCCTTGCCCAGTGACAGCAACTTTTGCCGCGCGGCCTCGACGGTACTGCGTGCTACGACGTTATCGCCGCCGATCCGCTCCAGTTCGTCTTCAAGCACGCCAGTTCGCAGCAGCTTGTCGCTGCGCTCGCGGGTCGCCAAGGTCGACTCGGCCGCGATCTCGGCTTCCAATGCTTGCGCTTCCACCTCCAGTTCGGCCAGCGATGCCAGGACCCGCGCGAGTTGCTCGCGCGCGCCAATCAGGTCGAGCACGGCGAGCCCAAGCTCGACCTCATGGCGGTCGATGCCCAGCTCTGCCGCGCGTTCCCGCAAAAATCGCTGCGAGGATTTCGTGACTTGGTCGCGCAGGACGAGGCTCCGCTGATTGAGGGAGCACGCTTCCACTCGCGGATCCGCTTCCTTGGAGCCACTGCCGATGCGAACACACGAGATCTCGCGATCGGCGCCAAGCAATCGTTCCAACGCGTTGTCCAGGGCGACATGGGTTTGCGACGCAAGCAGGATCCTCGAATTGGGGTTGCGCGCCAGCTCCTGTCGAATCAACTCGACGATCAATTTGGTCTTGCCTGTGCCGGGTGGCCCGTGGGTCACGATCAAGTCCGTACCGGCCGCGAAGCGCGACACCACCGCCTTCTTGGCATCATCGAGGCTGCGATCGAAGAATTGCGCAACGGGTTCGTACGAGGGCTCGCTGGGCCCGCTTTCGGCGCCGACGAGCAGGGCGCGCAGGCGCGAACCCGGCGTCTCGTTGGCCTTAAACCTGTCCAGTGCGCGCGCTTGCCTGTCTAGCGCCACCCGGGTCTGGGCCCAGTCGATGTCGAGCGTCCCCTTGCCGGGGATGCGTTCCAGGTCGATATGGGGGCGGGTCGCCAGTAACACGCACTGGCCGCCACGCACCGACTCCACTTCGCCACGAAACACCCAAGTGCCGTTGATCGAAATGACCCGCAACTGCTCTTCAACCGCGTCCTCGGGGTTCTCGATGGTCGCCAATAGCCGGGCCCCGTCGCGATCGACGGTCGTGTAGCGCAGCGGTGGAACGCCATTGCGGGCGATGTGACGCAGCGCCTCGAGCAAGTTGGACCATTCGGCGAAGGCGTGGTCGGGGTCATGGCGCTGGGCCTGACTCACCTCATGCAAGTGCGCGTCGAGGCCAGCGTACAGCGCCTGCAGGTCGCGCCGGGCGGCCTGCTGTTCTGTCGCACGACGCGGCAGTTGATCGGTGAAATCCGCCTGCAGTAGCCAGCGGTCCGATTGAAACAACGCGTCCAAGCGGAATCGCTTGCGCACCATACTGGTAACCACCAAGTGCTCCCGACTACGGTCGAGCGACGCGGCTAGGCGGAACGACTGCGTTTCCATGGCAATCGTGCTGTCCCCCGCGCCGCCTACGGCCGACACGGCGGCAACCTCGCTGAGCTCCGCAAGCAACTGTTCTTGGGGACTCCCTTCAGCGTCGGCGGGGGCGCGCAGCTGCTCGGTTACGCTCGGGACAAAGCGCAGCGCTATGCGCAACCTCTCGGGCTCGGCATCGGTGCCGCCGCCGCCGCGCAAGGCATCAGCAAACTCGACGATCGTGCCAAAGCGTTCGCCGGGCGTGCGACTCAATGCCCGTACGATGGCCGCCCGTTCAGCGGGCGGCAGCGCCAGCCCGGGCAACGCGGCATAAAGCTCCTCATGGTCGGCCAAGGCGTGACCAGCCATCGCGCGCACAGCAATCGCACAAAACGCATACGGGTCGCGCGTGAGGGTGTAGGTGCCGGTGTCTTCTTCAGGCAGGCAGTACGGTACCGTCCGCCACCCCATTAGCGTGCGGCCGATGCCGACGCTCGCGAGCTTGGCCTGACCGAAGTCGATGATCTTGACAGCGCCAGTCGGCGTGACAAGGACATTGCCTGTCGATAGGTCGCGATGAGCGACGTTGCGTTCGGCGGCGTAATTGAGGGCGGCAACGATCGCTTCGCCGTAGCGTTCGTAGAACGTTTGCCATTCCAGCGGCCCTGCGGCGGCGAGATGCTGTTCGAGGGTCTGTCCGTCGATCCACTCGAGCGCAATGTAGCGCTGATTGGTGATTGAACAACGCCCGGCGTCGAGCATCCGGACAATGCAGTCGTGGCTAAGTTGGCCGAGCGCGCTATGTTCGCGATGCCAGATCTCATTGACGATCGCCGGGTCGCGGCCGTGCTCGGTGAAGACCTTCAGGGCCACTACCGCATGCGACTGTTGGTCAAAGGCCTTGTGAAGTATTGCGGTGCCGCCTTCAGTCTGCTCGGCCAGCAGGACGTAGCGATCGGCGAAGATCTTTGGTTGCGACATCCGCGTTGGCACCCCTGCCCCCTGTCCTGTAGTGGAATCTACACGAAGGAACGGGAGTGGCGAATATCCGCACCTAGCCGATAGGAGACATCATCGGAGCCAATCTCCATAAAATTTCTGAAAATCAAATTGCATTCTCGCCGTCAAAAGTTACGATCTCTCAATGGGTATCGAATTTTTAAGCGGTGATTTTCGGTAAGTGTCTTCTTGAACGACAGTTGCTTCAGGCAATAGCCGATGAAGCATCGGAAGCACGAACAAGCTCCAGCATTGTCCCTGCTCATGCTGATGCCTCACTGGTGGCCAGTCTCTGGCAAAAGGCCATCCGGAGGGGGCATGGCGATTGGGCGATAGCCGCAGCGCGTGAACTTCAGAGGCGTGATCCTGCCTATGTTTGGCGACGCATCCGCGTTATCGCGCTCGAAGAGGTCTCGGTTGCCAACCTTCAACTAGTCGCACAAGTCCTCGCCATTGCTGGCAAACGCGTTCTGCGGGCCAAACTTGACGAACGCATTCTACTTTCCCATCTGACCTGCGAACTCACGCGATCGCCTAAATGCCGGACGCCCTGTGACATGGCGTCATGGCTGGATCCGCTGGTCGAGGGCGATGAATACACGCGGCTGCCTGGGCGGGTTCGCGATTTCGCAGCTGGGAATCTGGACCTAATCCGTCGATCGGCAAGTGCATGGCGGAACGCAGTGCCTCTCTCCATGCGCGTCGATGGTCGATGGAAGGCCTCCGGCAAAGGGAGCCGCGATCGCCGCGAGGCCTATCTGCAATGGGTGGGTGCATCACCCTTGCTGCGGTTCGTCGTCGAGCGCGGCGGGAGTACCTATGCGCTGAACGCCCTTTGCGTGCCTGCGGCACAGCTGAAAGCAGTGCACTCCGTCCCTCGACCAGAAGTCACGCCGCCCCCTTGCTCGGATGAGCTAATCCGATCGATCCCGGCTTATGCGTACTGCATGTATTCCGCCCTAGGGCGCGAAGCGCTGAGGCTATTCCTGAATCATTCCAATTGGGCTGCTGACGAACGCATCCCCTTGAAGCGGGAGGCGCTCACCGTTCTGGGCAACCTCGTCTTCTATGTCGAAGGAGGCTTTTGCGCCGACATGCTCGAAATTGCGCATAGCGTCGAGATCGAGCGGGAATCCGAGCGGACGCTGCTCGGACGACATGGCATTCGACCGAACGACGTGACCGCACTCCTCGATTCGGCGCGTGAGTCCCTGCCCCTCCTGAATTCGATGCGACGTCTCGTCGCGGAAGACCAATGAAGACGGAAGGAATACAACCATGCTTGCACTGACAAATAGAGCGTATCCGGATAGGAACGTTAGCGAGAAGGAACAAAGACTGATCGCGCGCGCAGTAGCCGTGTTGCAGCGACGGATGGTCGGCGGCGAGCCCCTATCGAGCCCGGATGCGGCAGGCGAGTTTCTGCGCCTGCGGCTTGCGCCGCTGGACCGCGAGGTCTTCTTCCTGCTGCTCTTGGATACCCGTCATCGCGTAGTCGCGGCGGAGATGGTCTTCATGGGCACCATCGACGGCGCGGAGGTTCACCCGCGGATAGTGGCGAGGCTGGCTCTGAAGCACAACGCAGCAGCCGTCATCTGTGCTCACAACCATCCGTCCCAGAATCCGGAGCCATCGGCTGCCGACCGTGCGGTAACGGCGCGCCTCAAACAGGCGCTGGCGCTGCTGGACATCCGGCTCTTGGACCACTTCGTCGTAACGGCGGCAGGCTGCACGAGCTTGGCAGCGCGGGGCTGGGTGTGACTAGTCAGGGGCTCCCAGCCAGACCCACTAGCGATAACACCCACTTATCGCTACTCACCGACATCGGATGTGGGGAACCGCGGTCATCCGGCAACCAACTGCATCGCGGCCTACCGGGCGACGAGCTCGTCAACGGCTACATCGATGCATGTTGGGCCAAGGCGACGAAGCGGGCTTATGCCAGCGATGTGCGGGACTTTATGGCTTGGGGAGGAGCTCTACCGGCATCGCCAGAATGCTTGGCTCGTTACCTTGCGGAGCGTGCATCGCGACTGTCCCCGGCAACACTGGCGAGGAGGCTGGTCGGATCGGCTCCGCCCATGTGCTGGCCGGATTCCGCGACCCAACCAAAGATCCTTTGCCGGGAATGGTGCTCAAGGGAATCCGCCGGACACATGGTGTCGTACAGCGACGTGCGTTGCCGCTCGACCCTCGAAGGCTGCGGCAGGCATGGAACATATTCAGCTCGCTGCGCAGCACGCGCGACAAGGCGCTGGTCTTGCTCGGCTTCTCGACCGCCTTCCGCCGGTCCGAGCTGGTGGGGCTGGACATCGACGATCTATGTTGGTCGGAGCGTGGCCTCACCATTCGTTTGCGCAATTCCAAGACGGATCAGGAAAGGGCGTCCAGGTTGGTGGCCGTTCCATGGGCCGGAGCGGGCCCCTGCGCTGCGCTGGCGGTGATGCACTGGATAGAAGCTAGCAAGATCAAGCAAGGAGGCCTGTTCCGATCCATTAACGCCCAAGGCACGCTCGGGGAGCGTTTGAGTGCGCAGTCCGTCAACGGGATCGTCAAGACCTTGGTCAGCCTTGAAGGCATGCCGGTCGATCGTATATCCGCCCACAGCTTGAGGGCAGGATTCGTCACGGCAGCCGTCGATGCGGGGGTCGACCTAGCCTCTATCCAGAAGCAAACGGGGCATGCGTCGCTGGACGCTCTTGCGCGATACATCCGGGGTGTGGATCCGTTCGTACAGAACGCGAACGCCAAAATTGGCTCCAGCGGGCACTTCAACTAGGCGTAGTGGGACCGAGGCGGACCCGTCACCCTAGAATCATGTCGTCGCTAGCTCCACGGTCACATCCGTGGGCCGATCCTTGACCCGGACGCCATATCGAATGCGGCGCTTGATCTTGTTCTTCGGAAAGAACAAGGAAAAGCCCATCGTTGGGATTTGACCTTTTTCGGAGCGAGCGAGAACTGGATACACAAGCATTACTGCATTACCGGCGCTTAGTAGCGCCCGCGTCGCCGAGTTCTCTGGCGTAACCTTGTCATTGATCCCGGACAGCATCTCTGCAACGGCCACATGACGCGATTCGGTAAAGACATTGTATCGTCGCTGCCCATCTCCGACCCTTTCGCGCCGGCGAATCGAAAAGCTCCCTATGTCCGGAACAATCCACGTTTTCCCCTCGATTTCATTCGCGAACTGCGGAGCAAGGATTACCCACCTTTCAATCTGGGGATCACCGTGCATCCCCTCGACGTACTCGCGAATCAAGGGCAGCTGCCCTTGATCCTGGAGAGTTGGGCCGAATTTGTAGCTATGCAGGAAACGCTTCATATCGTCGGGCGTTGCAATCCCCGAAAACGCCTTGAACTCTACCGGTTTGCCGTCCTGCTTCGTGACCAAGACTGTTTCGGAAGCTGATGCACTTTTAAGCAGGGTCTTCATTGCCCGCTCATTCGTCCCCTTGATGCCGCCGTCAGTGGAAGCGATCGTGCTTTGCTTTTGCTCCTCGCCGAAGTTCACGAACAGCACCTTTGCGTTGTACATCTTGTTCTTCGACGTCGGCATGAGCATGTGACTGGGAACGAGCGGCGGAATCTGCTTGGGCGTTAGCCGTTCATCGCCTTGGAGTCGCGAGTACATCCGGAGCTGAGATCTGAACTCCTCTTCGTCGTCGCAGACGCCACGGAATGCCTCGTAGAGATCTATTCGTTCTTTCTTCCCCTTCGGCTCATCGGTTCCGATGTAGAGACGTACTAAATCGCGATAGCCCTCGCGATAACCGAACCAGCGTCCCATTTGCATCAAGGTGTCCGCAGCGCCGGCGACACGCCGGTAGTAGCTAATGGTTAGTCCTTCGACCGTATAGCCGCGGGAGAGCTTGGCACCGCCGACAATAATTTTCCAAACACTGGACTTGTCGAAATCCGGCGGATTTTCGCGATCGTCCCCGTTGAGAACCAAGGTGCAAGCCCCACCCGCAACGATTCTGGCTACGCAAGCGCCTATGAACGGTTTGAGATCGGAGAACGCGGCTGGAACGGAGCCGTCATCATGGCGGCCTCCAGCGCAGACAAGTCGGTAGTCGGACCCCCACAAGGTTCTCAAGCGCCCGAAGCCTTCGCCTCCAGTCGCGTAAGCCGCGTGGGCGAACAGCGAGTCGATCATGGTCTTGAGCAGGCGATGCTCCCTGACGCTAGTTGTCAGGTGGACAAGCATGGTGTGGTGCTTGTATTTCCTCCCATCCATGGCTTCACGGAACAGCTTAAGCGCGCCGGAGAGAACGAATGCATCGATGGCGCCAGGAAGATTCTCGGATTCTCCGTCTTCACCCTTCACAGGCCTAACGTAGCAGCCGTAGTTGGTTTGCGGATCGGGGCCCTTCTTTGGGGTCTCAGGCGGGTCGTAGAAGTCCTGCACCCCCATATATCCTTCGGGCCGGGGAAGTGAAGACAGAAAATTGGACGGGAATAGATCTTCGGCGTCGTCCGGGCTAACGAACACGTTGGCAAATGGCGTTGCGGTATACCCAATGTACTGGCCACGCTGCAATACGGACAAAATATCGACAACCAGTCCGTTAATTGTGGTGCGTTTCTTCTGCTCTTTTTTGTTTGGGTTAATCGAGTTGAGGGATGCCTGGTCTGACTCGTCATCAATGATGATCGAAGGAACTTCGGCCCACGGTGTCCCTGCCGCCTGTGCTTGCTTTAGTGCCTCGAGAAGGTTGGTCAGCGGAGTCTTATTCTTCTTGATAACGATGAGTTTGACCGGGTGCCTTCCAAGATTGCGCGGATGATTGAACGGCAGGGACGGATCTACCTTATGAAAACGTAGCCTGGCTAGGTCCCCTATCGGATTACGGAAGTCCTGTGCGCTGGTGGTCAGTCGGTCAATATTGAACTCGCCGGCCCGCTCCGGGATGTCACCGTGGCTATTGAACTCCGCCCAGTCGTCATCCGCACTATATTCGTCGCCACTGACTTGGAGGATTTCACTTCCGACCAGCTCTTTGTCGATACGTCGCTGGGTCTGGTTGCGGAGACTATTCTGCAACCCAGCCAGAACAATCACCAAGCGATACCCTGCGTCGATGGCCTTGGCGATAACCCCGGTAAAATTTGCCGTCTTTCCCGACTGGACATATCCGACTACCAGTCCCCGCGTGCTGCGGGCGTCACCGTCCAGCGGGTCTCGCAAGTCCGATACAACGTCACTACTGGTAGAATCAAGGACGGCGACGTTCTTCGAATCCCACTGCTTTGGATGCAGAAGATATCGCTCGTAACTCCTCCAATAGAACACATTCTTTTCGCGTCTCTGCTCGTCATACCAGCTCGGACCGCCGGGCTCGTCCGCTGTGATGCGTATTGGCTGCTCTATTCTTGGATAAACTGGAAATATGCGGCTAATCTGTTCTTCTTCGGTCGCGGTTAGCTGGAGTAGTTTAGACAGCAGGTGACGTCTTGCGTCCGAGCTGGGCTCGGTTTCGTTGCTCCACTCCCATTCAGGCCGGTAGTCCCACAGGGAAATCATCCCGTGGAAGTACTGGCGGACATGGGTTTCGTTGGAGGTAGGTTGGAGCCACTCGATGAATTCCGGAATCGACAAGGCTTGATCGAGATCGAATTTTTTCGACCACTCGGTCAGCTTGGTCGAAAGGCCAACCGGCCGTCCGATCAGCTCCTTGATTTCTCGGAGTGCTTTTAGGGCGACGGTCGAGCGGTCAGGCATATAGATCTCCGGAATCGGGCGAACGGAGAGCGTCGTGCGCGCAGTGCGAATCAAGCGGTGTACCCATTCCATCGAGGTTGACTGTGTAGATCACCTTGCGGATGCGCTTGAGCGACGAACTCGAAAGTACGCAGGAAAGAGAGTCCAAGGTGAGACGGGGAAATCCATCATCGACTGGGATCAAGGTCGGGTTCGACCGCAGGCAGTACCGGTCCAAATAAGAGGACGCATGGCTGTAGCCAACACCGGCGAGCATTTCGTTAAACTTTTTCAGCGAAGCCGGATTCCCGGAAAGGAGCAGGGAAATCCTCTCGACGGCATCCCGTAAACTTGCACCGGGGCCCCCTCCTGCAGGCTTCAACTGTATGGAGATGACGGAGAGAGTGCGGCGTCCGTAAGTGACGAGCTGCTGAAGACCACTGATTGCATGGTCGCGGGAATGCGATAACGTCGCCTTTACTTCCAAATCATCAATCGGTAACCGGAAGTCATGCTGTTCCGAAGAGGGGCCGGTCCAGCAACTGATGGCGCCGGGTCCGAGGTTCTGCAAAATGCGCCAGACGACCCATAGCTCTCCCAGAAGCCCTATTTCCCGATTTCTGTCCATGAAGGTGGGCATGCGTAGAAGGGCGTCCCACGCCGCGAGCTCGCCCTCGATAACATCGGGAAAAGCTTCTCCGCTTTGCTCGGCGCGGTACACGACCCCGCACAGAAAGTAGTACACCTCGCGAAGAAGCGGTGCGGATGTCGCACCTACTTGATAGTACAACTGATTTCCGATATTCCGAAAGGAGACACTGATTACGTTGGTCGGGGAAGGGGAGGGAAGTGTCTGTTGCACGATAGCGGGACAAAGCAGCCAGATAGCGCCCTCGTTTGGCTCCGCGATCAGGGTGAATTTTCGTGACGTGGTCAGCCCCCATCGATGCGGAGCATCGGATGCCAGCGCAACTTCGATCTCCTCGAATCGTGGCAGTCCAAAGGTATCTACGCCTGACACTTGAGCGCCTCCAGCAACACGCCATTCAGGGTCTCGATACGCTCCCTGAGTTTCTTTGAAACGCGGCCCGCACTCAGTAGGTCTTGGACTGCGAAAAAGAGCATTGTCTTGAATACAGGGGCATCGGTGACCGAATTTCTCCCCCCAGTGATCGAGCTTCGATAGGTCGAATTGACGCTCAGTAGGCGTTCGTCGGCGTCGTAGCTGAAGACACATTCGGAATCAAGTCGCTCCCACTTGATATCGATCGGATGCGTAGAGAAATTCTCAGAAGCTCCTGCAAGCAGCCGTTTCATCTTTTTCGACAGCGCTACGGGAATTCCTGATTTCGGAAAGAACACCACATCTTCCGCCTGAGGCGCATTTCGATAAACGTCCTGTGCAGCCTTAACATATTCAGGGAAAGTCGTGTTGCCAGCTTTGGATGCCTTTACCGCGTCTATGAACTCGGTCGGAACATTGAAGTCATTCTTCTGTACCGACAGGCGAAAAGACGAATCAAGATCGGGCGGCATCTCGATCAGCACGCGTGCCAGAGAAGAGTGTGGCTCCGAGTCCGACTGGAGGTTGTGCCATCCCCCAGCCTTGATGAGCCGGTCATTTCTGTAGAAGTAGAAGCCCTGACGCTCGGCGACCTTGCCCGATCCCAGCCTGTAATTCGGATCCTTCGACTTCGCAGGCCAGATGTGAGCTATTGCCTTCACCTTTGTGTTCCCGACTTCGAGTTCAAAGGTTGCCGGGTACCCCTTCCTGCCTGATTTCGGATACCGGAAAGGATCCAGTGGATCCACCTGAATCTGCGTGTCTGGTGGGTTGCCGAGTCCCTTAGTCACGTCAATTACGATCAGCAGATCTTCGGATTGGAGGAATCGATGGAATCGCAGGCCAAGATCGACCTTCAGCTCCATGATCGTCTTCTGTAGGTTTCTGCTGAAGTCGCTCATGGCCGACTGCAATGAATCGAGCTTGTCGAGGATTACGGTCGTTCCCGACGTTCGCAGGTCAGCCGGAGACCAATCGATATTCAGGATTTCTCCTGCTTGAACAGCATCTAGCTCTTCCAGTCGCCAATCGTCCTTGATCGACTCAATGGTCCATCGACGCCCTGAGCTTTTCCCGGCCTTGCGGCTGAGCACGGACAGAGCTTTGCACTGACTGAACGCCGCAGCCTTAAGCCCGATTCCGTATTTTCCGAGATCGTTCTTTCTGTGGGGCTGCCTGACGCCGTATTGCATGGCTCTATGCAGTTCGTCAGAGAGCATGCCGTGGCCATCGTCAGCGATGATGATCTGGTTGATTCGGTCCTTGCCGCAGATGAATCGGACAAGGACAGTCTTCGCTTCGGCATCAATGGAATTGTCGATGATGTCCGAGAGCGCTTCTTCGAGCGAGTACCCGATTCGGCTCATGAAGGCGGCGGTCCCTTCCGGATCCGGCGGGAGCCGCTTGTTGGAAATCGAGTCGGGTAGAGTGAGTGACACGCGGCTTCTCCATGCTGACGTACAGCTAGGCGCAGGCGGGTCCCTGCGTTGCTGTCCGGTCTGAAAATTGGTCCCCGCGAATGCAATAGCATAAGTAGTTGATACCCGGCAATCGAGAGCGAGGTGCCGGTCTTGGGCCTTGCAATTCTCCCCGGTCATGAGATCCTGGCGCTGTCTCAAGTGCTGCTACCGCCTAGGCCAAACTTCTCTCCATGCAAATTCCGGTAGTTGACATCTTCGCGGGTCCGGGGGGACTGGGCGAAGGCTTCTCTGGCTACGTCGCACCGGGCCGGACCAGGCCGTTCCGAATCGCCGTCTCCGCTGAGATGGAAGAAAATGCGTGGCTAACCCTTCGCCTGAGAGCTTTTTTCCGTCAGTTCGCCCCCGGCGACGTCCCTGAGAGCTACTACGAGTACCTGGCAGGTAGACGAACCGAGCCTTCCACGCCTCGCACTCATCAGAAGTGGATTGCTGCTGGTAAGGAAGCTCTCCAACTCGAGCTCGGTAAGCCCGCCCACGACAGCATTCTGCGCGCGCGCGTTGCTGAAGTAGCAAGCAAGGATGAGCCGTGGGTGCTGATCGGAGGTCCGCCGTGCCAAGCATATTCGCTGGTCGGTCGCGCACGGAATCGGGGCATCGCCGGTTACCGACCAGAAGACGACAAGCGCTACAAGCTCTATCAGCACTACCGCAAGCTGCTTGCTGAGTTCCGCCCGACTGTGTTTGTGATGGAAAACGTCAAGGGTCTTCTCTCCGCCAAGGCCGAAGGCAAGTCAGTTTTCGAGGAGATCGCCGAGAGCCTCCAGCGTCCGGGCGGAAAAAATGGGCCCAGCTATCGCCTAGTTCCCCTGGTCATGCCGAAGGGGGGGCTGCAAAAGGGAAGCGAGGATCCGCGCAGCTTCATCCTGCGAGCTGAAACCCTAGGCGTTCCACAGGCGCGCCATCGAGTGATCCTGATGGGTATCCGCGACGACCTTTCGATTGGCGCTGGAAAATTCCTCATACCCAGTGACGAGCGTTGCACGGTCTCCGATGTCATCGGTGGGTTTCCGACCCTGCGAAGCGGCCTGAGAATCGACGGGAAGGAAGTGATCGTCGAAAACTGGGCAAAGAAAGCGGCTGAGTTGTTACGCGACACCGCGAAGGTCACCGAAGATCGGAGCGTCAAAGCCCATTTGCGCAAGCTCGCAACTGAAGCCGCAAAGCAAGGGGACCCCGGCAGAGGGGCGCTTCGGCTGCCCCGTTCGGCTGGTTGTGACATGGTGCCGCAGCACTTGGCCTCATGGCTCCTCGACCGGAGGCTCGATACCCTACTCAACCACGAGACACGCAGCCACCAGTCGGAGGATCTTCAGCGCTACGCGTTCGTGTCGGCCTTCGGCGATGTGCGCGGGCGTTCACCCCGCGGCGCAGCAGAGTTCCCTGAGGAACTGCACCCAAAACACAAGAACTGGAAGAGCGGCAAGTTCGTCGACCGCTTCAAAGTGCAACTGGAAGACAACCCAAGCCTGACGATCACCAGTCACCTGAAGAAGGACGGACACTACTTCATCCATCCCGATCCGGGTCAGATGCGCAGTATCACTGTTCGAGAAGCCGCGCGCTTGCAGACGTTTCCCGACAACTACTTCTTCGAGGGAACGCAGGGCTGGCAATACGGGCAAGTCGGCAATGCCGTACCCCCGTGGATGGCGCGACAGATTGCATCTGTTGTGTACGCTTACTTGAGAGGCTGAGCCGGCCCGCGAAATTCGGCCTGTTGCACACCTGACCGTATCGCTTTTTCAAGGCTGTGCAGCGTGGGATCGGGTGCATCTCGCAGGGCACACTCCCAGACAACGAACACGCGCCAGCCAAGAGTCAGGAGAGCATCGACGGAGCGGGTATCCCTGGCTGCATTGCCGGCGATTTTTGATGTCCAGAATTCCGTTCTCGTCTTGGGCACGGTTGCATATCGACATCCGGCATGCCCGTGCCAGAAACAGCCATGGACAAATGTGACAGCCCGCCACCGCGGTAATACGAGATCAGGCTTGCCGGGCAGATCCTTGCACACTAGCCGGAAGCGCAAACCGCAAGCGTGCAGGTAGCGGCGCACCTGTAGCTCCGGCTTTGTATCCCGGCCACGAATCGAGGCCATCATCCTGGATCGTACGACTGGTGAAACTACGTCGGTCATGTCTGCTTTCGGCGGTGCTACCTGTCTTCGCTCATCCTAGTAGCGATTGCCGCTCATTGGCACAGCCAAAGCCGACGTAAGGTACGACTTGGAGATGGCTACTGAAGCCAGCGAGATTCGGGCGCTGCCCAGGTGGGTGCGCCGGGGAAAGTGAGTAACATTGTGAGTAACAATACGCTCAGTTATCCACAAACGCCTTTTGATACAACTTGTTAGATTGGCTTTTCGGGTGATGGTGGGCCCAGTTCCAAGCCGCTCAACGCCGCGCGGCGCACTTAAAGATCCGCGGCGCCAAGCCGATAGGGGGTGCATACGAGCGTCCCCAGGAGTTGCCCGGTGAATTCCAAGTCCGTCGCCAGCGACGACGAACCGCGCCAGCCCCGTCGAACCGCCGACGCGCTGGCGATGGAGCTGTTGTCGGCGCGCGATGTCGACGCGATGGCGCAGGCGTTGGTCCGGGGGCTGGACGGGAGCGGGAAGTACCGGCTGGTGTGTTCGTCGGATTGGCCGCGCGACATCACCTGGCATCCGGCACTGGACGGGCGTGACGACCCCGACGCCATGCTGGACGCCGCCGAGTCGGTGCTGGCGGCGGTGCGCGCGGGTGTGTCCCCCGCGAGCGACGGGTACGTGTTGTGCGACGACGCCGGCGCGGTCGCGTTGCTGCTGCCGTGCGCGCCCTCGCAAGGCTCGCGGCGTGCGCTTGCGTCGGCGCGCTGCGAGCCGATGCTCGATGCGGCCGGCAAGCGCCTGGCCGAGTTGCTGACCGCGCGCCGCCTGCGCAGTTCGGTGCGCCAGCTGGCGCAGTCCGAGCGCCTGCAGCACGCGCTGTTCGCCATTGCCGACATGGCCGGCTCCGACCACGACATGCCGACCATGCTGCGCGGGCTGCACGAGATCGTCGGCGGCCTGATGTACGCCGAGAACTTCTACATCGCGCTGTTCGACAGCGAGAGCGACAGCCTGCGCTTCCTGTACTTCGTCGACACCGTGGACGACGAGGACCCGGTGCTGGACGCGCCGATGCCGATGTCCGAGCTGATGTACGGCTGCACCTGGTACCTGGTGCGCGACGCCAAGGCGCTGATGGGCCCGGTGGACGGGCTGCGCCGCCAGGTGTCGGGGCCGCTGCACCAGCACGGGGCGTCGTCGAAGGACTGGCTGGGCGTGCCGATGATGCGCCACGGCCAGGTGCGCGGTGTGGTGGTGGTGCAGAGCTATGGCCAGGAGGACTGCTACAGCGATGCCGACCGCGCCCTGCTGGGGTTCGTGGCCGAGCACATCCTCACCGCGCTGGAGCGCAAGCAGGACCAGGCGCAACTGGAGCGGCGGGTGGCCGAACGCACCCGCCAGCTGGCCGAGACCAACCAGATCCTGCAGGAGCAGGTGCGCGAGCGCGAGCGCTCCGAGCAGGTGCAGACCAGCCTCTACAAGATCGCCGCGCTGGCCAACGTCGAAGACGAGGCCGCGCGCTTCTACCGCCATATCCACCTGGCGGTGGGCGAACTGATCAACGCGCGCAACTTCTACATCGCCCTGCTCAGCGCAGACGGCCAGCAGATCGAGTTTCCGTACTTCGTCGACGACAAGGACAGCGCGCGCCCGCCGCGCCCGCTGGGCCGCGGCGTCAGCGAATACGTGATCCGCACCGGCCGGCCGGTGCTGGTTGACCCGGCCAGGGCACGCGAGTTGATGGAGGCCGGCGAGATCGAGGCCTCCCCCGTCGTCGGCACCATCTCGCTGTACTGGCTGGGCGTACCGCTGCTGGATGCCGACAAGGTGATCGGCGTGATCGCGGTGCAGAGCTACAGCGAGGACCTGGCCTACGACGAGCGCGACGCCGAGTTGCTGACGTTCGTGTCCTACCAGATCGCCAACTCGCTGCAGCGCCGCAACAGCGCCGAGGCGCTGCGCCGGCTCAATGCCGAGCTGGAGCAGCGGGTGCAGGTGCGCACGCGCGAGCTGCGCGAGCAGATCGCGGTGCGCGAGCAGGTCGAGGCGCAGCTCAAGCACCAGGTGATGCACGACCCGCTGACCGGCCTGCCCAATCGGCTGTACCTGCGCGACCGCATCGAGCGTGCGATCGCCGGCCTGCGCCGCAACCCGGAGCGGTGCTATGCGCTGCTGTACCTGGACGTGGACCGGTTCAAGCTGTTCAACGACAGCCTGGGCCACCTGGCCGGGGATGAAGTGCTGCGCGAAGTGTCCCGGCGGCTGGGCGACTGCATCCGCGAACCGGACGTGGTGGCACGGCTGTCGGGCGACGAGTTCGCGGTGTTGCTGGAAGACGTACCGCTGCCCAAGGTCGCCTGCAAGGTGGCCCAGCGCATCCAGGACGCGCTGTCGCAGCCGATGCACGTGGCCGGGCGCGACCTGCAGACGTCCGCCAGCATCGGCATCGCCATCGGCGACGCCCGCTACACCAGCACCGACCAGCTGCTGCACGACGCGGACGTGGCCCTGTACCGGGCCAAGAGCGCCGGGCGCCAGCGCTTCGTGCTGTTCGACGACAGCCTCCAGCGGCAGGCGCTGGACGTGCTCGGGGTGGAACATGAGCTGCGCAACGCGCTGGTACGACGCGAGTTCGAACCCTACTTCCAGCCGCTGGTGGACCTGGCCGACGGCGCGGTGATCGGTTACGAGGCGCTGGTGCGCTGGCGCCACCCGGTGCGCGGCGTGCTGCCCCCGGGGGAATTCCTGCCGGTGGCCGAGGACAGCGGCCTGCTGGAGGCGATCGACTGGTCCATGTACCGCATGGCGTGCGAGGCCGGCGTCGCGCTGGTGGGCGAGGGCCAGTTCATGACGATCAACATCTCGCCGCGGCATTTCCAGAACCCGCAGTTCGACGTCCACCTGCTGAAACTGGCGCGCGAAGCGGGCTTCGACCCCGCGCGGCTGCGCATCGAGGTCACCGAGAGCACGTTGCTGGGCGATCCCGATGCAGTGGCCGCCATCCTGGAGCGCCTTCGCGAGGCCTGCGTGGACGCTGCGCTGGACGACTTCGGCACCGGGTACTCCTCGCTGACCTACGTGCAGCGTTTCCCGCTGAAGATGATCAAGATCGACCGCTCGTTCGTGGAGCCGCTGGGCCGCGGGCTGTCGCAGCGAAGTTCGGCGATCGTCGCGGCGATCCTTGCGCTGGCCAAGTCGCTGGGGCTGGACGTGGTCGCCGAGGGCATCGAGACCGAAGCGCAGCGCCAGGCCCTGCAGAAGATGGGCTGCGTGCACGGGCAGGGGTTCCTGTTCGGGCGGCCCGAGCCGGCGTCGCACTGGCCCCGCTGAGCGCTGGCCGTCGCCGGCGGGCGCGGCGACAATGGCGGCATGACCGAATCCAACGACCTGCTCGAGACCGTCGAGCACGAGACCGGCGACGCGCCGACCTGCAGCGTGATCTGGCTGCACGGGCTGGGCGCCGACGGCAACGACTTCGCTCCGATCGTGCCGCAGCTGGTGCGTCCGCACTGGCCGGCGCTACGGTTCGTGTTCCCGCACGCACCGGTGCGCGCGGTGACGATCAACAACGGCGTGCGCATGCGCGCCTGGTACGACATCCTCGACATGAACCTGGCCCAGCGCGCCGACGAGGCCGGGGTCGACGCGTCGGTGACCCAGGTCGAGGCCCTGATCGAGCGCGAGGCCGCGCGCGGCGTGCCTGCCTCGCGCATCGTGCTGGCCGGTTTCTCGCAGGGTGGCGCGATCGCCCTGGCCACCGCCGTGCGCCGGCCCGAGCCCCTGGCCGGCGTGGTCGCGTTGTCCACCTACCTGCCGATGCCCGGCCGGCTGGCGAACGAACGCAGCGATCGCGCCGCGGCGCAGCCGGTGTTCATGGCCCACGGCCAGTTCGACCCGGTGGTGCCGCATGCCGGTGGCAAGGCCAGCGCGGCACTGCTGCGCGAGTGGGGCTTCAGCGTCGACTGGCATGACTACCCGATGGCCCACCAGGTCTGCGGCGAGGAGATCGATGCCCTGGCCGCGTGGCTGGAGCCGCGGCTCGGGTGAGCGGCCGGGCCGCTGGAGTGAAGCGGTTGGGTAGACGTGACCGGGTTGAAGCGAGCGGGTTGAAGCGCATGGCTTGAAGCGATCGAAGCCGGGCGGGCGGGGCGTGCGCCGGGGACTGAGCCGTGACCGGCAGGCAAGCGGTCCAGGTTGCCGTCCTGCGAGCGCGGGCGGTCGCCGCGGGCGTGGCTCACGGATCCGGCGACCCGCTTACGCACCGCGCCCCCTTCGCCGTCGCGTGGCGCTACTATCGGTGCAGGCAGGCCATCCGGGGAGGGACGGCGCCATGTCACAGCACCGCAGGAAGGTCCGCGTGGTCGGGCACGGGGGCGCAGCATGGGCGCCGCTATGAGGGTGGTGATCGCCGACGACGAGCCGCTGGCGCGAGAGCGGCTGCGCGCGTTGCTGGCCGACCAGCCGGGCATCGAGATCGTCGCCGAGGCGGTGGATGGCCACGAGGCGCTGCACGCCTGCGCCGAACACGACCCCGACCTGGTGCTGCTGGACATCGCGATGCCCGGCATCGACGGCCTGGAGGCGGCGCGCCACCTGGCCGCGTTCGAGCCCCGCCCCGCGGTGGTGTTCTGCACCGCCTACGACGCCCACGCGCTGTCGGCGTTCGAGGCCGAAGCCATCGACTACCTCGTCAAGCCCGTGCGCCCCGAGCGCCTGGCCGCGGCGCTGGAGCGCGTGCGCACCTTCGCCGCCGGACGCGAGCGCGCCGGCGGCGACCACGGCGACGAGCTGCGCACGCACCTGTGTGCGCGTCTGCGCGGCAGCCTGCGGCTGATCCCGATCGACGAGGTCCACTACCTGCACGCGGAGGAGAAGTACGTGGTGGTGCACCACGCCCGCGGCGAGGACCTGATCGAGGAGTCGCTGAAGTCGCTGGAGGAGGAGTTCGGCGAACGCTTCGTGCGCATTCACCGCAACTGCCTGGTCGCCCGCCACGAGATCGTGGAGCTGCGCCGCGCCCCCGATGGGCACGTGCAGGCGGTGCTGCGGCACGGCAAGCAGCCGCTGGAAGTCAGCCGCCGCTGCGTCTCGGCCCTGCGCGAAACCGTCAAGCATCTGTAGCGCTTCTGCGGGAGCGGCTTCAGCCGCGATGGAGACGGCCCATCCCCGGGTCCCTTGTGTAGGAGCGACGTGAGTCGCGACTCGTCGTCCGTCGTGTTGCGAGGGTCGCGACTCACGTCGCTCCTACAACGGGATCGCCGATCCGCCGCCGCGACCGGCGCAGGGGCCGGCCCTGCGACACCGGCGAGCGCCGCCATCCCCACCCGCGCGATAATGCGCGCATGCAGACCCTCCGCATCGCCACCCGCAAGAGCCCGCTCGCCCTGTGGCAGAGCGAACACGTCGCCGAACGGCTGCGCGCCGCGCATCCCGGGCTGGCGGTCGCGCTGGTGCCGCTGAGCACGCGCGGCGACGAGGTGCTGGACCGCTCGCTGGCGGCGATCGGCGGCAAGGGGCTGTTCCTCAAGGAGCTGGAGATCGCCATGCTGCGCGGTGAAGCCGACTGCGCGGTGCACTCGCTCAAGGACGTGCCGATGGAGCTGGAACCGGGCTTCGTGCTGCCGGCCATCCTCGAACGTGCCGACCACGCCGATGCCTTCGTCAGCAACGTCTTCGACGGCATCGACGCCCTGCCCGAGCGCGCCTGCGTGGGTACGTCCTCGTTGCGCCGCCAGGCGCAATTGCGCGCGCTGCGGCCCGACCTGGTGCTGCGCGACCTGCGCGGCAACGTCAACACCCGGCTGGCGCGGCTGGACGCGGGCGACTACGACGCCATCGTGCTGGCCTGCGCGGGCCTGGAGCGGCTGGGGCTGGCGCCGCGGATACGTTCGCGACTGGACGCGCCGCATTGGCTGCCCGCCCCGGCGCAGGGGGCCATCACCATCGAGTGCCGCGATGACGCGCCCGAGGTGCAAGCGCTGTGCGCGGCGTTGGACCACCCGCGCACCCGCACCTGCGTGGAGGCCGAGCGGGCCATGAACCGGGCCCTGCACGGCAGCTGCCATGTACCGGTGGCGGCCTTCGCGCAGTGGCAGGACGCGGGCCTGCACCTGGTTGGACAGGTCGGCTCGGCCGAGGACGGGCGGCGCGTGCGCGCCGAGCACGCCGGGCCGGCGGACGCGCCCGACGCATTGGGAAAGACGGTGGCCGCGCGCCTGCTGGAGCAGGGCGCGGGCGCGTTCATTTCGCCGCACGCCTGAGGCGAGCCGTAGCCGACCCGACCTTCCGCGGTCGGCCGGCGATTTGGGCCGGATGGCGCGGTCAGTAGTACAGCGTGACCAGGTGCCGGGCCTGGGCGAAGAACAGCCAGCGCTCCACCGCCACCCCGGGCAGGGCGCAAGTGGCGGCGAAGACCAGCGCGAACGGCGCCGCCGCGGGCACCACCAGCGCCGCCAGCGCCAGGGCCAGCGGCAGCACGCCGAACAGCCATAGCGCGACCTGCCGCAGCCGGGCGCCGTGCCGACGCGCCAGCACGTATCCCATCTCGCGGGTCAGGTAGTTGGCCTCGGTGTGCGGGCGCTCGAACACCGACGCCGTGCGCGTGGACAGCCCCAGCGCGTCCCCGCGCGACTGCGCCAGCGGGGTGGCGTCGATGGCGCGCCAGTAGCGCAGCTTGAGGACGATCGCGGCAGCCGCGGCCAGCGCCACCAGCGCCGCCAGGATGCGCAGTCCGACGGCGGGAAACGCACCGGCCCACGCCGCGCCCGCCGCTGCCAGCGCCGCGCCGGTCAGCAGTGCGAACAGCAGGTAGCCCGGCACCACCAGCCGATGGCGCCACGCCGGGATCGGCGGCAGCGAGGCGTAGATCATCGCCGTGCAGGTGACGGTGAGCATCGCGCCGGTGATGGCCAGCAGCGCTGCGACCACGCCGGCCAGTCCGAGCGCGGCAGGCGCGGTGCCGGTGCCGTCGAGCGCGGCCGGCAGCAGCGCGGCGCCCAGGCCCAGCGCGGGCAGGTAGGTCAACAGCGCCACCACCCCTTCGCGCGACAGCCAGGACGTGCGCCATTGCGACACCGCCCGCCACGCGCGTTGTGGCTTGCCCAGGTGCGCCAGCGAGCTGAGCAGCCCGATGCTGACCAGTGCCAGCGCCAGCGGCAGCAGCACCAGCAGCAACCGGCCGGGGCTCGCGCCGTGCAGGGCCAGCGCGGCGACGATCGCGAGCAGGCCGTAGCCGGCGCCCGACAGGGTGGAAAAGAAGATGACCGAGAAGGCGGGATGCATGGCGTCAGTGGGTGGCGGGGCGAACGCGCGGGGTCATCGCGACAGCACCCGGTCCAGCCAGCGCAGCACCGGCGGCAGCGCGGCGGTATCGAGCGTTTCCGGCGCGGGATCGCTGGACGCCGTGGCCGCCCCGTCGCGGCGCGGTCGCGGCGGCAGGTAGCGGTTGACCGGCGCGTAGCCCAGTTCGGGCATCAGCGCCACGCCGCCGCGGTCGGCCACCAGCCTGGACACCTTCGATTCCGGGTCGCCCAGGTCGCCGAAGTGGCGTGCACGGGTCGGGCAGGCCTGCACGCACGCGGGCTGGCGCTCGCTCTCGGGCAGGTTCTGGTTGTAGATCCGGTCCACGCACAGGGTGCATTTCTTCATCACCCCTTCGACCGGGCTGTACTCGCGCGCGCCGTACGGGCATGCCCAGCTGCACAGCTTGCAGCCGATGCACTTGTCCTCGTCGACAAGCACGATGCCGTCCTCGGCGCGCTTGTAGCTGGCGCCGGTCGGGCACACGGTCACGCAGGCCGGCGTCTCGCAGTGCAGGCACGAGCGCGGGAAGTGCAGGGTCATGGCCGGCTGCGGCGCGTCGCGCCCGCCGCACCCCGGCGCCGCCGCGCCGGCACCGGCGGAAAGGCCGGGCAGCGGATGCAGGGCGGTGTCCGGGCCGGGCGGCGCCTGGGCCTCCAGCTCGTAACTGTGCACGCGGTTGAACCACACCCCCGACGGCTCGGCGCCGTAAGGCTGCTCGTCGGTCAGCGGGCCGGTGATGCCGCCGGCATTCCACTCCTTGCAGCTGACCGCGCAGGCATGGCAGCCCACGCAGGTGTCCAGGTCGATCACCAGGCCGAGCTTGATCTTCGACGGCGGGGGCAGGTCGGTCATGGGCTCAGAACGGGAAGAACCGCGGGATCAGCACGGTCGCCATCATCCAGAAGATGATGTTCAGCGGCAGGCCGATCTTGGGGAAGTCGGAGAAGCGGTAACCGCCCGCGGCATAGACCATTGCGTTGGTCTGGTAGCCCACCGGCGTGGCGAAGCTGGTGGAGGCCGCGAACGCCACCGCGACCAGGTACGGCTTGGCATCCACGCCCAGCGACTCGGCCGCCGCGATCGCCACCGGTACCACCAGCACCGCGGCGGCGTTGTTGCTCATCACCTCGGTCATCACCGCGGTGAGCAGGTAGATCGCCGACAGCGTCACCCCGGGTCCGAACGCGCTCAGCATGCCGATCGCGTTCTGCGCGACCCAGTCCGCGCCGCCGCTGCGCTCCAGCGCGATACCCAGCGGCAGCACCCCGGCGAGCAGCATCACCACCCGCCAGTCGACCGCTTCGTACGCCTCGTCCGGCTCCAGACAGCGCAGCACCACCAGCGCGACGCAGCCCAGGATCGCCGCGGCCACGATCGGCAGCCAGCCGCTGCCCGCGGCCACGATCACCGCCGCCAGCACGCCGGCGGAGATCAGCGCGCGCCGCACGTCCACCCGGCGCTGCGCCCGCTCGCCCAACACCACCACGCCGGGGTTGTCGCGCAGCGCGGCCAGGGTCGACTCGGTCGCGTCCACCAGCAGGATGTCGCCCAGCGCCAGCGGCACCTGGTCGACCGGCCGGCGCAGCACCACGCGCTGGCGCTGCAGCCCGTGCACCCGCACCCGGTAGGTGTGGCCGAAGCGCATCCCGGCCAGGGTGTGGCCGATCAGCGGCGAACCGGGCGCCACCATCACTTCGGCGTGCAGGCGTTCTTCCTCCCCGCCGGCGGGGTCCAGTTCGGGCGCGACGCGGTCGTAGTCCAGCTTGTGGCGGCGCCGCAGCGACTCCACCTGGTCCCACTCCCCGTGCAGCAGCAGCCGGTCGCCGACCCGCAGCCGGGTCTGCGAGGCGGGTGTGGTCTTGCCGCCGCGGCGGATGATGTCGATAAGCTCCAGCGGCCGGGTGGGCGGCTTGGGCACGGCGGCCGGGGTATCGGCGGTGGTGTCGTCGTCGCGGTCGGCGTCGGGCGCGGCAGCGCTCTCCGCTTCAGCTTCGCCTGCAGCGTCGGCATTCCCGGTCTTGGCCGCCACAGGATCGGGTTCGGGCTCGCGTTCGGGCTTGAGCAGGGCGCCGGCAGTTCGCTCCACCGCAGGCGACTTGTCGGGCACCAGCAGTTCGGCCAGGAAGCGGCCGCCGTGGCCCTCGGTGTCGACTTCGCCCACGCCCAGGTCGGGCAGCAGGAAGCGCCGGGCGACCATCAGGTACACCAGCCCCACGCCCACGAAGATGATGCCCAGCGGGGCGAATTCGAACAGCCCGAACCCCTCGCGGCCGGTCTGCTGCGCCAGCGAGTTGACCAGCAGGTTGGTCGAGGTGCCGATCAGCGTGCACACGCCGCCGAACTGCGCGGCGAACGAGAGCGGGATCAGGAACTTCGACGCCGGTTGCCGATTGGCGGCCGTAGCGGCCATCACCAGCGGGATGAACACGGCCACCGCGGCGGTGTTGTTGATGAAGCCGGAAAGCACCGCGATGGTGACCATCATCACCAGCGCGAACATCCATGGCGACCGTATCCGCGCAAGCGTTTCGGCCACGCCCTGCAGGGCGCCGCTGCGCTGCAGCCCGGCGCTGAGCACGAACATCGCCGCCACCGTGATCGTGGCCTGGCTGGAGAAGCCCGACAGCGCCTCGCCGGGCGTGACCAGGCCCAGCACCAGCAGGCTGGCCAACACCAGCAGCGCGACCACGTCGACCGGCAGTTTCTCGGTGACGAACAGGATCACCGCCCCCACCAGCACCGCCAGCGTCAGCCACAGGTCCAGGCCCATCTCAGCAATGTCCCCCGTTGGTGTTGCGCATCAGCCGTGTTCCTCTTCGCGCATCGCCGCGCCGTAGCGCAGCGGCCCGGTGTCGGCGCGGCCCAGTTCCAGCGGGGCGAAGCGCGGCTCGGCCTCGTCCACCTCCGCGACCGGTTCGATGCGCACGCGCAGGTCGAACCACGCCGCCTGCCCGGTTACCGGGTCCGCATTGGCGTAGTCGCCGCGCGGGGTGATGTCGGAGATCAGGTGGTTGAGCAGGAAGCCCGTGCGTCCTTCCGGCGCATCCTTGCCCAGCCGCCAGGCGCCCTTGCGCTTGCCGATGGCGTTCCACGTCCACACCGTATCGGGCTGCACGTTGGCCGCGAGCCGGGCCTGCACGGTGATGCTGCCGACGTGGGAGCTCACGCTGATCCAGTCTTCATCCCCGATGCCGTGGCGCGCCGCGGTGTCCGGATGCAGGTACAGCCAGTTGCGCGTGGCGATCTGCCGCAGCCACGCGTTCTGGCTGCCCCAGGCGTGGTACATGAACATCGGTCGCTGGGTGACCGCGCTGAGCGGGAAGCGGCTGTCGAGGTCGTCGATCTGCGCGCCCTCGAACGGCTCGTACCACAGCGGCAGCGGATCGAAGTAGGTCGCCACGCGTTCGCGGTGCGCGGGCGGCGGCACGTGCGCGCCATGGCCCTGCGCCGCCAGGCGGAACTTCTGCAGGGTTTCCGAATACACCTGCAGCACGATCGGGTCGGCATGGCCGAGGAAGCCCATGGACTGCGCCCAGTCGAGGTAGCCGCGGTTGGCCATCTTGAAGTAGCGCGCGTGCTCGGGGATCTCGCTGCGCCAGAAGCCGCCGTTGTCGATGTAGCGCTGCAACTGGTCGGGATTGGGCGCGCCCCTTGCCTCGGCGCTGCCATCGGCGCCGCGCCAGCCGGCCAGCAGGCCGACGCCGGGCACGCGCTCGTGGCGGACGATGTAGTCGGCGTAGTCGCGGTAGCGCGCCGAGCCGTCCTCGCCGACCATGCCCGGCAACCCCAGCCGCGCGCCCAGCTCCAGCAGCACCGACTGGAAGCCGCGCACGTCGCGTGGCTTGCCGTCCTTGCCCTGCGTGGCCGGGTCCAGCACCGGGTGGCGGATCGCATCGCTGGCGCCGTCGGCGTCGGAGATCGGCCGGTCCAGCATGCTGATCGCGTCGAACCGCTCCAGGTAGGTCGTGTCCGGCAACACCAGGTCGGCGTAGGCGACCGTCTCCGACGCATAGGCATCGGAGTAGATGATCCGCGGGATGCGGTACTCGCCGGACGCGTCCCTGTCGGTCAGCCAGGCGATCGTCTGCGCGGTGTTCATCGACGAGTTCCAGCCCATGTTGGCCATGAACATCAGCAGCGTGTCGATGCGGTACGGGTCGCCGGCCCAGGCGTTGCGGATGACGGTGTGCATCATCCCGTGCGCGCTGAGCGGGTAGCCCCAGCTGAATGCGTGGTCGATCCGGCGCGGCTGGCCGTCGGCATCCACGACCAGGTCTTCGGGCCCGTGCACGAAGCCCAATGGCGGGGCATCGAGCGAGCCGTCCTCGCGCCGGTTCTTGCCCGGGCGGTTGGGCGGCGGTACCGGCTTGGGGAACGGCGGCTGGTAGCGGAACGAGCCCGGCGCATCCACCGCGCCCAGCAGCAACTGCAGCAGGTGCAGCGCGCGGCAGGTATGGAAGCCGTTGCTGTGCGCGCTGATGCCGCGCATGGCGTGCATCGCCACCGGACGGCCGGTCATCGTGGCGTGCTCGCGGCCCCACGCATCGGTCCAGGCGATCGGCAGCTCGAGGTGGCTGTCGAACGCGGCCTCGGCCAGCTCGCGTGCGATGCGACGGATGGTGTCGGCGGGGATCCCGCAGCGCTCGCTCACCGCGTCGGGTGCGTATTGCGGGTCGAGGTAGCGTTCGGCGACGAGATGGAACGACGGCACTGCGGTGCGGCCGTCGGGCAGGGTGTATTCGCCCACGACGGCAGGCGAGATACCGACGGCGTCGGCGTGCGCCGGTGCGCCCCCGGCGGCATCCGCGGGGGGATGGGCGGAGGCGTTGCGATCCCAGCACAGCGCACGTCCCTGCCCGTCGCGCGCGAACAGCCCGTCGTCGGCCCCGCCCGGGTTGCGCACCACCAGCCAGTGGGCGTTGGTGTAGCGCACCAGGTAGTCCAGGTCGATGCGGTCGGCCTTGAGCAGTTCGTGGATCAGCGCGAACGCGAACAACCCGTCGGTGCCCGGTCGGATGCCGATCCACTCGTCGGCGATCGCCCCGTACCCGCTGCGCACCGGGTTGACCGCCACGATCTTGGCGCCGTGCTCCTTCAGCTTGGCCAGGCCGAGCTTGATCGGGTTGGAGTCATGGTCCTCGGCCACGCCCCACAGCATCAGGTAGCGCGCGTGTTCCCAGTCCGGCTCGCCGAACTCCCAGAAGCTGCCACCCACCGAGTACAGACCGCCGGCGGCCATGTTCACCGAGCAGAAGCCGCCGTGCGCGGCGTAGTTGACCGTGCCGAACTGTTGGGCCCACCAACCGGTCAGCGCCTGGCTCTGGTCGCGGCCGGTGAAGAACGCCAGCTCGTCGGGGTTGCGCTCGCGGATCGGCGCCAGCCACGAGGCGGCGATGTCCAGCGCCTCGTCCCATTCGATCTCGCGGAACTCGCCCGAGCCGCGTTCGCCGACCCGCAGCAGCGGCTTGTCCAGCCGCGCCGGCGAGTAGTGCTGCATGATCCCGGCCGAGCCCTTCGCACACAGCACGCCGCGGTTGACCGGGTGGTCCGGGTTGCCCTGGATGTAGCGGATCTTCCCGTCGGCCAGCCACACCTTGATGCCGCAGCGGCAGGCGCACATGTAGCAGGTGGTGGTCTTGACTTCGTCGCCCGGCGAGGGCGAGAGGTTGAGGCGGGGTTCGCGCATCCGCGCATTGTGCCGACAGGCCGTGACGAGGGCGAGGGCACGCCGGCGCCGCGCCGGCCGCGCGCGGGCTCACGGGCACAGTGCTTGCGCGAGCTCCACGGCGTGGCGGCGATCGGCTTCGCTGTCGGCCAGGCCGAGACGGGCGACCTGGCGGCGCAGGTCGGGGCAGGCGTCGGCCGAGTAGCCGCTGCCGCCGAACAACTTGCCGATGCCGGCCACCACCTTGGCCGCGGACAGCGGCTCGCTCATGTGGAAGGTGTCGGCGACGCGGCCAGGGACGGTGACCGGGCGGTTGGCCAGCGGCGGGGCGGCGAAGTCTTCCGCGCGCGGTCCCGCGGCCTGCCGGGCCTGCATGAGCAGCACCGCGGTCAATGGCCTGGCGCCGGCAGGCTCGGTGGCGGGCGTGGCCTCCGGCGCGGGGGCTTGATCGGGCAGGGGCGACGGAGACCGCGCGGCGGCACGGGGGACCAGCGGACGACGGGGGGTACGGGCGGGCATTAGCGGGTCCCTCGGCCTGGCATCCGGTGCCATCGCGGGCGCCAACGCAGGCACCGTGGCCGGCGGCGCGGCAACCCACACCAGCGACAGGGCCTCGGCGCGACGCGGCGCGGCCTGCCAGTGCATTTGCTGCATCAGCAGCGCCAGCAGGGTTGCGTTGATCGCGATCGCCAGGGCGCCGGCCACGATCCGGTCCCGGTCCAACATCCGTGTCGCCTGCATGTCCAATCCGTTTGAAGGCCGGCGCGGAGTGTGGGCAGCAGGCGGTTAAACAGGGGTTATCCGGCCGCGACGTCGCGCGGGGAGACGGGTAGTGGCGCCGTCGCACGGCCCGGTGCGATGCTAGCCGCCCCCGCTGGAGCCCCCGCCATGGAACGCATCGAACGCATCCACGCCCTGCATCGCATCCTGACCGCCGCGCGCTACCCGGTCACGGTGCAGCGGCTGCAGGAGGAGCTGGAGTGCTCGCGGGCGACCGTGTACCGCGACCTGGCCTACCTGCGCGACTACCTGATGGCGCCGGTGGTCGGCAACGGCGAGGCCGGCTTCCGCTACGACCCCGACGAGGCCGACCGCTTCGAGCTGCCCGGGCTGTGGCTGAGCTCGCAGGAGCTGCACTCGTTGCTGGCCGCGCAGCAACTGATGATGCGCAGCGGCGGCGGGGTGCTGTCCACGGCGCTGGCGCCGCTGCAGCATCGCATCGAGAAACTGCTCGACGAACATGCCGGCGGCCGGCGGGTGCCGGTGGAGCGGGTGCGGGTGATCCCGCACCGCTCGCGCAAGCTGGACGAAACCGCGTTCCGCAACGTTGCCACCGCGGTGCTGGACCGCAAGCAGCTGGCATTTGAATACCGCGCCCGCTCCACCGACGAGCGGACCCGCCGCACGGTGTCGCCGCAGCGGCTGACCCACTACCGGGAGAACTGGTACCTGGACGCGTGGGACCACGACCGCGACGGCCTGCGCAGCTTCTCGGTCGACCGCATCACCGGCGCGCGGCTGGCCGACCAGACGGCGCGCGACGTCCCCGACGAGGAGCTCGACCGCCAGCTGGCCTCCAGCTACGGCATCTTCTCCGGCACCCCCAAGGGCTGGGCGACGGTGGTGTTCAGCGCCAAGGCCGCGCGCTGGGTGGCCGACGAGCACTGGCACTCGCAGCAGCAGGGCCGCGTGCTGCCCGACGGCCGTTACGAGCTGAAACTGCCCTACAGCTCCGGGCGCGAGCTGCTGATGGACGTGCTGCACTACGGCAGCGACGCGGAGATCATCGAGCCGCCGTCGCTGCGCGAGCAGGCGCGCAGCCTGCTGTCGCTGGCGCTGGGCCAGTACGAGTGATGGCCGCTGCCGACGCGCCGAAGATCGAGGCCGGGGAAAAGGTCGCGCTGGTCCTGGGCGCCGGCGGCGCGCGCGGGCTGGCGCAGATCGGCGTGATCGAGGCGCTGCAGGCGCGGCGCATGAACATCGTCGCCGTGGCCGGCTCCTCTAGCGGCGCGCTGGTCGGCGGGCTGTTCGCATCCGGTCGGTTGACCGAGTTCCGCGACTGGCTGCTCACCCTCGGCCGCACCGACATGCTGCGGCTGCTGGATCCGGCGTTCGGCGGCAATTCGCTGTTCGAGGGCGAGCGCCTGATGCGGGCGCTGCGCGAACGCGGCGGCGAGCCGCGCATCGAGGACCTGTCGGTGGACTTCACCGCGGTGGCGGTGGACCTGCTGCGCCAGCGCGAAGTGTGGTTGCGCGAAGGCGATATGTGGGACGCAGTGCGCGCGTCGATCGCGATCCCCGGCCTGTTCACCCCGTTCCAGGTGCACGGCCGCGAGCTGGTGGATGGCGGGCTGCTGGCGCCGCTGCCGATCGCCGCCACGCGTCTGTCGGACGCGCACCGGCTGATCGCGGTGGACATGCACGGCTGGCCGCGTCGCCCGCCCGGCGCGCCGGCGCGCCCGGAACTGGAGCCGACGGCGGAAGAGCGCGATCGCCAGAACCGGTTGGCGCGTTGGGTGCGCCGCCGATGGCAGCGCGCGCATGCCGGTGACGACGCCCTGGCCGCCGGCGAACAGCCCGCGGGCGACTTCGGATTCACCGAGCTGATGGCGCGTTCGCTGGACACCATGCAGGCGCAGATCGCGCGCGTGCAGCTGGCACTGGACCCGCCCGAGCTGGTGATCCGCATCCCGCGCGACGCCTGCCAGTTCTACGAGTTCTGGCGCGCCCGGGAGCTGATCGCCATCGGCCGCGCCGAGGCCGACTCGGCGCTCGACAACGCCGGCTACTGACCTGCCCTGCAGGGCGGCTTCAGCCGCGAAAGATCCTTCCAGCACCGTGTAGGAGCGACGTAAGTCGCGATCCAATCTCCACCCGGTCAGAGAGGTCGCGACTTGCGTCGCTGTCGCGGCGGGTAGACAACGCCTTCTACCGGGATGGCTGCCGTAGACGCGGCTTGAGGCAAGATTGATCCGTCCAAGCCCGTGTAGGAGCGACGTAAGTCGCGATCCAATCTCCACCCGGGCAGGGCGATCGCGAATTGCGTCGCCGTCGCGGCGCGGTAGACAGCGCCTCCTAGCGGGATGGCTGCCGTAGACGCGGCTTGAGGCACGATTGATCCGTCCAAGTCCGTGTAGGAGCGACGTAAGTCGCGATCCAATCTCCACCCGGTCAGAGAGGTCGCGACTTGCGTCGCTGCCGCGGCGCGGTAGACAGCGC
>NZ_JBJMAV010000003.1:62140-370216 GCF_046600715.1 Novilysobacter viscosus
ACGCCTTCCACCGGGATGGCTGACGTAGACGCGGCTTGAGGCACGATTGATCCGTCCAAGCCCGTGTAGGAGCGACGTAAGTCGCGATCCAATCTCCACCCGGTCAGGGCGGTCGCGACTTGCGTCGCTGCCGCGGCGCGGTAGACAGCGCCTTCCACCGGGATGGCTGACGTAGACGCGGCTTGAGGCACGATTGATCCGTCCAAGCCCGTGTAGGAGCGACGTAAGTCGCGATCCAATCTCCACCTGGGCAGGGCGGTCGCGACTTACGTCGCTCCTACAACGAGCCTGGCGACACCGCCTGGTGCGGGGAGCGCGCGACGGAAGCCGCTCCAAACCGGCCGCTAAGGCTCCTTCGGATAGGCAAACCCCAGCTTCCCGACCTGCTCGCGCACCTGCGGCACGCGGTAGAGCTTGTCGGTGTCCACGCCGTGCCCGTCCATCCGCTTGACCAGGTCCTTGTACGTCGCCTCGTCCATCACCGGCTCGCGCGCGAACACCCACGCCAGGTCGCGACCCGGGTAGTCGATCAACGCCCAGCCGTAGTCCGGGCCCACTTCCAGGATGCGGAACTTGGTCGGGATGAAGCGGAAGAACCACGTCGTCCATTCGCGGTTGCCGGTGCCGTCCTTGACCGTGGCGCGCGAGTCGAACGTCTGCACCGGCTGGTCGAAGCCGGTGCGGTAGGTGTAGCGCACGTCGATGCCGCCATCGGGCCGCAGGGTGTAGGTGTCGGTACTGGCCACGTGACCCCGCTCGGCGAAGTAGGGCACGTGGGCGATGACGTGCCAGGTGCCCATGAAGCGCGGCAGGTCGATCGGCGCGCGGGCCGCGGTGCCCGGCGCGGTGCCGGTGGCGCAGGCCGCGAGCAGCGACAGGCCGACACCGGCCAGGGCCAGGGTACGGACGGGGCGACGGGGACGGGTCATCAGGGACTCCTGTGTACGCGGGCTGGGAGAAGTACGTGCCCGGGCGGCGGCCGGAGGCAACCCGCGCACCGTGGCAGGCCACCGCGCAGCACCGCGTCAAGACGCGACCCGCGGCCCCCCGCCATCCGCCGTCCGCCCACCCCCTTTGTAGGAGCGACGTGAGTCGCGATCGAACCCTCAACCACTGCGCCGTTCCCGACCCACGTCGCTCCTACAGGAAGGCATCGCGTCCGTCCGCCGATGCAGGGTCGCAGTCGGTGAGATGGGACGGGCGGACAGTGCGGTCATCGCAACCCCACCGCCTTCCACACCCCTGCAGGAGCCTGCCATGCACCGCACCGACCCAGGATTCGATTCGTCCCCCGTCGCGCTGGATCTCCACGCCACGCTGGACGCGGTGCTGCGCCACGTGCTGGCGGTTTCGCTGGTGGTGCTGGCGCTGGTGCCGGCCGCGCGCGGGCACCACGAGGCGCTGGGTTGGCTGCCGATGTGGCTGCTGGGGATGCCTGCGGTGGCGTTGTGGGCGTTGCGCGGGTGTCCGCTGCCGGTCGCCCGGGGTGGTGTCCCGGCGCGTGCGACGGGTGCGGCGTGGACGCGGCGGGTGGGGCCGCAGGCGCGGCGTCGTGGACGGCGGGTGTCGCCGGTGCGGCCGGTCCGGGCGGCGTGACGGGTGTCGAGGCGAAGCAGCAACGCCGGCCGCTGCGATCAAACAGCGGCCCTCAACGCCTGTGCTAGCGTTGCGCGCTGCGCCCTGCGCACCCGTCTGTCACCCGTTACCACCCCCCTTTCACCCCGGAGCACCCTTGCCGATGTCGATGTCCGCGCGTTCCAAGACCCCGCTTGCCCAGGCCTGCCGCACGCTTCTGGTGTCGGCCGGGATGGCGACCGCCGCCGCGTTCGCCGCCCCGGGTGCCCTGCATGCCCATGAGCCCGCCACCATGAATCAGCCCGCCGCGACCGATCCCTATCTCTGGCTGGAGGAGGTCGAAGCCGACGCCGCGCTGGCCTGGGTACGCGAGCAGAACGCGAAGTCCGAAGCCGAACTGGCCGCCACGCCGGCCTTCAAGGCACTGGAGGCCGACATCCTCGCGATCCTCGATTCCGACGCCAAGATCCCGGGCGTGCAGAAGATCGGCGACTACTACTACAACTTCTGGAAGGACAAGAACCACGAGCGCGGCCTCTGGCGCCGCACCACGCTGGCGTCCTACCGCACCGACAGCCCGGAATGGGAAACCGTCATCGACCTGGATGCGCTGAACAAGGCCGAAGGCGAGAACTGGGTCTGGCACGGTGCCAACTGCCTCAAGCCCGATTACGAGCGCTGCCTGGTCGCGCTGTCGCGCGGTGGCGCCGACGCCGACGTGACGCGTGAGTTCGACCTCGCCAGCAAGACCTGGGTCGACGGCGGTTTCTTCCGCGACGAGGCCAAGGGCGGGCTGGGCTGGATCGACCGCGACACGGTGTACGTCTATACCGACTTCGGCGACGGCACCATGACCGAGTCGGGCTACCCGCGCATCGTCAAGCAGTGGAAGCGCGGCACGCCGATCAGCGAAGCGACGGTGGTGTACGAAGGCCAGCCCGGCGACATGTACATCGCCGCCGGCCACGACCACACCCCCGGGTACGAGCGCGACTTCGTGATGCGCACGATCGCCTTCTACAACGACGAGCTGTACCTGCGCGGCGCCGACGGCCAGTTGACCAAGATCGACGCGCCCAACTCGGCCAACAAGTCCGTGCACAAGGACTGGCTGGTGCTGGAGCTGCGCGAGGCCTATGAGGCCGGCGGCCGCACCTATCCGGCAGGCAGCCTGATCGCGACGGACTTCGATGCCTTCATGGCCGGTGGCCGCGACTTCGACGTGCTGTTCGAGCCCACCGACAAGACCTCGCTGGCCGGTTACACGTGGACGGCCAACCACGTGGTGCTCAACGTGCTGGAGGACGTCAAGAACCGCCTCAGCGTGATGACCCCGGGAGAGGACGGCTGGACCCGCAGCGCGTTCACCGGCGCGCCGGCCTTCGGCACGCTGGGCGTGTCGGCGGTCGACAGCGATGAATCCGACGCGGTGTGGCTGACCGCCACCGACTACCTGACCCCGACCACGCTGTCGCTGGCCGAAGTGGGCCAGGCGCCGGAGGTCCTCAAGACCATGCCGACGTTCTTCGATGCCTCCACGCACGAGATCGCCCAGCACTTCGCCACCAGCAAGGACGGCACCAAGGTCCCGTACTTCGTGGTGCAACCCAAGGGCCTGGTGCTGGACGGCAGCACGCCGACCCTGCTGTACGGCTACGGCGGCTTCGAGATCTCGCTGACCCCGGGCTATTCGGGCGGCGTCGGCAAGGGCTGGCTGGAAAAGGGCGGCGTGTACGCGGTGGCCAACATCCGCGGCGGCGGCGAGTACGGCCCGCGCTGGCACCAGGCCGCGCTCAAGGCCAACCGCTACAAGGCCTACGAGGACTTCGCCGCGGTCGCCCGCGACCTGGTCGCGCGCAAGGTCACCTCGCCCGAGCACCTGGGCATCCAGGGCGGCAGCAACGGCGGCCTGCTCACCGGCAACATGCTGACCCAGTACCCGGACCTGTTCGGCGCCGTGGTCGTGCAGGTGCCGCTGCTGGACATGCAGCGCTACCACAAGCTGCTGGCGGGCGCGTCGTGGATGGCCGAGTACGGCAACCCCGACAAGCCGGAGGAATGGGAGTTCATCCGCACCTTCTCGCCGTACCACCTGTTCGACGCGCAGCAGGACTACCCGCCAACGCTGTTCATGACCTCCACGCGCGACGACCGGGTGCACCCCGGCCACGCCCGCAAGATGATGGCCAGGATGCTGGAGGCCGACAAGGACGTGCGCTACTACGAGAACATCGAAGGCGGCCACGGTGGCGCCGCCAACAACGCGCAGGCCGCGCACATGAACGCAATGGCGTACACGTTCCTGTGGAACGAACTGAGCGAGTAAGCCGCATGCGGTGACATCGTGGACGCAACACGACCAGGGGCGCCGCAAGGCGCCCTTGTTTCGTTGCGGCTATTTGCCACTGCGAGGGCAGGCACCCCGGATCCGCAGTGGAGCGCGAAGGATCGGACGAGCCGGCACATGCCCGTACGCCGATCCCCGGGTAGCGGGTACTTCTGTAGGAGCGGCTTAAGCCGCGAACAGCGGGGGCATGCAGGGCGCGTCGCATCCCGATCGCGGCTGAAGCCGCTCCTGCAACGGCGCGTCGTCAACCACCTGGCCGCTCAGCGTCGTTCCGCCACCACCCGCCAGTTGTTGAACGGGGTGTTGCCGTACAGCGGGGTGAATTCCGACACCAGGCCCGCGCCGTCGAAGCGGGCGCGCAGGGCGGCCTCCGACGGGTACTGGCGCGGCGCGGCATTCATCCAGCCGAGCACGCGCGAGAACACGTCGACCGCGCGGGTGATACGGGCACGGCCGCCGCCGTCCTCCAGCCCGGTGCGGATCACCAGCCGCCCGCCCGGCGCCAGCATCGCGACGGCGGCGTCCAGCAGGCGGTCCTGCGCGTGGGGCGGAACGAACTGCAACACGTCCAGGATGGCGACACTGCCGCGGTGGTCGATCGCGCCCCAGCAGAAGTCCGGCGCGGCCAGGTCGATGCAGTCGAAAGCGACATCGGCCAGGCCCCGGCGTTGGACCGCGCTGCGCGCGCGTCGGATCTTGCCGGCGTCGTTGTCGATGCCGCGGTAGGCAAGGTCGATGCCCTCGGCGCGCAGCGCATGCGCCAGCAATCCCAGCCCGCAGCCCAGGTCCAGCACCGGCGCCGTGGTGCCACGCAACGCATCGCACACGCCGGGGTACAGCGGGTCGCTGCCCAGCTTGGAGCGGCTGTAGTAGTAGTCCCAGCGGTTGCCCAGCCAGCGCTCGGGCAGGAACGCATCGGCGATCGCGTTGGCCCGCTCGCGCGCCAACGGGCGCGTCGGGGCGGCCATCAGTGGCCGCCGAGCAATCGCCGCGCGACCGGTAGCGCCTCCCGGGTCCACAGCCCGTACATCTTTTCCGACGGGTGCAGGCCGTCGTCTTCCAGCATCGCCGGGTCGGCGCCGTGCTCGCGGCTGATCCCGGTGATGTCGACGAAGGCCACCCCGTGCTGCGCGCTCAGTTCGGCGGCAATCGCGTTGTAGGCGTCCAGGTCGCTGGCGATCCGCGCCGGGTCGCGCCCCTGGGCGGCGGCGAACGGGGTCACGCCCCAGTCCGGGATCGACAGCACCATGACCCGGCCACTGTCGCCCGCGGCCAGCGCGATCGCCCGCCGCAACAGGTCGTGGAAGTCGCCGCGGTACTCGGCGTGGCTGCGCTCGCGGTACTGGTTGTTGACGCCGATCAGCAGGGTCACGAAGCCGTACCGGCCCAGCGGTTCGGCCGCGTCCATCGCCTGCGACAGCTCGTCGGTGGTCCAGCCGGTGGTGGCGATGATGCGCGGGTCGCCCAGTGCGACGCCCTCGGCCCGCAGCGTCCGCGCCAGCTGAACCGGCCAGCGGCCGTCCGGGTCGACGCCTTCGCCGATGGTGTAGCTGTCGCCCAGGGCCAGGTAGTCCACGGTGTCGTTCTCCGGAGTGGGGCCGCGGACGGTGGAGCCACCGCCCAGGGGGGTGCAGGCCGATGCCAGCAACACGAGCGCCGCCGCCAGGGCCAGCAGGCAGGCGCGGTCAGGCCGTCGCGGCATGGCGCCTCTCCCCCGCGTCGACGCGGCGCTGCAGCACGCGGTCGATGCGCTGGAACACCTCGCGCAGCTGGTCGGGTTCGGGCAGCAGGGTCACCCGGAAATGATCGCGCCAAGGCACGTTGAAGCTCGAGCCCGGCACCACCAGCACGTCTTGAGTTTCCAGCAGTTCCAGCGCGAAGGCGTGGTCGTCGAAGCCCGCCGCCGCCGCGCCGACCACCGACGGAAACGCGTACAGCGCGCCGGCGGGCGCGACCAGCGACAGGTGCGCGCTCTGCGCGACGCTGGCGATGACCGCGCGCCGCGCCTCGTGCAGCCGCCCGCCCGCCATGCACAGCGGCGCGATGGTGTCGTCCCCGTGCAGCGCGGCTTCGATCGCGAACTGCCCCGGCACGTTGGCGCACAGCCGCAGTGCGCCCAGCAGGTCCATGGCGTGGTGGAACTCGCCCGACACCAGCGGATCGCCCGACAGCACCGCCCAGCCCACCCGCCAGCCGCAGGCGCGGTGCACCTTGCTCAGGCCGCCGAACGTCAGGCACGGGACTTCGCCGGCCAGCGGTGCCAGCGGCTGGAACACCGCGCCGTCGTAGAGGATCGAGTCGTAGATCTCGTCGCTCATCAGCAGCAGCCTGTGGCGCGCGGCAATCGCGACGATGCGCTCCAGCAGTTCGCGCGGGTACACCGCACCGGTCGGGTTGTTGGGGTTGATCAGCACGATGGCGCGGGTGCGCGGCGAGACCAGCCTCTCGATCTCGTCGGGGTCGGGCAGGAAGCCGTTCTCCCGCGTGCAGCGGTAGTACACCGGCCGGCCGTCGTTGAGGATCGTCGCCGCCGACCACAGCGGGTAGTCGGGCGAGGGCAGCAGCACCTCGTCACCGGGGTTGAGCAGCGCGCGCAGGCTCAGGTCGATCAGCTCGCTCACCCCGTTGCCGATGAACACCCGCTCGGGCGAGGCGTTGGGCGTGCCCCGCTGCTTGTGGAAGGCGGCGATCGCCTCGCGCGCGGCCGGCAGGCCCTGCTGGTGGGTGTAGGGGTCGGTGTCGGCGATGCGGTCGGCGATGGCCCGCTGCAGGTGCTCGGGCGCACGGAACCCGAACGCACCCGGGTTGCCGATGTTGAGCTTGATCAGCTCGCGCCCCTGCGATTCCAGCTCGCGTGCCCGCCGCGCCAGCTCGCCGCGGATCTCATAACGGACTTCGGACAGGCGTTCGCGGGTCTTCAGGCTGGACATCGGGCAGGGCGGTGGCGGCGGGAGCGGGCAGCCTAGCCGATTCCGCGGGCGCCGTCGGGGCGGTTTCGGCGGCGGGCGCGCGGGTGCCCGTTGTTTCCCCACAACGTGCCGGCGCGCGCAATCCAGCCATCGCCGCGGTCAGGGCGGGGCACGGGGCTAGAATCGGCGCCATGACCCAGACCCGCCCCCGCCTTTGACCTCCACCGCCGCCGACCTCCAGGCCATCGGCTGGCCGCTGCGGCCCGACGGGCGGCCCACCGTGGAGGCCTGGCACGCGCTGATGGACGCGCATCCCGGCACGTGGCCGGCGCGCATCGTCGAGCAGCACCGCAGTGGCTACCAGATCGCTGTGGATGCCAGCGGCGAGACCTATTCGGTCGAATCGCTGCCCGAATGGCAGCGCCCGGCGAACGTCCGCAAGGGCGGGGTCGACCCCGAGCAGCGCCCCGCGGTGGGCGACTGGGTGCTGGTCGAGGGCGCGCTGGCCTCGGGCAAGGTCGCCGCGCTGCTGCCGCGGCGGACGTCGATCAAGCGCGGCGCGGCCGGCGAGCACTACCGCCAGCAGCTGATCGCGGCCAACGTCGACACCGTGTTCGTGGTGTGCGGGCTGGACGCGGACTTCAACCCGCGCCGGATCGAACGCTACCTGTTGCTGGTCCGCGGCGGCGCCGAACCGGTGGTGGTGTTGACCAAGGCCGACCTGGCCCTGGCCGAAGGCGCCGACGCGCTGCCCGGCGCGGTCGCGGCGCTGGCCGAACTGGCGGAGCAGGGCGTGGCGGTGCGCACCGTCAATGCGCGCGACGCCGATTCGGTCGCCACGCTCAATCCCTGGCTGGGGCCGGGCCGCACCGTGGTGCTGGTCGGCTCGTCGGGGGCCGGCAAGTCCACCCTCACCAACAGCCTGCTGGGCATCGAGCGGATGAAGACCGGCGAGGTGCGCGGCAGTGACTCGCGCGGCCGCCACACCACCACCCACCGCGCGCTGATCCCGCTGCCCTCCGGCGCCTGCATGATCGACACCCCGGGCATGCGCGAGCTCAAGCCGACCGGCGAGGAGGACGTGGCCGAGAGCTTCGGCGACGTCGAGGCGCTCGCCGCGCAGTGCCGCTTCCGCGACTGCGTGCATGACCGCGAACCCGGCTGCGCGGTGCAGGCGGCGATCAAGGCCGGCACCCTGGACCCGCAGCGCTACGCCAACTACCGCAAGCTGGGCGACGAAGTGGCCGGCGCCGCCGGCCGGCTGGCGCAGCGCCGCGCCGAGGCGGCCGACGACAAGTCCCAGTCGCGCACCAGCGGCGCCCGCCCCAGCGACCGCCATGGGAAGCGCTGACGCCCCGGACGTCGCCCACCACGCCGCGCTGGATGCGCGCATGGTCGCGGCCGTGCGCGACATCAAGCTGCTCACCCTGACCAGCTGGCCGGCCGAGGTCGAACGGCGCTTCTTGGCCGCGCATGCCGCCGGCAACGCGGTGCTGCCGGTGGTGGAGTACCCGCGCCACGACTTCGCCCCGGTGCGGCGCGAACTCTCGGCCATCGCCGCGGCGGCCGACCCCGGCCACCCGCTGGGCCACTACCTGGTCGAATCCACCGCCAGCTGGGACGAGGCCGCGGCGCTGCTGGAATGCCTGGGCACCACCGCGGTCACCGTGCATTCGGTGCGCCTGTACGGCCGCCCCGACGAACCGCTGCCCGGCAACGGCCCGACCACGCGCGACGCCGCCCGCCACTTCATCTCCATTGCCGACGAACTCGACCACGAGCTGATGGCCCCGGCCGAGCACATCTCGATCTCGGCCATCGCCCTGCAGCTGCAGCTGCAGCGCGACCTGGACAGCTTCTTCGACGGCCGCGTCATCGACGTGGTGCTCGATCCCAACCTGATCGCCAAGGCCGCCGCCGGCGCCACCCGCATCCGCCTGCGCGACGGCGCCGCCTTCAGCGACTACGACCGCGACCAGCTGCTGCAGCACGAAGCGTTCGTGCACTCGCTGACCGCGCTCAACGGCCGCGAGCAGCCGGTGCTGCCCAGCCTGGCGCTGCCGTCGCCGCGGGTCACCGAAACCCAGGAAGGGCTGGCGACCTTCGCCGAGCAGATCACCGGCAGCATCGACATCGGCCGCATGAAGCGCCTGAGCCTGCGCATCGAGGCGGTGGCCATGGCGATGGACGGCGCCGACTTCATCGACGTCTTCAACTATTTCATGGCCGAGGAACAGAGCCCGGTCGACAGCTTCGCCTCCGCGCAGCGCGTGTTCCGCGGCGTGCCGGTCGGCGGCGGCTCGGCCTTCACCAAGGACGCGGTGTACCTGCGCGGGCTGATCGGCGTGCACACCTTCTTCCGCTGGGCGCTGCGCGCGCAGAAGCTGCAGACCTGCCGCTGGCTGTTCGCCGGCAAGATGACCCTGGGCGACGTGCAACGCTTCGAACCGCTGTTCGAGTCCGGCGTGCTGCTGCCCGCGCGCTGGATGCCACCGTGGATCACCCGCGCCAACGGCCTGGCCGGGATGCTCGCGTTCTCCCTGTTCGCCAACCGCATCCGCCTGGACGCGGTCAACGCCGACGACGGCCACCTGACCCTCTGAAGCCCCTGCCGTACCCGTCGCACGCAACGCCGCGTCACTGCAGGAGCGGCTTCAGCCGCCCCCTGCAACCACCCAAATCCCCCAGCCCTTGTAGGAGCGACGTAAGTCGCGATCGCACCCGCACGACCTGGCAGAAATCGCGAAGCACCCGGACCCCCTTCGCGACTCACGTCGCTCCTACAACGGTCGCGGGGCAGCACGATCGCGGCTGAAGCCGCTCCTACAAGGGCGCCCACCCGCCCGCTGGCGTCCAAATCTCCCCACCCTTTGTAGGAGCGACGTAAGTCGCGATCGCACCCGCACGCCCTGGCAGAAATCGCGAAGCACCCGGACCCCGTTCGCGACTCACGTCGCTCCTACAACGGTCCCGGAGCGGCACGATCACCGCTGAAGCCACTCCTACAAGGCCGCCCACCCGCTCGCGCCCGAATCCCCCCAACCTTTGTAGGAGCGACGTAAGTCGCGATCCCACCCGCACGCCCTGGCAGAAATCGCGACGCGCCCGGACCCCCTTCGCGACTCACGTCGCTCCGACAACGGTCGCGGGGCAGCACGATCGCGGCTGCAGCCGCTCCTACAAGGGCGCCAGCCCGCCCGCGCGCCCGAATCCTCCCCACCCTTTGTAGGAGCGACGCAAGTCGCGATCGCACCCGCACGACCTGGCGGAAATCGCGACGCGCCCGGACCCCGTTCGCGACTCACGTCGCTCCTACAACGGTCCCGGAGCGGCACGATCACCCCTGAAGCCGCTCCTACAAGAGCGCCCACCCGCTCGCGCCCGAATCCTCCCCACCCTTTGTAGGAGCGACGTAAGTCGCGATCGCACCCGCACGCCCTGGCGGAAATCGCGAAGCACCCGGACCCCCCTTCGCGACTCACGTCGCTCCTACAAGGGTCCCGGGGGAGCGCTATCGCGGCTGAAGCCGCTCCTTCAGGCGCGGGGACGGGGCGCGGGCGCTGCCTCCGCCACGTGGCGCGAGCACCGCACCGGCTTTCCGGCCGGCTACGACGGCTCCGTTAGAATCGGGAGCCGCCCCCGCCGTGCCGGAACCCCACGCGATGTCCAACACCGACGATTTCAAGCAAGCCGCGCTCGACTACCACCGCATCGCCCCGCGGGGGAAGATCAAGGTCATCGCGACCAAGCCGATGGTGACCCAGCGCGACCTCGCCCTGGCGTACTCGCCGGGCGTGGCCTACGCCTGCGAGGCGATCGTCGCCGACCCCACCAGCGCCTTCGACTACACCGCCCGCGGCAACCTGGTGGCGGTGATCAGCAACGGCACCGCGGTGCTGGGCCTGGGCGACATCGGGCCGTTGGCCGGTAAGCCGGTGATGGAAGGCAAGGGCGTGCTGTTCCAGAAGTTCGCGGGCATCGATGTGTTCGACATCGAAGTCGACGAGAAGGACCCCGACAAGCTGGTCGACATCATCGCCAGCCTGGAGCCGACCTTCGGTGGCATCAACCTGGAGGACATCAAGGCGCCGGAGTGCTTCATCGTCGAGCGCAAGCTGCGCGAGCGGATGAAGATCCCGGTGTTCCACGACGACCAGCACGGTACCGCCATCATCGTCGGCGCCGCGGTGCTCAACGCGCTGGAAATCGTCGGCAAGGACATCGCCCGGGTGAAGCTGGCCACCGCCGGCGCCGGCGCGGCCGGCATCGCCTGCCTGGACATGCTGGTGGCGCTGGGCATGAAGCCCGAGAACATCCTGGCCGTGGACCGCGACGGCGCGCTCTACACCGGCCGCGCCAACCTGGATCCGGACAAGGCCCGCTACGCCCGCGACACCGACAAGCGCACGCTGGCCGACATCGTCGAGGGCGCCGACATCTTCCTCGGCCTGTCCGCCGGCGGCGTGCTCAAGCCCGACATGGTCGCGACCATGGCCGAGCGCCCGATCATCCTGGCGCTGGCCAACCCGTACCCGGAAATCCTGCCCGAGGACGCCCGGGCCGTGCGCCCGGACTGCATCATCGCCACCGGGCGCAGCGACTATCCCAACCAGGTCAACAACGCGCTGTGCTTCCCGTACATCTTCCGCGGCGCGCTGGACGTCGGTGCCACCGGCATCAACGAGGCGATGAAGCTGGCCTGCGTGCGCGCCATCGCGCAACTGGCGCGGATGGAAGCCGGTGACCTGGCCAGCGCCTACGGCAGCGAGATCCCCACCTTCGGCCCGGACTACCTGATCCCGCGCCCGTTCGACCCGCGCCTGCTGGTGATGCTGGCCCCGGCCGTGGCCCGCGCGGCGATGGACTCGGGCATCGCCACGCGTCCCATCACCGACATGGAGACCTACCTGGAGACGCTCGGGCAGTTCATCCACCGCACCGGGCTGCTGATGAAGCCGGTCTACGACCGCGCGCGCGCCGACCGCAAGCGCGTGGTGTATGCCGAGGGCGAAGAGGAAACCGTGCTGCGCGCGGTGCAGACGGTGATCGACGAAGGCATGGCCACGCCGATCCTGATCGGGCGCCCCGACGTCATCCAGACCCGCATCGACCGCCTCGGCCTGCGCATGCGCATCGGGGTCGACGTCGAGCTGACCAACATCAACGACGACCCGCGCTTCAACGACTACTGGCAGCAGTACCACGCACTGACCGAGCGCCGTGGCGTCACCCCGGCCGCGGCCAAGAACCTGCTGCGCTCGCGCCCGACCCTGATCGCCGCGTTGATGGTCGAGCGCGGCGAAGCCGACGCGATGATCTGCGGCGTGGTCGGGCGCTTCCACAAGAAGCTCGGCTACCTGCGCAGCGTGTTCGACTTCGACCCCGGCGTGCACGGCACCGCCGCGATGACCGGGGTGATCAACGACCAGGGCGCGTGGTTCTTCCTCGACACCCACGTCCAGCTTGACCCGTCCGCCGAGCAGATCGCCGAGGCCACGCTGCAGGCCAGCTACCGGCTCAAGCTGTTCGGCGTCGAGCCCAAGGTGGCGCTGCTGTCGCACTCCAACTTCGGCAGCCACGACAACCCCAGCGCGGCCAAGATGCGCCGCGTCCGCGAGATCCTGGCCAAGCGCGTGCCGCGGCTGGAGGTCGACGGCGAGATGATGGCCGACAGCGCCTGGCACGAGAGCGTGCGCAAGCGCATCTTCCCCAACACCACCCTGCGCGGCCGCGCCAACCTGTTCGTCATGCCCAACCTGGACGCGGCCAACATCACCTACAACATGATCCGGGTGATGACCGATGGCGTCGCACTGGGCCCGATCCTGATGGGCCTGGACAAGTCGGCGCACATCCTGACCCCCGACGCGACCCCGCGCCGGGTGATCAACATGACCGCGATCGCCGCCGTCGACGCGCAGATCCGCGCTGCGTTCGGCGGCTGACCGCCGCCACCGCACGCGCATGACCGCGCCGCGCGCCACCGTACTGCTGTTGAACTACAACACCGGTGGCCGCGTGGGCGCGGCGATCGCCGGTGCGCTGGCGCAGACCGTGCCGTGCCGCATCGTGGTGTCCGACGATGCTTCCCCGGATGATTCGTGGGCGAGCATCCAGCACGCGCTCGATACCGACCACGGCCCCCACCAGGTCCGCGCGGTGCGCAACCCCGGCAACCTCGGCCTGGGCGCGCACCTGTCGCTGCGCATGGGCGAGGTCGACACCGACGTGGTCGTGCAGATGGCCGGCGACGACGTGTCCTACCCGCAGCGCGTGGAACGGCTGCTGGCCGCGTTCGACGCCGACCCGCGGGTGATGGTCGCCGGCAGCGGGTACGACAAGGTCGACGACGACGGCAACGACCTCGGCCCGGGCCGTGCCCGCGTGCCCGATGACTTCGACATCCGCCACTTCGCCCGGGCAGGCCGCTTCACCACCCTGCTCGGCGCGTCGATGGCGTGGCGGCGGGAGGTGTTCGACCGCATCGGCCCACTGCACGCGCGCGTCGAGGACAACGCCCTGACCATGCGCGGCGCGCTGCTCGGCCGCGGCGTGCAACTGCCCGACCGCCTGCTGCGCTACACCGTCGGCGCCGGCAACCTCAGCAGCTGGGTGTTCGCCAAGGGCGACGGCAGCCAGAAGGCCTTCCAGCGCCGCTACCGCCGCCTGCTGCGGATGTACCGCGACGTGGCCGACGACCTGGATGGCGCCATCGCCCGGGTGGTGGAGGAGGGTGCCGCGATCGACCCCGCCCACCTGCGCGCCGCTCGCCAGGTCGCCCGCATGTACCGCCTGGAAGCGGACCAGCGTGAAGCGATCCTCGAACGCCCCCGCCACGAGTGGATCGCCCCGCTCTGGCAAGGCCTCGTCCGCCCCGGCCTGCGCCGCAAGAGCGCCGAACGCGCCGTCAAGCTGCTGCTCCCGCGCAAGTGGTTCGGCGGCAAGTGACGTAGCTTTTTGTAGGAGCGACGTAAGTCGCGACCGCGCTGCCTCCGGAAGGTTTCGAATCGCGACTCACGTCGCTCCTACCCCGCCAGGCGACCCCTGCTTCATGTAGGAGCGACGTAAGTCGCGACCGCGCTGCCTCCGGAAGGTTTCGAATCGCGACTCACGTCGCTCCCACCCCGCCAGGCGACCCCTGCTTCATGTAGGAGCGACGTAAGTCGCGACCGCGCAACCTCCGGACGTCTTCGAATCGCGACTCACGTCGCTCCTACCCCGCCAGGCGACCCCTGCTCCTTGTAGGAGCGACGTAAGTCGCGACCGCGCCGCCTCCGGAACGTTTCGAATCGCGACTCACGCCGCTCCTACCCGGCCAGGCGACCCCTGCTCCTTGTAGGAGCGACGTAAGTCGCGACCGCGCAACCTCCGGACGTCTTCGAATCGCGACTCACGTCTCTCCTACCCCGCCAGGCGACCCCTGCTTCCTGTAGGAGCGACGTAAGTCGCGAACGCGCAACCTCCGGACGTCTTCGAATCGCGACTCACGCCGCTCCTACCCCGCCAGGCGACCCCTGCTCCTTGTAGGAGCGACGTAAGTCGCGAACGCGCAACCTCCGGACGTCTTCGAATCGCGACTCACGCCGCTCCTACCCCGCCAGGCGACCCCTGCTTCCTGTAGGAGCGACGTAAGTCGCGAACGCTCAACCCCGGACGTCTTCGAATCGCGACTCACGTCGCTCCTACAACGGCGGCGCGTCGCTATTGACCCAATTCGCACCCCAGAACGGGTAATCGCCGGCACGCTCCACCAGCCCCGCCCGGATCGGATTGCCCACGACGTACCGCGCGGCATTCCTAAGGCCTTCCTCCTGCCGCAGCCCATGGTCGTGGAACCCACGCGCCCATACCCGGCACTGCACGCCCGCCCCGGCACGTACGCGCCGTGCACTGTTCACCTTCAGCCGTTGCACCACCTGGCCGAGGGAATCCCGTGACCCCAGCTCGATCAACCCGTGCCAGTGATCCGGCATCAGCACCCACGCCAGCAGCCGTGCGTCACGCCACAGCCGCCCATCCACCATCGCGGCCGACGCCACGGCACCGGTCCAGAACCGCGCGAACAAGGGCCGCCGCGCCTCCGTCGTGAAGGTCACCAGGTAGACCTGACCGGGCAGCGAGACACGCCCCCGGCGCAGGGCGACATGGCCAGGGCGGTGGATGGCGTTGGACATGCCGCGACGATGCCGCCGGCCGCCGCATGGCCGCAGTCAGACGATGCCCCGCCGGCGCGTGGGGTTCGGTCGCGACTCACGTCGCTCCTACAAAATGAAAGCCCCCCCCTTTGTAGGAGCGACGTAAGTCGCGAACCCGACGTCCGCAAGCGGAAGACCCCCAACCGGCGCAGTCACGCAGAGAAGCCGACACCCTCCCGCTCCACCCAACCGCTGCATACCCGCACCCCCTCTTGTCGGAGCGACGCAAGTCGCGACCCCCATCCCACAACCCAACACCGCCACCCCATGATCGCGACTCACGTCGCTCCTACAGGGGCAACCACCACACGCCCACGTACGTTCCCTGCCTCGTCCCGGCCTCCAAACCGCCGCATCCCACCCCAAAGCCACCCCCAACCCCGCTGCTAGAATCCACCCCTATTTCCCCCATCGACAACGAGGCGCGGCCACGGGGCCGCGAGGCGCATGACCACGACGTACCAGAGCCCGTTCGACGACCTGATGCAGAACGATCCGGACCCCACCGAAACCCAGGAATGGGTCGAGTCGGTCCAGGCCGTCATCGCCCGTGACGGCGCCGAGCGCGCCCACCAGCTGCTGCAGGGCATGGTCGAGGTCACCCGCCGCGCCGGCGCCCACCTGCCGTTCGCGCCGACCACCGAATACATCAACACCATCCCGCCGCACCTGGAGGCCAAGTGCCCCGGCGACCACGCAATGGAATGGCGGATCCGCTCGCTGATCCGCTGGAACGCCATGGCCATGGTGGTGCGCGCCAACCGCAAGCCCGGCGACCTGGGCGGGCACATCGCCAGCTTCGCCTCGGCGGCCACCCTGTACGACGTGGGCTTCAACCACTTCTGGCGCGCGCCCTCCGACGAGCACCCCGGCGACCTCATCGGCATCCAGGGCCACTCGTCCCCCGGCATCTACGCGCGCAGCTTCCTGGAAGGGCGCCTCACCGAGGACCAGCTCGACAACTTCCGCATGGAGGTCGACGGCCGCGGCATCAGCTCCTACCCGCACCCGTGGCTGATGCCCGACTACTGGCAGGTGCCCACCGTGTCGATGGGCCTGGGCCCGATCGCCGCCATCTACCAGGCCCGCAACTGGAAGTACCTGGAAGCGCGCGGGCTGATGCCCAAGACCGACCGCAAGGTGTGGTGCTTCCTGGGCGACGGCGAAACCGACGAGCCCGAATCCCTCGGCGCCATCTCCGTGGCCGGCCGCGAAGGCCTGGACAACCTGATCTTCGTCGTCAACTGCAACCTGCAGCGCCTGGACGGGCCGGTGCGCGGCAACGGCAAGATCATCCAGGAGCTGGAAGGCCAGTTCCGCGGCGCCGGCTGGAACGTCATCAAGACCATCTGGGGCAGCTACTGGGACCCGCTGCTGGCGCGCGACACCACCGGCAAGCTGCGCCAGCTGATGATGGAAACCGTCGACGGCGAATACCAGAACTGCAAGGCTTTCGGCGGCGCCTACACGCGCGAGCACTTCTTCGGCAAGTACCCCGAGACCGCGCAGCTGGTGGCCAACCTGTCGGACGAGGACATCTGGCGCCTCAACCGCGGCGGCCACGACCCGCACAAGGTCTACGCCGCCTACCACGAGGCCAGCACCACCCAGGGCATGCCCACCGTCGTGCTGGCCAAGACGGTCAAGGGCTACGGCATGGGCGCCTCGGGCGAGTCGCTCAACCCCACCCACGGCACCAAGAAGATGGACGACGAGGCGGTGCGCGCCTTCCGCGACCGCTTCCGCATCCCGGTGACCGACGAGCAGCTGGAAGACGGCGCGGTGCCGTTCTACCACCCGGGCAAGGACTCCGAGGAAGTCCAGTACATGCTCGCGCGCCGCGAGGAACTGGGCGGCTTCCTGCCGCAGCGCCGCCGCAAGGCCAGCGAGTCGCTGCAGGTGCCCGCGCTGGACACCTACGAGCGCCTGCTCAAGGCCACCGGCGAGCGCGAGATCAGCACCACCATGGCCTTCGTGCAGATGCTCAACATCACCCTGCGCGACAAGCAGGTGGGCCCGCGCGTGGTCCCCATCGTCGCCGACGAGGCCCGCACCTTCGGCATGGAAGGCCTGTTCCGCCAGCTGGGCATCTACTCGCCCAAGGGCCAGCAGTACAAGCCGGTCGACCGCGACCAGCTGATGTACTACCGCGAGGACGCCGCCGGCCAGGTGCTGGAAGAGGGCATCACCGAGGCCGGTGCGTTCGCCAGCTGGATGGCCGCCGCCACCAGCTACAGCACCAACAACCTGCAGATGCTGCCGTTCTACATCTACTACTCGATGTTCGGCTTCCAGCGCATCGGCGACTCCGCCTGGCAGGCCGCCGACATGCGCGCGCGCGGCTTCCTGCTGGGCGCCACCGCCGGGCGCACCACGCTCAACGGCGAAGGCCTGCAGCACGAGGACGGCCACGGCATGGTGCAGGCCGGCCTCATCCCCAACTGCCGCAGCTACGACCCCACCTTCAGCTACGAAGTGGTGACCATCATCCAGCACGGCATGCAGCGCATGCTGGCCGAGCAGGTGGACGAGTACTACTACGTCACCCTGATGAACGAGAACTACGCCCACCCCGACATGCCCGAAGGCAGCGCCGAGGGGATCATCAAGGGCATGTACCTGCTGAAGGACGCCGGCAAGGCCAAGAAGGGCGAGCTGCGCGTGCAGCTGCTGGGCAGCGGCACCATCCTGCGCGAGGCCATCGCCGCCGCAGACCTCCTCGACAAGGACTTCGGCGTAACCGCCGACATCTGGTCCTGCCCCAGCTTCAACGAGCTGGCCCGCGACGGCGTGGACGCCATCCGCCACAACCGCCTGCACCCCGAGGCCAAGTCACCGCGCAAGCCGTATGTGACCCAGCTGCTGGAAAAGCAGCAGGGCCCGGCAATCGCCGCCACCGACTACATCCGCGTGTATGCCGACCAGATCCGCGAGTTCTTGCCGATGCGCTACACCGTGCTGGGTACCGACGGCTTCGGCCGCTCCGATACCCGAGCCAACCTACGTCGCCACTTCGAGGTGGACCGCCACTACATCGCCCAGGCGGCGATCGAAGCGCTGGCGGCGGAGGGGAAGATGACCGCGAAGGACGTGGCTAGGGCGGTGAAGCAGTACAAGATTGATTCGGAGAAGCCGAATCCAATTGGGGTGTAACAACATTGAAGTGCTACTTAAAGGGCGACTCTGGTCGCCCTTTTCATTGAGGGGACGTATGAGGAGAAAGAAGGCCAATAAGCTAACTCAAGTCGCCCGAAGCTTAGGGGTGCTCGATGCAAGGCATGCGCTCCGAAAAATAGGCGATATTCGCGCGGAACTTCAAGCGCCGGCCTATGTATCGCTGCTTCGCGCGGTGGATATTTCGGCGCCAAAGCATAAGGCGATATTCAACCAGAAACCAACCAGCTTTGCAGACCTAGCATTTCGTGGGCCTATGCAGCCTCTTCGTCTGGAAAACGAACTTGCGTGGGCCGCATCGGTGCTGCCTCGATTAAGGAAGACCCTAGACGATCACTCGGAACTGCAAATCCAGCTCCAGAGCACCTTCGCGGTAGGAGACTTCGAGCACATGGCAGTGCTGATCGATCGTCACATCGAAGTCTGCGGCTGGAGCTACTGGGCCGCTGATCTGAAGTTCGCGGTAACTCAGAAAACCGGGGGGACTCTTGAAGTCAGGAGGCTAGCAGCGCTGCTCCAGAAAGGCGCCACTAATCGTCCAAGCAGCCTGTACGCGACAATACTAATTGATCGAACCGATGAAACACTCACATATGGTCAGTTTTCGGCGAAAGCCGGCCGCTCGTTTCCGAGGTTCGAACCGTTGTGGTTTCGAACATACATAAGATACAGGGCAACGGGCTCCGTAGATAATCCAGAACACGAATTTCCAATTCTGTTATCGACAGAGATCAAGTCTTCTGCAGTCGATTACTTTGAATGCATCATCGATTGCCTTATCACCATCAATGAGGATTCAAAACTTAGCCACTTGTGGGGCGACGGGAGGGCGCTGCTAGAGGCGCTGTCAGATTCTGCCCTCAGTGACCTGCGGATTGTGAAACTGAGGTCAGCGTACGGGATCACCACGTCGCATCCAACTTTGAATGCCCCGAGATCTCCTACTGATCGTCTGGAGGCGGCCACACTCGGTATTCGTATTGATAGTCACGATACCGATAGCTCGCAGTCTGAGAGTGAGATCATTAACCGCCTAATTCGGGTGCAGGAGTCTGACATTCCGAGTAGTGATGAATCAGATGAGCTAATAAAAACAGGGTTAAATTTCAAGAGCCTCCCGCTGGGAGTTAACGTGGCCTATGCTGCTTTTAGAGGAGCGACCGCAGATGTCAATCGGCGCGTATTGGATCTAACCGCAACGCTGGTATCAACTAACGTTTATAGCGTTCATTGCCTCGCGTTTCGAGACGATATAGTCATCGAACATATAGACCACTATTGTGAAGACAGTGGGCTGGACGCTGAGGACAGGCGCATATTGTCCTGGACTAAATCCGTCATCGATAACGGTTATAAGGCGGGCGAAGATCCTCCTAAGTCACTTTTCGTCGCGTGGCTAGCTAAGTATCTTGTAACCCTTCGCCGGTTTGAAGAGGCATACTCGCTTTGCGTGTCTATGGACACATTGGGCGCACCTTGGACAAAATTGTCAGCAAAGTTGAAAATTCGCATAGCAAAAGAGAGCTACGATCTAAATAGTGCCCTTCGGCATGCGGCTGAGATGTTGGTTAAGGACTACCGATACGCTTACGATCTGCCGCTTGATCTAATATTCAGCTCTCAGTCTTGGTCTGATTTTAAGAAGTTTGATCCCGCTTTGATCGGCCTGGTAGCACACTATGCGACTAACCTTTCGAGCGATGGAAATACGCGTTTTATTTGCAGAATGGCTTGCAGATATTTCTTTAAGGCTGGAAGCCGTGAAAGTTTAGATGAGCTATGGAGCTCGCTAGAGTCTGATTTCGAGAGGGCGGTGGTCGTTGCATTTCTTGAAGACGCGTGGACCGAAGAGAACCTTGTGCTCATTGAGGATTTCAGGTCTACGCATGATGTTCGCAGAGAGCGAATGGAGCTGTTTCAGCAGTTGCTGATATGGAACCCTGAAGGGGAGCAGGAATACTCGCGTTACATTAAGCAGCTGACACTTGACGAGACTTTGTGGCGGGGCCTACAGCATCTTGATGAAACGCGCATTTTTGTGAATGAGGCAGCGATCTCGCGTTGGGCAGAGAAGGAGCTGCTTCCAAGTTTTGAGCGCTGGCGGTCCCTGAACGAAGAAGTAGATCCTGCAACATTGGATGATGAGCTCATCCGCAATTACTTGGTTAACCCAAGCGTCGAAAATTTGATAATGGCGCTTCCCCAGGAGGGTGTCACTGAGAGCAATACCATCCTGTTGGATATTATCGACAGGATGTTTAAAAGGTTTATGACAGATCCTGCTAACGGGCTCGAATCCTATCTGAGCCTAAGAATTAGGCACGGCACTCTGCGCGGAACTTTGTTAGGACCGATTGAGGAGGAGGGGCTCCTGATCTCGGGAGATGCCAGTGAAGAGGCATTCCATAGACGGTGGGACCATGTATTGCCCCTGCAGGGGGATGCGCTTGCTGCTGTGTTGGCATCCTTGCGGCGATTCTCTCTAGATGTACAGGAGTCGGTCCGTGCCTTGGTAGACGAGCGCGTGCAGGTCCATTCCTCTGCAAAGCCAGTGGGGACGTTCCCAACGGTAATTGACAGTCCGACCGCTCGGCTAATACCTACTGTGTTCTCTCCAGAGATGTCGTTCTCTGCATTTCTGTCCACTTGCTATATGCTCTTCTGGACAATGATCCAGCCGGCGCGGCAAGCATTGGCAGACCATATTAGTGTGAGCGTTAAATCGGAATTGCAATCGAGCTTCGAACGATTGAGTAGCGAGCTGGGAGAGGATTCGAAGCTTGTAGCCTTGGTAGGTGCGCTACGGGCAGCGGCAACAAACGTTCAAAATCAATGCGACATAGTCTCAGGGTGGTTCACACGAGAATCTGAGTCCGAGGCGCAGTCGTATCCTTTACACGTGGCTATTGAGATTGCGAAGCGCGCAACGAACAATGTTTACCGCAAGTTTGATGGCGAGCTCGTTGTAGATGAGGGTAACGCGGTTGACCTCAATCTATCTGCAAATGGGTTGGCGGTTCTGTACGACTGTCTCTACGTTGTTTTTGAGAATGCGTGGAAGCATTCGGGTCTCGGTGAAGCGCTGGGGCCGATTTCTGTTAGCACCAGCTTTTGTAAGGAAAAAGGGATACTTGAACTCAATATCGAGAATAGACTTTCGCTTGCGCGGGCGGATGATATGAGGGGTGAACGTTTGGCAGAACTGCGCGCCAAGTACTTGAGAGCACTCCCCGTGGAGCTTGTCGCTAGAGAGGGAGGGTCCGGCTTTGCCAAGTTGGCTCGTGCAGTGCAGATGGTTGATCGTGAGCTGTGTCCTCAGCCCCTGGATTTCGGAGTACGAGAAGGCAACTGGTACGTCAAGATCGACATACCACTCTATGAGCGAAACTCACGCTACGATGCCTATGAATAAACTCGCAACACTAATAGTCGAAGACGACGAGCCAAAGCTTCGTGCGATAGTTAAATTCTTCGAAGAAGAGTTTCCGTCGTTTCCCTTATTGCTGGCGCGGTCACTGACCTCTGCGGTGGACGTGGTTATGCGCAATCCTATCGAGTTGGCGGTAATTGACATGTCGTTACCGACTTACGACCTTTCTCATGATTCGGCTGGTGGTGGAACGCCTCAGGGTTTTGGGGGTAGCGACATACTGCGATTCATGCATTCCGAGGTTGGCCGGGTGAATACCATCGTATTGACTCAATATGAGGAGTTTCCTTCTGATGGTGTTGGCGGGTGCCGCTCCCTTGATGACCTTAGAGTCGAGCTGACTCGAGATCTTGGCTCAGACTTCCATGGGATAATTTATTATTCGGGTCTCCATGGCGAGTGGCGCACAAAGCTTAAGGCTTTAATTGACTCATTGCAGGCAGGCACGCGATGAGTCTAACTGTTTTGGTAGTTGATGATTCTGTTTATAAGTGCAAAATAATTGCATCCTTTCTACAGGAAAAGGGTGTGAACGCAGAGGATATCTTCTTCGCATATGACGCGGCATCGGCTCGTCGTGCGCTTCGCGACCGGTACTATGACTTGATGCTGCTGGATGTGCTTCTGCCGGCGCGTGATGGAGCCTCGCCTGCTGGTGACGTCAGTGCGGATTTTCTAAGGGAGATCGTCGAGGATGAGACAAGTCCATCGCCGGGCAGGGTGGTCGCCATCACATCAGAGTTAGGTGCTATAGATGCTTTTGATTCAGAGTTCAGGAATTTGGTCACTCAGATTTTACATGTAGATCCGGGCGTCGACACTTGGAAATACTCGCTGGGATCTTTGGTGTCCCATGTACGATCCGTTGCTTCAGCTCGAATGCAATTTGACTATGACGTATGCATACAGGCGACATTGAGAGCGCCGGAACTTAGCGCCGTACTTGCTCTTCCGGGAATATCTTGGCTTCCAGAGGAACCTCTTTCAAGAGGTCTCTTATTTCGCCGTGGCGAGATGGAGGTAGGAGGTAGAAAGCTTAAGTTGGCGTGCGCTCATGCCACGCAAATGGGGCTGGTGCCCGCTGCTCATCTTGCGTCTCAAATGATTAACTGTTTGCGGCCTCGGGTTCTAATAATGACCGGGATATGCGGCTCGGTTAACGACAGTACGCTTGTGGGCGACATCATCGTTGCCGATAAGAGTTGGGATTGGCAGGCTGGTAAGTGGACAGCTGATGGGTCGCTTTGTATAGCGCCCGACCAGAAGGAGGCGTCAAGTGAACTTGTGGCCTTGGCGAGGGGTGTGGACGAGGTTTCCCGTGAGTGGTACGAGCGCTATGAGAATGCGAAGCCAGCGGCTCGCCCGACTGTGCGCGTCGCCCCCGTAGCATCCGGTAGTGCTGTCGTCGCAGATTCCAATTTTCAAGAGCTGTTTAAAAGGCAGCATAGGAAGGTTGATGGAATCGATATGGAGTGCTATGGCTTCTATCACTCTGCAATAATGGCCGACGAGCCCAATCCTCTTGTTCTTTGTATAAAGGCTGTTTCCGACAAGGCGGATTCTACAAAGAGCGATGACTTCCAGGGGTACTGCAGTCACATGAGTGCGATGGCGGCACAACATGTGTTCCGCAGATATTTTGAAAGTCGTTGGAGAGAGTGACTTGTGTGCGAGCATTAATTGGAGCACCAACAGCCAAAACAGGGGTCAGAGTCGACTTTTAGAAAAACAGGAGTCAGATTCGATTTTTCAAGCTCTGATCCCGGCCGCGGCTGCAGCATCAAGCCGGCACTTTCCGTAGTACCCGCGCCAGTAACGGCCACACGCTCAGCCACACCGCCGCCGACAGCAGTGCGATGCACCCGCCGATCAACGTGGGTAGCAGGGCGCCGAACGTAAACGCCATGCCGAGCACGAACCCGAGCAGGTACTCGATGCGATAGGCGCGTACCGCCAGCGCCGACAGCAGCAGCCCGATCAGCACCGTGCCAAGACAGGGGTCAGAGTCGACTTTTCGAGCGCGGACCGCGGTCGCGGGCACATCAGGCGGGCAATTTCCGCAACACAAGCGCCGTATCAAATCATCTCTAGCGTGATCAGGTCCGAGAGTGGATCTTCCATCTTCTCAAACGTGGTCTCAAACACCGCATTCCTGTGGTACTCGAGATAGGCTTTTTGCTTTTCATCGAAACCGCCGCAGCGGCGGCCGTTTGTCAGGTTCAGCCCGATTCGGCTGGAAACGTTCGCAGGCAGCTGGCCTGACCGGACGAGCGCGCCATCGTTCTCGAACGTGATCCATCCGCGGTCAAAGAGCAGGTCGGCATGCGGCGTGAGGAGCAGACCGTTCGCGCCATCCACTCGCTCACTGCCGTTGGTGCACTTCGACCATGGCTTGATATGGCTTGCCCGGAGGAACCGCAGGTCAGCAACTCCGGTCAACCGGCACTGCTTCTCTACATTGAGCAGTCTGCGCTTGAACAGCGATTGCTTGACCCGAATTTCTCGCACTTGCTGAGAAACCGTCGTAGACAGGTCGATTTGCGCGACTTCGCTGTCTGCGATTGCCTTGTCGAATGGACTGAAGTCGTTCTCGATGGGCTTTAGCTTGAAGACGATCGCCTTGCGGAGCGCGCCGTGCGTATCCGGAACGTCATGTTCCTCGTAGGCGTGGACGAAGCGGAACTCACCTAGGAACCGGTAGGGCTTGCTCTTTCCGAGGCTTTGGAAGATCAGGAGTCGCCGATTCTGTTGCAGGTGCGCCCGGATTGCACGATTGCCGTGGCTGTCCCGCATGTCTCCAGACTGGCCCTCGCCGTAGTAATGGAGGATGTTCTCGCCATCCTCCTCTTCCCAATGGTCACGGTAGCCATGCTGGGAGCCAGCAGCGCCGGTGAAGAGGATCACGAAGGGAGTGCTGGTGGATGGGGCGATGCCGCCTTGTCTCTTTCCGCCAAGTCGGTCGTGGACGTCCCTCTGACGGTTGTAGAGGGCGCCGACTTCGAAGGGCAGGTCTGTGGGCAGCTGCAGCCTAGGCATGCGCTCCAGGATAGCGAGGTGCCTGGGGAAGGGAAGAGCCCGCCGGCTAGGGGAAACGGGCTGGCTCCGCCAAAACAGGGGTCAGAGTCGATTTTTCGAACGCTGATCCTGGCCGCGGCTGCACTAGGCCGGCACTTTCGGCAGCAAGCGCCCCAGTAGCGGCCACACCCCGAACCACACCGCCGCGGACAGCAGTGCGATGCACCCGCCGATCAGCGTCGGCAGCCAGAAACCGGGGTCAGAGTGATCTTTATCGCATCACGCTGAGAAGGTCGACACTGGCCCTGTGTCCGCGCCTGAAGCAAAAGCCTGACCGGAAAAAGGGGTCAGAGAAAATTCGCGTTTGAAACGTAATGTCCTCTAACGGCATGCGGACTTATGGGACAAGTTTGCGCGCGTGGCGGCTCCAGGCAGGGTCCGGAGCCTGGGCAAATGACAAGGGACCGGTTCACTGACAGCAACCGTGAACCGGACCCCGATGTTGGGCAGGACTCCGATGGTGCGGGAGCCATCGCGCGAGCCCCGGCTCAACGCCGGCCGCGTGCGTCCGCGCGCTTCTGGCGAGGGGTGCGAAGGATTCCTCGGTTGGTGCGTCGGTCGTAGCCGCTTGAGTTGCTGCCGGACGAGAACACGGACTTCAGGAGGCCTACGGGGCCTCCGGACTTGGCGAGCGCTCGGGTCACAGCGTATCCAACGGCGAGTTTCATCAGCGAACGGATCATGGACAGGTGTCTCCTCTCATAGCGGCCGGGCGCAGGAATGCGCTCCCGTGCCACGAGTGTCCACCGCGGCGGGTCAACGCTTGGTTCATGCGCGCCGACGGTGTTCATCAAACCGCGGATTGCCAAAACAGGGGTCAGAGTCAATTTTTCGAGCGCTGGCCCCGGCCGCAGCTGCATCAGGCCGGCACTTTCCGCAGCGCCCGCCCCAGCAGGGGCCACAGCCCCAGCCACACCGCCGCCGACAGCAGTGCGATGCACCCGCCGATCAACGTGGGCAGCAGGGCGCCGAACGTAAACGCCATGCCGAGCACGAACCCGAGCAGGTACTCGATGCGATTGACGCGTACCGCCAGCGCCGACAGCAGCAGCCCGACCAGCACCATGCCGGCGATGTCCTCCCGTCCGAACGAGAACGCCACCGACAGGGCCAGCCCCGCCAGCAGCGCGGACAGCAGGCGCAGCGCGAACGGCCGGTGCAGGCGCCACGCGCCTTCCGTCCGCTGGAACGCGCGGCTGGAGGCGATCCACGCCAGCACGGGCAGCACCACGAGGCCCCAGCCGTTCCAGATCGCGGGCATGGTCGGGTCAGCGAGCAGGTGGTGGCTGATGATCCCGCCGTGCAGGTGCTCCCAGCCCAGGTGCGCGGCCTCGGCCAGTGCAATGAGCGCGGTGAAGCCGATCCGAAGCGCGGCAGGCGCGCGCGCGTGGAGCCGATCAGGGGTGGTACGTCCGTGCATGCGACTTCATCCGTCAGGTGCCGCGCGGAGGCACCGCCCGGCCATGCGACCGTTATAGGTCGCCCGCGCCGGGCGCGTACGTGCTGGAAGCAATGGCAGGGGCAGGACGCCAGTGCGGGGCTCAGGGTGGTCTTTATCACCGCACGCAAGAACAGTCGAAGCTGACCTTGGTTTCCTCACGTCGACCCGGCGGCGGATGGGAGCTCACTCACACCCGACGCCGTCGTTATCCCGGTCCAGGTGCGGCCCGTAACCCGGCTCGCCGCGCCGCACGGGTGCTGCGCCGGCGGCGCGGGCTTCGCTGCAGTTGCGGAACGCACCACCGCTACCGCGGGTGAATCCGGCGGCGCGGGCGGGGGCGAGTTGATAGGCGTTGGGGCGTGCGGCCGCGGGCGCGCGGTGGCAGTGGTAGCCGCCGTTCCTGCGGTCGTTGTGGCACCCCTCGGCGTTCAAGCCGCCGCTGTGGGCATGGGCGGGAGGGGCGAGCCCGGCAAGCGCGCCAAACACGGCAAGTCGCAGCAGCGTCATCATCAGGAGGCCCCCAGCATCCGATCGACCCGGCGACGCTACCACCAACCCTGGGCCGAAGAAATCGGGGCCGTCGGGGCCGGATCCGCATGGGCCGCCAGGCCGTGCGCTGCGCGACGGCTTCTCGGCGTCTGTTCTCGAGCCGACCGCTTACGCGTCTTCCCGCCGTTGGTCCGGGCGAACCGATTCCCGCGCCCACCCGCAGTAGCCCTCGACCTCTGCCGCCACCGACGCGTCCTCGCAGGCCTGCGCATCGAACGTGCGCATCAGCGCTTCGAACCCGCGGGCAGGATCGACGGCATAGGTCTCGCCGGTGTGGACGCATTCGCGGATGCGGTCCAGCCGGAACTGGCGGAACGCGCCACGCAGGCGGCACCAGCCGGCCAGCGTCCACGAGCCGCCCCAGAACAGCACGCAGAGCGGTTCGATATCGCGGGTGTTCTCCTGGCCGTCGGCGCGCACGTAGCGCACGCGCAGCAGCTGGCGCTCGGCGATGGCCAGGTGCAGCCGGTCCAGGCTCTCGGAGAAGGCGGCGCCGCGTTCGCCGCGCCCGCCCGGCGCGAGGATGGCGATGCGGCTGGCGCGCGCGTAGACCGGCGGCGGCACCACCGCCTCGATCTTGAGCAGCGCCCGCATCGCTGCCGCGCCCAGCCGCGCGCCGGCAAACGCGCGGGCGAAGCGGATGCCGACGATCAGGGCCTCGAGTTCTTCGGCATTGAACGCGAGCGGGGGCAGGTCAGCGCCCTTGCGCAGCATGTAGCCCACGCCGGGTTCGCCCTCGATGGGGATGCCCGAGTGCTGCAGGTCGGCGACGTCGCGGTAGACGGTGCGCAGCGAGACGCCCAGGTCATCGGCCAGCACCCGCGCGGGGACGGCGCGGCGCCGCCCCCGCAGGGCGTTGACGAGTAAGAACAGCCGATCGGCGCGACGCATGGCCGCAGTCTATCGGGCGGCCTGCGCAGGCGGGCTCAGGCGGCCAGGCGCGCGGCGTGCGCTTCGTCCATTCCAGCCGCGCGCTGGATCGCCGGCACCGCCGCCACGCGCTCCACGTAGTCGCGGAACACCGCGCGGTCGGGCACCAGGCCGAACTGCAGCGTCCACTTCAGCGCGGTACCCCACAGCACGTCGGCGGCGGTGAAGCGCTCGCCCAGCAGCCACGGACCCGTGCCCAGCTGCCCGGCCAGCGCGTCCATCACGTGGTCGTAGCTGCCATAACCGGAGCTGGACGCTTCGCCGGCTTCGCGCTCCAACGAGCGGTCCACTACGGCCGGCTCGAAACAGCTGCCGTAGAACGCCATCCACCGCAGGTACGGCCCGCGCAGCGGATCCTCCAGCCCCGGCGCTAGGCCGCGCTCGGCGTACAGGTCCGCCAGGTACAGCATCACGGCCACCTGCTCGGTGACCACCGCATCGCCATGGCGTATCGCGGGCACCTTGCCCATCGGGTTGACCGCCAGGTATGCCGGATCGCGCTGCGTGCCGGCCTTCAGGTCGAGCATGTGGATGTCGTACTCCGCCCCCAGCGCTTCCAGCAGGGCGAGCGTGCCCGAGGCGCGGGTCTGCGGGGCATAGAAGAACGTGATCTGCCGGTTCATCGGTGACTCCTGTCGTGCCGGCGGCTGCCGGCTGGAAGGCGAGTCTGCGCGGGGGCTGCTGACAGCGTGGTGTCAGCAGGGTGGAGCGGGCGGGCGAGGTCAACGCGACGCCAACCCCACGCACGATGGTGTCGGAGTCGAACGCCGCGTGTCCCGCGGGCGCCGTCCGCATCCGCATCATCCGGCGCTTGAAACCGACGCGGGTGCCGCGGATGCTAGGGACGTGACCCGTCCTCCCGACACACCACCGGTTCCGCCGGAGAAGCCGTTGCCCACCGACTGTTGTGGCAGCGGCTGCGCGGTGTGTGTGAACGATGCCTACCAGGAGGAGCTGGACGCCCACGAGGCGCAGCTCGAGGCCTGGCGCGCGCGCAATGCCGGCGGGGAGGGTCCGGGCGACGGTGGCGCCGCGGGCCCGGAAAAGAACCGTCGCGCTTAGCAGGCGCGGGGGGGCAAGCGGATGTCCCGCAGGCTCAGTTCTTCTTGCCCTTCCCCTTCCCCTTCCCCTTGCCCTTGCCGCGGCCCTTGCCCTTGCCGCCGCCGAACCATCGCTGTCGCAGCGACTGCAAGCGCGAGCGCGGCGCGCTTTCGCGGATGCGGGGCGGGGGTGGGGCACCCAATACGCGGGCGCCGATGGCCGGGGCGGTGAATTGCGCCCACATGCGGGCGGGCAGGCCGCCGCCGGTCACGTCGCGCATCGGGGCGTTGTCGTCGTTGCCGACCCACACGCCCACCGCCAGGTCGCCGGCCAGGCCGATGAACAGCGCATCGCGGTTGTCCTGGGTGGTGCCGGTCTTGCCGAATGCCGGCTGCGACAGCCGCGCGGCGCGGCCGGTGCCCTCGTTGACGGCGCCGTCCAGCAGCTCGAGCAGGGCGACGCGCTCGTGGTCCTTGAGCACCGCTTCGCCGTCGTGGTCCTTGGCGTCGGGGTGCTGCACGCCGTGCGGCTTGACCGGCGCGGTGGGCGAGCCCAGCGCGGCGTAGGCGGCGGTCAGTTCCAGCAGGTTGGTCTCCGACACGCCCAGCGCCAGCATCGGGTCGTTCTTCAGCTCGCTCTGGATGCCCAGGTCGCGCGCGGCCCGCGCCACCGCACGTGGGCCGACCTGCTCGGTCAGGCGCGCGGCCACCACGTTGCTGGACTGGGCGAACGCCTGCCGCAGGGTGAGCTGGCCGGCGTAGCTGTCGTTGTAGTTGCTGGGCGTCCACTCGCCGATGGTCAGCGGCGTGTCGTCCACCACGGTGTCCAGGGTCATCCCGTCGCGCAGCGCGGCCAGGTAGACGAACAGCTTGAAGGTGGAGCCCGGCTGGCGCTGCGCCTGGGTGGCGCGGTTGAATGCGCTCTTGGCGTAGTCGCCGCCGCCGACCATCGCCACCACCTCGCCGTTGGTGCGCATCGCCACCAGCGCGGCCTGGCCGACGCCGTCGCGCGCGCCGCTGCGCAGCGCGTCGCGCACCACGCGTTCGGCCAGCGACTGCAGGCGCGGGTCCAGCGTGGTGGGCACTTCCACTTCGCCGTAGGCCGCCTCGAACAACGCCTTGGCCTGCGGCGACACCCAGTCGGCGAAATAGCTACCCACCGGCAACGACGTGCGGCCTTCGCGCAGGCGGGCCGGACGCGCGGCCTCGGCCTCCTCGGCGGTGATGGCGCCGTTGTCCACCATGGCCTGCAGCACCACCCGGGCGCGCTCGCGTGCGCCGTCCAGGTTGTCGGTGGGGGCCAATGCCGAGGGCGCCTTGATCATGCCGGCCAGCATCGCCGCCTCGCCCAGGTCCAGTTCCTCGGGTTCGCGGTCGAAGTAGTGCCGGGCCGCGGCGCGCAGGCCGTACACGCCATCGCCCAGGTAGATGCTGCTGAGGTAGCGCGAGAGGATTTCGTCCTTGTCCAGCCGCGCCTCCAGCCACAGCGCGATCAACGCCTCCTGCGCCTTGCGACGGAAGGTGCGGTCCGGTTCAAGGAACGAGGTCTTGGCCAGCTGCTGGGTGATGGTGCTGCCGCCCTGCTGGATCTCGCCGGCTTCGGCGTTGTGGCGTGCCGCGCGTGCCACGCCGCGCGGGTCGATGCCGAAGTGGCGGTAGAAGCGCCGGTCCTCGATCGACAGCACCGCGTCGCGCACGTGCGGCGGCAGTTCGCTGGCCACCACCGGCGCTTCCTTCAATGCGCCGCGCCGGGCGAACGGCGTGCCCTCGCTGTCCACCAGCACCAGCGTCGCCTCGGGCAGCGGATCCAGTGCCCGCGAGACCGGCAATGCCCAGCTCAACCACATGAAACCCACCAGCAGCACCGCGCCGACCGCGCCGGCGGCACGCCATGGATGCGCCTTCACCCCCGCCTTCAGGCGTGCCGTGCGGGTTGCGGGTTCGGGGGGCGACGCGGCGCCCGGTGCGGTGCCGGTGAAGTCGGGCGCATCGACAATTTCGTTCATCCGCGGATTTTCCGCGTTGGAGGGTCATCGGTTGCGTGAAGCGCGGACGCGAAGCGGGGTGGCCGGGTGCGCGGTGCCGCCGATTGCGGATGCGATCCGGCGCATATCGCGGCGCGGTCACGGGCCGTTTGCGATGCTCGGGCGGCGTCGGTCGACCTGCGTACGCGCGACGGGTGCGCACCCGCATTCGCGACCGGCGCTCCCCCACACACACTGGAGCCCCCATGACCAATTCCAGCGACAGTTCCGCCGGATCCAGCGCCCGCAGCCAGGGCGTGGCCAGCGGCAAGAAGACCGGCCTGCACCAGCCTTCGGACGACAACCGGATCGAGGACAAGCTCGGCAACGTCGACCTCGAATCCCGCGGCATCAAGGTGCACGACCACCTGCGCAACAAGCGCGGCAAGGGCGTGGCCGGCGAGTACGACGACTCCATCAACCACGACGCCGACGAAGGCTACGTGCAGGACAACGCCGCAGAGCGGCCCAAGGAGTAGCGGCCTTCGGTCAGGCGGCACGATGCCCGGCCGGCATGCCCGCGTGGGCATTGCGATCGCGACTTACGTCGCTCCTACAGGGGATGCGATCGCGACTTGCGTCGCTCCTACGGGGGTGGCGGGAATTCTGCCGCAACCGGGCCGGCGCATGCCGTTGTAGGAGCGACGTAAGTCGCGAACTGCATCCGAACGCTTTGCGATCACAGTCCGGGCGCCGCTCCCGCAGGCAATGCGGGTGCGGCGCTTTTTCGTAAGTGCCTGTTGAACGACGTGTCCGGGCTGCCGCCCACCGCGTGCCGGCAGGCGCTCAGCCGTTAAGCGGCAGCGCCGTCGGGGTGGCGGCGACCGGTGCGACCGGCACTGCATCCGACGCGGGTGCCAGGCCCTTCCACTTCCACAGCAGGCCGATCAGCAGCAGGTCGACCAGGATCCCGAGCACGCTGGCCTCCGGCCCGAACTCGCCACCGGTGAGCCACGTCGCCTGGCCCTGGAACACGGGTTGCAGCCAGCCCGGGTGGTCCATGCCGCTGACGCCGAACCCGAGCACGTAACCCTGCGCCCAGTTCCAGCCCAGGTGGATGCCGATCGGCAACGCCAGGCTGCGGGTGCGCAGGTAGGCCAGGCCCAGCAGGATCGCGGCCAGGCCCAGTTCGATGCTCGCAACCAGCCTGGTCGTGCCGTCCATGCCGGGGTTGTCCCAGTGGCCGAACGCGAACAGCAGCGCGAAGGCGATCTGCGCCACCCACGCCCCGGCGCCTGCCACCAGCCGTTGGAACAGGAAGCCACGGAACAGGTTTTCCTCCAGCAGCGAGACGAACAGGAACACGTACAGCCCGTACCCAAGCGCGGCCAGGCTGCGTTCGGGGTCCGGCTGGAAGCGCACCCCGCCGATGGCCAGGATCAGCCCCGCGGCCAGCAGCAGCGAGCCCATGCCCAACGCCATGCCCAGCGCCGCGTGGCGCCACCACCGGCGGTCCATCTGGAAGCCGACGCTGGCCAGTCGCTCCCGGCGCAGGCGCAGTACCGCCCAGGTCGCCAGCAGCGTCAGCAGGAACGGGACCGGCTCCAGCCATGCCTCGGTCACGCCGAGCTGCGCCAGTGCGGCCTTGAGCGGTGCGTACACCACGCGGGTGGCGGCGATGAAGGCGATGAAGACCAGCATCCACCAGCCGTTGCGCAGCCGGCGGTCGGCGTCAAACAGAATGTTCATGCACGTGTCCTTGTCGGAAACCATGCCCGCGGTCGCGGGCGCATCGATCACGCCGGGGCCGGCTATCGCGGCAGCGTCCGGTCCATTTTCGTCAGCAGGGCCGCCAGCGTGGTGCGCTCGCGCTCGGTGAGCCCGGTCACGGCGTCGGTGGCTTCCTCGAAGCGGGCGACGATGGCCTTGTCGATCAGCCGCACGCCCGCCGCGGTCAGGCCCGCGGAGGTGGAGCGGCGGTCGTGGGGGTTGTCACGCCGGGTGATCAGGCCGTTGCCCTCCAGCCGGTCCAGGCACGCGGTCATCGCCCCGGAGGTGATCAGCACCGAGGCGCGCAGTTCCGTCGGGGTCAGCCGGTACGGCTTGCCCCCGCGGCGCAGCGTGGCCAGCACGTCCAGGTCGGTGTAGTGCAGGCCCAGTGCCTTCAGCGCCACGTTGGCGCGCCCTTCCAGCCGCCGCCCCAGGCTGAGGATGCGGCCGACCACGGCCATCGCCTCGACATCCAGGTCCGGGCGCTCCCGGCGCCAGTCGGCCAGCAGGTCTTCCACCTTGTCCATGTGTCCGTTCGGTTGCTGCATCCCGGGGTCCTCCGTGTGCCAGGCCGGTAATATCCACGCAAAGTATCTTTGCGTCAAGCTATATCGACAGAGGGCGAGGGACGGGCAGCGGGGAACCGGAGCGAGGCGGCGCCCAGGGCCGCTTTCCCGCGGCTAGGCGGCCATCCGGTGCGCGTAGTAGGGGCGCTCGCGGTCGTCGAGGATCGCGTACTGCGCGGCCAGGTTGGCCGGGTCCGGACTGAGCCAGGCCTGCAGGTGTTCGGGTTTGATCGGAATCACGCAGCGGTCGTGTCCGGCGGCCGCGACTTCGGGCGGCGGGTCGTCGGTGATCGCCGCGAACGACAGCAGCTCCTCGCCATCCGGCCCGGTCCAGCGCGACCACAGGCACGCCACCAGCATGTCCTGCGGGGGGTCGGGCCGGAACTCGAGCACCACGCTGGATTCCTTCTCGCCCGGGTCCAGCGACCGGCCCTCGGCGGCGTGGCGCGGCACGTGTTCGTGGAAAGCGGTCAGCACCGCGACCCCGTGGGTGCGGCCGAACTGGCCCTTCCAGAACCCCTCCAGGTTGTCGCGCCGCGCGTTGTAGGTGCCGGGGTACTTGCGGTCGTAGTCGGCGGGCTTGCCGCACGGCCGGCACTGGTAGCGCATCGGCTTGATCACCCGCTGGCCGCGCTCGGCCACCATGACCGGTGCGTAATAGCCCGGGTAGATGCGCGCGTCATCGTCGCCGGGCGCGCGCCTGAGTTCGGCCAGCCGCAGCTGGGCGCGGGTGATCTTGGACGTGGCGATGCGCCGGTCGTCTGCCGCCTTCTTGGTCGGCTTGTCACCCGCCAGTACCCGTTCGGCCTTGGCCAGCCGGGTGCGCTGGGCAAACAACTCCTGCTCCAGCCGCGTGGCCTCCGCCGCGGCGTGTGCGTGGATCAGCGGGTGCAACTCGCTTGCCGCCGGGTCGCCGAGGAAGGCCGCATCCAGCGCCCGCGGCACCTTGGCCTTGCCGTCCTGCTGGCGCAGCCAGTACAGGTGGAAGAAGTCCTGCAGGTCGACCGTCGCGCCATGGCGGCGGACGAACTTCGCGTAGTCGGCGCGGATCTGGGCCGAGTAGCACATGGCAGCGGGGTCATGGCGGCGGGTGGTCAGGGTACGCCCGCTTGGCGGAACGCAATGGGATGGCCTCAGGCGCGGGCCACCTGCGCGGGTTCGCGCTCCGCCGGTGCGGGCATCGCGGGCTGGGGCGATGCCGCTTGCGTGCGGTCGGCCAACCGCTCGAGCGATTGCTCCACCGTGGCGGCGATCGCATCGTGGGTGCGCATGTGGCCCACGCGGCGCGCGGGGTCGCTGGGCTCGCCCTGGATCACGAACACGTTCGCACCCTTGCCCAGCGCATCGGTCTGCGCGCTGAGCACCACGTGGTCGATGCGCGTCAGCCCGCGCGATTGCGCAAGCACCGCCAGGCTGGCGCTCATGCGCTCGCTGGCCTCGTCCGGGGTGCGGCCGAGTTCGCGGTCCAGGCGATGCACGCCGGCACGGGCCTGGTCGAGCAACGGGTGACCGGTGGTCTCCGCGCGCGCACCGGTCTCGCCCCCGGTCGACGTGCTCGGGGTCGGGTCTCCGTCGGCGCCCACGCGGCGTGGATCCACGCCGGGCGGGCGCAGCGGCGGCGCGCCGGGGTCGACGTGCATCAGGGTGCGCGTCTGCTGCGCGGTGTCCTCGAACAGGTCGACGATGCCACCAGCGTGGCGCGTGCGCGACAGGCGGTCGCGCGACACCGCCGACCACTGCCCGTCCACGTGGCGGACACCCTCGCCCTCGAGGTTCCACAGCACCAGGTCGTCGCCGGCGGCGTACAGGCCTGCGGTGGGCGCGTTGCCGCGCTCGGCCTGCGGCCGGCCCCACGCGTAGCTGCCGCCCTCGTCCATGGCCTCGATCAGCCGCGGCGCCTGGTTGGGCTGCAGGAACAAGGTCTTGACCGAGGCGTACTGGTGCGGGAGGTCGGGCCGGGCGGGCACCCGGTCCAGTTGCGTGGGATTGACCATGGGGTCGGCCACGACGGCCGCCCACGCGCCGGCAAGCGGGCTGCGGGGGTCTGCGTTGCGGAGGTCTATGAGGACTTCGGCGGCGTGCGAGGTGTGCACCCGACCGGACTCGACGTAGTCGGTTCGAATGCCATCTTTGCGAAGGTCGTCGACGGTGCGGTTGACCTGCTCAACGGACGTCAACCGCCCGTTGTCCATATCTCGAATAATTCGGGGCGTCCAAGTGCTGCCACTCTGGTTCTGGAGCTTCATGACAACCGCGGCCAACCGGACCTGGTCGTCAGCCGGCGACGTGCGGTAGAGCGTGGTGGTTCGCAGTTGCTGCGCAACGCCCGACAGCAATCGGTCGATCTGTGCAACATCTCGATCATGTACGAACGAAATGCCTTCCTCACTGCGGAGGTAGGCGTTTAGGTGATCCATAGCCTCGGCGTTGGGCGGGCGCCCGTTATCCCTGCTGATAGCCGCGCCAGTACGTGCAAGGTCCGTTGTCAGTTGGCGTTGGCTCGAGTCGGAAAGAATCCGGGATGGCTGATGTTGGCGCGCCCAGGATTGGAAGCTGGAGACAAGCTCCCGGGCGACTTCAGGGTGCTGGCCCAGGTCCGTCTGTAGCGTGCCGATCGAAAAGCCGCTGTTGCCGACAGGCTCCATGACGCCCTTTCGGATGTTGCCGGCAAAGGAGAGCCGGTGGGACACGTCGCGACCCCCGAAACCGCCTTCCGATCCTATGCCGATCGCGAAGTAGGCAATCGCACGGAGCTCGTCGTCGGTAGGGCTGTTTGGGGGTTGCGTCCGGGTTATTGAAGGTGTCATCCGTGACTCCTGTGGAGGGCGAGTCAGTCGATATCTTCTGGACAGGCGACGAAGGGCGCTTCCAGTGGCATCGACTCAGCGCGTTCCAGAGTGATGTAAAGCCGATGCCCGTTGCTCCCCCAGCCGCGGTACCACTGCAGCGCACCGTCGTGCAGCACGAAGTAGTCGGACCATTCGCGGAATGCAGGGCATTCGTCGGGAAGGCCGTCGGGGGCTTCCGTGCAGAAGCGCGCTTCCAGTTTTTGGCCGCTGATGCGGCCTTCCATCAGCCCTGCTTGGCCACGCCCGCGGCGGCCGTCGCCGTCGTCCCACGTGCCCCTTATCCCGTCGCTGTCCTCGACCAATTGCAAATTGGCCATGTGCTGCCAACCGCACTGTTCCGCATAGGACCAGTTCCCCGCGAAAGCGGCAGGCGAAGGGGTGGGGGTGGTGCTGCAGGAAGAAATCAGCGCCGCGCAGGCCAGCGCAATGAGCATCCGTGTCATGCGTGTCATCCGTGATCAAGCAGAGCGGGCTTTATAGCCGAAGGCAGGCCCGGGCGCCAAACCGGGGGGCGGAGGGCGCACGGCTCGAGCATCGACCCCATTTCGGCGACGGTAAGCCGGTGTCGTTTCACCCAAGCGCCTCGGAAAGGCACGCACGGCCGCGCGCCATGCCTTTCGACACTCTGCGCCGGAGGTCCCCCTGCGGCATGATCGACGTTCCCGGGGGCGTGGCTCCCGTCTGATCACGGAGTGCCCATGCGCCGCGTCCTCGTCCTCTCCGCCCTGTCCCTGGCCCTGCTCACCGCGTGCAGTACGGTTCCCCCGACCACGGCCGGTGCGCCCGTCGCCACCCAGGCCCAGGCCACCGCCGCCACCCAGGACGCACGCCTCAATGCGTGGTTCGAGCGCAAGTACGAGGAAGAGCTGCAGTTCAGCCCGATCCAGATGACGTTCCTCGGCCGCAAGGACCGCTATTCCGAGATCGACGATGTATCGCGCGAAGCGGCCGACCGGCAGCTGGCCTGGCGCGAGGCGGCCGTCGCGGAGATGAAATCCAACTTCGACTACGACGCCTTGGGCGACGACGCCCGCATCTCGTGGGACCTGTACGAGTACCAGCTTGAAGCGGCGCGTGCGTCACACGCCTTCATGCAGCACAGCTATCCGTTCGAGCAGATGGGCGGCATGCAGTCGCAGTTGCCGACCTTCCTGATCAACTTCCACAAGGTGGAGGACGAGTCGGACTACACCGCCTACGTCTCGCGCCTGCGTGCGGTACCGCGCCTGTTCGGGCAGCTGATGGACCACGTCCGCCGCTCCGCGGAACAGGGGATCCGGCCGCCCCGCTTCGCGCACGAAGGCGTGATCGACCAGGCCACCAAGGTGGTGACCGGCGCGCCGTTCACCGATGGCGCCGACAGTGCGCTGTGGACCGACGCCCAGGCCAAGGCCGACGCACTGGTCAAGGCCGGCAAGATCGACGCGGCACGCGCCACCGAGCTCAAGGCGCAGGCACGGGCCGCGCTGGTGGATGCGGTCAAGCCGGCGTACGCCGAGGTCATCAACTGGTACACGTCCGACATGGCGAAGGCCGCGGTCAATCCCAGCGGCGTCGGCAGCCGGCACCCCAACGGTGCGGCGTACTACGCCCAGCGCCTCCAGGCCTCGACCACCACCGACCTGAGCCCCGACCAGGTGCACCAGGTCGGCCTGGACGAGGTCGCGCGCCTGCGCGGGGAAATGGAGGCGCTGAAGGAGCGGGTCGGGTTCGACGGCGACCTGCAGGCGTTCTTCAAGTTCGTCGCCACCGACGCGCAGTTCAAGTACCCCAATACCGATGCCGGCCGGCAGGCCTACATCGACGACGCGACCAAGGCGATCGCGACGATCAAGAAGCAGCTGCCCAACTACTTCGGGCTGCTGCCCAAGGCCGACATCGTGGTCAAGCGGGTGGAGCCGTTCCGCGAGGTCGCCGGCGCGGCGCAGCACTACTACCCCAGCACCCCCGACGGCAGCCGCCCGGGCGTGTACTACGCGCACCTCTCGGACATGGACGCGATGCCCAAGACCGAGCTGGAGGTGATCGCCTACCACGAGGGCCTGCCGGGCCACCACATGCAGATCGCCATCGCCCAGGAACTCGAAGGCGTGCCGGAGTTCCGCAAGCAGGCCGGCTTCACCGCATACGCCGAGGGCTGGGGCCTGTACTCGGAGTGGCTGGCGCGCGAGATACCGGGCACCTACACCGACCCGTACTCCGAGTACGGCCGGCTGACCTCCGAGATGTGGCGCGCCATCCGCCTGGTGGTCGACACCGGGCTGCACGCCAAGGGCTGGACCCAGGAGCAGGCCGTGGCCTACATGACCGAGAACAGCTCGATCCCCAAGCAGGCGGTGGAGGCGGAGATCCGCCGCTACATCACCTGGCCGGGCCAGGCGACGGCCTACAAGATCGGCATGATCAAGATCCAGGAGCTGCGCGCCAAGGCCGAGAACGAGCTGGGCGATGACTTCGACATCCGCGGCTTCCACGACGCCATCCTGGGCGGCGGCGCCATGCCCCTGCACCTGCTGGAGCGCCGGATCGACCAGTGGATCGCGGAAGAAAAGCAGGCCTGATGTCCTGAGTAACGCCAACGCCGCCGGTGACGAACCGGCGGCGTTTTCTTTTTTCCCGGTTGTGTCGGGATCAGGCCGTGGGCATCGGGCCTCGGCGCCTCCGTGCCTGCACAGAGAAAATTGCCGATCGCCATAGCCCCTGCTTAACCCGGCTGCCTGCGCTTCGGGACCCAGCGCTGATGTGGCGAAACGCACGGGACCTGCAGCGGATTGAGTTCGACTGCGTCCTCCCCAATCTCCTTGAGTCAGCCGAGGAGAATCGCCATGCCCGACTACCGCAAAGACCCCGACGCCATCGCACGGCTCACGCCGGAGCAGTTCCGCGTCACCCAGCAGGCCGGCACCGAGCGCCCGGGCACGGGCGAGTACCTGGCCAACAAGGCGCCCGGCATCTACGTCGACATCGTTTCCGGGGAGCCGCTGTTCGCTTCCAGCGACAAGTACGAGTCCGGCTGCGGCTGGCCCAGCTTCACCCGGCCGATCGAACCGGCCCATGTCAGCGAACTGAGCGACGCCAGCCTCGGCATGGTCCGCACCGAAGTGCGCTCCACCCAAGGCGACAGCCACCTGGGCCACGTCTTCCCGGACGGGCCGGCCGACCGCGGCGGACTGCGCTACTGCATCAACTCCGCGTCGTTGCGGTTCGTCCCGCGCGAAGAGATGGAAGCGCAGGGATACGGGGCGTACCTGGGCCAGGTGGACGGCGCGCAGTAGCCGCCCCGCGGTGCGCAGCTGTGCAATTCGACACTGGAGGCCCCCCGCGTTCAGTGCTCTACTGCCGTGCCGGCCTCGTCCCGAGGCCGTGACACTGAATTGGGGAGCCTCATGCAACGACTGCACACACCGCTGGCCGCAACGGCCGGCCTGGTCCTGGCCATGTCCATTTCCTCCGCGCTTGCGCAGACGCCGCCGAGCGCCGCGCAACGCATCGCCGACACCGAGCTGATCCCGCGCGAAGCCCTGTTCGGCAACCCCGAACGCGCGCTGGTGATGGTCAGCCCCGACGGCAAGACCCTCAGCTGGATCGCGCCGGTCGACGGCGTGATGAACGTCTGGGTCGCGCCTGCCGACAACCCCGCCGCCGCACGCGCGGTCACCGACGACGCCGCGCGCGGCATCCGCCGCTACTTCTGGTCCTACCTGCCCGACACGCTGCTGTACCTGCGCGACACCGGCGGTGACGAGGACTTCCATCTCTACAGCGTCAACATCGCCACCGGGCAGACGCGCGACCTGACGCCGTTCCCCAAGACCACCGCGCAGGTGGTGGGTGCGAGCCACTCCCAGCCCGGGACGATCCTGGTCGGCATGAACGACCGCGACCCCAAGTGGCACGACCTGTACAAGGTCGACCTGGCCACGGGCGAACGCACGCTGGTGGAGAAGAACGACGACGAGATCGGCGGCTACCTGGCCGATGACAGCTACACCGTGCGCTATGCGACGCGCTCGCGCCCGGATGGCGGCTCGGACGTGCTGCAGCCCGACGGCAAGGGTGGCTGGAAGAAGTATTCCGACATCCCGTTCGAGGATTCGCTGACCACGCAGCCGGCCGGCCTGACCACCGATGGCCAGACCCTGTACATGCTGGATTCGCGCGGGCGCGACACCGCCGCGCTCTATGCCGTGGACGTCGCCAGCGGCGAACGCTCGCTGGTGCTGGAGGACGCGCGCGCCGACGTCGGCAATTCATTGCAGCACCCGCAGACCGGCAAGGTGCAGGCCGTGGGCGTCAACTACCTGCGCGAAGAGTGGCAGGCGATCGATCCGGCGGTCGAAGCCGACCTGGCCCGGCTGGAGGCCATCGGCCCGGGCGAAGTGGGTGTCAACTCCCGCACCCACGATGACCGCACCTGGATCGTGACCTACTCGGCTGCCGAGACGCCGGTCGTCTACTACCGCTATGACCGCGCGGACGGCACGCTGACCAAGCTGTTCTCCGCCCGCCCGGCGCTGGACGGAAAGCCGCTGGTGCCACAGTGGCCGTTGGAGATCACCTCGCGTGACGGCAAGACGCTGGTGAGCTACCTCACCCTGCCAAAGAGCGCCGATGCCGATGGCGATGGCAAAGCCGAGGCGCCGGTGCCGATGGTGCTGTTCGTGCACGGCGGCCCGTGGGCCCGGGACAGCTACGGTTACAGCCCGTATGCGCAGTGGCTGGCCAACCGAGGCTACGCGTCGCTGTCGGTGAACTTCCGTGGCTCCACCGGCTTCGGCAAGGCCTTCACCAATGCCGGCAATGGCGAGTGGGGCAAGAAGATGCACGACGACCTGCTCGACGCGGTCGAGTGGGCGGTCGACAACGGCGTCACCACGTCCGACCAGGTGGCGATCATGGGCGGCAGCTACGGCGGTTACGCGACGCTGGCCGGCCTGACCTTCACCCCCGACGCGTTCGCCTGCGGCGTGGACATCGTCGGCCCGTCCAACCTCAACACCCTGCTGTCGACCGTGCCGCCGTACTGGGCCAGCTTCTACGAGCAGCTGGCCAAGCGCATGGGCGACCCGCGCACCGAGGAAGGGCGCGCTTGGCTGGTCGAGCGCTCGCCGCTGACCCGCGCCGACGCGATCAAGAAGCCGCTGCTGATCGGGCAGGGCGCCAACGACCCGCGCGTGAAGCAGGCCGAGTCCGACCAGATCGTCGAGGCCATGACCGCCAACAACATCCCGGTGACGTACGTGCTGTTCCCCGACGAAGGCCACGGCTTCGCGCGGCCGGAGAACAGCAAGGCGTTCAACGCGGTGACCGAGGGCTTCCTGGCCGAGTGCCTGGGCGGTCGCGCCGAGCCGATCGGCAACGACTTCGCGGGCTCCAGCATCAGTGTCCCGACCGGCGCCGATGGCGTGGCGGGCCTGGCCGAGGCGCTGGAAGGCCACGAGCAGGCGATCAGGAAGTAACCGGCGCGGCGGGGTGGTCCCGCCATCGTTGCGCGCGCCCCCGGTGTGAACCGGGGGCGACCCGCGTGCTGGCACGTACGAAAGGAAAGAGCCCGGCGGCCTGCCGGGCTCTTTTCATTTGGATTGCCCATCGCCCCGGCGTCGTGGCGTTCAGGGCTTGGGGTAGGGCGACTCCTTCAGCAGCCGGGCCAGGTGCGCGGCGTTGCTGGCCGAGGTGCGGATGGTCTGGGCGACCTTGTCCGGCGTGCGCGCCAGGTCCTGGTAGTCGGTGCTGCCCATCGCCTCGCCCACCCAGTAAGGCGGGCTCGCTGCGGGCAGGGTGAAGCCGACGTCGGCCAGCGCCTGGTAGATCTCCGCGCAGCAGTGGTGGGCGCCGTCCTCGTTGCCGACCACCGCCGCGAGCGCGACCTTGCCGAAGGTGGGGTAACGGCCGTCGTCGTCGATCTCGCCCAGTACCGCGTCCAGTCGTTCGAGCACGCGCTTGCAGATGCTGGAGGGTTGGCCCATCCAGATCGGCGTGGCCAGCACGAGGATGTCGGCGTCCATGATGCGCGTGCGCAGTTGCGGCCATTCGTCGCCATCGCCCTCGTCGGCGGTGACGCCGGGCCTGACATTGAAATTGGCGACGCGGTCACTGCCGGTCCGGACATCGTGAGTTGCCAGGGCGCACAGGACCTGGTCGAGCAGCTTCTGGGTGGACGAGGGCGCGTCGCCGGACTTGAGGGTGCAGTTGAGGCCGTAGGCGCGCAGGGACATGGGCGGATCCTTCGGTCGGGGACGATCGACCGTAGGCGCGCAGGCGTCGATGGGACGTGGAGGGGTGCCGGGTCGTGCGGGCGCGTTCCGTCAACCGCCACGCGTCAACCGGTTCCGTGTAGGAGCGACGTAAGTCGCGACCGCGCACCCTCGAGCGGGGACGCATCGCGACTTACGTCGCTCCTACAAGGAACCTTCTTTCCTCGCCGGGGTTTGCGTAGACACAGGAGAGGCTTGAAACCAGGTTGACGCGGCGGCGGCTCCTACACGGGGCGCGGGACACGCGGAGGTCGCGGCGTGCGTCGCGATCGCGTCACATCGCGTCACTTCATGTTGCCCGAGGGGGCAGCCGCGACACCGCGCATCCGTCAGCGCGCCGCCAGCGCCACCGGAACCTCGCAGTCCGGACCGGGTACCTTCGCATCACCACGTACGCAGGGCCGGAAGGCCGGCAGCGCGGCAACGCGCTTGTCGTCGCCGGCGTCCAGCACGAAGCGTTGCAGCGGTTCGCGGCCACAGGCGGGGCGTTGCGTGGGCAGCGCACTGGGCGCGGCTTGGCAGCTGGTGTCGAACAGGGTGTAGTGGCAGCGGCCGCTGGCGCTGTCGATGCATTCGAAGCGGGCGATGCCGGGATTGGCCACCACGCGGCTGTGCAGGCGGTCGATCCCGCCGGCCTGCTCGCGTTGCACGAAGGTGCTGCCGCCCAGGTCGCAGCCGTAGAGGGAAAGCGCGTAGCAGCACAGGGCAATGAGCTTGTTCATGGGGCACCTTGTTCAGTGGTTCGGTGTGGCGTTGTCTGCGGACTTGGACGGCCCGCGGCGTCACATGTGACGGAACAGCGACATGAAGGGGGCGCTGACCGGAAGCGTTTCGCTGCGCGACTTCAGTCGCACGGTGCCGCGTCCGCTGTCGTCGCGGATGACACCGGCCACGGCCTTGAGGTTGACGATGGTGGAGCGGTGGATCTGCTTGAAGCAGGTCGGGTCAAGCACGTTGAGCAACTCGCGGATTGGCGTGCGCAGCAGCGCCTCGCCGTCGGCGGTGACGACCGTCGTGTACTTGTGGTCGGCGCGGAAGTAGGCCACGTCCTCGACCAGGATCAGCCGCGTCTCGCGACCGGCGCTGGCGGTGATCCAGGTCAGCGGCTCGGGCGCGCCCACGGCCGGCGCGGCCCGGCCCAGCCGCTGCACCAGGTCGGCCAGCGTGGAGGCATCCAGCTGGGTGCGCCGCGCCTTGAGTCGCTCCACGGTGGCGGCCAGGCGCGCCGGCTCGATCGGCTTGAGCAGGTAGTCGATCGCGCCGCGCTCGAATGCATCCACCGCGTACTGGTCGTAGGCGGTGACGAACACCACCTGCGTGCCCGGGCTGGCCTGCGCGGTGGCCGCGGCCACGTCCAGGCCGGTCAGGCCGGGCATGCGGATGTCCAGGAACGCCACGTCCGGCTGGTGCTCGGCGATGGCTTCCACCGCGCTGGCCCCGTCCTCGCATTCGGCCAGTACCCGCAATTGCGGCCACGCGGTCTTCAGCGCATCGACCAGGCCCTGTCGCAGCAGCGCCTCGTCCTCGGCGATCACGCAGGTGCAGGCGATGTCATGCACCACGCACCTCCGGGGGGACGGCGGGGCCCACGGTCGAGCCTGCGGCGGGCAGGTCGAGCGTGGCGGCGACGCCGGACGGGAAGTTGGCGACCACCGACAGGGTGGCGTTGCCGCCGTACATCAGGCGCAGGCGCTCGCGCACGTTCTTCAGCCCGATGCCGGTGCCGCTGGTCTTGGCGTTGAAGCCTTCGCCATCGTCGGCCACCGTCACCGCCACGCTGTCGTCGTTGCGCCGCGCGCGCAGCCACACCGTGCCGCCGGTGGTGCGCGGCTCAAGGCCGTGCTTGATTGCATTCTCGACCAGCGTCTGCAGCATCATTGCCGGCATCGGGGTGGCGCGCAGCGACTCGGGGACGTCCACCTGCACCGCCAGTCTGCTGCCCATGCGGATCTTCAGGATCTCCAGGTACGCGACTGCGCGTTCCAGCTCCGCGCCCAGGGTCGACAGGCCTTCGTCGGCGCTGGGCAGCGAGCGGCGCAGGTACTGGATCAGGTGGCCGAGCATCTCGTCGGCGCGCGCCGGGTCGCTGCGGGTCAGCAGCTGCGCGCTGGCCAGGGTGTTGTAGAGGAAGTGCGGTTCGACCTGTGCGTGCAGCAGGTTGAGCTTGGCCACGGTGAGTTCCTTCTCCGTGCGCGTCTGCGCCACCGCGTCCTTCTCGCCGCGACGGTGCTGGGCGATGCGACGGCTGATCGCGCGCGCCACGGCTTCGGCATTCTCGTAGTTGGTGGCGTTGTCGACCAGGAACCAGTCGCTCCACGCCGGGTTCTCCGGCTCGCAGATCAAGGTGACGCTGCCGGCGTCGGCGGTGGGCGTGACCGTGGCCAGGATCTGGTTGCGGCGCTCGCCGAACCAGGCCAGCGGGTTCCAGCGGCCCAGCGGCAGCTCGCCGTAAAGGTTGGGGCGGGCGACCTTCGCGCGCACCTGCAAGCTGTCGCGGGCGCTTTCCACGCTTTCGATGCGCGGCAGCTCGCGGATGGCCGCGTCCACCAGGTCGAAGGCCTCGCCCGCCTCCAGCGGAATCTCGATCTGCCGACGCTGGCGGTTGGACAGTGCATCGCTGTCGACGCGGCCCGCCACCAGCCGCACGCGGCCCAGGTGCGAGACCGCGCCGGTGACCACCAGCGCCATGGTCAGGGTGCCGATGATCGCCACCGGCCACTGCAACCGGCCCAGCAGCGGCAGCTCGTACCAGATGTTGCTGGCGACCAGCAGCGCCACCAGCCAGACGGCACTGATGCGCAGTACGAACAGGAAGGCCTTGAGCACGGGGATGTCCGAAGGTGAGCGGGAGTGCGGCCGAGGATAGCGGCGGCCTCCCGCCTGGGAAGGGGCCGGCCGACGAACCGGGGGATACCGCGACGAAGCGCGGCATTGGGGGGCCGGGCCGGCGGGGAGCGAGCTGTCCGCGGCCCGACCGGCGGTGATCGGACCGGCGCGGGGCCGTACTGGTAGATTCCCGCGCAGACCACGGAACGGAGCACGGCGCATGGCGACATCGACCGAAGAGCTGCAGCGGTTCGTCCGCGAGGCGCTGGCCCAGGGACAGCCGCGCGAGGCGATCGTCGCGGTGCTGGCACAGGCGGGCTGGCCGCCCGAGCACGTCGAGCCGGCGCTGGCCGCGTACGCCGACACGCCGTTCCCGATACCGGTGCCGCGGCCACGGCCCTACCTGTCGCCGCGCGAGGCGTTCCTGTACCTGCTGATGTTCGCCACGCTGTACCTCAGCGCGTGGCACCTGGGCAGCCTGGTGTTCGACCTGATCAACCGCGCGCTGCCGGACCCGGCCGATGGCATGTACGCCTCCGCCGCGTTCGACCACTCGATGCGCTGGTCGGTGGCGACGCTGGTGGTGGCGTTCCCGGTGTTCCTGCTGGTGGCGCGGGTGCTGTCGCGCGACCTGGCCGCGACCCCGGCCAAGCGGCTGTCGGCGGTGCGGCGCTGGTTGACCTACCTGACCCTGTTCCTGGCGGCGGTGGCGCTGGTGGGGGACCTCATCGCGCTGGTCTACCGCCTGCTGGGCGGCGAGCTGTCCCTGCGTTTCATGCTCAAGGTGCTGGTGGTGGGCGTGATTGCAGGCGGCGTATTCGGCTACTACCTGGGCGAGCTGCGCCGCGAGGAGCGCGAAGGATGAGCGCGCCGGGCACGGACGGGGGAACCCGCGGCCGCATGCTGGCCATCGTTGCCAGCGTGGTGGTGGCCGCGGCGGTCATCGCCGGCATCGCCAGCATCGGCCTGCCGGGCGAGCAGCGGCAGGTGCGCCTGGACGAGCGCCGGATCGAGGACCTGCAGCGGATCGTCGAGGCGGTCGAGCTGCACCACCGCGAACACGGCCGCTTGCCCACCGACCTTGCCGCGGCGTCGGCACGGCCGGGCTGGGACCTGGCGCTGATCGATCCGGTCAGCGGCGAGGCCTACGACTACCGGCCGCTGCAGGGCAAGCGCTTCGAGCTGTGCGCGGTATTCGCCAGCGACAGCGGCGAACGCGACGGCAGGGGCGGGAATGCCCCGCTGGAATGGCGCCATGGCGCGGGCCGCCACTGTTTCAACCGTGAAGTGCGGCGTGCCGGGAAGCCGGGCGCCTGAGCGGGCCGCTCAGCCCAGCCGGTCCTTCAGCGCCTGCCGATAGCGCCGACTGACCGGCACCGCGGCGCCCGACAGCAGGTGTGCACGCGCATCGCCGGTGTCGAACGGCTCGATCTCGCGCACCCGGTCCAGGTTGACGATCGCGCTGCGGTGCACCCGGGCGAAGCGCGCGTCCAACCGGCCACCGATGCCGCCCATGGTTTCGCGCAGCGGATACAGGCGCTCGCCCACGTGCAGGGTCACGTAGTTGCCGGCGGCCTCGATCCAGTCGATGTCGTCCACCCGCACCAGGAACTCCCGCCCCAGCTTCTTGACCAGGAACCGGTCGGTGACCGGCTCGGCGGGGGCGTCCTCGCGGCCCTGGGTCAGGAACCCGGCCTCGCCCTGCCAGCGGCGCAGCACGAAGCGGTAGAGATAGACGATGGCGATGAAGCCGCCATAGGTGCGCACGTCCTTGAGGTATTCGTAGCCCAGGTTGGCGCCCCAGTCGCCAAAGCGGTAGTCCGCCCCCATCGCCGCGTAGGCCGCCTCGCGCAGCAGCACCATGCCGACCACGTGCAGCAGCGAGTAGGGCACGGTAAAGGCCAGGTGCGCGGGGACGCTGCGCCCCAGTTGGCCGGCGCGAAGCGGGAAGCGCCGGTCGAACGCCAGCAGCAGCGGCAACAGGGCCAGCCAGGTGGCCGCACTGGACAGCTCCCAGACCCAGGGCTCCCATGCATCGACCGGCTCGCCCAACCGCCCCAGGTCGATCCCCACGGTGATGCTGTTTCCCGCCGCGTTGACCAGCGCCAGCAGCAGCCAGAAGCCGATCTCGAACGTGCGGCGATGGCGGAGGTAGGTCTGCGGGGTCACGCGGGCGGCCGGGAGGGATCGGGCGCCGGTGCGGCGCGCGGGGGAGTGTAGCGCCGCGTCCGCGGAGGCCGTCCCGGTCACGCGGGGGCGGCCGTGCCGCTTGTCACTGCCCGCCGCCACTCGTCCCACCGGCCCCGCCCCGCGTCACTTCGCGCTGTGCGCGGGCCCGGCGTCGGCGCACGGTGCAACCCCCGCGCCACCCTGGTGCGCAACCCGGACCCGGCCATGCACTCCGACCTGCCGACCTGCAACCCGCCCCGCCGCCATGACATCGACGCGCTGCGCGTACTCGCCTTCGTGCTGCTCATCCTCTACCACGTGGGCATGTTCTACGTGGCCGACTGGGGCTGGCATGCCAAGTCCAGCCATGTCGCCGAATGGCTGAAGTGGCCGATGCTGGTGGTCAACCAGTGGCGGATGCCGCTGATCTTCCTGATCTCCGGCCTGGCGGTCCACTTCCTGCTGCGGCGGGTGACCCCGGGGGCGTTCGCGTGGTCCAGGGTGCGTCGCCTGCTGCTGCCGCTGGCGTTCGGCATGGCGGTGGTGGTGCCGCCGCAGGCATACGTGCAGGCGCTGTCCACCGGTGCGTTCGAGGGCAGCTACCTGGATTTCCTGGTCCGGTATTTCACTTTCCAGCCGTGGCCGGTCGATGCCTTCGATGGCTGGGAGGCGGGCATCACCTGGAACCATCTGTGGTACCTGCCCTACCTGCTGGTGTACTCGCTGTTGCTGGCCGCCGCTCTTCCGCTGTTGCGCAGCCGCGTTGGCCGTGCCTTCCAGGGATGGGTCCAGGGGTTGCGGGGCGTGCGCCTGTGGCTGCTGCCCGCCCTCCCGCTGACCCTGGCTACCTGGACGCTGTCGGCCGCCTTCCCCACCACCCACGACCTGCTCAACGACTGGCACACGCACGCCCAGTCGCTGGCGATGTTCATGCTGGGGTACTGGATCGGCACCGATCCGGGCGCATGGGCCGAGCTGCGCCGGCGGCGCTGGACGTGGCTGGGCGCGGCGCTGTCGACCTTCGCGCTGTTCACGGTGCTGCTGTACGCCACCGAGCCCGGCCCGACGGTGGGACGGGCCCTGTACGACTTCGTGCAGCGCCTCAACCAGTGGACCTGGCTGCTGCTGGTGCTGGGCTGGGGCCACCACCTGCTCGACCGTCCGTTCCGGTGGATGCCGTGGGCGAGTGCATCGGTGTACCCCTGGTACGTGTTGCACCAGTCGATCACCGTGGTGGCCGGGTTCTACCTGGCCCGTCTTTCGCTGGGGCCGGTCATCGAGCCGGTGCTCGTGCTGCTGGCTACCGGCGCGGGCTGCGTGCTGTTGACCGATGGCCTGGTCCGCCACTCCGCAGTGCTGCGCTTGCTGATGGGGATGCCGACGCGCCCGACTGCCGGCCCAAGCCAGCCTGCCGGTGTCGCAAAAGAAAACCGGACGGGCGCGGAGGACGCCGGTCCGGTCGAAGCGGGCAATCCGGCGACGGTGCGGTCGTGATCCGGGTGCCCCGTTCTGTATGCCCTGTTCTGGAGCTGGGGAGAGCGGGTGCGTCACACCCCGACGCCGTCGGGGTGGCTCACTCCAGGCTGGCGGTCATGTCGGCCTTGGCGGTCGGTCGGGCAATCCTGTCCATGACGTCCAGCGGCAGGCCACTGACGGCATCAACCGGGGCGGTGGCGTCGGGGTACACCACCGACGGGCCGTGCGAAGCGGCATCGGCCACGACCACGGTCGAACCGTGTTCGGTGATCGAGAACAGCTTGCGGGCGAATTCGTGCGGCAGGCGGATGCAGCCGTGGCTGGCGGGCGTGCCCGGAATGCGCCCGGCGTGCAGCGCGATGCCGTCCCAGGTCAGCCGTTGCATGAACGGCATCGGGGCGTTGTCGTAGAGGTTGGAGTAGTGCTCCTTGCGCTTCTGCAGGATCGGGAACACGCCGGTCGGGGTTTCGTGGCCGGGCTTGCCGCTGCTGATGGTGGACACCGCGATGCGCACGCCGTTGCGGTACACGTGCGCGCGCTGCTCGGGCAGGCTCACCACCACTACCAGCGGTCCGGCGGGCGAGGCCTCGGGATTCCACATGTAGTCGCCGGGCGCCAGCTCGAAGTCCGGCTCGGCCGCGACTACCGGCTGGAGTACCGGCGCCGGCTGCGCCCGGTCGGCGTGCATCCCGGTGGTGGGGGCGACGGCTTCGAAACGGTTGGCGTTGAAGGCGGGGGCCTGCGCGGAGACTGGCAGGGCGATCGCCAATGCCAGCGTCAGGCCCGCCATGCGCGGCAGCAGGGTGCTGCGCGCAACGAGGTGGGAGGAGGGGTTCGGGGCTGGGGTGGCGAGATGTGTGTTCATGGGTCCAGACCCTAGGCATCCGCCGGTGATTGCCGGTTTGACCTAGGTGTCCAGATGTTGAACCGTGGCGATATTTTGGCCACTCACAGGGCCGATTTCTTCACCTGCGGGCGACCTCGCTGGCTACCGCCTGAGCGGATCCAGGCGGCGGGCGGGGGCGGTGGCGGAAGCCGGAACAATGCCTGGAGGCCCCGCCACTACCGTGTTTCCCGGGAGCGGCGCAGGCCATGCGGCCCGGCTAAAGAAGGGTCGCAGAGGGCCGATAACCGGTGATCCACGGTTTTCTCACGTCCTCCAAAGAGTCCATCCCATGCAGCGTTCCATCCTGTCGTTCGCCCTTGCCGCGTTTGCGGTTGCCTTTGTCGCCCCGGTGCAGGCCCTGACCCCGGTCAAGCGCGTGGACCCGGTCTATCCGCCCGAAGCCGCGCGTGCCGGCACCCAGGGTTTCGTCGAGGTCGAGTACACCGTCAACGCCGGCAAGGTCGCCAACGTCTCGGTGCTCAACGCAAAGCCGGCGCGCACCTTCGAGTCCGCCGCGGTGCGCGCGGTCAAGCAGTGGCAGTTCGCCGCCGGCAGCACCGGTCGCGGCAAGGTACGGCTGGACTTCTCGCTCTGACGGTTGCCCGGGAAAGCAGACGCATCGCCCCATGGCGCGCCATCAACGGCGCGCATTCAACGGCGCGCATTTCGTCTGCGCGGTGATGCCGCGGATGCGTTGCATCCTTCACGCGATGCCCTGCGCGCAGCGCTGAAACTCTGCGTCCCCAGCGCAACGCGAGAGGCACCATGGCCCGCCAGACCGTCCGGCAGATCGCCGAACTGCTCGAGAAGATCGACACCGCGATGCTGACCACCGTCGGCCCAGACGGCTTCCTGGTCAGCCGCCCCCTCTCCACCCAGGACAGCGCCTTCGATGGCAAGCGGGTCTGGTTCTTCACCGAGGCCGACAGTCCGAAGGTCGCCGAGATCGAGCGCAACCCCAAGGTCAACCTCGCCTACGCGTCCAAGGACCACAACACGTATATCTCGCTGGCGGGCACCGCATCGGTGAACCGCGACCGGCGCCGCATCGGCCGCTTGTGGAACGACGCGATGAAGGCGTTCTTCCCCAACGGCAAGGACGACCCCAACCTGGTGCTGCTCGAAGTCCAGACCCACAGCATCGAGTACTGGGACGGGCCGGGCAGCCTGATCGGCAAGCTGGTGAGCTTCGTGGTCGCACGCGTGACCCGGGACGAGGAGGTGATGGGCAAGAACCGCCTGGTCGACATGACCGGCAAGCGCAGCACCTCGATGCTGCCGCCCTCGCACAAGGACGCACCCGCCGGTGCCCGCAAGGCCGCCAGGCAGGTGCTGAAGAAGCCCGCGCCGCAGGCCACTGCGACCGCCAGGGCCCCGGCGGCCTCGCGACCGACAGGCAAGGCCGCGAAGACGGCGGGTTCGACCCGCAAGGCTACAAAGGGCGCGTCGGCGGCAAGGGAGTCCGCGGCGACGAAGACGACGACGAAGGCGGCAAGCGGGCGGGCCACCGCCAGGAAGGCTGCGTCACGCAAGCCGGCATCGAAGAAGGTCGCGACCCGGACGCCCGCAACGAAGAAGCCTGCAGCCAAGAAGGCGCCGACCCGCTCCACGGCGGGCGCACGCGCCGAATCGATCCGTCGCGCCCGCACGCGCGGACGCTGAAGAAGCGCGCGGCACCGGCTGCTGGGCCGGCGCCGCCGTCCGCAGGCGTCAGTCCAGCTTGTGCAGCATGTGGCCCGCGCCGTGGCACACGGTGATGTGGCCGTCGGCACCGACCTGGCCGACGGCATGGATGCGGTCACCCACCTGCAATCCCGCGAAGGCGTCCAGGCCTTCCGCGTGGCACAGGTTGAGCCGCGCGGGGATCTCGACCGTCACTGCCCCCGAACCGGTGGCGACCTGCATGGTGGCGTTGCCATCGAAGGTCCAGGGGTCGCGGTCGATCGCCGTGACCTGGCCCTGCGCGGTCGCGGTGCCACCGGCCGTCGCCGATGGGGTGGGGGTCTGGCAGCCGGTCAGGGCGAGGGCCATGCCGGCCAGGGCGGTCACCAGTGGCAGCCGGCGGGCGGTGGAGGTCGCGGTTCGGGTCATGGCAGGGGCTCGAAAGGTGGAGGAACCGCGACGCTAGCGGCGCGCCGGGCAACCCCGCGTGAGCGCCCGGGCACGTCGCGCCCCCGGGACCGGCGGATGCAATGGCAGGGCGGGCGGCGGTCCATGGGGCCTTCTGCACGAATCGCCGGGCACCGCGGCGGCACGCAGGCCGCGGGTCCCGGGTTGATCGACGCACCGACCGTCGCCATGCATGGGGGTCCCACCCTCAACCGGAGTCGCCCATGCAGACCGTCCTGATCACTGGCGCCAACCGCGGCATCGGCCTGTCGCTCGCCCGCCGGTACACCACACGCGGCGACCGCGTCATCGCCGCCTGCAGGCAGTCCAGTGCCGAGCTCGAGGCCACCGGGGCGCAGGTCGAAGCGGGCGTCGACGTCACCGACGCCAAGGCGCTGGAGGCGCTGGCCCAGCGGCTGGGCGACAACCGGATCGACGTGCTGGTGTGCAATGCCGGCATCCTCGGCCGCGAGGCCCTGGACGGGCTGGACGCCGACGCCTTCGAGCGCATGCGCCGCCAGTTCGAGGTCAATGCGCTGGGCCCGCTGCGCACCGTGCACGCCCTGCGGGGCGCGCTTGGCGAAGGCGCGAAGGTGGGCATCGTCACCAGCCGCATGGGTTCGGTGGCCGACAACAGCTCGGGCGGCCGCTATGGCTACCGTGCGTCCAAGGCGGCGGTGAATGCCATCGGCAAGTCGCTGGCGGTCGACCTGGAACCGCGTGGCATCGCGGTGGTACTGCTGCACCCGGGGTACGTGGCCACCGACATGGTCGGCGGCAGTGGCGACATCCAGCCCGACGACGCGGCCGCGCAGCTGGTGCAGCGACTTGATGAGCTCACCCTGGGCACCACCGGCACGTTCCGCCACGCCAACGGCGAGTCGCTGCCGTGGTGACCCCGTGGCGGGGGGCGGATCAATGAGCGCCGACGAATTCGACCCCGACGACAACTTCGCCCACGGCCTGGCGGGCGTGGATGACATCGACGAGGACGCGGCCACCGAGCAGCTGGCCTGGCAGTGGCTGTTGCTGGTCAATCCCGACGACGAGGACGGCGCGCACGAGCAGTTCGCCGCCTGGCAGGAGGCCTGGCTGGCCGCGGGCGGCGACGGCGACGATGCCGACCCGGTGGCCGCGCTGGCAGCGGTTACCGACTGGCGCTCGAGCGTGCAGGTCGACGTGGACGACATCGCCGCGCTGGTCGACGGGCTGGTGCAGCTGGCCGCGCGGGTGGACGTGCGCATCGACTTCGGCAGCGACGAGCCTGCCGATGACGCCGACCCCGAGTCGCTGATGGGCGAGGCGCACGCCGCGCTGCGCCAGCACGGTTTCACCTTGTGGGTGTGGGACGCGGGGTCCGACAAGAGCGCGGCATGGCTGGCCTACCGCCGCGACGACGACGCCGTGCGCACGCTCGCCTCCGCCCTCGGGCTGCCGGTGCGCGCCGGCGCCTGACCCACCGCCGGGTGGCGGCCCCGGCGCGGCCCATCCGGCCGCCCGCACCCGGGACGGCGGGGAACGGCATGCAGTCGGGGCGCCGCCTGTCGGGCAGGCGGGTCTCAGCCGCCCACGCGGGCGCGGACCGCGTCGATGTCGCGGATCGGGCGGACCTCGATGCAGCCGGTGCGCGCCCACGGGAATTCCGAGGCGATCCGGACGGCCTCGTCCAGGCTGTCGGCCTCGAGGATGTTGTAACCGGCCAGCACTTCCTTGGTCTCGGCGAACGGCCCATCCAGCACCTGGGTGCGGCCATCGCGGATCCGCACCGAGCGCGCCTTGCGGGCCGACTCAAGCTGCTGCGAGCCCAGCAGCTTGCCGTCGCGGCGGAGTTCATCGGCATGGTCGAAGCAGGCTTTCATGCGGGTGTCGAACTCCCCCTCGGGCAGTGCCTCGAGCAGGGTGTCGTCGTTGTAGACCAGCATCAGGAATTGCATGGGCGTTCCGCCGGCGCGTAGGGGACGGCCATCATGCCCGCTCCGGGCCATGCGGAAAAATTCCGCTGCCGGTGTCGATTTCCCGGCCCCACGCCCGTCGTACTCCCTGAAGGCGCCACTGCGGCGCCGCAACCCCGGGAGAACCACGATGCGCGTCATGGTGCTGGTCAAGGCGACCGAACGCTCCGAAGCCGGAGAAATGCCGTCCACCGAGCTGCTGGAGGCGATGGGCCGTTTCAACGAAGCGCTGGTCGGTGCCGGCGTGATGCTGGCGGGCGAAGGCCTGCACCCCACCGCGCGCGGCGTACGGGTGCGTTTCGATGGCGCCTCCCGCACGGTCTTCGATGGCCCCTTCGCCGAAACCCGGGAGCTCGTCGCCGGCTACTGGCTGTGGCAGGTGCGCTCGATGGAGGAGGCCATCGAATGGGTCCGCCGCTGTCCCAACCCGCACCAGGGGCCCAGCGAGATCGAGATCCGCCCGGTGTTCGAAGCCGACGACTTCGGCAGCGCCCTCACCCCGGAGTTGCGCCAGCAGGATCAACGCCTGCGCGATGCCACCGGCGCAGCGTGACCCGCGCCCTCCACGCCCCATTCCCGATCCGCCAACGGAGCCTTCCATGCAACTTGTCCCTTACATGATGTTCAACGGCCAGTGCCGCGAAGCGTTCGCCTTTTACGCGAGCACCCTCGGCGCGGACGTCTCTTACTGCTTGACCTACGGCGAGTCGCCCATGTGCGACGAGATGCCGGCCGACAGCCGCGACTGGATCATGCACAGCCAGATCGAAGCCCCGGGCCTCCTGCTGATGGGTGCGGACGGACCGCCGATGGAGACCCCCAGCGGTGCCGGTACCGTCAACAACCTGATGGTCGACACCGAGGACGAGGCCGAACGCGTGTTCGCCGCACTCGCCCAGGGCGGCCAGGTGCAGCAGCCGATGCAGGAGACGTTCTGGGCGCTGCGCTGGGGGATGCTGGTGGACCGCTACGGCAAGCCGTGGATGGTCAACTGCTCGCGTCCGCAGTAGCGCACGGCCGAGGATGTCCCCGACTTCCGCTTCCCCCCTCCCTTTCCATCCTTCGTCTCCCCTGGACCCGCCCATGCAGATGTTCGTCAACCTCCCCGTGCGCGACCTCGACCGATCTGTCGCCTTCTTCACCGCGCTTGGCTTCAGCTTCAACCCGGCGTTCACCAACGAGAACGCCACCTGCATGCTGGTGGGCGAAGACGCCTTCGTGATGCTGCTGGTGGAACCGTTCTTCCGCCAGTTCACCGACAAGCAGCTGTGCGATACGTCGCGCTCGATCGAGGCCCTGGTGGCACTGTCCGCCGACAGCCGCGAGGGCGTGGACGCGCTGCTGCGGCTTGCGCTGGCGGCCGGTGCCCGCGAGCCGCGTCCGGCGCAGGACCACGGCTTCATGTACCAGCGCAGCTTCGAGGACCTGGACGGACATGCCTGGGAGCTCTTCCACATGGCGGGCGAACCGGCGTGAGGCCGGCGGCGGGGCGCGGGCATGAGCGCGGGTTTGCAGCGGGGTGCGGTCGGTGATGTGATCGGCGCCCATGGACGCCACGTGCCCGCCTGCCCGCGCCGCGCAGGACGCCCACCGCACCGTCGAGGCGGTGTGGCGGATCGAGTCGCCCAGGCTGATCGCCCGGCTGGCGCGGATGCTGCGCGACGTCGGCCACGCCGAGGACCTTGCACAGGATGCGCTGGTCGCCGCGCTCGAGCACTGGCCGCGCGAGGGTGTCCCCGACAACCCCGGTGCATGGTTGATGCAGACCGCCAAGCGCCGCGGCATCGACCGCATCCGCCACCGCGAGCTGGTCCACGAGCGGCACGCGCAATTCGGCCAGGCGCTGGAACCCGCGCCGATGCCCGCGCCTGACGACACCGACCGGCTCGACGACGACATCGGCGATGACCTGCTGCGGCTGGTGTTCACCACCTGCCACCCGGTGCTGTCGACCGAAGCGCAGGTGGCGCTCACCCTGCGCATGCTGGGCGGGTTGACCACCGCGGAGATCGCGCGCGCGTTCCTGCAGCCCGAGCCGACGGTGGCGCAGCGCATCGTACGGGCCAAGAAGACCCTGGCGAGCAGGCAGGTCGGGTTCCAGGCGCCTCGCCGCGAGGACCTGGCCGAACGCCTCGCGGCCGTGCTGGGCGTGGTCTACCTGGTGTTCAACGAAGGCTACGCGGCGACGGCCGGCGAGGACTGGATGCGTCCGGCCCTGTGCCAGGACGCGATGCGGCTGGGACGCGTACTGGCCGGGCTGCTGCCGGGCGAGCCGGAAGTGCACGGGCTGGTCGCGCTGATGGAAATACAGGCCTCCCGCATCCCGGCGCGCACGCAGCCCGATGGCACGCCGATCCTGTTGCTGGAGCAGGACCGCGGCCGCTGGGACCGGTTGCTGATCGGTCATGGCCTGGCGGCACTGGCGCGTGCGCATCGACTGGGCGGCGCCGAGGGCAGCTACGTGCTGCAGGCGGACATCGCCGCCTGCCACGCGCGCGCAGCCCGCGCCGGTGACACCGACTGGACCCGGATAGCGGCGCTGTACGCGAGGCTGGGCGAGATCGCGCCATCGCCGGTGATCGAGCTCAACCGCGCGGTCGCGGTGTCGATGGCGGATGGACCCGCCGCTGCGCTGCCGCTGGTGGATGCGCTCGCGGCAGGCGGCGCGCTGGCCGGCTACCACCCGCTGCCGGCCGTGCGCGGCGACCTGCTGTTCCGGCTGGGGCGCCATGCCGAGGCGGAGGTGGCCTTCAACGAGGCGGCTGCGCTCACCCGCAACGCACGCGAGCAGGCGCAGCTGCAGGCGCGGGCGGCCGAATGCGGTGCCAGCGCTTCCTAGCCGGGCGCCCCGGGGCGAATCCTGGTCAGAAGCCGTGGCGAAGGCTGCCACGTCGCCCGACCGACCACCGGTGGGGAGTTGCGAGTGTCAGTGGATCGCTCGCGCACCGGACGCACGCATGGGCCGCCGGCGCGAAGCCGGGCCTGGACCGCAAAGCGGAAAAGGAGGGGACCGAACGCCGCGCGTCACTGCCAGCGACGTGTTCGCGATATCGACGCGGACGCCGCATAGGTGCAGCCGCGGAGCGCGGGCCCAGTCCGCGCTCCGTGGCCGCCCGCACGGTCGAGGTCGGACCGAACGGCTCCTGACGAGGAGGCCGCCGATTCTCCGGATGCGCGTCGCAGCGCATGAGACCGTTCAGTCGCGTCGATCGCCGTACCACAGGCCCAATGCATCCCGGTTGCGCAGCAGCCGCCGCCCGCGCACGGCGAACCGCAGCATCAGCAGCAGGTGCTCACCCAGCGGGTGGCTGCGGAGCTTGCGCGCCGAGGTCCACGCCCGCTCGCGCAGCACCACGAAGCGGCCCCGTGCCGCCAGCGCACGGCTGAGGGCCACGTCCTCGCCGGCGAACCAGCGCTCGTCGAAGCCGCCCACCGCTTCGAATGCCTCGCGCCGGCAGAACACGAAACAACCGGCCGCCGCGTGCATCCGTCGCAGCAGCCAGTTCGAGACCGCCAGGCCCCAGCGAACGTGCCATGCCAGCGGTCCGCGCAGGGCCACGGTCGCACCGCCACCCACCGCCCCGGCTTCCAGTGCGGCCAGCGCGGCGCCCAGCAGGGTGGCATCGATATTGGTGTCGGCATCGACGAAGACCAGTGTGTCCCCCGTTGCCAGGCATGCACCGGCGTTGCGGGTGGCGGCGATGTGGCGATGCTCGACCCGCAGCACGCGCGCGCCGCAGGCCCGGGCGATGTCGCCGGAGCCGTCGCGTGATGCGTCGTCGACCACGATGATCTCGTAACCGCCAGCACCGACGGTGGCGGCCGCGGCCTCGTGCAGCACCCGCAGGGTGCCGGGCAGGCGGGTGGCCTCGTCGTGGGCGGGGACGATCAGCGACAACATCGGTCGATCATGGCACGCAGGCCCCGGCACACCGGACCAGGCACTCCGTCTTCAGCCGCCCGGGTGGGACACGCGGTGCCGGGGTGGGGGGAGGGCGCCGGCGTCGGCCGCCTCGAGCGCCGGGAACTGCCCGGTCATGCGCACCCCGTCGGCCACCCCCCAGCGGATGGCCACGCGCCGAAGGCGCAGCGACGTGGCCTCGCGCAGGGTCGCGGGCGTGTCGCGGAGGATGGCGTCGTGGCGCTCGGCCCAAGCCGCGGCAAAGGCGAACAGCCCGCGGTGGCCGTGCTGCAGGCCCGGCATGTCCTGCTCCAGGCGCGCAATGGCCGCGTCGATTCCGGCGGCGTCTAGCACCGGGACGGGCCCGCCTGGACACCGGCGCGGTGGGGGACATGCGACATGAAGCGGACTCCAGGAGCGATGCCGTGCGACCACACGCCGGGTCGGCGCAGGCTGCAGGCGGCGGTCAAGGACACTGCCCGCGGCGTGATCGCACGGTGAACCGTGCGGCCGCTCGCCGTTCCGGCACCACCCCTTGCAGGATGCTGCATCCGCGCAGCGGGGTTGATCCTCTGGCGCAGTGGGGCATGCTGCAACACCCACGACCACCGCGAGCACGGCATGTCGTCCCCGCCCCGTCCGGTCGCCGCCAATAGCCTCGTCACCGGTCGCGAAGACCCTGCAGGGTCCGTCGCACCGGCCGCCGACGTGGTGCTGGCGATCCGCGACCTGTCGAAAACCTACGCCTCCGGCCACGTCGCGCTGGAGTCGGTCGACCTGACCATCCGTCGCGGTGAGATCTTCGCCCTGCTCGGCCCCAACGGCGCCGGCAAGACCACCCTGATCAGCATCGTCTGCGGCCTGGTCAACGCCAGTGGCGGCACCGTTCGGGTGGACGGCCACGACACCGTGCGCGACTACCGTGCCGCGCGGGCGCGCATCGGGCTGGTGCCGCAGGAGCTGTCCACCGATGCATTCGAAACGGTGTGGGCGACGGTGCGGTTCTCGCGTGGCCTGTTCGGCAAGGCGCCGGACGACGGCCACCTGGAGCGCGTGCTGCGCGAGCTGTCGCTGTGGGACAAGCGCGACAGCAGGATCATGACCCTGTCGGGCGGGATGAAGCGGCGCGTGCTGATCGCCAAGGCGCTCTCGCACGAGCCCTCGGTGCTGTTCCTGGACGAGCCCACCGCCGGCGTCGACGTCGAGCTGCGCCACGACATGTGGCAGATGGTGCGGCGCCTGCGCGAGGCCGGCACCACGGTGATCCTCACCACCCACTACATCGAGGAGGCCGAGCAGATGGCCGACCGCATCGGGGTGATCAACCGCGGCCGGCTGGTCGTGGTCGAGGACACCCGCACCCTGATGCGCAGGCTGGGCAAGAAGCAGCTGGCGCTCACCCTGCAGGCCCCGCTGGCTTCGATACCCGAGGGACTTGCGGGCCTGCCGCTGGAGCTGTCCGATGACGGTGCCACGCTGGTCTACACCTTTGACACCCACGACGAGCGCACCGGCATCGCCGGCCTGCTGCGGCAGCTGGCCGGGCATGGCATCGATTTCAAGGACCTGCACTCCAGCGAGAGTTCGCTGGAGGACATCTTCGTCGGCCTGGTGCGCGATGGCGCGCCGGAACCGGCGGGGGCACCGGCAGGCGCCGCCGCGGCATCGACGCCGGCGCGGACGTGAGCCGGGGCCCTGGGATGACCGACCGGAAGCCGCACTGATGGCACTCAACACCCACGCGATCCGCGCGATCTACCGTTTCGAAATGGCGCGCACCTTCCGCACCCTCGGCGAGTCGATCGCCTCGCCGGTGCTGACCACGTCGCTGTACTTCATCGTCTTCGGCGCGGCGATCGGTTCGCGCATGGGCGACATCGACGGGGTGAGCTACGGCGCCTTCATCATCCCCGGCCTGATCATGCTGTCGCTGCTCAGCGAGAGCATCTCCAACGCGTCCTTCGGCATCTACATGCCCAAGTGGTCCGGGACCATCTACGAACTGCTGTCGGCGCCGGTGTCGTACGTTGAAGTGCTGCTGGGCTATGTGGGCGCGGCGGCAACCAAGTCGCTGGTACTGGGGTTGCTGATCCTGGCGACCGCGCGGCTGTTCGTGCCGTATGAAATCGAGCACCCGCTGTGGATGCTCTGCTTCCTGGTGCTGACCGCGCTGAGCTTCAGCCTGTTCGGTTTCATCATCGGGCTGTGGGCCGACGACTTCCAGAAACTGCAGATCATCCCGTTGATGGTGATCACCCCGCTCACGTTCCTGGGCGGGGCGTTCTACTCCATCCACATGCTGCCGCCGTTCTGGCAGAAGGTGACCCTGTTCAACCCGGTGGTCTACCTGATCAGCGGGATGCGCTGGAGTTTCTACGGCGTGTCCGATGTCAACGTCGCGCTCAGCGCGGCGCTGATCCTGGTCTTCCTGGGCGCGTGCCTGGTCGCGGTGTGGTGGATCTTCCGTACCGGCTGGAAGCTCAAGGCCTGACGCGCCGCGACGGGCGCGCGGGCGTTACTCCGCGGCGTCGCCTGCGGCGGTGTCCAGGAACCAGGCCTCGACCGTGCCCCTGGCCTTCATGGTCATCGGCTGGCCGCGGCGGTCGAGCGACTTGCCGACCGGCAGCCGCACCCAGCCCTCGCTGATGCAGTATTCCTCGACGTTGTGACGTTCGATCCCGTTGAAGCGGATGCCGATGCCGCGTTCGAGCACCACCTCGGCGTAATGCGGGCTGCGCGGGTCGGTGGAGAGGCGGTCGGGCGGGGTGTCTGCGGTGTGCTCGGGCATGGGCCTGGATCGAGGGTCGCGCGCCGGTCGGCGCGGGGGCGCGCAGGATACGCCCCGCACGGGCGCGGGTCGAACCGCTACCTGATCGGGCGACCGCGGGGAGGCGGATCAGTCCCGGTGCGGGAAACCGGGGTTGGCGTCGCCCGGCAGTGCGTCGCGCCATGCGGCGTAGACCGGTTCGGCGGCTTCCAGCCAGTCCAGCCCGGTGCCTGCGGCGTGGGCCGCCTGCCATTGCGATCCAAGCTCGGGCTCGATCACGTTCCAGGTGCGGAAACCATGTCGGTTGCGGGCCTGGATCCCGAACTGGGTCGCCCGCAGTGTCTGGTGGGCCATCAGGGGCAGGGGGCGCAGGCGCGATTCGATGACGGCCGACATGGGTGGGTTCCGGGCTGGGGTCGCGCCATGCTGGGCGCCTGGATGTAAACGGCGGGTGGACGCCGCTGCGGCCACCACCTATGCCCGCTCGCCCCGCCCCTGCGCCTTGGCGTTGGCGATCACCGCCCTGACCAGCTCGCGGTCGGCGTGCCGGGAAATCGCCACCGCCCCCAGCGCGATCGCGCGCTCGCGCATCGGGGCAGGCACGTCGTAATGGGCACCGCTGGTCCGGTTCTGGAACGCGCGTCGTGGCAGGCCCAGGCGGCCGGCAAACGCGTGCAGTTCGGCCAGGGTGTCGGCCATCAGGTGCGCCCAGCGCTGGCCGCGCCACAGGGTCACCGCATCGTCGACGTACACGGGCATGCCGTTAGCGCGCGAACAGCTGCGAGGGGTCGGCGAAGGCCTTGAACTCGAGCGCGTTCCCGGACGGGTCATGGAAGAACATGGTCGACTGCTCACCCGGCCCACCGGCGAAGCGCACGTGCGGCTCGACCACGAAACGAACCCCCGCGCCGCGCAGCCGGGTGGCCAGCGCGGTCCAGTCGTCCATGGGCAGGACCACGCCGAAGTGCGGGACCGGCACGTCATGGCCGTCCACTGCGTTGTGCGCCTGCGGGGTGGACGCCCGGGCCGCGTCGCTGCGGTGGCAGACCAGCTGGTGGCCGTAGAGGTCGAAGTCAACCCACTGCGAGTCGCTGCGGCCTTCCACGCAGCCCAGCAGGCGGCCGTAGAAGTCGCGGGCCGCGGCGAGGTCGTGAACCGGGACTGCAAGGTGGAACGGGGGCAGGGGCGGGCGGGGCATGGCGGCCTGGATGGGTATCGGTGGATCCGGGGGGCCATCCTCGCATCCCGGTCCCGTAGCGGCGCATGCACGCACGGCCGGCATAATGGCCCGCCCCATGACCGGAGCCGGCCTTGCCGACCCCCGACCCCCGCACCGCCGAGGCCCGCAGCCTCGATGACGCGCATGCCTCGCTTGGCGACCAGCTGGGCGCGATCATTGCCGGCCTGCCCCCCGACACGATCAGCCTGGGCGAGTTGCTGGACGTGTTCGGCGACGAGGGCCTGTTGCTGATGACGGTGCTGCTGACCCTGGTGTTCCTGATCCCGGTGTCGATCCCGGGGGTGAGCACGGTGTTCGGCGCGGCCATCCTGCTGGTCGGTATCAGCCGCCTGTTCGGCCGCGAACTGTGGCTGCCGGCGAAACTGCGCACCCGCGGCCTGCCCGCGGACAAGTTGCGCCCGGGCCTGGAGCGGGGCATGCACTGGGTCCGCAGGATGGAACGCATCAGCCGGCCGCACCGCCTGCCGGCGCTGGCCGGTGGTGGGGGCGTCCACCTGTTCAACAACCTCGCCTTCATCCTGGCCGCGCTGCTGCTGATGGCGCCGTTCGGGTTCGTGCCCTTCAGCAATACATTCCCGGCGGTCGCGCTGCTGCTGTATGCGGTGGGGATGATCCAGCGCGACGGCGGCGCCATCCTGCTCGGCCACCTGGCCAACCTGACCACGATCGCCTACTTCGGCGTGTTGATCGGCGGCGGCGGCATGGCCGCGCACCAGTTGTTCCAGCGCTTCTTCGGCTGAGTGGCCTGCGCGGCGCGGCCGCCGCGCTCTCCTGCCCTGCACGGTCGGCGCCAGCCCGGCGCGAACCCCGCCGGGAGCAGACCACATGGACCGCTCAAACGCACCCCACCGGCGAGGCCGACTGGCCGCACTCGCACTCGCGCTGGTGGTCGGCGCGGGCGCAGGCACGGCGCTGGCGCAGGACGCCGTCGCGCCGTCGCGCCGTCGCCTGCAGCGTCTGCAGCGTCTGCAGCGCCAGCGTCGGTGGATACAGACGGCGTGCTGAGCGCACAGGAGCATGCCGCCGCGACCAGCGCCGCCTACCGGAAACTGGACGCCGACGGCGATGGCCGGCTGACCCTGGAGGAGGGCCCGGGCCGGGGCGGCCGCCGCACGCGTCGGGCGCTGCCGCGGCGCCGCCTACGCCGCGCTGACCCGGTGACGGCGCATCGCGTCGCACGTCGCCTTCAGTTTTCCGCGCCGGGGCCGATGCCGGGAGTGAAACGCGGCCGTCCCCCGGTCGCGCGCCCATTGCCCGACCGGAGACCTGCGTGCGCCCCGTGCTGGAGGAAGAACTCATCGTCGGCAGTCCGCTGGCATGGCCGCTTTTCGACCCGGCCGGCAAGCTGCTGGCCGATGCCGGCGTGGTGGTGCTGTGCGAGGCGCAGCGCCTGACGCTGCTGCAGCGGGGCCATGTCGACCCGGCGCTGTGCCTGGTCGAGGACGCGGGCCCCACCGACGAAGCGAGCGCCGCCGCCGAAGCGCCGCCCGCGCCCCTGCCACCGGTGTTCGGCGAGGTGCGCGCGCTCAAGCGACGGCTGGCCGAGGCGCACATGCAACTGCTGGCCGCCGGCACGCCCGATGGTGCGCTGATGGCGCTGGAGCTGGTGACCGAGCTGCAAGCCCTCGTGGACCGGGATGCGGATGCCGCGCTTGCAGCGGTGCAGCTTGACCTGGACGACGGTGGGCCGATCTCGCGCCAGGTCCACGCGGCGATCCTGTGCCAGATGGCCACCCGCGCCCGGGGATGCGAGCCGGCCGAAGTCGATTCGATGATGGCCGCCGCGCTCACCTACGACCTGGCGCTGGGCCCGATCGCCGAGACCCTCAACAGCCAGCAGGGCGAACTCAGCCCCGAGCAGCGGCGGCAGGTCGAGGCCCACCCCGACGAGGCGGTGATGCTGCTCAGGGCCGCCGGGGTCGAGGACCCGTTGTGGCTGGATGCGGTCCAGCACCACCACGAGCGACTGGACGGCAGCGGCTATCCGCACGGATTGCGGGGTGATGACATCGGTGCCGGCGCCCGGCTGCTGGCGGTGGTGGACATCTTCTCGGCGATGGTGCGGCCGCGTGCCTACCGCGAGGCGGTCATCGCACGCAACGCGCTGCGCAACCTGTTCCTGGAACGGGGCACCGCGGTGGACGCCGAACTGCCGGGGTTGCTGGTCAAGGAAATCGGTGTGTTCCCGCCCGGCACCGTGGTGCGTCTGGCCAGCGGCGAGGTGGGCGTGGTCACCCATCGCGGCGGCAATGCCGCGTGCCCGCGGGTGGCACGCCTGGTCAACGCCAACGGGACGTTCGCGGCGGTAGCCCGCTCGCGCGACACCCGCGAAGCCGAGCACGCCATCGTGGAGGCCGTGCCCCAGGCCCGCTACCAGGCCTTCCTGAGCAATTGCGCGAGATTCTGGGCCGATGCCCCGGCGGGCAGGCCGGTGCTGGCCCGTACCGCGGCCCCGCTTCCAGCACATCCGGCGGGGGGAGCGGGGGCCGATGCCGTCTGTGGCCTGCAGCCGGATCCGGGCAGCGACCTGGCGGCCGCCCCGGCACAGGGCGCAGCGCCAGAGTCGGCGCAGGCCTGCGCGCTTGATGGCGAGGCGAAGAGCCCAAGCTGAACAGGCGATCTCACGTAGTGATTGCATTGCAACGCGGCCCGGGCTACCGTTCACCCGCTGTGTTCGTCAAGGGTCACCCGAAACGTGGCCCGATGCCGTAGATCCCTGATCCGCTACATCGTTGCACTCGCTTCCTCCTTGCAACCAGCTCAACGCCGCGTAGGCGGTATTCCAATACATCCGTTACAAGGAGCAAGAAAATGTCGAACCGTGAAACCGGTACCGTCAAGTGGTTCAACGATGCCAAGGGCTTCGGCTTCATCAGCCGTGAGAACGGCGAGGACGTGTTTGTGCACTTCCGTGCCATCCAGTCCAATGGCTTCAAGAGCCTGCAGGAAGGTCAGAAGGTCGAGTTCACCGTGACCCAGGGCCAGAAGGGCCTGCAGGCCGACGCCGTCACCCCGCTGTAAGGGCGACGCGTTGACCTGACGCAGCGGCCCCGCGCCGCCGCGACACCTTCGGAAAACCCGGCTTCGGCCGGGTTTTTCTTTGCCTGCGATCCGGCCACCTGGCCGGTTGCCATCCACGACCCCCTTGCGCCGAGTGTCCGATAGGACGGTCGGTCCCAACCCGCTGGCCCGCCGCGACGGTCGCCCGCGCAACGGATGACACAATCGCCCCCGATGGCCGAGCCCCACGAACCTCGAGCGGATTCCCGAACCGGACCCCTTGGCGAACCCCAGCCGCCTCCCCGCCCGGCGGTGACGCGTGCACATGCACCCCTGCGCGGCCTGCGGTTCTGGCTCGGACTTGGATACGGCGCCATCGTGGTCGGGTTCGCGGTCGCGCTGGCGGTCATGGCCAACCTGGGGGCCACCCGGCAGATGGAGCGCGAAGCGGGCCGGCGCCTGGACGCGCAGGCCCGGCATATGGCCGAGCGCCTGGACGTCGGCGTGCAGGAGCGGCTGGACGACGTTCGCCTGCTGGCGTTGTTGCCGTTGTTGAGGACGGAGCCGGTCGATGCCGGTGCGGTGCGACGGCTGTTCGGCGAGCTGGTACGAAGCGAGCCTGCGTACGCGTGGATCGGTTTCGCCGCGGCAGACGGAACCGTGCGCGTGGCCAGCGGCGGCCTGCTGGAAGGCGGCGATGTGTCGGCGCGGCCGTGGTTCCAGGCCGCGCGCACCGGTCCGCACCTGGGCGACGTGCACGAAGCCGCATTGCTTGCGCGCCTGCTCCCGCGCCGCTCCGATGGCCAGCCCCTGCGCCTGATCGACACCGCCGCCCCGGTGCGCAGCGAGGAAGGCGAGCTTCTGGGCGTGGTGGGTGCGCACCTGTCCTGGCGCTGGGCCGAGCGCCAGCGCGACCTGCTGTTGGGCCCGGCCGCCGATCGAAGCGCCGTCGATATCTTCGTGTTGGACGCGCAGGGTCGCGTGCTGATGGGCCCGGCAGGCCAGGTCGGACGGACCCTGGCCACCGACAGCGCGCGCGCTGTGGCCCAGCGCCCGAATGGTCACGTCGCCGAGACCTGGGACGATGGGGTGCAGTACCTCACCGGCTACGCCCGCACCGGGCGGGACCCGGACGCCCCGACCCTGGGCTGGCACGTACTGGTGCGTGAGACCCGCACCTCCGCCATGGCGGAGCTGCGGGACCTGCGCCACACCCTCACCGCGGTGGTGGGCGTGCTGGCGCTGCTGTCGGTTGCCGGCGCGCTGCTGCTGGCGCGCAAGATCGGCGCGCCGCTGCATGCGCTGGCCGAGGCGGCCACCGTGATGCGCACCGGGCTGGCCGTTGTGAAGCTGCCGCAACTGGGCGGCTACCGCGAGGCGCAGCAGTTGTCGTCGGCGCTGAGCACGCTGTTCGACCAGGTCGGCCGGCGCGAGCACGAACTGCGCGAACTCGCCGACACGCTCGAACGCCGCGTCGAGGAGCGCACCCGCGAGCTGCACAGTGCCAACGACGCGCTCGAGCGCCTGTCGGTCACCGACAGCCTCACCGGGCTCAACAACCGCCGCTACTTCGACAACCAGCTGGCCCACGAAATGCAGCGCGCACGCCAGCAGCTGCAGCCGCTCTCGCTGTTGCTGGTCGACCTGGACCACTTCAAGCGGATCAACGACACCCACGGCCACCCCGCCGGCGACCGCGTGCTGCAACTGGTGGCCGACCTGCTCGACCAGGGGCTGCGCCCGACCGATGCGATCGCACGCATCGGCGGCGAGGAGTTCGCGGTGATCGCCGCCGGTGCCGACCTCGCCCAGGCCACCGCGCTGGGTGAACGCCTGCGGCGCCGGGTGGACGGGGCCAGCCCGCTCGAGATCGGCCGGCTGCAGCTGCCGATCTCGGTCAGCATCGGCGTGGCCAGCATCTGGCTGGCGGAGGGCGATGCCGGTGCCATGGAGTCGGCCGCCGAACGCCTGTACACGCACGCGGACATGGCCCTGTACCGCGCCAAGCGCGGCGGCCGCAACCGGGTGGAGGGCACGGTCGCCTGAGCCCGGCCAACCCCGCCAACACGGGGCTGCGGCGCGCTCACGCATAATCGCGGGATGGCCTGGATCGCCGACATTCGACTGCTGACCTGGCTGCTGGTGCTGGCCGCCTACCTGTTGGGTTCGGTGTCCGGTGCGCGGCTGCTGGGCCACGCGCGCGGGATCAACACCCCCACGCCGGGATCCGTCGACGGCGAGGGCATCCAACCGGCAGCGACCCGTGGGTGGCGCTTCGTCCTGGGCGTGGGCCTGGACGTGGCCAAGGGCGCGCTGGCCGCGTGGCTGGCGCTGCGCTATGCCCCGGTAGGCAGCCCGCTTTCAGTCACCGCGCACGGTTACCTGGCCGCGTTCGCCGCCCTGGCCGGCCACGTCTGGCCGGTCTGGTACCGATTGAGCGGCGGCAAGGGCGCGTCGACGCTGCTGGGCGGGTTGCTGGTGATGTGGCCGCTCGCCGTTGCAGTGCTGGTGCTGGGGTGGATGGCGGTGGCGTTCGCCAGCGGATACCTCGGGCTGGCGACCGTGGTCGCGGCATTGCTGCTGCCGTTGCTGGCATGGACGACCGGCGCGGAGGTGCCGCGGCTGGTGTTCGCCTTCGCGGCGTGCGCGTTGATGGTGTGGGCGCACCGCGGCCACCTCGCCAAGCTGCGGGACGGCACCGAATCACGTTTCGCGCGTGCACGGCTGCTGCACCGCTGGCGGCGGGGCCCCTGATGGACGACCGCGCTGTGCTGCAACGGCTGATCGACGGACCGCTCTCGGGTGACACGCTGGCCCGGGAGGCGGGCCAGACCCGCGCCGCGGTCTGGAAGCGCATCCAGGCGCTGCGCCAGGCGGGGGTGGCCATCGAGGCACGACCCGGCATCGGCTATGCGCTCGCCCAGCCCATGGCACTGCTCGATCCCGCGTTGATCGAGCGGACGCTGGGCGCGGATGCGAGACGCCGGATGGCCTCGCTGGCGGTTGCCTGGACCATCGACTCCACGAACAGTGCGTTGATGGCCGGGCCGGTACCGGCCGACGGCAGCGCATGCGTCCTGCTGGCCGAGCGCCAGACCGCCGGCCGCGGCCGCCGTGGCCGCCACTGGAACTCGCCGCTGGCCGCACACCTCTACCTGTCGCTGGCGCGCAGCTTCGGCGGCGGGCTGTCACGGCTGGGCGGGTTGAGCCTGGTGGCCGGCGTGGCCACGGTGGAAGCCCTGCACGCAATGGACATCGGCCGCGTGCGCCTGAAGTGGCCCAATGACGTCGTGGTGGTGGACGAAGACGGTCGCCTGCGCAAGCTGGGCGGGTTGCTGGTCGAGGGCAGCGGCGAGCACGCCGGCCCGGTGCGCGCGGTGATCGGACTGGGCCTCAACGTGCGGATGCCGGCCGGCGCGGCGGCCTTGATCGACCAGCCGTGGTGCGACCTGGCCGGACTGGATCGCGGCGCGGCGGTCGACCGCAACCGGCTGGCGGCCGCGGTGCTGGAGCATTGGCTGCCGGCACTGGCCGCGTTCGATCGCGACGGACTGGCCCCGTTCCTTGCGCGCTACGCGGCGGTGGATGCCCTGCAGGGACGCGAGGTGGTGGTGCAGGGCGAGCGCGGCCGCATCGAAGGCGTCGCCCGCGGCATCACGGGCGACGGCGGGCTGGAGGTGACGTTGCCCGGGGGCCAGGCGCGGGTCTTCCATGCCGGCGAAGCAAGCTTGCGCCTGGCCGGCGCCAGGGAGGAAGGGGCATGAGCCAGTGGGTGTTCGACCTGGGCAACAGCCGGCTGAAGTGCGCGCCGCTCGGCGCCGACGGCCGGTCCGGGGAGGTCCATGCCCTGGCCCACGACGGCGGCACGTGGCGCGAGGCGCTTGATGCGTTGCTGCCGGCGCACATCGAGGGTGCCTGGGTGGCGAGCGTCGCTGCGCCCGGCTTGACCCGGACCCTGGCCGATGCGTTGGCGTCCCGCGCTGGCCGCGTCGACTTCGTCAGCACGCAGCCCGCCTGCTGCGGCGTGCGCATCGCCTATGCGCAGCCGCAGCGGCTCGGCGTGGACCGGTTCCTGGCGATGATCGGCGCGCGCGCAGCGAGCGGGGGACCGGCGCTGCTGTGCGGGGTCGGGACCGCCCTGACGATCGACCTGATGGACGCCGACGGGCTGCACCTCGGCGGCCGCATCGCACCCTCACCCACGCTCATGCGGGAAGCGCTCACCGCGCGCGTCGCGCACCTGCCCGCCATCGGTGGCACCTATCGTGACTTTGCCGACGACACGCCGGATGCGCTTGCTTCGGGCTGCGAAGGAGCCGCATCCGCGCTGGTGCGCGACAGCCTGGCCCTTGCCCAGGAGCAACTCGGCGAGGTGCCGACCCTGTACCTACACGGCGGCGGCGCGCCGGCGCTGCTGCCGAGGCTGCCGCAGGCCCGCCATGCCCCCGACCTGGTGCTGGCCGGCCTTGCGGCGTGGGCGGCGCAGGCGTGAGCGTTCTGGTTCCGGACGCTCGCGTTCTATAGTCGCCGCATGCTGATCCGCGCCACGATCGTCCTGTTGCTCGCCCTCAACCTGGGTGTCGCCGCGTGGTGGCTGCTGCGCGACGTGCCGCCGCCGCCCGCGCCCCAGCCGCTGCCCGAAGGCGTCCTCCAGCTGCAAAGGGTCGGCGAGCCCGCCACCGACGCCGATACCGCCGCCGCGCCTGCCCGGGTACGTGCCGCGCCGGTGCGGCCCCTGCAGTGCTTCAGCCTGGGCCCGTTCGAGGACACCCGTGCCGCGACGCGGGCCCGGGCACGCCTGCCCGTCGGTGTGCCGGCGCGGGTGCAACTGCGGCGCGAGCCGGTGGACAGCGGCCGCGGCTGGCGCGTGCTGATCCCGCCCCAGCCGAGCCTGGAGGCGGCCCAGGCGCTGGCCGAGCGGATCGGCCAGGCGGGCTACGAGGACTACCTGGTGATGCGCGAGGGCGAGGACGCGAACGCCATCGCGCTGGGACGCTACGGCGGCGAATCCACCGCACGCCGGCGGGTGGCCTCGCTGGAGGCCGCCGGTTTCGACCAGGCCGTCGCGCAACCGCTCGGTGATGCCGCGCAGGTGTGGCTCGACCTGGGCGTGGAGGCCGGCTTCGATGCCGACGCCGCGCAGTCCGCGACCGGCGCCCCGCGCCGCGTGCCACGCGACTGCGCACAGGTCGGCTGGGGTCGCGGCACGCCACCGCGATAGAATGGGCGCTTCGCCGGCTTAGCTCAGTTGGTAGAGCAACCGCCTTGTAAGCGGTAGGTCGTCAGTTCAACTCTGACAGTCGGCACCACGTCAGGAGTCAGCCATGCAGCGCAGCTATCCCCCCGTTTCCCTGATTGGCGCCCCCACCGACATCGGCGCCGGTGACCGCGGTGCGCGGCTGGGGCCGGATGCGCTGCGCATCGCGGGCCTGGGCGAGGCGCTGGAGGCCCGCGGCGTCGAGGTGGTCGACCGCGGCAACCTGGAAGGCCCGCGCAACCCGTGGCAGCCCCCGGTGGAGGGCTACCGCCACCTGGACCAGGTGGTCGCCTGGAACCGCGCGGTCATGGGCGCGATGGCCGACGAACTGCGCCAGCAGCGCCTGCCGGTGCTGCTGGGTGGCGACCATTGCCTGGGTCTAGGGTCGATCACCGCCGTCGCCCGCCACTGCCGCGAGACCGGCCAGAAGCTCCGCGTGTTGTGGCTGGACGCGCATGCCGACTTCAATACCCACCAGGTGACGCCCTCGGGCAACGTGCACGGCATGCCGGTGGCGTGCCTGTGCGGGCTTGGCCCTCGCGAACTCACCCACCTGTCGGGTGAATCACCGGCGATGGATGCCGCCGACATCCGCCAGATCGGAATCCGCTCGGTCGACCAGGGGGAAAAGCGCCTGGTGAAGGAATACGGCATCGACATCTACGACATGCGCTACATCGACGAAGTCGGGATGAAGCGGGTGATGGAGGAGGCGCTGGAAGGCGTTGACGACAACACCCACCTGCACGTCAGCTTCGATGTCGACTTCCTGGACCCCTCGATCGCGCCGGGTGTGGGTACCACCGTCCCGGGCGGGCCGAACTACCGCGAGGCGCAACTGGTGATGGAAATGATCGCCGACACCGGCCGCATGCGCTCGCTGGACATCATGGAGCTCAACCCGGTGATCGACAGCCGCAACGTGACCGCGGAGATTGCCGTGGACCTGGTCGAGAGCCTGTTCGGCAAATCGACGTTGATGCGCGACTGATGCGGCCGCGGGCCTGTCGCAGCGTGCCCCGCGCCTGAACGCGGGCAGTGCGCCACCCCGGCGAACAGGGCCCGATAGACGTGCGCTTCACGCCCCTTCGCGTCTGATTCGCCCCGAGGCGGCCAACGTGGCCGTTCGACGATTCCGACGACGAAACGACGAGGAGATCCACATGAAGCGTTTGATCACCCTGATGCTGGTTGCCATGTTCTCGATGGGCACCCTGACCGCATGCAACACCATGGCCGGCGTTGGCGAGGATGTGCAGAAGGTCGGCGAGAAGGTCGAAGACAAGGCCGAGGACTGCAAGGACGCCCACTGCTGATACGGGCTCCAGCGTAGTTTTCCAGGAAGAGCCGGGCATTGCCCGGCTCTTTTTTTGTGCGCGTTCCGGCCCGTGGGCTGGCCCCATTCATGCTCATCAAGGTTCGTTTAACGGGGTTGCGACCGGGATCCAACACCCGGGATGCGAAGCTTTGCGTGCGGTGCAGGCACACCGCATTCCCCCAGAACGAGGAGCAACGCACATGAACAAGGACATCATTTCCGGCAAGTGGGACCAGGTGAAGGGCAAGGCCCAGGCGAAGTGGGGCGACCTGACGGACGACGATTTCGACACCGCCGAGGGCAACGCCGAGTACCTGTCGGGCCGCCTCCAGGAGCGCTACGGCTGGGCACGCGAGCGTGCCGACAGGGAAGTGCACGACTTCAGCCAGACGCTGAACTGATTCCCCGGGCGGGGCGCGGCGCAGCCGCGCTCACCCGCACCTGCCAGAGCCGCACCACCGGGTGCGCAAAGGAAAAAGCGGGCTCATCGGCCCGCTTTTTCGATGTGATCTCAATTCGACGGGTCGGGAACGAATCCGGTGGGGAAGGCCTGCGGCCGGTCGTGGCGGGGGCCACGCCATTTCCAATGCGGCACGATGCCTCGCGCCATCAGGGCTTCGGGCGCGTCATAGCGCCACTGCAGCAGCTGGGTGGGCTGGCGGGAGGCGCGCACGAAGCGCGCATGGCGGGTCGGCGCGTATTCGCGCTCACCGTGCCCGGTGCCGATGCGCTGCGTGGCCGCGGGTGCGGCGACACTGGACTCCGCGGCGATCGCTCCCCGCCTCGACTCGCGAGCCGCCCCTGCGTCGGCCTGTGGATGCGCGATCGGCGGCGGCGCCGGGTACACAGGCGTGCGACGTGCCTCGGCGAATACCGCAATACCGATCACGCCCACATGGTCGGGCCGCCCGGTGCGTGCGGCGTAGCTGTCGCCCAGGCGGGTGAAGTGGAACCCCGCCACGTCCTGCATCGACTTGCGCCAGCCGTCGATCCGCGTGCTCTGGCCCGGTGCCAGCACGTAGCCGGCTTGCGACGGGTGGGCGGTATCGCCACTGATGGCGTTGACGCCGTCGATGGACAGTACGACCAGCACGCGGCGGTCGCTGGTGTTGGTGAGCTGCACGCCGTAGCGGTGGCCCGGGGTGCCAGCAATCCAGTGTTCCCCGCGGTGGCGGGTGGGCGACAGCCACTGACCGTCATCGCGGTCCAGAACGGCCAGGGAAACCGGCCAGGCGGCGGCGGTGGCCGGGACCAGCAGTGAAGCCATGAGCGCGATGGCGGCTGCGGCGACACGGTGGGAACGGATCCGCGGTGGCGAAGGACGGGGTGACGAGGGACGGGGTGAAGACGGGCGGGGTGCAGGCGACATGGCGGTTCTCCCAGGTTGACGGAACACGCCAACGTGCCAATGCCGCCAGTGGGGTTGCCGGCGCACGGTAAACTGCCCGCCCGTTCATCCGGCGGCCGGCCCGAGCCGGTGCGCAAAGGCCCGCGATGCAGTCCACCCGAGTCCTCACCGGCATCACGACGTCCGGCACGCCCCACCTTGGCAACTACGTTGGCGCCGTTCGCCCGGCGGTGGCGGCCAGCGCCACGCCGGGGGTGGAGAGCTTCTTCTTCCTGGCCGACTACCACGCGCTGATCAAGGTCAGCGAGCCGGCGCGCGTGCAGCGTTCGACGCTGGAGATTGCCGCGACGTGGCTCGCCTGCGGGCTGGAGCCGGACCGGGTGTGGTTCTACCGCCAGTCCGACATCCCCGAGATCCCGGAACTGACCTGGCTGCTGACCTGCGTGGCCGGCAAGGGCCTGCTCAACCGCGCCCACGCCTACAAGGCCGCGGTCGACCGCAACACCGAGACAGGTGATGACCCCGACGCGGGGGTGACCGCCGGGCTGTTCATGTACCCGGTGCTGATGGCCGCCGACATCCTGCTGTTCAACGCCCACAAGGTGCCGGTGGGCCGCGACCAGGTGCAGCACATCGAAATGGCGCGCGATTTCGGCCAGCGCTTCAACCACCTGTACGGCGAGCACTTCACCCTCCCCGAGGCGGTGATCGAGGCGCAGGTCGCCACCTTGCCCGGCCTGGACGGCCGCAAGATGAGCAAGAGCTACGACAACACGATCCCGCTGTTCGCCCCGCGCGAACAGCTGCGCAAGCTGATCTTCTCGATCGTCACCGACTCGCGCGCGCCGGGCGAGCCCAAGGACGCCGACGCCTCCAACGTGTTCCAGCTCTACCAGGCCTTCGCCAGCGGTGCCGAAACCGATGCGATGCGGAGCGCTTTCGCCGGCGGTATCGCGTGGGGCGATGCCAAGCAGGCCCTGTTCGAACGCATCGATGCCGAGGTCTCGCCGCTGCGCGGGAAATACGAAGCGCTGATGGCGCGCCCGGCGGAGATCGAAGCGACGCTGCGCGACGGCGCTGCGCGGCTGCGCGAGCGCCATGCGACCCCGCTGCTGAAGGCGCTGCGCGAGGCGGTGGGGTTGCGGGACCTGTCGGTCGCGGTGTCGCCGGTCGCGACCCCGGATGCCTCCAGGAAGGGCGACGCCGCGCAGCTCAAGGTCTATCGCGAGCGTGACGGCCGCTTCCACGTCAAGCTGGTGGTCGGCAAGGACACCCTGGCCATCAGCCGTGGTGCTGGCAGCCCTGCCGCCGCCAACGCCCAGGTCGACGAGGCGGTGCGCGACGGCGTAGCCGCGCTGGATACCCACTTCGAGCTCCCGGACGGGACCGACGCGGCGCAGGTGGTCGAGGCAATGCGCGCGCTGCGCGCCGGGGCCTGACCCAGGTCCACTGCCTGCCGAACGCCGGCAGCCGCACGCACCCCGATCCGCCATGCAGGAGGACCGCCCGCGACCATGAACCCGCTCGTCGAACTCAACCTTTCGCTGATCCTGTTCCTGCCGTGGTTCGCCATCCTGGGAACGGTGTTCTGGCTGTTCCCCCGGCAGCCGCGCGATGCCGGTCGGCGGCTGTTCGACGCCGCGGCCCTGGCGCTGTCGCTGGCGGCGTTCGTGGCCAGCATCTGGTGGTCGTACCACAATGCCGACCCGGTGCATGGCGCCATGTGGAAGCAGGTGCTCGCCACTGCGCTCGGCTATGGCGTGTTCCTGGCGGCGCTGACGGTGGCATTCGTGCTGCGGGCGCGCTGGTTCCGCGCCAGGCGCCACTAGCCCCCTCCGCATGGCAGTGCGGCGCGACGGATGGTCGCGCCGCAGGCAATCGCGCGTATCGCGGAACCGGCGCCCGGGCTGCGGGCACCGTCCGCCTGGTCGGGCCTAGGACTCGCGGGCGAGGTCGTCGAGCAGCGCCTTGAGGAAACGGGCGGCCTCGCCACCGGTGCATGCACGGTGGTCGAAGGTGAGCGAGATCGGCATGCGCCGGTGCACTTCCACGCCACCCATTACCGCCACCACGTCGTGGCTGAGCTTGCCCGCACCGACGATCGCCACGGTGGGCGGCACCACTACCGGGGTGGCATAGCGGCCGGCGAACATGCCGAAGTTCGACAGGCTGATGGTGTAGCCCGACAGCTCGCTGGCCGGGATGCTGCGCTCCTCGACCTGCGCGCGCAGGCGCTGGATCGAGGAGCGGATGCCCGCCGCATCGAGGATGTCGGCGTTGCGCAGGGCCGGTACGAACAGGCCGTCGTCGGTGTCGACCGCGATGCCGATGTCGACCTGCGGGTGCAGGGTGCGCACCAGCTTGTCGCCGTCGAACCACGCGTTGAGCGCCGGCACTGCCTTGCAGGCGGCGACGATGGCGCGGATCAGGCGCGCGGTGATGTCCTGCTTGCCGATCCAGGCGTGCAGGTCGGCGTCATCGCACAGGGTGGTGGGCACCACCTTGGCGTGCGCATCGGCCATGACCCGCGCCATGTTGCGGCGCACACCCTTGAGCTGTTCGGGCTGGCCGCTCGCCGCGACGCCGGGTGGCTGGGTGCGCATCGGCTTGCCGGCGTGCGACAGCGTGCTGCGCTGGGCCGGGGCGGGTGATGACGGGGGCGCGTGGGAGGCCCGGTCGGCCGCGCGGGGCGCGGCGCCCATCGGGGCGGACCCGTCGGCGGCCGCCTTCTTGACGTCGGCCATGGTGACCACGCCGTCGGCGCCGGTGGCGTCGACCCGCGACACGTCGACCTTGAGCTTGCGCGCCAACGCACGTACCGCCGGCATCGCCTTGACGCCACCGACGCTGCTGGCCTGCTCGCTGCGCACGGTGTCGGACGACTGCATGGCGCCGACCACGGTGCCGCTGTCCTCGCGGGTGGCGCCCTTGGCCGGGGCTTCGCCGTCGTTCCTTATCGCGCCGCCTTCGTCGGAGGCGACGACCCGGTCATCCGGCGCCGGGTCCTGGCTGCCCACGCCCTTGGACGGCTGGCCCTTGGACGCCTGGCCCTTGGAGGCCTGTCCGCCGCCATGATGGTGGCCGGTGTCCTGGCCTTCGGAGCGCTGCGGCAGCGAGGGGTCAATCTCGAACTCGGCCAGCATCGCGCCGGTCTCGACCACGTCGCCCGCCTCGCCGGCCAGTTTCAGCACCTTGCCCGAGACCGGGGAGGGCACCTCGACCACGGCCTTGGCGGTTTCCATCGATACCAGAGCATCGTCCAGCTGGATGGTGTCGCCGACCTTGACGGTCCACTCGACGATGGTGGCGTCGGGCAGGCCTTCGCCCAGGTCGGGCAGGAAGAAACTCTTCTTGTTGCTCATGGCAATCCTTCTGGTGCGGGGACGCGGTGGCGCCCTTGCAATGTCTGTCGTTTCAGCCCGCCGCCATCGCGCGTTTCGCCGCGGCAACGACGCGGTCGACGCTGGGCAGGTACTTCATCTCGAGGCGGAACAGCGGGATGTGGGTGTCGTAGCCGGTGACGCGTTCGACCGGTGCCAGCAGGTCGTACATCGACTCCTCCGCCAGCCGGGCGGCGATCTCGGCACCGAAGCCCGCGGTCTTGGGCGCCTCGTGCACGATCACGCAGCGCCCGGTCCGGGACACCGACTCGGCGATGGTGGCGAAGTCCAGTGGACGCAGGGTGGCGACATCGATCACCTCGGCGCTGATGCCCTCCCCGGCGAGCTGCTCGGCGGCCTCCAGCGTTTCCTTCACCTGTGCGCCCCATGTCACCAGGGTCACGTCGGTGCCGTCGCGCAGCACGTAGCACACGTCCAACGGCAGGGCCTCGCCGTCGTCGGGCACGAGCTCCTTGTACTGGCGGTAGATGCGCTTGGGCTCGAAGAAGATCACCGGGTCCGGCTCGCGGATGGCCGCCAGCAGCAGGCCGTAGGCACGCTGCGGGGAGGACGGCATCACCACCCGCAGCCCGGGCACGTTGGTGAAGATCGATTCGTTCGCCTCGCTGTGGTGCTCCGGCGCACGGATGCCGCCACCCCAGGGAACGCGCAGCACCATCGGGCAATGCAGGCGGCCGCGGGTGCGGTAGCGCATGCGGGCCGCATGGCAGACGATGAAGTCGACCATCGGGTACATGAAGCCGTCGAACTGGGCTTCGGCGATGGGCTTCATGCCCTGGCTGGCCATGCCCACCGTGAGCCCGGCGATGGTGGTCTCGTCCAGCGGGGTGTCGATGACCCGATCGGAACCGAACTGTGCGTGCAACCCCGCGGTGGCGCGGAACACGCCGCCGTTGACGCCGACGTCCTCACCCAGCACCACGACGCTGTCGTCCACGCGCATCTCGTGGGCCATCGCCTGGGTGATCGCCTCGATCAGGGTGATCGGGGCAGGCGCGGCCGGCGTGGCGGCCTTGTTCTTGGCGGCACTCATGCGCGGCCCTCCCGTGCGATCGCCTGTTCGCGCTGCTCGAGCAGGTCGGCGGGCGGATCGGCATACAGATGGTCGAACATCGCTTCAACGGGCTGCACCGGTGTCTCCAGGTAGGCGTTGATCTCGACATCCACGCGCTTGCCGCACTCCTCGATCCAGGCCTTCTCCTGGTCCTCGGACCAGGCGCCGGCATCGGTCAGGTAGGTGCGCAGGCGGGTCATCGGCTCGCGCTCCCAGCCCGCCTTGACCTCGGCGTCGTCGCGGTAGCGGGTGGCGTCGTCGGCGGTGGTGTGGTCGTGCAGGCGATAGGTCATGAACTCGATGACGCTGCCGCCTTCGCCGCTGCGGGCGCGTTCAACCGCGCGGCGCATCCCCTCGAGCACCGCGACCAGGTCGTTGCCGTCCACCTGCAGGCAATGCAGGCCGCCGGCCAGGCCCTTCTGGGCCAGCGTCTCGGCGCCGGTCTGGGCGTGGCGGGGAACTGAAATGGCCCAGCCGTTGTTGATCACGCACAGCACCAGCGGCGACTTGTAGGCGCCGGCCGAGTTCAAGGCGGCATAGAAGTCCGTCTTGGACGAGCCGCCGTCGCCGCAGCAGGCCACCGCGATGCGGTCCTGCTTGCGCAGCTTGAAAGACAGCGCCGCCCCGGCCGCCATCAGGCACTGGGTCGAGATCGGCACGCACCACGGGTAGTCGTGGCGGGGGCCTTCGAAATCATTGCCGCGCTCGTCGCCACCCCAGTACAGCAGCACTTCGCGCGGCAGCACGCCGCGCATGAACTGCGCGCCGTACTCGCGGTAACTGGGGGCGAACACATCCTCGGGCTTCATCGAGGCGCCGATGCCGACGTGGGTGGCCTCATGCCCCAGGCTGGCGGCGTAGGTGCCCAGCTTGCCGGTGCGCTGCAGCTTGATGGCCTTGCTGTCGAACGTGCGCACGAACAGCATCTGCTTGAACAGCGGCACCAGCGCGGACGGGTCGCGGAAGGCTTCGGGGAGCTCGGCGACGGTCTTGCCGTCGGGCCCGATGAATTGCAGGTACTCGATTTCGAACGATGCGGCGATGGTCACGCGGGGAATTCCTCGAACACAGACCGGCCGATGATAACCACAGCGCCGTAGGGCGCCGTTGCGCGACGCGGCAAGCCTTTTCGCCGCGGGTGTGCTGGCCTTGCGGACGCGCAACGAAAAGGGGCGTGGCCTGCGCCACGCCCCCGGTGGAACGTACCCCGTGCTCCGGTCAGCGCCGGCGGGCCGGGGCCAGCAGCGTGGCGTCGTTGTTACCCGGGACCGGGTCGTGGGTAGCGGCCTCGACAGACGCCTGGAACACCCAGTCCGCCCCGCGGCTGGGTGTACCCGGTACCACCAGCGCGAAGGCGAACCAGCGGGTTCCGGCGACCACCGCGGTGTCGGCGGTGCACTCGGCGCGGAAGCTGGCGCCCGCGATGCGCACGCACTGCCAGCCCGGGGGGGCGGCCGCGGCCGCCACGCGCGGGTCGACGTTGGCCTCGATCACCAGCCGGGGCAGCTCGGCCGCATCCGGACCGGCATTGGTCACCGGCACCAGGAACGTGGCGACCGCGCCGCGGCGAAGATGCGCGGCGGACCCGACGATGCGCACCGACAGGTCCGCGGACGTGGCCCGGGCCACGCTGACGCTGTCGCGGTTGTTGCCGTTGGCCGGGTCGCGCGTGGTCGACTGAGTGGCCACCGCCAGGGTCAGAGGGGCATGCCCGGCCGTTTCCGGCATCACCGCCTGCAGCCCGAACGTGGCCTGGCCACCGGCCGCCAGCGACGGATGCGTGCAGGTCAGGGTGGTGGTGGCGTCGTCCTGGACCGGCGCGGCGCAGGCCCAGCCGGCCTCGACGTCCGTCCATTCAGGGGCCAGCAGCGCGTCGAACACGAAAGCCACGCTCGCGAATGCCCCGGCGCCCGGCCCGGCGTTGCTGACGCGTGCCCGGTAGGCAACGTTTCCGCCCGCCCGTGCCGCGGCCACGTCGGCCTCGACGGTCACCGCCAGGTCGGCCGCCGTGAACGCCGGTACGCGTATCGCCAAGCGCACCGGGTCGTGGTCCGACGAACGCACGGCGATGCCGGCGTCGCCGAAGTTGTCCACGCCGAAGTCGGCGTTGATCCGCGCGTGCTCCACCGACAGGCCGGCCACGCCGTTGACGACGGCCTCGTTGACCAGCACGTGGTCCAGGGTCTGCGCGTTGCCGGCGAAGACATAGGAGTAACGCTCGTCGTTGTCGGCGATCAGCTGCGAGCCGTCGACCAGCAGCGAGGTCAGCGGGCTGTCCACGTACGTCAGCACGCGCTCCGGCGCGGCTTCGTCGCCGCGGATGATCCCCATCACGTCGACATAGCCGTCGTTGACCTCGAAGGCGTTGAAGTCGCCGACCAGCACGATGTGCGCCGCCGGATCATTGGCCTGCATCTGCTCGACGAGGCCGGCGAGGTACGCCGCCTGTGCGCCGCGCTTGACCCGCACGCGCTCGCCGCCGGTCGCCCAGCCGCTGCTGCCCGGCGCGACGTTGTCGATGCCGTTGAGCGAACGCAGGTGGTTGTTGATGACCGTGACCGGGTACGCACCGCCGCGGCCGTCGTGCACCACCGCCCGCAGCGCCAGCGGCGGGCGGTCGTTGAGCAGGCTGGTGGTGCCGTTGGGGTTGGCGATGGTCGCGTCCTTGCCGAACTGGGTCACGCCCAGCACCTGCACGCGCGGCTGCCCGTCGCCGGCGTCACGGGTGTTGACCAGGTAGCCCACGTTGATGCCGCCCACGTCGTTGCCCGGTTCCAGGTGCGGCACGTAGGCCGGCGCCAACGGGCAGGTGGCTGACAGGCGGTCGGACAGCAGCTGCAGCACGCGCAGGTTCTCGACCTCGACCACGCCGAGGATGTCGGGCGCCTTCAGGTAGTCGCAGATGGCCGCGGAGGCCTTGGCCAGGCGCTTGTCGAGCGCCTCGGGCGTCAGTGTCACCGCGCCATTGCCGTCGGCCACCTCGTCGAAGAGCCGCAGCAGGTTGAACCCGGCGATGGTCACCTGGTCGTAGTCGGCATCGTTGACCGCCGCCGGCAGGCGGCCGCCGGCCACCGCGGGCGGGGTGGCGACGTCGGGCAGCAGCGCCCAGGTGCCGGCGAAGTAGTCCAGCACACCCACCAGCCCGCTGACGGTGGCCTCCACGTCCACGGACAACGGCACCGCACCGACCTGGCCGCGGCTGCGGACCATCAGTCGCTCGGGGTTGGTATCGAACAGCGGCGGGTTCTTGCCGGCGGGCAGGGTGTCCAGCGACCGGTCCAGGATGCCGATGCCGGCTTCCCGGAAGGGCCGCTCGATACCGGGCAGAACCACGTGGAACACGCCGTCGCTGAAGGCGCGTGCGTCGTTCTCGTCGATGCTGCCGCCCGACGGTGCCACCACCACCGACTCGGCCACCGACACGCGCATGCCCTCCAGCCGCTCCAGCGTCCCGGGCAGGGCCTCCGGGCGAAGTTCGGCGGCGCTCAGCTCGACCGGCGCGGGCAGGGCGACGCCGTTTTCCAGCAGGTCGATGGTCGGCGAGACCAGCTCGGTGATCGCAAGCTGGTTGACGTTGGACGAGGGGATGAACTCCTTGACCGTCGCCGTCACGCGCACCCGGTTGCCCACCGCGGCAGCCGCCGGCGGCGCGCTGCCGGTGAACACGAAGATGCCCTCGGAGGTTGCCGGGTTGCCGTCGTCGTTGGCGCTTTGCAGGAAGAAGCCGTTGTTGAACTTGATGGCGGTGACGACGCCCTCGGTCACCACGCTGCGACCGTCGTAGGGCGAGGCCAGGCCGTCGCCCTGGATCTGCGCGATCGGCAGGGCGATCGGCGGGTCGGGCGGTGCCGGCGGCTGGGCGCCGCTGTTGCGCGGGTCAGGCGTGCCGCGGGTGAAGTCGGCGGCATTGTCGTCGGTGTCGACGCTGCCATCGCCGTTGCGCAGCGCCGCCGTCGTGTTGCTGAGCGTGGCGGTGGCGCCGGCGCCCTCGAAGCAGTTGGCGCTGCCGCCGTATCCGACGAAATCCACCACCGTGGCCGCAGCCAGCGGGCAGGCGCCGGACAGTGCGCCGCCGCTGCTGACCAGTGCCACCTTGCCGTTGGTGCCGGCCATGGCGATGGTGCCGGTGGCGTCCGGGGTGGGCAGGTCGAGCGACCCGCCCGCGCCGTCGGCCTGCTTGACCAGGTAGTAGCCACCCGGCGCGATCGAACCCGACAGCGGCGTGCGCTGCCAGGACGAGCCACCCGATGATGCGTACTGGACGCTCCAGCCGTCGAGCGTGACCGCTGCCGCGCCGGTGTTGCGAAGCTCGATGAAGTCGCTGCGCAGGGTGGCGCCGGAGTTGCCGCCGCCCCCGTACACCTGGCTGACCACCACCTGCGCGCCGGCGGTGCCGGCTGCGCCCAGGCCGGTGCACAGCACCAGCGCCCACGCCGCGATGCGGCCCGTTGTTCGATTCATCCCTGGATCCCCGTTGGTGTGTACTGGCCGCCCCGTTGTGGCGGGCTGGCAAAAGTGTGCACGGATCGTCCGGCATCCGCATGTCAGCCCGATGACCGCGCGCCGGCCGGACGCAGCCGGTGCGCTACCCTTGCCTGCTTCCGGAACCACCGGAACGGCGCGCGGCCCGGTCGGGTGGCTCGCCGCGGTTACCGCAGGGACGGACATGACGGTCGACAAGAACGAGCGCGCGCTGGAATCGGAAATCCACACCGACCTGTCGGGGCGGCTGAGCTACGCCGGTTACCTGCACCTGGACCGGCTGCTGTCGGCGCAGCAGCGGCTGTCGGACCCGCCGCACCACGACGAGATGCTGTTCATCGTCCAGCACCAGGTGTCCGAGCTGTGGATGAAGCTGATGATCCACGAGCTCAAGGCCGCCATCGCGCTGCTGCGCGCCGACGAGCTGGGCGGCTGCCAGAAGATCTTTTCCCGCTGCAAGGCGATCCTGCGCCAGCTCACCGAGATGTGGTCGGTGCTGGAAACGCTGACGCCGTCGGAGTACATGGAATTCCGCGAGATCCTCGGGCCGTCCTCGGGTTTCCAGTCGCTGCAGTACCGCACCATCGAGTTCCTGCTGGGCAACAAGAATGCGTCGATGCTGAAGGTGTTCGCGCACGACGAGGCCGCCCATTCCGGCCTGCGCGAGGTGCTGGAGGCGCCGAGCCTCTACGACGAAGCCTTGCGGCACCTGGCCCGGCGCGGGCATCCGGTGCCGGCGCACCTGGTGGAGCGCGACTGGTCGCGTCCGCACGTGTCCGAGCCGGCGCTGCTGCCGGTGTTCGAGCGCATCTACGAGGACACCGATGCCCACTGGGCCGAGTACCACCTGTGCGAGGACCTGGTCGACCTGGAAACCCAGTTCCAGCTGTGGCGGTTCCGCCACATGCGCACGGTGATGCGGATCATCGGCTTCAAGCGCGGGACCGGGGGGTCCTCGGGCGTGGGCTTCCTCAAGCAGGCCCTGGAGTTGACGTTCTTCCCGGAACTGTTCGAGGTCCGCACCTGCATCGGACCCGGTCCGGGTTACGGCGGCAAGGCACGGTAGCGCCACCACGCGCGACAGCGGCGCGGCACCTGCGCCGCCCCTGGTCGATTGAAGCGCCGCGCTTGCTACGATGCGGCCCACCTCGAACCTGCCAGGACCGCGCATGTCCCAGCCCACGCCGACCCCGACCGCCCCGCCCGCCAAGCGCGGCCTTGTCACGCGATTCCTCGACGGCGTGGAGCGCGTCGGCAACAGGCTGCCGGACCCGGCGGTGCTGTTCCTGATCCTGATGCTGGCCACCTGGGCCCTGTCGGCACTGCTGGCCAACGTCAGCTTCGGCGAGATCGACCCGCGCAGCGGCGAGCCGGTGCAGATCGTCAACCTGCTCAGCGGCGGCAGCCTTACCGCCTTCATGGCGACGATGGTGAAGACCTTCGTCAACTTCGCGCCACTGGGCGTGGTGCTGGTGGCGATGCTCGGCCTGGGCGTGGCCGAGCACACCGGTTTCATCAACGCCGCCCTGCGCGCGATGCTCGCGGTCACCCCGCGCATGCTGCTGACCCCGGCGGTGATCGCGGTCGGCATCCTCAGCCACATCGCGGTGGACGCCGGCTACGTGCTGGTGATCCCGCTGGGCGCGGTCATCTTCTATGCGGCAGGGCGCCACCCGCTGGCCGGCATCGCCGCGGCGTTCGCCGGCGTGTCGGGCGGCTTCTCGGCGACGTTCTTCGTGCCCTCCAGCCTGGACCCGCTGCTGGCCGGGCTGACCCAGGAAGCCGCGCGCCTGCTGGACCCGGCCATCGAGATCAATCCGCTCAACAACTGGTTCTTCACCACCGCCTCCACGTTCCTCATCGTCGCCGTGGGCTGGTTCCTGACCGACCGGGTGATCGAGCCGCGCCTGAAGAACACGCCGGTGGACGGTGACACCAGCCAGATGCCGACGATGGAGCCGCTGGCCCCGCACGAGCGCCGCGGCCTGGTCGCCGCGCTCATCGCAGGCGGCATCGCGGTGGGACTGTTCGCGCTCAGCCTGCTGCCCGAGGGCACGCCGTGGGCCGCCCCGGCCGAGGGCCTGGCGCCGGGGACCAACCCGCTGCTGGCCTTCACCGCGCCGCTGATGCAATCGATCGTGGCGCTGATCTTCATCTTCTTCCTGATCCCCGGCGTGGTGTACGGCTACGTGTCGGGCACCGTGAAGACCCACCGCGACATCATTGCCGGCATGAGCACGGCGATGGCCGGAATGGGCTACTACATCGTCATGGCGTTCTTCGCCGCGCAGTTCATCTATGCCTTCGGCCAGTCCAACCTGGGCGTGCTGATGGCGATCAAGGGTGCCAACGGGCTGCAGGCGCTTGGGCTGCCCATGGCGCTGACGGTGGTCGGCATCGTGCTGCTCTCGGGCATGGTCAACCTGGTGGTGGGGTCGGCGTCGGCCAAGTGGGCGCTGATCGGCGCGATCATGGTGCCGATGCTGATGCAGCTGGGCGTGTCGCCCGACCTGACCCAGGCCGCGTACCGGGTGGGCGATTCATCGACCAACATCATCACCCCGCTGTTGCCGTACTTTCCGCTGATCGTGGTGTTCTGCCAGCGCTACGTGAAGTCGGCCGGCGTGGGCACCCTGCTGGCGCTGATGCTGCCGTTCTCGGTGACCCTGCTGGTGGTGTGGAGCGCGTTCCTGATCGGCTTCTGGGCGCTGGGCATTCCGCTGGGCGTGGGCTCGACCTATACCTACGCGCCCGCGGGCTGACCCGCGCGCCCCGCCCCCGGGCACGCCCCGGGTAGTGGCGGTCGCCTCCGGGCGGCCGCTTGGGTGTCGTCAGCGCGCCGTTTGCTGCATTGCAGCAGTACGCCTGCGGTTTGACTCCAATGGGGCGCTGCGGTTACACCTTGCCGTCGTTTTGCCGACCGGCACCGCGCTGGCGGCGTCGCGACCACCCTCACCGTACCCCCAAGGCCGCGCGCGGCCGCCAGGAGTCCATCCCGCATGAGTTCCACACCCGGTTACACCGCCCCGGAAGGCAAGTCCTTCCTCGGCCACCCGCGCGGCCTGTACATGCTGTTCTTCGCCGAGATGTGGGAGCGCTTCTCCTACTACGGCATGCGCGCGCTGCTGGTGCTGTACCTGACCAAGCACTGGCTGTTCTCCGACGGCGAGGCCTCGATGGTCTACGGCGCGTACACCGCGCTGGTCTACATCACCCCGGTGATCGGCGGTTACCTCGCCGACAAGTACCTGGGCCAGCGCAAGGCGGTGCTGTACGGCGCGGTTCTGCTCACCATCGGCCACTTCCTGATGGGCTTCGAGGGCGACGGCGGCGGCAACAGCCCGGCGCTGAACGCGTTCTGGCTCGCGCTGGCCTTCATCATCGTCGGCTCGGGCTTCCTCAAGGCCAACATCTCGGTGATGGTCGGCCAGCTGTATCCGCGCACCGACGTGCGCCGCGATGGCGCGTACACGATCTTCTACATGGGCATCAACCTCGGCGCGTTCCTGGGGTCGCTGCTGTGCGGTTACCTCGGCGAGACCTACGGCTGGAAGTACGGCTTCGGCGCCGCCGGCGTCGGCATGCTGCTGGGCCTGATCGTGTTCGTGATCGGCAAGCCGTCGCTGCAGGGCCACGGCGAGTCGAGCAATCCCGCGAAGCTGCGTGAGCGCGTGATGGGCCTGCCCTTCGAATGGCTGCTCTACGGCCTGGGCATCGTGATCGTGCTGGTCTGCTGGTGGATGGTGCAGAACCAGGCCATCGTCGGCTGGGCCCTGGGCGTCGCGGGCGCGATCCTGCTGGCCTACGTGATCCGGATCGCGGTGACCCGGCTCGACCGCCACGCGCGTGACCGCGTGTTCGCGGCGATGATCCTGATGATCGGCTCGGTGCTGTTCTGGGCACTGTTCGAGCAGGCCGGCTCCTCGCTGAACCTCTACACCGACCGCTACGTCGATCGCAACATGATGGGCTGGGAAGTGCCCGCCTCGATGTTCCAGTCGATCAACGCCGCCTACATCATCCTGCTGGCGCCGGTGTTCGCCTGGCTGTGGACCACGCTGGGTCGCCGCGGCCTGGAGCCGTCGGCCCCGGCCAAGTTCGGCCTGGCAATGGTGCAGCTGGGCGCGGGCTTCCTGGTGCTGGTGGCCGGCGCGGCCGCGGTGGCCACCGGCAACATGACCCCGGTCATGTTCATCTTCCTGATCTACCTGCTGCACACCACCGGCGAGCTGTGCCTGTCACCGGTCGGGTTGTCGGCGATGAACCGGCTGGCCCCGGCGCACATGGCCAGCCTGATCATGGGTTCGTGGTTCTTCGCCTCGGCCACCGGCAACTTCGTCGCCGGCCTGATCGCGGCGGCCACCGGCTCGGAAGCGGCATCGGGCGAAGGCGCGGCGCAGCAGGTCGTGCTCGACGTGTACAGCCGCATCGGCTGGATCGCGATTGCGGTCGGTATCGGCTTCGTGCTGATCTCCCCGCTGATCAAGCGCCTGATGCACCTGGACACGTTGAAGGATGACGACCACGTGCTGGCGGGCGAGGCCGAGCTGGCCGAGCCGCAGGCCGCCGGCATCAACACCAGCACCGAGCGCAAGGACTACTGACCGTCCCGCGTCCCAAAAAAAAAGAACGGCGGCCTCGGCCGCCGTTTTTTTTTGATCCGGCATCCGCCGCGGCATTCGTGCACCCCGGGTCTCCCGGGCCGGCGCACGCCGGCAGGCTCAGAAGGCCTGTGCTTCGGCCTTCAGTTCCAGCTCGTCCAGCCGGTCGAGCAGCCGGAACAGCAGCTCCCGCTCGCCCGCGTCGAAGCCCTCCAGCAGGCGTGCCTCGAACGCGAGCGCATGCGGGGCCACCTCGTCGTAGATCGCGTAGCCCGCGCGCGACAGCCGCAGCACCGAGCGCCGCCGGTCGTCGCCATGGGTATCGCGCCGCAACTGGCCGGCGTCGACCAGACGGGCCACCGCGCGGCTCACCGCGACCTTGTCCATCGCGGTGCGCTGGGCCACCTCGCCGGCCGACAGGTCCGGGTAGCGACCCAGTACCGCCATCACACGCCATTCGGTCACGCCCAGTCCGAAGCGCTCGGAATACACGCGGGCGATCGCGCTGCTGACGCGGTTGGACAGCACCGAAAGACGGTAGGGCAGGAAGTGCTCCAGCTCGAGCCTGGCATGGGCGGCACCGCCGGGGCCGGTCGCAGGCCTGTCGTCGCAAGGGTTCATGTTGCGCTGTGTCTTGCCTATGGTTTCATGTGAAACTATAACCTCTACGGCTGGCCCCGCGACCCGCGTGCGGCCCGCCCCGGCCACGCGTCACCCAGGAGTCCCCCCATGAGCGCTCAGTCCGCATCCCAAGCCCCCAACCTCGGCATGGAGGTCACCACCTTCGAGAACCCGCTTGGGATCGACGGCTTCGAGTTCGTGGAGTTCGCCGCGCCCGAAGGCCAGCAGGCGCTGTTGCACGACTACTTCCGCAGGATGGGTTTCACCGCGGTCCTGCGCCACAAGAGCCGGCCGATCACCGTGTACCGCCAGGGCGGGGTCAACTTCCTGGTCAACGAAGACCCGGACAGCTTCGCGGCGGACTTCGCCAAGGCGCACGGCCCCAGCGCGTGCGGCTTCGCGATCCGCTTCAAGGAATCTTCCGACACGGTCTGCAAGACGGTGCTGGGCAACGGCGGCGAGGCCATCGACCACAAGCCGCAGAGCAAGGCGATCGATGCGCCGGTGGTCAAGGGCATCGGCGACTGCATGCTGTACCTGGTCGACCGCTATGGCGCCAAGGGCAGCCCGTACGGCGACTTCGAGCCGATCGAAGGCGTCGACCAGAACCCGAAAGGGTTCGGCCTGACGTTCATCGACCACCTGACCCACAACCTGTACTTCGGCAACATGCAGAAGTGGTCGGATTACTACGAGCGGCTGTTCAACTTCCGCGAGATCCGCTACTTCGACATCAAGGGCGCCAAGACCGGCCTGGTGTCCAAGGCGATGACCGCGCCCGACGGCGTGGTGCGCATCCCGCTCAACGAGTCCAACGACCCCAAGAGCCAGATCAACGAGTACCTGGACGCCTACAAGGGCGAGGGCATCCAGCACATCGCGTGCTTCACCGACGACATCTACGAAACGGTGGAGAAGATGCACGCACAGGGCATCGAGTTCCTCGACACCCCCGACACCTATTTCGAAGTGGTCGACCAGCGCATCCCCGACCATGGCGAGGACGTCGCGCGGCTGGCGCGCAACAAGATCCTGATCGACGCCGATGCCGAGACCAAGAAGCGCCTTCTGCTGCAGATCTTCACCCAGAACGCGATCGGCCCGATCTTCTTCGAGATCATCCAGCGCAAGGGCAACGAAGGCTTCGGCGAAGGCAACTTCCAGGCGCTGTTCGAGAGCATCGAGCGCGACCAGATGAAGCGCGGCGTCCTCTGACGCGTGATGTCACCGGAGCCCGCTTCCGGCAGGAGGGCGGGCTCGAATGCAAAGGCACGCCATGACCATCGCAAGCAACGGCTACCAATCGGGCTTCGGCAACGAATTCGCCACCGAGGCGCTCGAAGGCACGCTTCCCATCGGCCGCAACTCGCCGCAGCGCGTCGCCCACGGCCTGTATGCCGAGCAGCTGTCGGGGACCGCCTTCACCGCACCGCGCAGCGAGAACCGGCGCAGCTGGCTCTACCGCATCCGCCCGGCAGCCATGCACGGCGCGTTCGCCCCCTACCGCGCGGCGGTCCGGGACCAGGCGACGTTCCACAACGACTTCGGTGACGGCCCGGTGTCACCCGACCAGCTGCGCTGGGATCCGCTGCCCCTGCCGCAGGCGCCGACCGACTTCCTCGATGGGCTGTTGACGATGGCCGGCAACGGCGGGCCCGCCGCCCAGACCGGGATCGGCGTGCACGTGTACGCCGCCAACCGCGACATGGACGGGCGCTTCTTCTACGACGCCGACGGCGAGCTGCTGATCGTGCCGCAGCAGGGCCGGCTGCACATCGCCACCGAGATGGGCGTGCTTGAGGTCGAGCCGCAGGAGATCGCGGTGATCCCACGCGGCGTGCGTTTCGCTGTTTCGCTGCCCGACGGGCACGCGCGCGGCTACGTTTGCGAGAACTTCGGCGCGCTGCTGCGGCTGCCCGACCTGGGGCCGATCGGCAGTAACGGCCTGGCCAACCCGCGCGACTTCCTGACCCCCAACGCGGCTTTCGAGGACCGCGAGGGCGGGTTCGAACTGGTCGCCAAGTTCCAGGGCCACCTGTGGCGCGCCGACATCGGCCATTCGCCGCTGGACGTGGTCGGCTGGCACGGCAACTACGCGCCCTACAAGTACGATCTGCGCCGCTTCAACGCGATCGGCTCGATCAGCTACGACCACCCCGACCCGAGCATCTTCCTGGTGCTGCACTCGGCCAGCGACACGCCGGGCACCAGCAACATCGATTTCGCGATCTTCCCGCCACGGATCCTGGCGATGCAGGACACCTTCCGCCCGCCCTGGTTCCACCGCAACATCGCCAGCGAGTTCATGGGCCTGGTCCACGGCGCCTACGATGCGAAGGCAGAGGGCTTCGCGCCCGGCGGCTGCTCGCTGCACAACTCGATGACCGGACACGGGCCGGATGCGGCCACCTTCGACAAGGCCAGCAGCGCCGACCTGTCGCAACCGGACGTCATCGGCGACACCATGGCCTTCATGTTCGAGACGCGCGCGGTGATCCGCCCGACCGCGCAGGCGTTCGACGCCCCGCATCGGCAGCGCAACTACCAGGCCTGCTGGGCGGGGCTGCGCAAGCACTTCACGGGCTGAGGTTTCGCACCGACTTCACGGCGCGCGGCTAGGCTGCGGCGGTTCCGTTCCGCCGCATCCGTCCGCCTGCCCCGGAGACCGCGAATGCCCCACGCCCTCCCCCTGGCCCTCGTGCTGGTCCTGTCTCTGGTGGCCTGCACTGGCGAGCGCGGGACCGCCATGCCGGCCGGCACCCCGGCCGTCGCCTCCGACCCGGCCGCGCCGCCGCCCATCGACCAGCCCGATGAGGACATCCCGCCCGCCACCGCGCCGGCGGTGCCCGCGACCGGCCCGGTCGAGGCGCGCATGGACGGCGTCGGGCCCGCACGCCTGGGGATGACCGACGAGGAGGTCCGGGCGGCCTGGGACGGCACGCTGGTGGGCAACCCGGCCGAAGGCGAATCGTGCTTCCACCTCAGTCCCGAGGGCCAGGTCGACATCGCCCACTTCGCGATGATGTTCGGCGACGGGCGGCTGGTGCGCTATTCGGTCGACAGCGACGCCATGGTCGCGCCCGGTGGCGGCCATCGCGGGATGTCGGCGGACGACATCCGCGGGCTGTACCCGGACCGCGTCGAGGCGCGTTCGCACATGTACACCGAAGGCCAGTACCTGCGGGTCACCGGCCACGCCGGCAGCGACACGGTGATCGTGTTCGAGACCGACGCGCAGGGCACCGTGTCCGGGTGGCGGGTCGGCGTGCAGCCGCACGTGGATTACGTGGAAGGCTGCTCGTAGCGGGCGTGGCGCGCTGCGCCAGCCGCTGCGCCTAGAATTGCCGGCGACGCTTCCGTCGCGGGTCAGCACACGGGGAGAGGGGTATGTGGGCATCACTGGGTTGGTTCGCTCTGGGCTTGTTGTTGCTGGCGCTGGGCGGCGATTCGATCGTCAAGGGCGCTTCGGGCCTGGCGCGCCGGTTGGGCGCATCGCCGTTCATTGCCGGGCTGGTGCTGGTCGCGATCGGCACGTCGCTGCCCGAACTGGCGGTCAACCTGCACGCGGTGTGGCGCGGCGACGCGTCCCTGGCACTTGGCAACGCGGTCGGCAGCAACATCGTCAACATCGGCCTGACCCTGGGCGCCGCTGCACTGGCGGCGCCGCTGCTGGTCCGTTGGCGCGCGCTCTCGCCACTGCTGGGTTGCCTGCTGGCCGGTACCGTGGTGGTGGCGCTGCTGGGCCTGGACGGCATGCTGTCGCGGGTCGAGGGCATCGGCCTGATGCTCGCGTTCGCCGCCGTGCTCGCGTTCGCGCTCACGCACAGCCGCAATGAATCACCCGAGTTGAAGGCGGAGATCGAGGCCTACACGGCCACCCGCACCGACTGGGGACTCAACCTGGTCCGCCTGCTGATCGCGGCCGCGCTGCTGTACTACGGGGCGCGCTTCGTCGTCGACGGTGCGCTCGGGCTGGGCCCGGCGCTGGGCATGAGTCCGCTGCTGCTTGGCCTGCTGCCGGTCGCGATCGGCACCGCGTTGCCGGAAGTGGCCGCGGCGATCGCGGCGGCGCGGCGGGGGCAGGGCGACATGGTGGTGGGCCACGTCATCGGCGCCAGCCTGTTCAACCTGCTGGTGGTGGTCGGCGGCATGGCGGCGATCCGGCCGGTATCGGTGCCCGAATCCTTCGTCAGGCTCGAGTGGCCGGCGGCGTTCGTGTTCGCCTTGATGCTGGTGCCGATGCTGCGTGGCGACCTGCGCCTGGGCCGTCGCGAGGGCGGCGTGCTGCTGGCGGCCTTCGTCGGCTGGGCGTTGCTGGAGTGGTGGGTCATCCGCCACTGAGGCCGGTCACCGCGCAATCCACCGGCGGACCGAAGTCCGGCAGGCGACGCCAGGCCGGCGAGCAACCCACGGCCTAGCGGCCTTCGCTTTCGCCGGCGGACCGCGCCGTGCCCGGCTCGGGCACGACCGGGGGCTGCGGTGTATCGGTATCGGGCAGGGCAGGACGCTGCTGCGGATCGAGCGCCAGCGCCGCACGGGCCATCAGGTGCGCGCTGATCGGCGCGGTGATGAACAGGAACACCGTGATCAGGATCTCGCGCAGCCCCAACGCCAGTCCATCCCCGAGCCACGCGTGGTAGCCGATCGATGCCAGCAGGATGCAGCCCACCCCCAGCGTGGTGGCCTTGGTGGGCCCGTGCAGCCGCTTGAGGAAGTCCGACAGCTTGACCAGCCCCAGCGAGCCGACCAGCACGAAGAAGCTGCCGATCGCGAGCAGCGCGGTCAGGGCGATGTCCAGCACCGGGCTCATTCGACGATGTCCCGGCGCAACACGTACTTGCTGAGCATGACCGTCCCCACGAAGCCGAGCATGGCGATGACCAGCGCCGCCTCGAAGAACACCGAGGACTGCAGGTACATCCCGAACAGGATCAGCACGGCGATGGTGTTCACGTACAGGGTGTCCAGCCCCAGGATGCGGTCGGGAACCGTAGGCCCACGCAACAGGCGCCACAGGCTCATCAGCATCGCCAGGCCGACCACGTGCAGTGCCACGAGCACGGCGATGTCGGTCACGGGAATATCTCCTTCAACGGCGCCTCGTAGCGCGCCTTGATCTCCGCCACGGTGGCCCGGGCATCCTTCAGGTTGAACGCGTGCACCAGCAGGTGGCGCTGGTCCTCGGACAGTTCGGCCGACAGCGTGCCGGGGGTCAGGGTGATGATGCTGGCCAGCGCGGTGATGCCGTGGATGTTGCGCAGGTCCAGTGGCAGCCAGAAGAAGCCCGGGGTCAGCACGCGCTCCGGACCGATGATCCGCCGCGCGACCTCGATGTTGGACAGCAGCATGTCCCACAGCACCCGGCGACCCAGCACCAGCACCGCCCACGACCGGCCGAAGCGGGCGCGTTCGGGCTGAAGCATCCCGGCCAACAATGGCAACGCCAACGCCAACACGGCAGCAAGTGCGAGCTGGCCGGGGCTGAAGTCGCCCACCAGCAGCAGCCACAGCACGAACACGGCCACGCTCAGCGGCGGCGAGGGCAGCAGGCGGCTCATGGCGAGGGCTCCCTGAGTTGCGGCACGCGATCACGCGCGGCCTGCATGTAGGCCGCGGGCTCAAGCACTTGCTCGCCCGCGGCCTGTGCGTAGCGAACCACCGGTGCGCCCCACACCGTCAGCCCGACGCCGTAGGCCAGCAGCAGCCCGGCGCCGGCCCACTGGGCGCGCAGAGGTGGCGAAGGGGGGCGTACGCCCTCGGGCCAGGGCTCGGCGCGCCAGAACACCTGGCTGCCGGTGCGGGCCAGTGCCACCAAAGTCAGCAGGCTGGTCAGCAGCACCGTGCCCCACACCCACATCCGCCACCCCTCCGGCACCGCGTCCAGCAGCAGCGCCTTGCCGATGAAGCCCGACAATGGCGGCAGGCCGGCAGCCGAGACCGCGGCGATTACGAACAGCAGCGCCAGCGGGGCGTTGCGGCGGAGCGGGCCGGCATTGTCCAGCGCGTCGCCCGCGCGCCCGCGCTGGCCCCGGACCAGGTCCATCACCAGGAACAGCCCGGCGGTGACGAAGGTGCTGTGCACCAGGTAGTAGAGGCCGGCACCGACGGTCGCAGGCGTGCCCAGCGCGAAGGCCACGAACAACGTCGCCGCCGAGGCGATCACCAGGTAGGCCACCAGCATCCGCAGGGTCGAGGCGGCCAGGGCGCCCAACGTGGCCAGCAGCAGGGTCAGCAGGCCGGTCCACAGCAGCCACGGCCACGCCCAGCCGGCGAGCTCGCCGGGGCCGTCGCCGAACACCAGCGTGTACACGCGCAGCACCGAGTACACGCCGACCTTGGTCATGATCGCGAACAGCGCCGCCACCGCGGCCGGCGCACGCGCGTAGGCGTTGGGCAGCCACAGGTACAGCGGCAGCAGCGCCGCCTTGGCGCAGAACACCACCAGCAGCAGGCCCGACGCCGCGCGCACCAGCGCCATGTCACCGCGGTCCAGCGCGGCCACGCGGGCGCCCATCTCGGCCATGTTGAGCGTGCCCAGCAGCCCGTACAGCAGCCCCAGTGCGACCAGGAACAGGGTCGAGGCGGTGATGTTGAAAACCACGTAGTGCAGGCCCGCGCGCATCCGCGGGCCGCGACCGCCGCTGAGCAGCAGGCCGTAGGAGGCGATCAGCATCACCTCGAAGAACACGAACAGGTTGAACAGGTCGCCGGTCAGGAACGCGCCATTGAGGCCCGCCAGCTGCAGCTGGAACAGGCCGTGGAAATGCCGCGCGCGGCGGTCCCAGCCCGCGCCCGCATAAAGCAGGCTGGCCACCGCCAGCAGGCTCGTGGTCAGCACCAGGCCGGCACTGAGCCGATCGGCCACCAGCGCGATGCCCAGTCGCGCCGGCCAGTCGCCCAGCAGGTAGAAGGTGATGGCGCCGGTGTCGGCCTGGACCACGAGCGCCATCGCCGCCAGCAGCAGCGCGAGCATCCCGGTCCAGCCGATGATCCGTTGCATGAAGATGCCGCGGCGCTCGAACACCAGCGCCACCGAACCGAACAGCAGCGGGAGCAGGATCGGCAACACCGCCAGGTGCACGGACAACGCCTCCGGCATCAGGGCATCCTCTCGCCGCCGGCATCGACGTGGTCATCGCCGTTGTCGGCGCGGCTGCGCATCGCCACCACGATGGTGACGGCCGTCATCGCGAAGGCGATCACGATCGCCGTCAGCACCAGCGCCTGCGGCAGCGGATCGGTGTAGTGCGCCAGCGTGGTGGCGACGCCGGGCCTGATCACCGGTGGCTTGCCCACGACCAGCCGGCCGGCGGAAAAGATCAGCAGGTTGGTCGCATACGACAGCAGGGTCAGCCCCAGGATCATGTCGAAGCTGCGCGAGCGCAGCAGCAGGTACACGCCGGCAGCGGTCAGGGTGCCGATGACGGTGGCCAGTGCGAATTCCACTAGAGGTGCCCTCGTTGCGTGTACGTGCCGGGCGCCGGCCGCCTTCCGGACTGCGCGTTGCGCATTCCGGTTCCCGTGTTCCTCCAGATCCCCGACATCACCGCTGCGCGCTGATGTCGCCCCCTTGACTCAAGGGGGCTGAAAACCGGAATGCGTTGCAGCTCAGTCGCTTGCGTCACGACGCCTCCGAACCGGATGGCAGCGCCACGGCACGTTTGCGGGCCTTCGGTGGCTTGACCGTGCCCATCATCGACAGGATCAGCATCGCGCCGCCGAACACCACCAGGTAGACGCCGATGTCGAAGCCCAGCGCGCTGGTCAACGGCACTTGGCCAATCAGCGGCACTGGCAGTTCGGCGTGGCCGCTGGTCAGGAACGGCAGGCCGAACAGCACCATCGGCGCGAGGCCGGTGAGCAGGGCCACGATCAGCCCCAGGCCGATCCATCGGGTGTAGTCGAAGCCCATGCGCGACTCGACGTAACGGCTGCCCAGCAGCACGTACTGCAGCAACAGCGGGATCGCCAGCACGAGCCCGGCGATGAAGCCGCCGCCGGGCTGGTTGTGCCCGCGCAGGAACAGGTACACCGATACCGCCAGCGCGAACGGGAACAGCAGGTGGCTGAGGTTGGCCGGCATCGGCAGGCGATCGGGCTCGCCCGGGATGACTTCGGTCGCGGCGATGCGCGCGCGCCGCAGCAGGGCGTGCACCACCAGGCCGGCGATGCCGAACACCGCGATCTCGCCCAGCGTGTCGAAGCCGCGGAAGTCCACCAGGATCACGTTGACCACGTTGCTGCCGTACCCCTCCGGCAGAGAACGCGCCAGCAGTTCGCCGGCGATGGTGTCGGCCGGGCGCGTCATCACCGCGTAGGCCAGCCCGCCGATGCCGGTGCCGGCGACCAGCGCGATGGCGGCATCGCGCATGCGCCGGGCGCGCGAGTTGGACCGGGCCGACTCCTGCGGCAGGTAGTTGAGCGCCAGCAGCATCAGCGCCACGGTGACCATTTCCACCAGCAACTGGGTCAGCGCCAGGTCGGGCGCGGACAGGAACACGAACACCACGCTGACCCCGAGCCCCACCGCGCCCACCACGATCAGCGCCAGCAGCCGCTGCCGGTGCAGCGCCACCGTGGCCACGGTGGCGGCCAGCAGCACCACCCAGACGGCCCAGCCGATCGGTGGCAACGGCTGGCTGCCACCGGCCTGCATCGCATCAAGTACCGGGGGCACCGCCGGCACCAGGCCGATCGCGATCACCGCCACCACCACCCACCACAGCGAGCGCTGCAGGCTGCCGTTGGTGACCTTGAAGGTGAAGCGCCGCGCCACCGCCAGCACGGCGCGGGTGTTGACCCGGAACAGCTGCCGGCCGAACGCGCGGCGGGCGATGGCGTGCAGGTCGAACAACCGCCGCAGGCCGAAGTACAGCACCACGCCACCGACGATGCCGCCCAGGCTCATCAGCAGTGGCAGGTTGATGCCATGCCACAGCGCCAGGCTGTAATAGGGCAGTTCGGGGCCGAGCACGCCCCGTGCGGCGGCTTCCAGCACCGGCGCTATGGTCCACGCCGGGATGATCCCCACCGCCAGGCACAGCACGACCAGGATGCCCACCGGCGCGCGCATGAAGCGCGGTGGCTCGTGCACCTCCTGCTCGACCGCACGCGGACCTTCGCCGAAGAAGGTGTCGTGCACGAAGCGCAGGCTGTAGGCCACGCCCAGGATGCCGGCCAGGAACGCGGCCACCGTCACCACGATCCGCATCGCGTCGCTGGGCACCTCCAGCGCCTGGGCGAAGAACATCTCCTTGGACAGGAACCCGTTGAGCAGCGGGATCCCGGCCATCGCCAGGGTCGCGATGATCGCCAAGGCGCTGGTGAAGGGCAGCAGCGTGCGCAGGTTGCCCAGCCGGCGCATGTCGCGGGTGCCGGTCTCGTGGTCGATGATGCCCGCGGCCATGAACAGCGAGGCCTTGAAGGTGGCGTGGTTGAGGATGTGGAACAGCCCGGCGACCACCGCCAGCGGCGTGGACAGGCCGAACAGCAGCGTGATCAGCCCCAGGTGGGAGATGGTCGAGTAGGCCAGCAGCCCCTTGAGGTCGTGCTGGAAGATGGCATTCCACGCGCCCACCAGCAGGGTCGCCGCACCGACGCTGGTGACCACGTAGAAAAACATCTCGGTACCCGCCAGGGCCGGGTGCAGGCGGGCCAGCAGGAACACGCCGGCCTTCACCATCGTGGCCGAGTGCAGGTAGGCCGACACCGGCGTGGGCGCGGCCATCGCGTGCGGCAGCCAGAAGTGGAACGGAAACTGCGCGCTCTTGGTGAAGATGCCGGCCAGCACCAGCCCGAGGATCGCCGGGTAGGTGGGCGCGGCCTTGATCGCCTCGCTCGCGGCGAACACCGCATCCAGCTCGTAGCTGCCCACCACCTGACCGATCAGGATCACGCCACCCAGCAGCGCCAGCCCGCCCGCGCCGGTGATGGTCAGCGCCATGCGCGCGCCTTCGCGCGCCTCGCGGTCATGCGACCAGTAGCCGATCAGCAGGAACGAACTGATCGAGGTGAGCTCCCAGAACACCGCCAGCAGCAGGAGGTTGCCGGCCAGCACCATCCCCAGCATCGCGCCCATGAACAGCAGCAGGTAGCCGAAGAACTTCGGCGCATCCTCGTGGGCGCCCAGGTAGTAGCGCGCGTACAGCACCACCAGCGCGCCGATCGCCAGCACCATCGTGGCGAACATCCACGCCAGGCCGTCCAGCCGCAGCGAGAACGCCAGGCCCAGCGGCTCGATCCACGGATGGCTCACCTGCGGTACCGCGCCCGACATCACCTCCGGCGTCAGCATCGCCAGGATGGCCAGCCCACCCAGCGGCGCCGCGCCTGCCAGCCACGACGTCAGGCGTCGCGAGGCCGTGCGGGCCAGCAGCACCCAGACGGCCAGGAGGAACGGCAGGGCTAGCAGGAGTTCGAGCATCACGCTCCTAGGGCGGGGCGCGGGGCGCGCGCGGGCGGCGGTGGGGCGGAAGGTGTTTCCACGCGCGGCAGCGACGGGCGCGGCGGCGCGGAAAACCACCGGATTCTACCCGATGCCTACGCGCGTCCCGGCGGGCTCGGCGGCTTGCGTATGCTTGCCCGCACCAGCCGATGCGGTCCCATGCCCAGCACGACACTTATTAATGCGCGCGCGCGTCTTCCCGCCCGCGGAGCCTCACCTGCGGTCGCCCCGTTTGCATCGTGGGGACGTACACGATGCGCGCGCTGATCTTCGGCGCCAGCGGCCAGGTCGGCATGCCGGTGCTCTCCCGGCTGCGTGCGGCCGGGTGGTCGATGGACGCGACCTCGCGGGTCGCGCGTGGCGACGTCGACGGCGTGACGTGGCACTGCGGTTCGCTGGACGCACCGCCGCCCACCTTGCCGGCGGCCTGCGAAGCCATCTTCAGCTGCGGGCCGCTGGATGCGTTCGCGCGCTGGTATGCGGCGAACGGAATCGATTGCCCGCGCGTGGTGGCGTTCGGATCGACCAGCGCGAGGGTGAAGCACGGCTCACCGGACCCGGCCGAGCGCGACGTTGCGATGCGGTTGGCGGAGGCGGAGGCCTCGCTGCTGGGGGTGGCACGCGAGCGTGGCGCCGCCGCCACCGTGCTGCGACCCACCCTGGTCTACGGCGCCGGACGCGACGCCACGCTGACCCGCATCGCCGTGCTGGCCCGGCGGCGCGGGGTGTTTCCGCTGCCAAGGGGGGCCCGCGGCCTGCGCCAGCCGGTCCATGTCGAGGACCTGGCCGACGCCGCGGTCGCCTGCCTGCGCGCACCCGCCGCGGCCGGCCGCGCCTTCGACCTGCCGGGGGGCGAGACCCTCGAGTACCGAGAGATGGTGGCGCGCGTGCTTGCGTGCCTGCAGCCGCCGGCGCGCCTGCTGGAACTGCCAGCGCCTTTGTTCGAGCTCGCGCTGAGGGCCGCCGGGGTGCTGGGCTTCGGCGCCGGGCCGGGCGATGCGGCCGTGGCCCGCATGCGCGAGGACCTGGTGTTCGACGCCGGTGCCGCCGTCCGCGAGCTGGGCTACGCCCCGCGGCCGTTCCGCCCCGAAGCGATGATGTTCGACCCGCCCGGCTGACCGGCTGCAGCGAATCGGAAAAGCCGCCTGCTAGAGCACGTCCTGGGGCGGGAGTTCGCGTGACTTGGTGATCGCCCGCAGTGCGATCATCAACACGCCGCCCAGCACCATCGCCCCGCCGACCCACATCGCCGGCCCCGGGCGGTCGCCCCACACCACGATGCCCAGCACCACCGCCAGCACCGGGGTCAGCAACAGCCAGGGCATCAGCAGGGACACCGGGTGGCGCTGCACCAGCACGTAGTACAGGCCGTGCCCCAGCAGCGAGGAGACGAACGCGGCGTACGCAACGCCCAGCCAGCCGACCCAGCTCACCTCGTCCAGCCGCGCCACGCTGCCCGGTTCCATCCACAGGCTCAGGCCGAGCAACGGCAGCACGCTGATCACCGCGGTCCAGCCCTGCTGGCTGAAGACGTCCAGCCCGCGCAGGCGCTTCATCAGCACCGTGCCCAGCGCCAGCGAGGCCGCCGAGACCAGCATCAGTGCCAATGCGTCCGGCCGGCGGAACACCAGCGGGTCCAGGCCCAGCACCAGCACGCCGGCAAAGCTCACCCCGATGGCCAGCCCGGTGCGCCAGCCGAAGCGGTCATCCAGCAGCCACCACGCCAGCAACGCGGTCATCGGCACGTAGCTCTGCATCACGATGGCGGGGGAGGTCAGGTTGCCGGCCAGCTTCAGCGCCAGGAAGCTCAGGCCGAAATGCGCCACGCCCACGCACAGGCACACCGCCACCAGTCGCGGCCACTGGCCCGGCGAGGGTCGCTTCATCACGAACACCAGCGGCAGCGCCAGCAGCGCGAAGCGCAGCGCACTGAACAGGAAGGGCGGGATCTCGCGCAGGGCCAGTGCCGAGGTGAGGAAGTTGAAGGCCCAGGCCACGCAGATCAGCAGGACCAGGGCGATATCGCGTGGCGGCATGGAGCGTGGATCCGGCGAGGGCGGCAACGCCGGACCTTACACGCCCTGCGCCCAGGTTGGGTCGAGGTGTACGGCTGCGATGGAAACGGCTACGCCCGGGGCACGCGGGTTTTCAGTAGCTCCAGCCCAGGCGCCGGTACAGCTTCAACAGCACCCAGGCCGGCCCGATCAACAGGTAGGTCAGGTCGGTGAGGAAACTGGGCTTGCGCCCTTCGATCCTGTGGCCGATGAACTGTGCGATCCACGTCACCACGAACACCACCACCGCCAGGGTCACCAGCGGCATCCGGCCCAGGGTGGCGAACAGCACGTGGGTCAGCAGCCCCAGCAACGCGAACATCGCCGCCATGCCCAGCCCCAGCCGCCGCGAGGCGCGGTAGTAGAAGAGAAAGGCGGCGAACATCGCCAGCCCGGCCCAGAAGCCAGCGCGAAACAGCGTGCCGGGCGCCGGGATGCACCACAGCAGCGCGACCACGCTCCACAGGATCAAAGGCACCGCGAACACGTGGATGGCCTGGTTGGTGGCGTCGCGGTGGTCGCCGGAGTAGCTCGCGAACCAGCGGTCGATCGGGCGGGTGGCGGCGTCCATGGCGGTCTCCGGCAGGCGATGGCGGGAGTATGGCAAGGGCCGGGCGTGCGCGCATGGCCGGCCCGGTGCCGCCCCTGCGCAATTGTTGTAGGAGCGACGTGAGTCGCGACCGCCATCGACCCATGACGTCGCAATCCGGTTGCCGGGTCGCGACTCACGTCGCTCCTACAAAGGCCAGCGACGGGAGATCGCGGCTGAAGCCGCTCCTACAACAGCGGCGTGCGCGCGGCTTCAGCGAGCTTCTTGTAGGAGCGCCTTCAGGCGCGATCCCCAATCGGTTTGCTCTCGGGGGTAGGCGCGGCAGGCGCCCCCGCCTCAATCGATCCGGATGCCGGCCAGCCGCTCCAGCGCCTCGGCGTACTTCGCACGGGTGCGCTCGATCACCTCGGGCGGCAGCCGGGGGCCGGGCGCGGTCTTGTCCCAGGCCAGCGTTTCCAGGTAGTCGCGCACGAACTGCTTGTCGTAGCTCGGCGGGCTGGTGCCGACCTGGTACTCGTCGGCCGGCCAGTAGCGCGATGAGTCGGGGGTCAGCATCTCGTCCATCACGTACAGCCGCCCGTCGACGTCGGTGCCGAATTCGAACTTGGTGTCGGCCAGCAGGATCCCGCGGCCGGCGGCGAAATCGGCCGCGTAGCGGTACAGGCGCAGCGTCGCGTCGCGCACCGCCTCGGCCAGCTCGGCGCCACACAGGCGCACCGCGGTGTCGAAATCGATGTTCTCGTCGTGGTCGCCGACGGCCGCCTTGGTCGAAGGGGTGAAGATCGGCTCGTCCAGCTTCTGCGCCTGCTCCAGGCCATCGGGCAGGGCGATGCCGCTGATGCGTCCGGTGCGCTGGTAGTCCTTCCAGCCGCTGCCGATCACGTAGCCGCGCGCGATGCACTCGATCGGCACCGGCTTGAGCCGGCGCGTCACCACCGCGCGCTTCTCGTACAGCGAAGCATCGACGCCATCGGGCAGCACCGATGCGACGTCGATGCCGGTCAGGTGGTTGGGAACGATGTGGCCGGTCTTGTCGAACCAGAAGTTGCTGATCTGGCAGAGCATCTCGCCCTTGCCCGGGATGGGGTCGGGCAGCACCACGTCGAACGCACTCAGCCGGTCGGTGGCCACCATCAGCAGGCAGTCGCCCGGGCCGGCATCGGCCGGCAGCGTGCCGGCGGGCAGGTCGAACACGTCGCGCACCTTGCCGCGGTGGCGCAGGTGCAGGCCGGGCAGGTCGGATTCCAGCAGGTAGGGTCGATGCATGTTGGTGGACAACGTGGGGTCCCGGATGGCGCAGGTCCCGCCGTGCAGCGCTTCGCGCGCCCGCGCGTCGGGGGCCGGGCAGTGTACGCCGGTCGGCGGCCGGGTGCAGGTACACTCGCGGCGGGCTTCGCGGGCGTCCCGCGCGGGCCGTAACCGCCTCCCGGAGTGCCGATCCCCCTCATGAAACGCTGGTACGGAAAACTGCTGGGACTGCTGGCCGGGGCGGCGCTGTTCCGGGTCAATCCGCTGGTGGGCGCACTGATCGGCCTGCTGGTCGGCCACGCGTTCGACACCGACTGGTTCAAGCTGCGCCGCGACAACCCCTTCGCGCAGCTGGGCCTGACCTCCGAGGCGAGCGATGCGGAGGTCGAACAGGCCTACCGGCGCCTGATCGCCCAGTACCACCCCGACCGCGTGGCCGGCGCCGCCCCCGAACTGCGCGCCCAGGCAGAGACCAAGGCGCGCCAGATCAACGGCGCCTACGACCGCATCAAGGCACTGCGAAAGCGCTGAGCGCGACGCGTGGGTTCCGTCGCCGGTACCTGGGGGGCGACAATGCGCCCCTGCCCCGCACGAGCGCCGCCATGCAACCCACCGTCATCGCCCCGTCCATCCTGTCGGCCAACTTCGCCAAGCTGGGCGAAGAGGTGGACGCCGTCCTGGCCGCTGGCGCGGACTGGGTGCACTTCGACGTGATGGACAACCACTACGTGCCCAACCTCACCATCGGCCCGATGGTGTGCGAGGCGCTGCGCAAGCACGGGGTGACCGCGCCGATCGACGTGCACCTGATGGTCGAGCCGGTCGACCGCATCGTCCCCGACTTCGCCAAGGCGGGGGCATCGATGATCAGCTTCCACCCGGAGGCCAGCGGGCATGTGCACCGCACCGTGCAGCTGATCAAGTCGCACGGCTGCCAGGCCGGTCTGGTGCTGAACCCGGCCACGCCGGTGGACGTGCTGGAGTGGGTGCTGGACGAGCTCGACCTGGTGCTGCTGATGTCGGTCAACCCGGGCTTTGGCGGGCAGTCCTTCATTCCCTCTGCGCTGGACAAGCTGCGCCGCGTGCGCCAGATGATCGACCGCAGCGGCAGGCCGATCCGGTTGGAGATCGACGGGGGGGTCAAGGCCGACAACATCGCCGAGATCGCCGCGGCCGGGGCGGACACGTTCGTCGCGGGGTCCGCGATCTTCAACGGCGGCGACTATGCCGACGTTATCGGGCGGATGAAGGCGGCGGTCGCCGGCGCGCGCTGAACCCCGCCGGATGCAGCAAGGCCGGCGCCGTTGCCGGCACCGGCCTGGAAGATTGGAGGCAATCCCGCCTCCGCCCGTCGTCCCTGAGAATGGACTCCAATGCTCCGCGCACCCGATGACAGGACGATGACCGCCCGGCGTCGTGCACGTGTCCGCGGGATGGGGCGGCTTCACGGCTGCTTTGCGCCACGTTGCTAGCCTGCTGCACCACCCCCGAATGAAGGCCTCCATGTCCACCGCCTACTGGTGCCTGGTCCTCAACGGCAAGTCCGCCGGCGACGACGCGGTGCGCGATGCCGTGCTCGACCTGCGGCGCACCGGCCTGCGCATCGACGTGCGGGTGACGTGGGAGGCCGGCGATGCGGCGCGCCACGTCGCCGAGGCGCTTGCGGCGGGCGTTGACACGGTCATTGCCGCCGGCGGCGACGGCACGTTCAGCGAAGTGGCCACCGCACTGGCGGGCAGCGATACGGATGCCGCAACGCTGCCCTCGCTGGGCCTCATCCCGCTGGGCACCGCCAACGACTTCGCAGTCGCCGCCGAACTGCCGCTGGAACCGGCCGAGGCGCTTGAACTGGTCCGGCGCAGCGCGGCGCAGCCGATCGACCTGTTGTGCGTGGAAGCCGACGGCAGCCACCACTGGTGCGCCAACCTCGCCAGCGGCGGGTTCGGCACGCAGGTGACGGTCGAGACCGACGACGGCCTGAAGAAGATGCTCGGCGGCCTGGCCTACCTGATCACCGGCATCGCCCAGCTCGGGCGGATCGACCCGATCCACGCCCGGGTCACCGGCCCGGACTTCGCCTGGGAGGGCGGCTTCATCGCACTGGGCGCGGGTAACGGGCGCCAGGCCGGCGGGGGCCAGGTGCTGTGCCCGGAGGCGCTGATCGACGACGCGCTGCTGGACCTCACCGTGGTTCCGGAACTGGAGGGAGAGGTGGGCGCCACGGTGGCCGCGCTGTTGACCGAAGGCAAGCAGCGGGCGCTCGACCGGGTAGCGGTGCGCGCGCAGTTGCCCTGGGTGGAGATCGAAGGGGTGGAGCCCTTCGTGCTCAACCTCGACGGCGAGCCGGTGGAGGCAAGTCGGTTCCGCATCGGCTGCGTCGCGGCGCGCCTGCGCATGCACCTGCCGCCCGGTTGCCCGTTGCTGCGCATCCCGGGCAACCCCCTGCCCACGCGCGAGGCCGCGCCCACGCCCGATCCCACCGCGGACATCGACGGCGAGCCCGCCCCGACGCCGGCGGTCCTGTCGGCCTAGGCCTGCAACCGGCCGACGAAGCGGCTAAAGTAGCGCCCCATGAACCTCCGGGCGAACCTCCTTTCCTGCGGTGCCGACACGGGTTGGCGATGGTGGCCGATGCCCGCCGCCGTCCACGCCCCGTCGCCTACCCAGGAAGTGCCGCATGCCGTCGCCCCGCACGTTCACCACCGAGCAGTTCCAGCAGCAGGCCGCTGAAGGCCACACCCGGATCCCCGTCGTCCGCGAGGTCTTTTCCGACCTCGACACCCCGCTCTCGGTCTACCTGAAGCTGGCCGACGGCCCCCATACCTACCTGTTCGAATCGGTGGAGGGCGGCGAGCGCTTCGGCCGCTATTCGATCATCGGCCTGCCGGCGCGGCGCGTTTACGCCTTCGCCGGCCACACCCTGGTGGTCAGCGAACATGGCGAACTGGTCGAGTCGCGCGAGGTCGCCGACCCCTTCGCCGAAGTCGAACGCCTGCGCGCCATGCACTCGGTGCCCAGGATCGAAGGGCTTCCCGGTTTCACCGGCGGGCTGGTGGGCTGGTTCGGCTTCGAGTGCATCGGCTACATCGAACCGCGGCTGGCCGGGCCCGGGCCCGACGGCTCCACGCTGCGCGACGAACTGGGAACGCCCGAGATCCTGCTGATGCTCAGCGAGGAACTGGCGGTGTTCGACAACCTCAAGGGCCGGTTGTACCTGATCGTCCATGCCGACCCGTCCGAGCCGCAGGCATTCGCGCGTGCCAACCGCCGGCTCGACCAGCTGGTACACCGGCTGCGCACGACCGGGGCGACCTACCCCGACACCCTCGATGGCGCCGCGCTGGACGAGTCGCACTTCGTCTCCGGCTTCACCCGCGAAGGCTTCATCGAAGCGGTGGAGAAGTCCAAGGACTACATCCGCGCCGGAGACGTGTTCCAGGTGGTGCTCAGCCAGCGCCTGAGCGTGCCGTTCAAGGCCCGCCCGGTGGACGTGTACCGCGCCCTGCGCGCGCTCAATCCCTCGCCCTACATGTACTTCCTGGACGTGGGCGACATGCAGGTGGTCGGATCCTCGCCGGAGATCCTGGTGCGGCTGGAAGGCATGGGTACCGACGCGCCCACCCTCACCGTGCGCCCGATCGCCGGCACGCGCCCCCGCGGCGAAACGCCCGAGGCCGACGCGGCTCTGGAAGCCGAACTGCTGGCCGATCCCAAGGAGCGCGCCGAGCACCTGATGCTGATCGACCTGGGCCGCAACGACGTGGGCCGGGTCAGCGAGCCGGGCACGGTGCAGGTCGGCGAGCAGTTCGTGATCGAGCGCTACAGCCACGTCATGCACATCGTCAGCGAGGTCACCGGCACCCTGAAGTCGGGCATGAGCTACGCCGACGTACTGCGCGCCACGTTCCCGGCCGGCACCGTCAGCGGCGCGCCCAAGATCCGCGCGCTGGAAGTCATCCGCGAACTGGAGCCCATCAAGCGCAACGTCTACGCCGGCAGCATCGGCTACATCGGCTGGCATGGCGACGCCGACACCGCCATCGCGATCCGCACCGCGGTCATCCAGGACGGCCGCCTGCACGTGCAGGCCGGCGCCGGCATCGTGTACGACTCCGATCCCGGCAAGGAATGGGACGAGACGATGAACAAGGGACGCGCGCTGTTCCGCGCGGTGGCCGAAGCGGCAAGGGGACTGTGACGTGCTGCTGATGATCGACAACTACGACAGTTTCACCTTCAACCTCGTGCAGTACCTGCAGGTGCTGGGCGCGGAGGTCGAGGTGGTTCGCAACGATGCGCTGTCGGTCGCGCAGATCGCCGCGCTTGCGCCCGAGCGCATCGTGATTTCACCGGGGCCGTGTACCCCGAACGAAGCGGGCGTGTCGGTGGAGGTGATTCGCGAACTGGGCGCGACCACGCCGATCCTGGGCGTGTGCCTGGGCCACCAGAGCCTGGGCCAGGCATTCGGTGGCGACGTGGTGCGTGCCAAGTCGATCATGCATGGCAAGACCTCGGCGATCCGCCACGAGGGCCGGGGCGTGTTCGCCGGCCTGCCCGATGCGTACGAGGCGACGCGTTACCACTCGCTGGTGGTCGCGCGCGACACCCTGCCCGGATGCCTGGAGATCACCGCCTGGACAGAGGACGCGGACGGGGGCTTCGATGAAATCATGGGACTGCGCCATCGCGAGTACCCGCTGGAAGGCGTGCAGTTCCACCCCGAATCGATCCTCACCGAGCACGGCCATGCACTGTTGAAGAACTTCCTGGAGCGGTGATCTCACCACCTGCAGGAGAGACGTCGGTCGCGATCACGCCACCCGGTTCGGGCGCGGTCGCCCGATGTGCGGTCGCGACTGACGTCGCTCCTACAGGGGTCCGTGACGGCGATGTCGGATCGCGGCTGAAGCCGCTCCTGCAAGGTCGGCCGGACGTTCCGACCCCCGCCACGCCGTCGCGACCCGCACACCGAGACACCGAGAACCGCCATGCCCATCACCCCGCAAGAAGCGCTGCAGCGACTGATCGAACACCGCGAGATTTTCCACGACGAAATGATGGACCTGATGCGGATGATCATCCGCGGCGAGGTTTCGGCGCCGTTGACCGCGGCGATCCTCACCGGGTTGCGGGTGAAGAAGGAAACCATCGGCGAGATCGCCGGCGCGGCAGCGGTGCTGCGCGAGTTCTCGCGCCCGGTTGAGGTTGCCGACCGCACCCACCTGGTCGACATCGTCGGCACCGGCGGCGATGGCGCGCACACCTTCAACATCTCCACCGCGAGCATGTTCGTGATCGCCGCGGCCGGGGCCAAGGTCGCCAAGCACGGCAACCGCAGCGTGTCCTCCAAATCCGGCAGTGCCGACGTACTGGAAGCGCTGGGGGCGGCCATCGACCTGCAGCCCGGGCAGGTATCCCAGTGCATCGCGCGTACCGGCATCGGCTTCATGTTCGCCCCCGTCCACCACCCGGCGATGAAGGCGGTCGCGCCGATCCGCGCGGAGATGGGCGTGCGCACGCTGTTCAATATCCTCGGGCCGTTGACCAACCCGGCCGATGCGCCGGCCATCCTGATGGGCGTGTTCCACCCGGACCTGGTCGGCATCCAGGTGCGCGTGCTGCAGGAACTGGGCGCACAACGCGCGCTGGTGGTGTGGGGCCGCGACGGCATGGACGAGTTGTCACTGGGCGCGGGCTCGCTGGTGGGCGAGCTGCGCGACGGGGTGGTGCGCGAATACGAAGTGCACCCGGAAGACTTCGGCATCGCCATGGCCGCCAGCCGCAACCTGAAGGTGGCCGACGCGGGCGAATCGCGCACGATGGTGCTGCAGGCGCTGGAGAACGAGGACGGCCTGCCGCGGGAGATCGTGGCCTTCAACTCGGGTGCGGCGCTGTACGTGGCCGGCGTGGCCGACAGCATCGCCGACGGCATCGGCCTGGCGCGCATGGCGATCGCGTCCGGCCGGGCGCGTGAGAAGCTTGACCAGTTCGTTTCGGCCACCCGGGAGCTGGCAGCGGCATGAGCGACATCCTCACCACCATCCTGGCGCGCAAACAGGAGGAGATCGAGCAGCGCAGCCGCGTCAGGTCGCTTTCCGAGTTGCGCACGCGCGTTTCTTCGCAGCCGCCGACCCGAGGTTTCGCCGCGGCCATCGACCGGAAACTGGCGGCGGGCGAGGCCGCCGTCATCGCCGAGGTGAAGAAGGCCAGCCCGTCCAAGGGCGTCATCCGGCCCGATTTCCACCCCGCCGAGATCGCACGCAGCTATGAAGTCGGTGGCGCCGCCTGCCTGTCGGTGCTGACCGACGTCGACTTCTTCCAGGGCAGCAACCTGTACCTGGCCGCGGCGCGTGGCGCTTGCACGTTGCCGGTGATCCGCAAGGACTTCGTCATCGATCCCTACCAGGTTTTCGAGGCGCGGATGATCGGTGCCGACGCGATCCTGCTCATCGTCGCGGCGCTGGAGGACGGCCCGATGATCGAGATGGCCAACCTCGCCAACGAACTGGGCATGGACGTGCTGGTGGAGGTCCACGACATCGATGAGCTGGAGCGCGCGCTGCAGACCGATTGCCAGCTGATCGGGGTGAACAACCGCAACCTGCGCACCTTCGAGGTCTCGCTGGACACCACGCTGGACCTCAAGGGCGCGGTGCCGCCGGATCGCACGCTGGTGACGGAAAGCGGGATCGCCAGCGCGGCGGATGTCGCGAAGATGCGCCAAGCCGGGGTGCACGCATTCCTGGTCGGCGAATCGTTCATGCGCGAGCCCGACCCGGGTGCGGCGCTGGCGCGGATGTTCGGCCGATGACCGTGCCTGCCGCGCGCGCCCGACGCCTGCCAGCCGGGAGCCCGGCATGAGTGAGGCCGGTCCCAGCTACCCGGATACCCGTGACGGTGCGCCGCTGGTGGTGTTCGACTTCGACCACACGCTGTACGACGGCGACTCCGGGGGGCGCCTGTTCAAGTGGTTGATCATGCGCGCGTGGTGGCGCCGGCTGCTGGCGTTGCTCGTCGCGCCGATCGCCGGGCCGATGGTCGCGTTCCTGCCCACGCGCCGTCGCGGGATCTCCGCGTTCGTATGGGTCGGGACGATCGGCTTCCACCGGCGCCGTGACCTCGACGCGCTCATCGACCGCTACGTGGAGATGCACACCGCCCAGATCCGCGAGCGCCTGTTGCCGATCGCGCTGGACGTGTTGCACCGCCACCGGGAAGCCGGCGACCGCGTGGTGATCGCGACCGGCGCGCCACCCGAACTGGCGCGCGCGATCCTCGCCTTCGTCGCCCACGAGGACGTGCCCGTGGTGGGCACCGAGGTCGGCCCGCGGTGGGGCGCGGTCGTGGCCACCCGCCACTGCCACCACGAAATGAAGATGACGATGCTGCGCGAGGCCGGGTACAGCGTGCCGATCGCCACGGCGTACACCGACAGCAGTGCCGACCTGCCCCTGCTCAAGGCCGCCGGGAAACCGGTCGTGGTCAATCCGAAACAGGACAGCGTCGCGATGTTCCGCCAGGCGCTCCCACCCGGCACGCCCATCCTCAACTGGGGCTGCCCGGGTCGGGCGGGTGACCCGGTGGCGATGCCGGCCGCGCCGTCGGGGCGGAAATAGGTACCGGTAGGAGCGGCTTCAGCCGCGATTCCAGCATTTCCGCAGGCGTCGGTCGTAGGAGCGACTTGAGTCGCGACCGCGTCGGCGGGATGGCCGCGCACCATCCGGGTTCAGGTTCGCGACTCACGTCGCTCCTACAGACGCGTTTGCGCCGGGTTGCCGGATCGCGGCTCAAGCCGCCCCTACGAGGCGTGCGACAGCGATGTGGTCGCCTCAGTCGCCCAACAGCTTGACGAATCGCTGCGAATCGCCGCTGTACCCACAGCTGCAGTAGAACGCGCGGGCCTCGGTGCGCTGGGGGCCGCTGGTGACCTCGATGCGTGCCGCGCCGGTGCGGCGGGCCAGCGCCTCGGCCTCGCGCAGCAGGCGGCGGCCGATGCCCTGCCGGTGTTCCCCGGGCTCGACCACCAGCGCGGTGATCCGGGCCAGGTCCGCGCCGTTGGCGAACATGTAGAGGCTGTGCAGCGACACCAGGCCACGCACGTGGCCATCGCGCTCGGCCAGCAGCAGTTGCTGGCGGGAGTCGCCGGTGGCGACCAGGATGCGGTCGGCGGCTTCGCTGCGGGTGCAGGGGTAGCCCAGGGCCTCCAGCAGCGAGGCGACGTCCGCGGCGTCGCCGACGTCGGCCATGCGGACGGTGATCGTGTGCTGGCCCTCGTCCGGGGTGGCCAGCCGACCCATCAGCGGGTCCCGTACAGGACGACGGTCTTGCCGCGCGCGTGCAGCTTGCCGTCGGCTTCCAGCTTCTTGAGGACGCGGCCGGCCATCTCGCGCGAGCACCCCACCAGGCGCGACAGCTCCTGGCGCGAAACGCGCAACTGGGTGCCATCGGGGTGGCTCATGGCCTCCGGCTCCAGCGCCAAGTCGTGCAGGGTGCGGACGATGCGGTCGGTGACGTCGAGGAACGCCAGGCGGCCCGCCTTGCGGCTGGTATCCAGCAGGCGCCGCGAGATCTGCGCGCCGATCGCGTACAGCAGCTTGGGCGCATCCATCGACAGCCGGCCCAGCAGCAGTTCGTAGAAGCGGTCGTGGCCGATCTCGGCCAGCTCGCAGGCCACGCGTGTGCGCAGGATGACCTCGCGCCGGTCGTTCTCGATGAACAGGCCCAGCTCGCCGACGAACTCGCCGGGGCCGAAGTAGCCCAGCACCAGTTCGCGGCCGTCCTCCTCCTCGGCGATGATGCTGACCGAGCCGGACACCACGTAATACAACGTGCTGGCCTGGTCGCCGGGCCGGAACACGTCGGTACGCGACGGGTAGCGGCGGCGGTGGCTGTGGGCAAGGAAGCGCTCGATCACCGAGGCATCCGGCATCAACGGGCTGGCGGCGCGTCGCAGGGCAGTCAAATGGGCAACCGAAGTGGCGGACATGGGCGCTGGGCTGGTGTGATCGGTCGAGCTTAGGCCCAAGCGACGTGCGGGGGCAAATGCTGACGCAAACCGCATGGGCCGGGAGCGGCCTGCGCTTCGCCCTTGCGCCCGTTTGCCCCATAATTGCCGATCCACTGCCAGATGCTGGATCCCCCACCGTGGTCAAACCGCTGCCGCGCCTGAGGTTGCAGGGTTTCAACAACCTCACCAAGGCCCTCTCGTTCAATATCTACGACGTCAGCTTTGCCGCATCCGAGGAGGAACGGCAGCGCTACATCGAGTACATCGACGAGGAATACAACGCCGACCGCCTGACCCAGATCCTGACGGATGTGGCCGACATCATCGGTGCCAACATCCTCAACATCGCCCGCCAGGACTACGACCCGCAGGGCGCGTCGGTGACCATCCTCATTTCAGAGGAGCCGGTGATCGACAAGAAGGACGCCAAGGGGGTGATCTCCGAGGCAGTGGTCGCGCACATGGACAAGTCGCACATCACCGTCCACACGTACCCGGAGACCCATCCCGACAACGGCATCGCGACCTTCCGCGCCGACATCGACGTGGCGACCTGCGGCGTGATCTCGCCGCTGAAGGCGCTGAACTACCTGATCGAGAGCCTGGAATCCGACATCGTGGTGATGGACTACCGCGTGCGCGGGTTCACCCGCGACGTGAAGGGGCGCAAGCACTACATCGACCACAAGATCAATTCGATCCAGGACTACCTGGCCAAGAACATCAAGTCCCGTTACGAGATGCTCGACGTCAACGTCTACCAGGAAAACATCTACCACACCAAGATGCACCTGAAGGACTTCGACCTGGACCGCTACCTGTTCGAAGAGAAGGCGCGCAACCTGTCGTTCAAGGAGCGCATGAAGATCGAAGCGCGGCTCAAGCGCGAGATCGAAGAGCTCTACCACGGGCGCAACCTGGCCGATTGACCTCCGGGTCGGGATCGCGTTTCGGAAAAGGCCGGCATTCCGGCCTTTTTCATGTTGCGGGTTCCCGCCCGTGGGCGGACTCGCAAGCTCTTGTAGGAGCGGCGTCAGCTGCGAAGCGGTCCCTGTAGGAGCGACGTAAGTCGCGATGCGCAGTCGCCGGAGTTGCGCGGTCGCGACTTACGTCGATCCTGCAAAAGCACGGGAGCATCGCGGCTGAAGCCGCTCCTGCTCATGCCCGGAGTGTCCCGCCTCAGATCCGGTACGCCACCGATTTCATCAGCTTGGACGCTGCGGCCATCAACGTCGGCACGGGCATCGGCAGGATGCGTGCACCGGCCTGTTCGGCGGAGTCGGCGTGGCGGGCCTCGTCGACTTTCATCACCTGCAGGATCGCCCGGCTGCGCGCATCGGCGGCCGGCAGCGACTGCAGGTGCTCGTCGATGTGCGCTTCGACCTGGCGCTCGGTCTCCACCACGAAGCCCAGGTTCCAGCCATCGCCGCGCAGGCCGGCGAGCGCGCCGATCGCGTAGCTGCCGGCGTACCAGATCGGATTGAGCAGGCTGGGCCGGCTGTCGAGTTCGCGCAGCCGGTCGGCGCACCACGCGAGGTGGTCTGTTTCCTCCTGTGCGGCGTCCAGCAGGTGTTCGCGCGTGGTGCCATCGCGGGCGACCGCTGCCTGGCCGCAGTACAGCGCCTGGGCGCAGACCTCACCGACGTGGTTGATCCGCATCAGCCCCGCGGCATGCCGGCGCTCGTCCTCGTCAAGGACGATCTCGGCGTGGTCCCCGGCGGGGTTGGGGCGCTGCGCGAGGGGGGCGCCGGCGACGGTGTCGAGGGCGCGCTGCACGTCGGACAGGATGCGGTCGAGCGGGGAGAGCGATCGGGTGGCCATGGTGCAAGTGTAGGCGGGCGGCCTTATCGCGGCGTGGACGCCGCCAGGCGCGAGGCGAGGAACTCCAGCGGGTGCTGCACCGGCAGCTCGCTCTCGCCTGAAAGGTGCAGCCGGCAGCCGATGTTGGCGCTGAGCAGGCGCTCGGCGCCGCTGGCTTCGAACTGCCGCAGCAGCGGCGCCCGGTGGCGGGCGGCGCGCTCGCGGTCGAGCAGCATGTTCAGCCCGGCCGCGCCGCAGCAGCCGGTGCCGGCATCGAGTTCGACCACGTCCAGCCCCGGCACGCCCGCCAGCAGCGAGCGCAGCGCCGGCACTGATCCGACCACGTTGCGCTGGGTGCAGGGCAGGTGCAGGGCGACCCTCATGGGGGTCGGCAGGAAAGCCGGCGGACTTGCGTGGTCGGCCAGCCACTGGATGGCATCGACCGTTTCGGCGTGGCCGTCCAGCGCGGTCGCCAGCGACCCGTGGCACCCGCTGGCCAGGGTCAATACCGTCGCGGTGCCGGCGAACGCATCGAGGTTGCGCCTTGCCAATGTGTCGGCCCGGGGGGTGTCGCCGCCGTGGGCGTGGAGCGCACCGCAGCAGGTCTGCCCCCGGGGCTCCCGAACTGCGGTGCCGGTGGCCGCGCACAGCGCCGCCACGGCGCGGCGAACGGGTTCTTCATAGGACCGCGCGACGCAGCCCAGGAACAGCGCGACGGCAGGCGCATCGGGCGGCAGAATCCCGTCCGGGCCGGAGAGTGGCGCCGGCGGGGTGCTCGGGCGCGGGGGTGGCGGGAGGCCTCGGCGCCAGCCACGTGGCACCCATCGGTAGAACGACAGCAGCGCGGCCAACAGTCGCGGGCGGGCGGCGAGCGCTTCGAACAGCCGCTGCGTCAGTGCGGCGCGGCGCCGTCCCCGCTGCCGGGCCCGCGCAAGCACCAGCAGGGCGCCGTACTCCACGCCGGCCGGACACACTGATTCGCAGGTGCGGCAGGCCAGGCAGTGGTCGAGGTGGGCCTCGCCGGCGGGGGTCGGCGCAACCGTGCCTTGGGCGATGTGGCGTACCCACGCGATCCGCCCGCGGGGCGATTCCGCCTCCAGCCGGTCCACCGCGTAGGTCGGGCAGCTGGGCAGGCACAGCCCGCACTGGACGCAGCGGTCCGCCAGCGCCAGCAACGGGTCGTCAGCCCGGGTGGTGTGGGCGGCGCCGGCGCTGGCGCTGGGGGCCGCAGGCGGGGGCGGGGGCGGGGCTGGCATGGCCGGCGATGCTACACGCCCCGCCGGCGCTGGCAGGGGGGTGGGTTGCGGCAGGCCGGGTGGGCCGGTATCATCCCGCCTCTTCCGTCCCCTGCTTCAACAACGCGAGGCGAAGTTCCGCCGGCCCGTGCCGCGCGCAACCAGCCCGACCAGGTAACCGCATACCGTCATGAAGACTTTCACCGCCAAGAACGAGACCGTCCAGCGTGACTGGTACGTGGTCGATGCCGAAGGCAAGACCCTCGGCCGCCTGTGCGCCGAGCTCGCCCGCCGCCTGCGTGGCAAGCACAAGCCCGTCTACACCCCCCACGTCGACACCGGCGATTACCTCGTGGTGATCAACGCCGAGAAGATCGTGGTCACGGGCAAGAAGCTGACCGACAAGAAGTACCACCGTTTCACGGGGTACATCGGCAACCTGAAGACCGAGACCCTGGGCCAGGCGCTTGAGCGCCATCCCGAGCGCGTCATCGAGACCGGCGTGAAGGGCATGCTGCCCAAGAATCCGCTCGGTCGCGCGATGTACCGCAAGCTCAAGGTCTACAAGGGCTCCGAGCATCCGCATTCCGCCCAGCAGCCGCAGCCGCTGGACTTCTAAGGTACCGATCATGGCAATCCAGCAGAATTACGGCACCGGCCGCCGCAAGTCCTCCACCGCCCGCGTGTACCTGCGCAAGGGCGAGGGCAACATCACCGTCAACCAGCGCCCGATCGACGAGTTCTTCGGTCGCGAGACCGCGCGCATGATCGTGCGCCAGCCGCTCGAGCTGACCCAGTCGACCGACAAGTTCGACGTCAACGTCACCGTCGCCGGCGGCGGCACCACCGGCCAGGCCGGTGCGATCCGCCTGGGCATCGCCCGCGCGCTGGTGGAGTACGACGAGTCGCTGAAGTCCGAGCTGCGCAAGGCCGGCTTCATGACCCGCGACGCCCGCGAAGTCGAGCGCAAGAAGGTCGGCCTGCACAAGGCCCGTCGCGCCACCCAGTTCTCCAAGCGCTAATCGCGCCTGCGGGCCTGTTGAACGGTGTCCGGCCCCTGTGGTGCGGACGCCGGGAAGAGGCGCTAAAATCCGCTCCATAGCCCCGTCGCCAAGCGGTAAGGCACCTGACTCTGACTCAGGCATTCGGAGGTTCGAATCCTTCCGGGGCTGCCAGATCGAAGCGAAGGACCCGCCCACGTGGCGGGTTTTTTGTTGCCCGTGCACGGGCCGGCGGGGCCGGGGAGCGCGGCACGTAAGTTACACTTGAAACCATCGCGCGAAGCGCAGCCACATCGAGGTCCCCCATGAAGCTTGGCTCCCTGAAAGAGGGTGGCCGCGACGGCACCCTGGTCGTCGTGTCCCGCGACCTGTGCCGCGCGGTACGCGCCACGGGCATCGCCGACACCCTGCAGCGCGCGCTGGAGGACTGGTCCAACATCGCGCCGCGGTTGAATGCGCTTTCCGACGCGCTCAATGCCGGTGGCGCCGAGGGTGAATTCGACCTGGATGCAGAGAAGCTGGCCTCTCCGTTGCCGCGCGCCTACGAGTTCGTCGACGGCAGCGCCTACCTGCCCCACGTTGAGCGCGTTCGCCGCGCCCGCGGGGCCGAAGTGCCCGAAAGCTTCTACACCGACCCGCTGATGTACCAGGCGGTCAGCGCCGGCTTCTACGGCCCGCGCGAACCCGTGCGCGTGCCCAGCGAGGAGCACGGCATCGACCTGGAAGCCGAGATCGTCGTCGTCACCGACGATGTCCCGATGGCCCCGAGCCCCGAGCAGGCGGCCGGCCACATCCAGCTGGTCGGCCTGGTCAACGACGTGTCGCTGCGCAACCTGATCCCGGGCGAGCTGGCCAAGGGCTTCGGGTTCCTCCAGTCCAAGCCGCGCTCGGCACTGAGCCCGGTGTTCGTGACGCCGGACGAGCTGGGCGATGCGTGGAAGGGCAACAAGCTGCACCGCCCGCTGCTGACCCACGTCAACGGGGAGTGGTTCGGTGCGCCGGAGGCCGGCGTCGACATGCAGTTCGATTTCGGCCAGCTGGTCGCCCACGCCGCCCGCACCCGTCCCCTGTCGGCGGGGACCATCGTCGGCTCCGGCACGGTCGCCAACCAGGACACTTCGCTTGGAGCCTCGTGCTTTGCCGAGCGTCGCACCGTCGAAACCCTGGAGCACGGCAAGCCGAGCACGCCGTTCATGAAGTTCGGCGACACGGTGCGCATCGAGATGCTGGATGAAGCCGGCGCGTCGATCTTCGGGGCGATCGAGCAGCGCATCGAGCGCGCCGACGCCTGACCGGCGGGGTGCGGGCGCCGGCGGATGGTCCGCTCCTGGCCGCCCGCGCCGTTTATCTTGGACGGCCGCTGCAAGCGGGATTGGGGACTGGCGTGAGCGATCAACTGCAGCTTTATTCGTACTGGCGTTCCAGCGCGGCCTACCGGGTGCGCATCGGGTTGAACCTGAAGGGCCTGCCGTACGAAACGATCCCGGTGCACCTGGTCCGCGACGGCGGCCAGCAGCACACGCCGGAGTTTCGCGAGGCCAACCCGCAAGGGCTGGTGCCGGTGCTCAAGCACGGCAGCAGGGTGATGCGGCAGTCGCTGGCGATCCTTGAGTACCTGGACGAGACGTGGCCGTCGCCGGCGCTGCTGCCACCGCTTAGCCGCGATCGCGAGCGCGTGCGCTCGCTGTCGCTGGCGATCGCCTGCGACATCCACCCGCTCAACAACCTACGGGTGCTGCAGTACTTCGAGAACACCTGGAACGTGCCACAGCCCGAGCGCGAGGACTGGGTGGGCCACTGGATCGGCGAGGGTTTCGCGGCGATCGAGGCCATGCTGGTCGACCACCCCTCGACTGGCCGCTTCTGCGAAGGCGATTTCCCCTCGATCGCTGATTGCTGCCTGGTGCCGCAGGTTTACAACGCCCGGCGTTTCGGCGTGTCGATGGACCGCTACCCGACCATCGCCCGGATCGAAGCCGAGTGCCTGGCGACACCCGAGTTCGACGCCGCCCGGCCCGAACTCCAGCCCGACGCGCCCTAGCCCGTCACGCACCCCGCCCGGTAAAAAAAGGGCCGCGTTGCGGCCCTTTGTTCTTTCCTTGCCGAAGAGGTCGACGGCGCTATGGCCCGGACCGCTACGGCTCGGACTGGAACACGTCCGCATAGGGGTCGTGCTCGCCGGTTCCGCCTTCCGACAGCCGGAACTTGAGCGCCAGGCCGTCGCGCGAGTCGGCGGCCTTCAGGGCTTCCTCCATTTCGATCCGGCCCTCCTTGTAGAGGCGGAACAGGCACTGGTCGAAGGTCTCCATGCCGTCCTCCAGAGACTCCTCCATCGCCTGCTTGATCTCGTGCACCTGCCCACGGCGCATCAGGTCGCGGATGTGGGGGGTGTTGATCAGTACCTCGGAGGCGGGCAGCCGACGCCCGTCCACGCCCACCACCAGTCGCTGGCTGATCACCGCCTTCAGGTTCAGGGCGAGGTTCATCAGCACGTTCTTGTGCGCGGACTCGTTGAAGAAGTTGAGGATGCGTTCCAGCGTCTGGTCGGCGTTGTTGGAGTGCAGCGTGGCCAGGCACAGGTGCCCGGTTTCGGCGAACGCGATTGCCGCCTCCATGGTCGTGGCATCCAGGATCTCGCCGATCAGGATGACGTCCGGGGCCTCGCGCATCGCGTTCTTCAGCGCGTTGTGGAAGGCATGGGTGTCAAGGCCGACCTCGCGCTGGTTGACGATCGACTTCTTGTGCTTGTGCAGGTATTCGATCGGGTCCTCGATGGTGAGGATGTGGCCGGGGATGCTGCTGTTGCGGTGGTCGATCATCGAGGCCAGCGTGGTGGACTTGCCCGACCCGGTGGAGCCCACGATCAGCACCAGCCCGCGCGGGGCCATGATGATGTCCTTGAGCACCTGCGGCAGCTGCAGCTCCTCGATGGTGGGGATCACGCTCTGGATCGAGCGGACCACCATGCCCACCTCGCCGCGCTGCTTGAACACGTTGATGCGGAAGCGGCCGGCACCCTCCACCGCCATAGCCATGTTGAGCTCCAGGTCCCGCTCGAACAGCGGTACCTGGCCCTCGTCCATCAGCGAATAGGCGATCTTCTTGACCATGCCGGGTGGCAGGCCGGTATTGCCCAGGGGGTACAGCTTGCCCTCGACCTTGATGTACACCGGCGCCCCGGTCGTCAGGAACATGTCCGACGCGTTCTTTTCCGTCATCAGCTTCAGGAAATAGCCGATGTCCATGCACAACCCCCTCATTGACGGAGACGTACCGTTGCCAGCGCGCCGCCGGCCTGCCCAGAATGGCGCACGAAACCCCATTCCGATACGGCACCCCTGATGACCACAAGCTTCGCATACTTTCGTTGGACGGCGCTTGCGCTGCTGCTCGTTCTGGCGCTTGCGTCCTGCGCATCGCTGCCGCCACCCACCGCGGAGCTGGGCGCCGCCCGGCAGGCCGTCGTCCGCGCCGAGGGTGCCGACGCCGACCAGTACGCGTCGGCGGAAATCGCCACCGCCCGCGAGGCCCTGTTGCGGGCGCAGTCGGCAATGGCGGGGGGGCGCGAGGATGACGCACGGCGCCTGGCGCTGGCGGCCTCGGCGGATGCCGACCTGGCCTACGTGCTGAGCCGCGATGCCGTGGCCCAGGCCGAACTCGCCCAGCGCCGCGCCGAGGTGGAACAGCTGCAGCGCCGCCTGCAGGGAGGTGGTCGATGAACCGCAGGAACCTCGCGATGAGTCTCGCGGCCTTCGTGGTCGCGTGTTCCGCTCCGGCAATCGCCCAGGACGCCAGCGCGGACCTGGCGCAGCGCCTGACCGTGCTGGAGTCCAACGCCGAACTCGGCAGCATGGCGCCCTACGAGCGGCTGCAGGCCCGGCAGGCGCTGGAGGTGCTGGCGGCGGCGGGCAACCGCGACCGCGACGGCGCCCGCTACGTGGCCGAACGCCGGGTCCGGATCGCCGAGGTGGCGGCCGGCACGGCGGCGGCGCAACGCGAGATCGACCGGCTCGATCGCGAGCGCAGCGAGTTGCTGATCGAAGCCAGTCGCCAGGATGCCGCCCAGGCGCGAGCCGAAGCCGAGCGGCTGCGGATGGAAGCCCGGATCCAGGCCGAGGAGGCCGCCCGCCTGCGCGAGCAGGCCATGTCGAGCGAGGCGGCGATGCAGGACGTGGAGGCCGCGCTGGAAGGCGTGGCCGGCGCCCAGAGCGCCCGGCTGCAGGCTGCGCGGGAGCGCGAAGCCGAGCTTGCCCGCCAGGAGGCGGCGTTGATGGCCGGTGCCGGGCTGCCGCCGGTTACCCGGCGCGGAGGCGTCGAGGTGTATACCCTGGGCGGCGACGCCTTCGGTTCGGGCCAGGCAACGCTCACGGCGGGCGCCGCCAGTAGCGTCCAGGCCCTTGCCGCGTACCTGCAGGGCAGTGGAAATGGGTCCATCCGGGTCGAGGGGCATACGGACAGCCAGGGGCAGCCCGAGGCCAACCGGGCGCTGTCGCAGCGCCGCGCCGATGCGGTCCGCCAGCGCCTGATCGACGCCGGGCTTCCGGCTTCCCGGATCCGCGCGATCGGGCACGGGGACGACGAGCCGGTGGCGGACAATGCCACCGCCGAAGGTCGCGCCCGCAACCGCCGGGTGGAGGTACTGGTCGGGGGCTGAGCCCGGAGGCGGGATTCATGGCCAGGTCACCAAGCTGACTCGGCGAACCGGCGCCCGGCCCGGGCGGGACGGGGTGCCCGGGCAGGTTCCCACCTGTCGGCCGCCCTCCATCTCCGGCTTGTCCCGGGGCAGGGGCAGGAGTAGCGTCGATGGTCCGGGTGGCTTCCGACCGCCCGGCTACGAGTCGAGCCGATGACCCACGCGCCCAGCCACAGGACCTTGCCGACGCCTCCCGGCGTGCGGCCGGCCCGTGCGGCCCCGCCCCCGGGCGTCGCTCCGACTGCTGCTGTGATCTCCCCCGCGACGCCCTGGCCCCGGCCGGGGCGTTTGCATTCGTGCTGAAGGAGGCTTTCATGTTCGAAGAACAACCGCAGCCTGAAATCGACGCGCTGATCAAGGCCAACCCCGAGTTCAAACAGCTCTACCAGCGCCACCAGGTGCTCGACAAGAAGGTGATGGACGCCGAACTGGGCGTGCTTCCCATCGACGACACCCGGCTGGGGCAGATGAAGCGCGAGAAGCTGGCTGCAAAGGACCGCCTGGTCCGGTTGTACGACGCCCAGCACTGAGGCCTGACGTCGTGGCCCGGGCGGGTACCTCGTCGGCCCTCCCGGTCCGCGGCACCGGAGCCGCCGCGGCTGCCATCGAGGCAGTCGCGGCGGCGGACCGGTAGAAGCACGCGCTTCCACCCTGCTGCCGATCCCCGGCCGCCGCCCGGACTTCGAAACGTCCCTCCCTTAGAATCCCCGGGCCTGCCGCGGCGTCCGCGGCGCTGCCGTCGTCCCGCGCATGCCCATCGCTTCCTCTGTGCTCGAACTGATCGGAACCACGCCGATCGTCAAGGCCCGCCACTTCGATACCGGCCCGTGCGAGCTGTACTTCAAGCTCGAATCCCAGAACCCCGGCGGCTCGATCAAGGACCGCATCGGCCTGGAGATGATCAAGGCGGCCGAGGCGCGCGGCGACATCAGGCCGGGCGACACGCTGGTGGAAGGCACCGCCGGCAATACCGGCATCGGCCTGGCCCTGGTCGCGCAGCAGAAGGGCTACAAGCTGGTGCTGGTGGTCCCGGACAAGATGAGCCGGGAGAAGATCTTCAACCTCAAGGCGATGGGCGCGCAGGTCGTGCTGACCCGGTCCGACGTTGCCAAGGGCCACCCGGACTACTACCAGGACATGGCCGAGCGGCTGGCCAGCGAAACGCCGGGCGCCTACTTCATCAACCAGTTCGGCAACCCCGACAACCCGGCCGCGCACCAGAACGGCACGGGGCCGGAGATCCTCGCGCAAATGGCGGAGGTCGGCGGCCTGGATGCGATCGTGTTCGGCTGCGGCAGCTCCGGCACCATGACCGGCCTGTCGCGCCACTTCGCCCAGCACTCGCCGCACACCGAGCTGATCCTGGCCGACCCGGTCGGCTCGATCCTCACCGAGTACATCAACGAGGGCACCCTCAGCGACAAGTCCGCCAGCTGGATGGTGGAAGGCATCGGCGAGGACTTCCTGCCATCGATCTCCGACTTCAGCCGGGTGAAGAAGGCCTACGCCATCCCCGACAAGGAAAGCTTCCTCACCGCGCGCGAACTGCTCGAAAAGGAAGGCATCCTGGGCGGATCCTCGACCGGCACCCTGCTCGCCGCCGCCTTGCGCTATTGCCGCGAGCAGACCGAACCCAAGAAGGTGCTGGTGTTCGTCTGCGACACGGGCAACAAGTACCTGTCGAAGATGTACAACGATTACTGGATGCTCGACAACGGCTTCCTGGATCGCGAGCCCACCGGTGACCTGCGTGACCTGATCGTGCGCCCGTTCTCGCAGCGAGATACGGTGGTCGTGGCCGCGACCGACCTGCTGGTCACCGCCTACCAGCGCATGAAGCTCTACGACGTCAGCCAGCTGCCGGTGATGGACGGCGACCGGCTGGTGGGCATCGTCGACGAATCGGACGTGCTGCTGCATGTCTACGGCGACGAGGAGCGCTTCCGCGACCCGGTATCCACCGCCATGGTCAGCAAGCTCGACAAGGTCGATGTCAGCGCGCCGATCGAGGCGCTGCTGCCGGTGTTCGACCGGGGACACGTGGCCATCGTCAGCGAGGGCGAGCGCTTCCTCGGACTGATCACCCGGATCGACCTGTTGAACTACCTGCGCCGGCGGGCGGAGTGAGTGAAGCCGACGGCAGCGGCGAACCCGCGCGGCGGCTGCGGATACTGCTCGTCGCCTACGAGTTTCCGCCCGGTCCCTCTCCCCAGTCGCTGCGCTGGGGCTACCTGACCCGCCACCTGTGCGAGAGGGGGCACGAGGTCCATGCCATGGTTCCGGACATCTCCGGGGACCATGACCTGCGGTCGCTGGTGGACCCCCGGGTACGCGTGCATCGAATCAACCCGGGGCCCGTTCGCAGCCTTCTGGAAGCGCTGGCACGAAGGCGGCCCCTCCCGGCGATGGTGGATGAGGGAAGCCAGTCCCCGGGGCGAGCAGGTGCTGGCACGCACGCCACCGCCCCCCCCCGGCTCAACTGGAAGGGCAGGAGTCTGGGCGCGGTCCAGGCCGCGCTCGCGTGCGTGATGTTCCCCGACCTGCGCGCGGAGTGGCTCGGTCCGGCGCTGGCAGCGCTCCCGGGCGTGCTGTCGCACGCACGGCCCGACGTGGTGGTCGCATCCCATGAACCGGCAACGAGCCTGCAGGTCGCGCTGGCGGCCCGGGCCCGCGGTTTCGCCCTGGTTGCCGACCTGGGTGATCCCGTGCTCGCCCCCTATACCCCATGGTGGTGGCGAAGGCGGGCGCGCAGGCTTGAAGCGCGCATCATGGCTGCCGCGCGCCACGTACTGGTGACATCCGAGGCGACACGCGCCCTGCTGGACTCCCGCCACGGCGGGCACGTGCCGATTTCGCTGGTCACCCAGGGTTTCGAACGGGGGCCCTCCCCTGTGCAGGCCGCGTCCACCCCCGGGTCTCAAGGCCCCCTGCGGCTGCTGTATGCCGGGCGCTTCTACCCGTTCCGCGACCCGCGGCCACTGGTGGACGCGGTGCTGGCGGTTCCGGGGGTGCAGTTGGATATCGCCTCGGGCAATGTCCCCGACTGGCTGGTGGCGAGCGCCGGGCGCAGCGGCGGTCGGATCCGCTTGCTGGGGCGCGTGCCCCACGGGTACCTGCTGGGCTTGCAGCGAACCGCCCATGTGCTGGTCAACATCGCCAACCGGGATCCGGTCCAGGTCCCGGGCAAGGTGTACGAGTACCTGGGCGCCGACCGCCCGATCCTGCATATCACGGACACCCCCGACGACGCCATTTCGGCATTGCTCGGCGGGCTGCGGCGGGGTTGGTCCCGGCCGGCGCGGGTCGACGCGCTGGCGCGGCAGCTGGAGCGCCTGGTGGTTGCGCACCAGGCCGGGGTGCTTGAAGACGGCCTCGACCTGACGGCCCGAACGGTCGACCCCTGGTCCTGGGCGCAGGCTGCCGGGACGGTCGAGCGGGCACTGCTGGGTGCCGTCGACGAGCCGTTCCCCGGAGCGTCCTGATGATCGGGAGCAAACGCGTGCTTGCTACAATGCCGGGTTAGGTTTTCATGCCGTCACGGCGAGGACAATGATGAAACAGGGTGCTAGCAAGACCTCGAAGCACGGCTTGGGCACGATGGCCATCCACGCCGGCCAGTTTCCGGACCCCAGCACCGGCGCGGTGATGACGCCCATCTACGCGACTTCGACATACGTGCAGTCCAGCCCGGGCGAGCACCAGGGCTTCGAGTACTCGCGCAGCCACAACCCCACCCGTTTCGCCTACGAGCGCTGCGTGGCCGCGCTGGAAGGCGGCAGCCGCGGGTTCGCGTTTGCCTCCGGGCTGGCCGCCACTTCGACGATCCTGGAGATGCTCGACACGGGCAGCCACGTGATCGCGATGGACGACGTGTACGGCGGCACCTACCGGTTGTTCGAGCGCGTGCGCCGCCGCAGTGCCGGCCTGGATTTCAGCTGGATCGACCTGGCGGACCCGGCCGCGTTCGAGGCTGCGATCAAGCCCGAGACCCGGATGGTCTGGATCGAAACACCGACCAACCCGATGCTCAAGCTGGTCGACATCGCCCAGATCGCCGCGATCGCCCGCAAGCGCGGCCTGATCGTGGTGGTCGACAACACCTTCTGCTCGCCAATCCTGCAGCGTCCGCTGGAGCATGGCGCGCACATGGTCATGCACTCGGCCACCAAGTACCTCAACGGACACTCGGACATGGTCGGCGGCATGGCGGTGGTGGGTGATGACGCCGAGCTGGCCGAACAGATGGCCTTCCTGCAGAACTCGATCGGTGGCGTGCAGGGCCCGTTCGACAGCTTCCTCGCCCTGCGCGGCCTGAAGACCCTGCACCTGCGGATGAAGGCCCACGGCGAGAATGCCCAGGCCCTGGCCGAGTGGCTGCAGGGCCACCCGGCCATCGAGAAGGTGATCTACCCCGGTCTGGAGTGGCACCCGCAGCACGAACTGGCCAAGCGCCAGATGGACGGGTTCGGCGGAATGGTCTCCATCGTGCTCAAGGGCGGCGTCGAGGCCGCGAAGCGCTTCTGCGAGCGGACCGAACTGTTCGCGCTGGCCGAGTCGCTCGGAGGCGTCGAGAGCCTGGTCAACCACCCGGCCATCATGACCCATGCATCGGTACCGGCCGAACGCCGCGCCGAGCTCGGGCTGTCCGATGCACTCGTGCGGCTAAGTGTGGGAATCGAGGCGCTTGAGGATCTCCGGGCCGATCTCGACCACGCGCTTGCAGGGCACAGCGGACAATGAGTGACACATCCGGTTCGGTGGAAGGCAACAGTTTCACCACGGACCTGGTCACCAGTATCAAGCACCCCGATTTCTGGGGGTTCTCGTCCTGGCTGGACCTGGTCACCAAGTACAGGCGTTCGGCCCTGGGCCTGGTGTGGATACTCCTGCCGCCGGTCTGCTACGTCTTCGGTATCGGCTACTTCTATTCGCTGTTGTTCGGAAGGGAATCGCTGCCCTTCATGGTCCACCTTGGCATTGGATACGTACTCTGGCGGATGATCACCCAGGTGATCACCGGCGCCTCGACGACGATGGCCACGCACCGTGCCTTCATCATGGATGGGCGCATTCGCTACACCGACTACGTGCTGCGGATATTCGCCAAATCGGCCTTCTATTTCGTGGTCACGGCGGTCATCCTCGTGCCGCTGGTCACCATGGTCTCGCCACCGCTGCTGGGCGTGGCCAGCCTGGCCGTCACGCTGCCGATCTTCATCGTCAACGTGCTCTGGCTGGGGGTTGTCGTCGCGGTGCTTGGGGCCCGGTATCCGGACCTGCACGAGCTGTCGTCCACGGTGTTCATCTTCGGGTTCCTGCTGACGCCCATCATCTGGCAGGCGTCGCTGACTCCCGCCGATACCTGGCGTGGCTTTGTCGCCCGTCTCAACCCGGCCTTCCACCTGATCGAGTTCGTGCGCGCCCCCGTGTTGGGCGAGCCGATCGAAGCGCTTACCTACTGGGTGATCGCGGGGATGACGGTCGGCGGCTGCCTGCTGGCGGCTTACGTGTATCGCCGCTACTCGCGCTACATCGCGGTGTGGCTCTGACATGGCGTTGATCCGTGCGCAGGGCATGACGCTTACCCTGCCGGTCTTCCGGCAGCACTCCCAGCTCTCAGCGGGGTGGATCGGGACCATCGTCAAGGCCGCGCTGAGTCGCCCCCGGCGCGAGTTCGCGACCATCATCAAGGACATCTCGTTCGAGATCCGCGAGGGCGAGCGCGTCGCACTGCTCGGGCTGAACGGTTCGGGCAAGTCGACGCTCCTGCACCTGCTGACGGGTGCCTACCGCCCGACCGAAGGCACCCTGGACATCCGCGGCACCCGCCAGGCCCTCATGAACATCTCGCTGGGGTTCAATGCCGACGCGACGGTCCTGGAGAACATCTACCTGCGGGCCACGGCGATGGGCATGCCGATCGGGACGATCCAGCCCCACATCGGGACCATCCTCGATTTCGCTGGCGTGGCCGACAAGGCGGTCGACCGCCTGAGGACGCTGTCAGCCGGACAGAGGATGCGCCTGGGCTTTGCCATTTCAACCTCGGTACAGCACGACATCATGCTGCTTGACGAATGGATAGGCACGGGCGATGCGGAGTTCCTGAAGAAGGCCAGGGATCGACTGCAGAGCCGCGTGGAAGGCAGCCGGATCGTCGTGGTGGCCTCTCACAACCTCAAGCTGGTGCGAAGGCTGTGCAACAGGGCGATCCTGCTTGAAGCGGGCCAGGTCAGGTCGGTGGGGACGACAACCGAAGTCATCGCCGATTACCGGCGGTTGATGGAGTCGCGCAAAGACGGCGCGGCCGCTTCTGCAAGCGACGGGTGAACATCCTGCTCGCCGCCTATGAGTTCCCGCCGTCGGGTTCTCCGCAAGCAATGCGCTGGAGCGAGCTGTCGCGCCAACTGGCGGCCCTTGGCCACTGTGTCACCGTGCTGACCGCGGTAGGCACCGTAATGTCGCCCGACGCGGTTCGGGAGGGGGACGACGTCGATCCGCCGGGCGTGAAAGTGGTCCGCACCCCCGCCTTGCCCGCCAGCCGCCTGCTTGCTTGGGCGCGGAGAGTGGTCTTGCCAGAGCGGATGCGTGGAGCGGGCCCGGTGATCATCCCCCGCAGTTTCGAAGGCCTCAATTGGAAGGGGCGAATCGTTGCGACGATCGGATGGGCGCAGGCATGGGCGTCCTTCCCGGATCTGCGGGGCAGGTGGAACCTGACGGCGGGGCCGGCGATCGAGTCCTTGCTGCGCACCCTGCGGCCGGACGTCGTGATTACGTCGCACGAGCCCGCCAGCGTGCTGGAGCTCGGGCGTGCCGCGGTACGCGCGGGGATCCCCTGGGTGGCGGACCTCGGCGACCCCGTCGATGCCGACTACCTCCCCGCGCGTTGGCGCAGGCGCGCCCGGCGCCTGGAGCGGGAAGTGTGCAGCCGGTGCAGCCTGGTGTCGGTTACCACGAAGGCGTACGCGCGAAGACTGGAGGTGCAGCATGGCCTGGACCCGGCCCGCAGCATCGTGCTGAGGCAGGGGTTCTCCCCCCGGGCGTCGTCTTCGCGAGAGAGCCGCGGGCTCCCGGGCGAGACCCTGGAGCTCCTGTACACGGGGCAGTTGTACGGCTTTCGCTCCCCGGTCGCGCTGCTCGAAGCCCTGGGGACGGTGGACGGCGTGCGACTCACCCTTCTCTCGCCACAGGCGTCTCTGGCCGGGCCCTTCGCGCAGCGCCTCGGCAGCCGACTGCGCGCGCTGCCCCCGGTTCCCAGGGGCGAGGTCGCGGACTGGCAACGCGGCGCCGACATACTGGTGAACATTGGCAATACAATGCCGCTGCAGGTGCCGGGGAAGCTGTTCGAGTATTTCGGCTCCGGACGGCCGGTTCTCCACATCACTGCGTGCGATTCGGACGAGTCTTCCGACCTGGTCGGGGGGCTGCGCCGTGGCTGGGTAGTGGACAACGATGCCGGTGCCATACGCGGGAAGCTGCTCGAACTGCTGGCGCAATGGCGCCGCGGCAGCCTTCACGCCGGGCTGGACCTGTCCAAAGAATCGGTAGACGAATTTTCGTGGCCAACGATTGGAGCACGGCTCTCCGACGCGCTGGCCGAAGCAGTTGAACATGGACCGAGGCGAATGCAGGCATGACGATGGACCAAAAAGAGATCCGCACCCTGGGAATCGTGGGGCTTGGCTACATCGGCCTCCCCACCGCGGCGATGTTCGCGGCGTCCGGACTGGAGGTCTCGGGCGTAGACATCGACCCTGCGGTACGCGACGCGGTCAATGCAGGCTCGGCGCATATCGAAGAGGGTGACCTGGACGAGCTCGTCGCCACCGTCGTCGCCCAGGGCCGGTTGCGTGCCGTGGCCGCCCCGGAGGCGTGCGACGCTTTCATCATCGCAGTGCCGACCCCGGTCGACCACGACACCCATGAGCCGGACATCAGCTATGTCGAGGCCGCCGCTCGCGGGCTGGCCCCGGTCATTGCCCCGGGCAACCTGGTGATCCTCGAATCCACGTCGCCCGTCGGCACGACCGAGCGCGTACGCGAGATCCTGCGCGAGGCCCGCCCGGATCTTGATTTCGGCGACGGGGACCAGCCCGGCGAAGTGCACCTGGCCTACTGCCCCGAGCGAATCATCCCGGGGAAGATGCTGGAGGAGTTGGCCAGCAACGACCGGATCATCGGGGGCATGTCGCCCGCAGCGTCCGCCGCGGCCACCGCGCTCTACAAGCGTTTCGTCCAGGGTGCCTGCATCGAGAGCGAAGCGCGTACCGCGGAAATGGTCAAGCTGACCGAGAACGCGTTCCGCGATACCAACATCGCCTTCGCCAACGAGCTTTCGATGATCTGCGAGACGCTCGGGATCGACACCTGGGACGTGATCCGGCTGGCCAACCGCCATCCCCGCGTGTCCATCCTGTCTCCCGGCGCGGGCGTCGGCGGCCACTGCATTGCGGTCGATCCGTGGTTCATCGTGTCCAGCGCGCCGGCGCAGGCCCGGCTCATCCGGACGGCTCGGGAGGTCAACACCGCCAAGACCGCGGCCGTGGTCGAAAAGCTCGATGCCATGCTGCGCGGGGACGCCACCTCGGTGCTGGCGTGCTTCGGGCTGAGCTACAAGGCCGATGTCGACGACTTCCGCGAGAGTCCCGCGCTCGATATCGCCAAGGAACTGACGCGGCGGCATCCGGGGCGCGTGCTCGCTGTCGACCCGTACGCCGAGGCGCTGGGCCGCCAGGACGCGGAAGCAGCGGGCCTGCTGCGCTTCGAGGCGCCAGAGGTGGCGCAGGAGAGCGCCGACATCATCGCCATCCTCGTTCCGCACGGACGCTTCCGTGCCATGTCGCTGTCCACGGAGAAGGTGATCGTGGACGTCGTCGGTATCGGTCGCTGAGCGGGACTGGGGAAACAGGTCGATGACCGAAGCACACTTCAAACCCGGTGATCTCCACGCTGTCGCGATGTTCCTGCGGCTGGAGCTGGAGAAACTCTCGCGGCAGGTGAGGACATTCGACGCCGCCGCGCAGGGGGGGCGGCGCCTCCAGCGCGCGACCCTTGCGCGGATGGACGCACTGGCGGGGGAGCTTCAGCAGCTGCTGGAACGGCTGCCGCTTCCCGCGCCGGTCGCCGGCGACGACAAGAGCCTGTTGTTGCTCGCACACCGGCTGGTGGACCAGCTGGTCGCCCTTGAGCATCGGGCTCGGGCGGAGATGGTCGACTCGGTCGCCGCTTTCGACGGGCAGCTGGAACGCGAGAGGGAGGCACGCGACGCGGCGACGCTCGCCCGGGATCATTCCGTGGAGCTGCTGGATGGGGCGCTCGAGCGCCTGCAGCAGAGCGATGCCCGTGGTGCCGAAGCGATAGCGCGGAGCCGTGGCGTAGCCGATGAGCTCAAGGAGCTCCATCGGCGGATCGAGCTCGGTGAGCGCATGTTCGGCACCCCCCAGCAGCATGTGGAGGCGGCACGGAAAAGCGCGGCAGCGATCGAGGGAATTTCCCGCTCGCTCCCGTTCCAGCTGGGGTACCTGGCGACCACTGCCGTACGCAGGCCCTGGAACATCGCGGGCCACCTGCGGGCGTCGGTCCGCCTGGTGCGCGAGGCCATCGATCGGGTGAAGGCGCGAAGGCGCGGCCTGGCCCGCCAGCCCAATGACGTGCTCGGCGTGCCCCTCCCGCTCGAGTGGAAGGCGGCACTGGAAGACGCGCGCAGGCGCGCGTCTCTGCCGGCCCGGGACACCGCAGCGTCCGTGGGCGCGGTCGCCGCGCGATCGCCCGCGCTGCTGCAGGGGGGGCCGGCGAGCGTTCGCGAGGCGCGGGTCGCGATCATCGCCGACGAGTTCACCTGCGCCGACCTCCAGTCCCATTGCCACATGCTTGCGTTGTCACGGAAACGCTGGCGCCAGGACCTGGAGCAATTCAAGCCGCACATCGTGCTGGTGGAGTCTGCCTGGAAGGCGAACCGCGGCGACTGGGCGGGCCACGTGGAGTCGGCCAGTCCAGAGCTTCGCTCCGTGCTGCAGTTCTGCAGGACGCAAGGCATTCCCACGGTGTTCTGGAACAAGGAGGATCCGGTCCACTATGACCACTTCTTCCGCACCGCTTCGCTTTTCGACCACGTCGCCACCACGGACGTGGACTGCATCCAGAGCTATCGCGCCGCCCTGGGACATGACCGGGTATTCCTGCTGCCGTTCGGCGTGGACCCGCTCCGGCGCAACCCCGTAACGTCCGGCGCGCGGCGCAACGCCTGCAGTTTCGCGGGCTCCTGGTACCCGCAGTATCCGCGTCGGAACGAATCGCTGCAGACGCTGTGCGAGGTGGTGGGCGGTTACGTGCCCGTCGACATCTACGACCGCGACAGTGCCGCGGGCAGCGGTTTCCCCGATGGCCTTCGCGAGCTGGTCGCGGGGAGTCTGCCGTTCAATGCCATCGACGTCGCCTACAAGGGCTACCGCTACGGCATCACGCTCAACAGCGCCCCCGATTCGCAGACCATGATCGCCCGGCGCCTGTTCGACCTGATGGCCTCCGGCACGGTCGTGGTGAGCAACTACTCGCGGGCGGTCCGCCTGCTGTTCGGTGACCTGGTCATCTGCGCCGACGATCCCGCCGAACTGCGCCGGCAGTGGGAACACCTGCATGCCAGTCCGGGACGCGTCGAGGCCACGCGCGTGGCCGCGCTGCGCAAGGTGCTGGGGGAGCACACCGTCGAGCACCGGCTGGCCTCCCTGCTGGGCCGCGTCTTCGGCAGGGCCTATGGCGTGGAGTGCCCCAAGGTGGCCGTGGTGGCGGCGGTGCGCTCGCAAGCGCAGCATGACGCGGTAGTCGAAGCCTTCGGGCGGCAAGCCTACGCCGCGCGTGAGCTCCACCTCGTATTCCTGGATGGCTATCGCCCGGGCATTGCGCCGCGGATGCCGGGCGTGGTGGTCCACTCCCTTCGCGAGGCGCGGGACCTGGCCCTGTTCGAGGCCATCAGCGCCAAGCTGGTGGCGTGCTTCTGCGCGGAGGACTACTACGGTCCGGACTACCTGGGCGATCTGGTCAATGCACTGCGTTACACGGGGCGCGCGTGCGTTGGCAAGGACGCCCACTGGCGCTCGGAGGGCGGCGCCCCCGCTGTGGTGGACGGCCAGCGGTTCGAACAGGTCGACCGGTTGCAGCTCCGGCGGGCGCTGATTCCACTGCGCGCGCTGCCGCACGGGTCGCTCGCGGCGCTGGCCACCCAGATCGACAGCGGGGAGTTCGAAGGCGACAGCTGCTTCGCGGTGGATGCGTTCGGCTACTGCGAACGCGGCGCAGGGGCGTCCATCGAGGGCGTTGATGCACGGATGCCCGAGGACTCGGGGCTCCCCTTGCGTGCTATCGAGGACGCCGTGGAGCGCCACGCCTCGCGCGGCGCCAACATGACGGCCGACAACCTGCCGATCCCGGGCCTGGCGGAATTGTTCCCCAAGGCAAACCATGCCCACGGCGCCATCCAGGTGCGCCACGGCGCGGTGGTTTCGATCACCTCGACGCTGGCCGAAGGAAAGTGGAGCTACGTCTACGGGGTCGAGCCACTGCGCGTCTCGTCCATCGCACCCGGGCGCAAGTTGCGCTTCCAGTTGACCGGCCGGGGGCGAATGTCCGCCAAGCTGGTGGTGATCTTCCTGGACGCCGAGGAACAGCGCATCGGCTCGGTCCAGGCGGCATTCAATGCGCCGCAAAGGATCACGATCCCCGATGGATGCGAATGGGTCCGGCTGGGAATCCGCTTTACCGGCCCGGGGCGCCTGGACCTGTCGCGCCTGACGGTCGGTGCCCGCAGGGAACGGTCGCAGGGCCGCATCGTCATCGAGCGCGCCCCCCGCCTGCTGCTGGCCAAGGGCTATCCGAGCCACCAGCGGCTCTACCACTACAGCTTCATCCACCGCCGGGTTAAGTCCTACCGGGCGAACGGTCTTGAACACGCGGTGTTCCGTTGGAGCCCGGGGCAGCTCTCGTTCGAAGAGTTCCAGGGCATTGACGTGATCGCCGGCGGTGGCGAGCACTTGTCGGGACTGGTCCACGACAACGAATTCGAGTCGATCGACGTGCATCCGCTGTACCCGGAAATGTGGGCGCAGCTGGAGGACCTGGTCGGACGGGTACGCATGAACATCTGGGTCCACGGTGCGGAGATCCAGCCGTGGTACCGGCGCGCGTTCAACTATCCGAAGGGGCCGACCCGGGACCGTGCCGTACGCGCCACTGCCAACCGGCTTGCGATGTGGCGCCGCATCTTCCGGATGCGCCATCCGAACGTCCACCTCGTCTTCGTCTCCGAGTACCTCGCCCGGCAGGCGATGGCCGATGTGGGCATCGACCTGGCACCGTGGCAGTACAGCATCATCCACAACTTCATCGACCCGGACGTCTTCGACTACCGCGAGAAGGACGCCAGCCAGCGCACGAAGATCCTTTCGATCCGCCCATACAACTCGCCGGTCTATGCCAATGACCTTGCGGTGCGTGCGGTACTGGATCTTGCAAAGGATCCGATCTTCGAGGAACTGGAGTTCCTGTTCATCGGCGACGGCGAACTGTTCGACGAGACGCTCGAGCCACTTCGCGGGTTCTCCAACGTGGAGATCCGCCGCGGGTTCCTGACCCAGCACCAGATCGCCGAACTGCACAAGGACCATGGCCTGTTCCTGGTCCCCAGCCGGATGGACAGCCAGGGCGTATCACGCGATGAGGCGATGGCGTCGGGCCTGGTGCCTTTGACGAATGCGGTGGCCGCGATTCCGGAGTTCGTGGATGACTCCGTGGGCGTCATGGCGCCGCCGGAGGACTGGCGGATGCTCGCGGAAGGCGTGCGGCGCATGTACCACGACCCGGCCCTGTTCCTGTCGCGCTCCCGTGCGGCCGCCCAGCGAGTACGGGCGCAATCGGGGTATGCCTCGACGATCGTCCGCGAAATCGCCCTGATCGAGCGGGGCGAGGCTGACGCCGCCCACGTCGTCGCAGCCCGCCCGGGGGCAGTGCGCCGCAGGTTCGCCGTTTACGGGGACCTCAACCTCAACATCACCGACGGCTCTGCCGTGTGGGCCGCATCGCTGGTCCAGGTCCTCGCGGGCCTGGAAAATGCCGAAGTGACCTTGTTCCTGAAGGCGCCGGTTACCGCGTTGCACATCATCGAACCGCTGCTGTCGCTGGACAATGTGCGCCTGGTGGAGCCCGACACCGATGATGCGCCCGTACTGGGGGTCGAGTCGGCCCTGGCGGCGATCGAGCAGCACGACAGGGCCAATCGATTCGATGCGATCGTCCTGCGGGGATTCGACCTGTGCTCGGCCGCCACCCGGCACGAGCGGTTGCAGGGACGGCTGTGGGTCTACATCACCGACCTGCCGCAGACGCGCGACGCACTGGACGACCAGTCGCGGGAGCGGATCACGCGGATCATTGCGCATGCCGGCCGCGTCCTCTGCCAGACACCGCAGTTCGAGGCCCACCTGCTGGACTGCTTCCCCGATGCCGCCGGCAGGACGGCCCTGCTGCCTCCCATGATTCCGCCGTCCTCGCTGGCCGAGGATCCCGCACGGGTGGATGGACCGGCGCGGCTGGTCTATGCGGGCAAGTTCGCGCCCCTGTGGGGCATCCGGGAGATGTTCAACGCCTTCGCCCGGTTGCGCGACAACAGCCCCGGCATCGAGCTGCACGTCTTTGGCGACAAGATCCACCACGTGCACGACGACCTTGAGTTCCGCCCGGAGATCGCCGCAAGCCTGGAGTCGACCCCGGGGCTGGTGTGGCACCGCCAGGTAAGCCGCGAACACCTCTATGCGGAGCTGCCCGGCTACGACATCGGCTGGGCCTGGCGCCACGCCGAGCTGGAGGCGGCCACCCATGAGCTGTCCACCAAGGTGCTCGAATACGCCGCGTGTGGGCTCCCCACCATCGTGTACCCCAACGAGGTCAACGTCGGCGTGCTCGGAACGGAATATCCGTTGTACGCCCGGGACGGGGAGGAGGCGGTACGCGTGATCTCAGCCATGCTCCAGCAACCCGGGCGACTGGCGAGCCTGCGAACCGAACTGCGGGCCGTCGCGTCCCGATACACCTTCAAGGCGGTGCGGGAGCAGTACGTTGCCCCGTTGGTCCGCACGCTGGGCACGGAATCCGACGCAGGTGGCGGAGTACCCGACCAATGAACCCGTGGATGCTCGCCGCGGCGGTCGCCGCATTGCTGCTGCTGGCCGCGATCCGCGTCGGTGAAGGCCGCCACCGTCGCATCCTGGTGCCGAGCGTCGTGCTGGGGGGGTTGGCAATGGTCCTCGCGCTGGGCTGGGGCGCCCGTGCGTCGGGTTACTACCCCAGCAGCCGCGCCCTGAGGCTGGCGAAGCAGGTCAGTATCGAGCTGGCCGAGGCGGCGCGCGATCCGGCCGTGCAACGCGTGATCATCATCGAAGGTAGCAGCTATACCGCCCGTGGCCTCGACGGCTCCATGCTGGCCCGGCTGCTGACGCGCGGCAGCGGCACCAAGACCGCCGTCGTGCAGATGAGCCTGGACGGGGCCAACCACTTCGAGCGCTCCTGGCTGCTGGACATTGCGCTCGATCAGCTCACCCGGCCGGAGAGGCAGGCGCTGGAAGCGAAGGAAGTGACGCTGCTGCTGGAGATCCAGCGTGGCTACGACTATTCACCGCTCAATGGATTCGTGCGCAACCTGCGTACGTGGCGTACGTACGCCTACATGACACCCGGGAATTCGCTCGATGGACTGCGCTCGGTCTGGTCGCTTGGAGGGAAGGCGCCCGAGTCGGCCGCCTCGCTCCTGTCGCCAGCTGCCGAGCATGCGGCGGTGAACGCCATGGGCATCGGCCTTGCCCGCAGGGGTGCGCGCTTCGACGATACAAAGCCGGTCCACGGTTACCAGCCGCTCAAACGAAGCAAGCGCGGCTACTCGCACGGTGACGGAATGTCGCAGGTGCTGGAGGCAGCGCAGGCCATGGATGATTCGGTGGCTCCGCCAATGGAGGCCGTGCCCTGGGTCAAGGACCTGCGCGTTCCACGCTACCGGGCGTTGCTGGGCAACCTGCTGGATTCGACCGCGTTCTTCGCGGTGCCAAGCACCGAGGTCGCCGACATCGAGTACGTCCGCGCGTTCTGCGCCGGCGCGACCGACCGCCCTTGCATCGAGTACCGCGACCCGGCCCTGCTCAAGCGGCTGCAGCGCAAGCCCGATTGGAACGATGCACGTCACATGCGCGTGTCGGGCGCGGAGAAGTTCACGCGCTGGTTCGCCCAGCGCTACATGCGCGACGTGATCGCGGAGAAGAACGGATGATTTTCACTTCAGGCATCTTTCTGGTGTTCTTCGTCCTCGTGTACGGGGTCTACTGGGCCCTGCTGCGCGGCCAGCGGGCGCGGGTCCTGTGGTTGCTGGCCGCGAGCCAGGTGTTCTACGGGTGGTGGGACTGGCGTTTCCTGGGCCTGATGTGGTTCGCCATCCTGACCAGCCACGTGGCCGGCCTCGCGATCGAGCGTGGACAACGGCCCCGCCTGGCGATGGGTGTCTCGATAGCCGTGATGCTCGGCATCCTGGCGGTCTTCAAGTACTTCAATTTCTTCGTCGATTCGGCAGCGATCCTGCTCGAAAGCCTGGGCCTGGCGCCTTCCGAGCACGTTCTTTCGATCATCCTTCCCGTCGGCATCAGTTTCTATACCTTCCAGGCGATCAGCTATGTAGTGGACGTGTGGCGACGGGACATCCGCGCGGAGCGGAGCGTCGTGGACACCGCGACCTACATCTCGTTCTTCCCGCAGCTGGTGGCCGGTCCCATCGTGCGTGCAGCGGACTTCCTGCCGCAGCTCCAGACGGCCAAGAGGTTCGACAGCGTCGACTTCCTCGTGGGTGCGAAGCTCTTCCTGATCGGCTTCATCTACAAGGCGATCTTCTCGGACAACATCTCGCCCTTCGTGGACAAGGTGTACGCCGACGTAGCTGCGTTCGACAACCACACGCTGGCCATGGCCACGCTTGGCTTCTACGCACAGATCTACTTCGACTTTGCCGGCTATTCGATCATGGCCATCGGTATCGCACGCATGTTCGGTTACCGGCTCATGCGCAACTTCAACTATCCGTACCTGTCTTCCAGCATCACCGAGTTCTGGCGCCGTTGGCACATTTCGCTGTCCAGTTGGCTTCGGGACTACCTGTACATACCGCTGGGGGGCAACCGGGGCGGGGAGGCAAAGCGCAGCCGCAACCTGATGATCACGATGCTGTTGGGCGGCCTCTGGCATGGTGCCAGCTGGAATTTCGTCGTATGGGGCGGCCTGCACGGCGGCGCGCTGGCCATCCACAAGGAGTTCGGCAAGTTCCGCAACCGGTTCATGCCCTCGGTACTACTCCCGCCGTTGCTCGGGTTCGCCCTGGCGTGGATCGTGACCCAGTTCTTCGTCTACCTGACCTGGATCCCGTTCCGGGCCGCGGACTTCGGCGACACCTCGGAGGTCCTGCGGGGCGTGTTCCAGATGCGGCATGACACCGGCCTCACGCGCGCTGCGATTCCTTATGCGCTCCTGATCGCGCCCATCGCCATCGACACGTTCGTGCTTGGACTGTCGGCTGGCCGGCGCCTCGCGGATCGCCTCCCCGCCTGGAGCAACGCGGTCGCGGCCTGTGTCATGGGCGCAGTGATGGCCGTACTGCTCTTCATGATGCCGCTCGAAGTGAGCAGCTTCATCTATTTCCAGTTCTAGCCCGGTCGCACCACTTTCTTCCTTCCACCCCCATCCAGGAGTCCACCATGTTCCCGATCCGTTATGCAGCCATTGTCCTGATGGCATTCGCTCTCGCCGCATGCGAGCAGAAGCCCGCCGCGAAACCCGCTTCCCAGGCCCCTGAACCCGCAGAGGTGGGCGATACGGCAGCACCGGCGGCAACGGCGGTGTCGGCAGACGAGTTCATGGCCGGGCTGGCCCTGGACTTTCCCCACCAGGTCACCAACCAGCGCCGGGTCCGCCAGAAGGGCGGCGGACGCGCTGACGTGATTGCCATCGACTACACCGAGGGCAGCGTGCGGACGATCGACCGCCAGATGGCGGCGGCATTGCGTGCCGCGGGCTTCGAGCGCGGTGAGCGCACCGTCGTGCCGGGCGGCGTGCGGGTGGCCTACGAGGCCCAGGACGGTCGCCGCGTTTCGACCATGATCCGCAACAAGAAGTACCTCGGCGACCGCGTCGCGGAGACTTCCGCTGGCCAGGTCAGCCTCAGCTACGTTGCCAACTGATTCACCCGGGGTTCCGCCTACGGGCGGAACCCCGTGCCGGGCTCTACAAGAACCGGCAGCTCAATAGGTGGAGATGTCGCGCTCGTATTCGAATGCATCGAAGTCGGCTGCGAAGCGCTCTGCGACAAGCGCCGCCAGTTCGGGCGTATAGAACTCGCGCAGTTTGCCGCCGGCATTGGTTGCCCTCGGTGACTTGTTGACGTCCTTGTTCGCCATCTCCGGACGCAGCTCGCCCCAGATGCGGCTGCTGACGACGGCCATGTCCTGCCAGAGCCGCTCGAACTTGCCGATGAAGTCGAACTCGACGTCCCCATAGAGGATATCGTCGGCCTGGACCCGCCAATGCGAGTTCTGGGTGTTGGAGCCCTGGGCGCAGATCGCCTGGATGAATGACTCGAAGCTGACGTCCTCGGTTGCTTCGCCGCGGCCCTTAAGGAACGCGTTGAGCTGGCGCCGCGGCTTGCTCGACGCGGTGAGGATGCGATCCAGGTAGCACGAGAGCAGCCGCGAGTACGGATTGCGGACGAAGGCGAAGCGGAAGTAGTTGCCGCTGTTGAGCACTTCCCGGAGCAGGTCCGGGGGCAGCTGGTACGGCGACAGCAAGGGCGAGCTGCGTTTGTCGTACAACGTCACGGTCTTCTTGCCGACCGGCGCATATTCGATTTCGAACAGGCTGTTCTTGATCGAACTGTTGGCGACCTTGTCGACCGCGAAGTACACGTAGCGGTTCCGGAGCGAGATATTGGTGTTGTTCTCGAAATCGAACAGCTTCTTGCGGTGCTTGATCAAGGAGGGGTCGTACAAGGCCATTGCGATTTCCGGGCGGAGAATCGGGCAAGTATATAGGGCGCCCGATCGACGGGCCTGCCCGTGGTGCCGGCCAGGACCGGCCGGCGCACCACCTCGAAACTAGAGCGCCGGGGCCGGGGCGGCGAGATGCGAGGTCACCACGGTCGCGATGCGGGCTGCCGCCTGACCGTCACCGTAGGGATTGTGGGCGCGCGCCATCGACTCGTAAGCTGCGGCATCGTCCAGCAGGCGGCCGGCTTCGGACACGATGCGCTCCCGGAGCGTGCCCACCAACCGGACCGTCCCGGCCTCCACCGCCTCGGGCCGCTCGGTCGTCTCGCGCATCACCAGTACCGGCTTGCCCAGCGAAGGCGCTTCCTCCTGGACCCCACCGGAGTCGGTCAGGATCAGGTGCGAGCGCGTCATCAGGTAGACGAATGGCAGGTACTCCTGGGGTTCGATCAGCACCACGCCCTCGCACCCGCCCAGGATCCGGCGGACCGGCTCCTGGACGTTGGGGTTCAGGTGGACCGGATACACCACCTGTACATCGCCACGGTCGGCAAGTTCGGCCAGGGCGGCGCACATCTGCTCGAACCCGCCACCGAAGTTTTCGCGCCGGTGTCCGGTAACAAGGATCAGTCGCTTGGATTGGTCAAGGAAGGGGAACCGCGCGGCAAGCGCCTGCTTCAAGCCGGAGTCGGCGTCGATCTTCGCGGCTACCGACAGCAGTGCATCAATGACCGTGTTGCCGGTGACGTGGACGTGGCCTGCGTCGATGCCTTCCGCCAGCAGGTTGTCGCGCGACCGCGGAGTCGGCGCGAAGTGGAGCTGCGTCAGCGGCGCGGTGAGCCGTCTGTTGGCCTCTTCGGGCCAGGGTGCCTGCATGTCGCCGGTTCGCAGTCCCGCTTCCACGTGTCCTACCGGCACCTTCGCGTAGAACGCGGCGAGGGAGGCGGCCAACGTCGTGCTGGTGTCGCCGTGGACCAGCACCAGGTCCGGGCGGCGCGCCTCGAGCACCCCGCCCATGCCGAGCAGGATCTTGCTGAAGGCACCGGGAAGTGTCTGACCCGGTTCCATGACGTCCAGGTCGTCATCGGGGACGATATCGAACAGGTCGAGCACCTGGTCGAGCATCTGCCGATGCTGCGCCGTGACCGCCACCAGCGTGTCGATGCCGGGCAACGCCTTCAACGCGGACACGACGGGCGCCATCTTTATGGCCTCCGGGCGCGTGCCGAAGACCACCATCACCTTCTTGTTCAAGCCGTGTTCCTCGGGCTCAGGCCAGCGCCTGCTCAAGCTCGGGCAGCACCTTGAACAGGTCGCCCACCAGGCCGATGTCGGCGATCTCGAAGATCGCCGAATCCGGATCCTTGTTGATCGCCACGATGGTGCCGGCGTCCTTGATCCCCGTGAGGTGCTGGATCGCGCCGCTGATGCCGATGGCCATGTACAGCTCGGGCGCGATGATCTTGCCGGTCTGCCCGACCTGCAGTTCGTTGGGGACGTAACCGGCGTCCACCGCCGCGCGCGAGGCACCCACCGCTGCGCCGATCCTGTCGGCGAAGTCGTAGATGATCTTGAAGTTCTCCGCCGAGCCCACGCCGCGGCCGCCGGATACCACCCGGCGCGCACTCTGCAGGTCGGGACGGTCGGTGTCGCCCGCCGCCAGGCCGATGAAGCGGGTGTGGGTCGGCAGTTGGGCATCGACCGAAGCCGCCTCGACCGCCGCGCCGCCACCCTGGCCGGCTTCGGGCCACGACGCGGTGCGCACGGTGGCCACCACGGTGTGGTCGCCTGGCGCCTCCACGGTCACGATGGCGTTGCCGGCATAGATCGGACGCTTGAACGTGTGGCTGCCCTCGACCGCCATCACGTCCGACACCTGCGCCACCCCGAGCAGGGCTGCCACGCAGGGCATCAGGTCCTTGCCGAAGGTGGTGGACGGACCGAACACATGGCTGTAACCCCCGGCGAGCTTGGCGACCTGGGGTGCAAGGACCTGGGCGATGGCGTGTTCATTGGCGGGGTTGGCCACCGCGAGCACGCGGGCCACCCCGTCGAGCTTGGCCGCCTGCGACGCGACGTCGGTCGGGTCGGCGGCAAGCACCACTACGTCGATGGACTCCGGCGACAGCGCCTGCGCGGCACTCACGCACTTGGCGGTGGAGCCGTTGAGCTGGCCGTTGAGGTGCTCGGCGATGATCAGGACCTTGGACATGTTCGGAATCCTTCTACTGGTCGTCCCCGTGCGGGCGGGGAACCGGTGACTCGGGGTGGGCGCCGGAGCGGCGCCGGGTGGCCGCATTCAGCGGCAGGCAACAACAGGCAGCCTTCGCGAAGCGGCGCTCAGAGCAGGCCCTTGGCCTTTAGCGCTGCCACCAATTCGGCGGCGTCCTTCACCATCACGCCCTTGCCGCGCTTGGCCGGGGCCGCGTGCGACAGCGTCTTGAGGGTGTCGCCCACGTCCACGCCGAGCTCCTCGAACGCAATGGTTTCCAGCGGCTTGCTCTTGGCCTTCATGATGTCGGGCAGCTTGATGAAGCGCGGTTCGTTCAGGCGCAGGTCGGTGGTGACGACGGCCGGCAGGTCCACTTCAAGCGTCTCCAGGCCGGCGTCGACTTCGCGGGTCACGGTGGCCTTGCCGTCGGCAACTTCGACCTTGGACGCGAACGTCGCCTGCGGGCGGCCCCACAGCGTGGCGAGCATCTGTCCGGTCTGGCTGGCGTCGTCATCGATCGCCTGCTTGCCCAGGATCACCAGGTCCGGCTGCTCCTTCTCGATCAGCTTCAGGAACGTCCGCGCGGCGGTCAGCGACTGGATCGGCTGGTCGGTCACTACGTGCACCGCGCGATTGGCTCCCATCGCCAGGCCGTTCCTCAGGTGCGCTTGCGCATTCGCCGGGGCGATGGTGGCCACGACCACCTCGGTCGCGATGCCTTTGTCGCGCAGCCGCAACGCTTCTTCCAGGGCGATCTCGTCGAAGGGGTTGGCCGACAGCTTGACGCCGTCGGTGACAACGCCCGAGCCATCGGGCTTGACCTGGATGCGGACGTTGTAGTCCACCACGCGCTTGTAGCCGACGAGGATCTTCATCGTGCGGGATTCCTGTAACCGGTGCGGGGGAGGCCGGCCCCGGGGGCCGGTGACCGGCCATTCTAGCCGAGCACCGCGGGCGCCGCAGGCTGGCGGGTCCCTCGGCTATGCTGGCCACCCCCACGGAGGTGCCCAATGCTGCATCCGGTCGTGCTCAGTGGCGGCAGCGGTACCCGCCTGTGGCCGCTGTCGCGCAAGAACCTGCCCAAGCAGTTCCTGGCGCTGGTTGGCGAGCGCTCGCTCTACCAGGAAACCGTGCTCCGGGCCGCAGCGCTTCCCGACGCGCAGCCGCCCATCACCGTCTGCAGCGACGACCACCGGTTCATGGTCGGCGAGCAGCTGCAGGCCATTGGTGTACGCGGTGGCGGCATCCTGCTCGAGCCGGCGGCGCGCAACACCGCGCCCGCCATCGCGCTGGCCGCACTGCATGCGATGGAACGCGATGCGTCGGCGACCCTGCTGGTCATGCCGGCCGACCACCTGATCGAAGACGAGGCCGCGTTCCGCGAGGCGGTAGCCAAGGCGGCCTCGCTGGCCGCCGACGGCTGGCTGGTGGCGTTCGGAATCGAGCCCGATTACCCGGAAACGGGGTATGGATACGTCCGGCGCGGCGAGGCGCTGGGCACGTCGGGCTTCCGCATCGATCGCTTCGTCGAAAAGCCCGACCTTGCCACTGCCGAAGGCTACCTGGCCGAGGGCGGCTACGCCTGGAACTCGGGCATGTTCCTGTTCCCGGCTGCGCGCTATGTCGAAGAACTGGGCCGCCATGCGCCGGCGATCCTGGACGCGGTGCGCCGTGCCTACGCCGCAGCGACGATCGACCTGGACTTCACCCGTATCGACGAGCCGGCATTCACGGCCAGTCCGAGCGATTCAATCGACTACGCGGTCATGGAAAAGACCGGGCGCGCGGCGGTGGTGCCCGTGAGCTGCGGATGGAGCGACATCGGCTCGTGGTCCTCGCTGTGGTCGGTGGCCGAGCGCGATGCCGATGGCAACCACCACGAAGGCGACGTGATCTCGGTGGACACCACCGGCAGCCTGGTCCGCGCCAGCGCGCGCCGGCTGGTGGCGACGATCGGGGTGGAGGACCTGGTGATCATCGATACCGCCGATGCGACCCTGGTGGCCCGCAAGGATCGGGTCCAGGACGTCAAGGCGGTGGTCGATGCGCTCAGTGCGGCCGGTCGTACCGAACACCTCTCGCACCGGAAGGTCTACCGGCCCTGGGGCAGCTACGACTCGATCGGCGTGGGGCCGCGCTTCCAGGTCAAGCGGATCGTGGTCAAGCCCGGCGCCGCGCTCAGCCTGCAGAAGCATGCGCACCGGGCCGAGCACTGGGTGGTGGTGTCGGGGGTGGCGGAGGTGACCTGCGACGACCGGGTGTTCGACCTGCACGAAAACCAGAGCACCTACATCCCGTTGGGCGCCGTGCACCGATTGCGCAACCGAGGCAGCGAGCCGGTCGAGTTGATCGAGGTGCAGTCGGGCAGTTACCTGGGCGAGGACGACATCGTCCGGCTGGAAGACGCATACGGGCGGTCCTGAAACCGGCCCCGCCGGCATCGGCCGAACGTACGGTTCGGTCCGGTCATCCACTGGCGGTAGACTTGCCGCCCATCCCGCAATGGAGTTGTCCGATGGCCCAGGCCACCGCCGCGCCGGCTGCGCGCGATCCCAGGAACAAGGTCTACCCGAGCGCCGCCGCGGCGCTGGACGGGCTGGTCGCCGACAACCAGACGCTGGCGGTAGGCGGCTTCGGTTTGTGCGGCATACCGGAGGCACTGATCGCCGCGCTGCGTGACTCGGGCGCAAAGGGCCTAACCGCGATCTCCAACAACGCCGGCGTCGACGGCTTCGGCCTGGGGCTGCTGCTGGAAACGCGCCAGATCCGCAGGATGATTTCGTCCTACGTGGGCGAGAACAAGGAGTTCGAGCGGCAGTTCCTGGCCGGCGAGCTGGAACTCGAGTTCAACCCGCAGGGCACGCTTGCCGAGCGCCTGCGCGCCGGCGGCGCCGGCATCCCTGCGTTCTTCACCGCCACCGGCTACGGCACCGTGGTGGCGGAAGGCAAGGAAACGCGGGAGTTCGACGGCACGCACTTCGTGCTGGAAACCGCGCTGACCGCCGACGTGTCGCTGGTCAAGGCGTGGAAGGCCGACAAGGCCGGCAACCTCGTCTTCCGCAAGACCGCGCGCAATTTCAACCCGGCCTGCGCGATGGCCGGCAGGGTGTGCGTGGCGGAGGTCGAGGAGCTGGTGGAGGTGGGCGACATCGACCCGGACCACGTGCATCTGCCCGGCATCTACGTCGACCGCATCGTCCACAACCCGACCCCCGAGAAGCGCATCGAACAGCGCACCGTGCGAGGAGCGAAGTAATGGCCTGGACCCGCGACGAAATGGCACAGCGCGCGGCGCGCGAACTGACCGACGGCGCCTACGTGAACCTGGGGATCGGCCTGCCGACGCTGGTCGCCAACCACATCCCGGATGGCGTGGACGTGTGGCTGCAGAGCGAGAACGGCCTGCTCGGCATCGGCCCGTTCCCGACCGAGGGCGAGGTCGACGCCGACCTGATCAACGCCGGCAAGCAAACGGTGACGGCACGCAAGGGTGCCGCCTACTTCGGCAGCGACGACTCGTTCGCGATGATCCGCGGTGGCCACATCGACCTGGCGATCCTGGGTGCGATGCAGGTGACGGACAAGGGCGACCTGGCCAACTGGATGGTGCCGGGCAAGATGGTGAAGGGCATGGGCGGGGCGATGGACCTGGTCGCCGGGGTGAAGCGCGTGGTGGTGCTGATGGAGCACACCGCCAAGGACGGCAGCCACAAGATCCTGCCCGAGTGCACGCTGCCGCTGACCGGGGTGCGCGTGGTCGACCGGATCATCACCGACCTGGCGGTGTTCGACGTGACGGCCGAAGGACTGGTGCTGGTGGAGATGGCGCCCGACGTGGTCGAGGAGGACCTCGCCGACCAGACGGGCTGCCCCTACAGTCGCGCCACGTAGGCCAACGCTGAACCCGTTGCAACCTGAATGGGTGAATCCAGTCCCGTTGGGGTGCCGTACTGTATAGGGCACGTGAAGGCAACGTAGACTGCGGATGCGGGTCCGGGGGGGCCCGGCGACGTTCGCGTCGCCACCACATACAGGGGGTTGCAGATGAATATCAGGGTTGCATGGGTGCTGGCACTGGCCGTCCTGGCGGGCTGCTCGAGCGAATGGACCGCGGGCCTTGGCCAGCAGCAGGTCGGGGCGACCGATCCGGCGGCGGGTTTCGAGGGGTCCCTGCCACTCGCCGACAATGCCCGCAAGCCGCGGACGGGCGGCTTCGCCGGCGCACCTGACCGGGGTGACCTTCTGCAGTATCCGGCCGAGCCGGTCGTGCGACGCACCGGGGCCTACACCTGGCACTCTGCCGGCCTCAGCGAAGAGCACGCCATGCGCGCCATCGTGGAAGGACGGATGGGCGTCACCGCACCCGACGGCACTCCGATCGCACTCGACTACGTGCGCCATGTGGAACACCCCGACGGCAACTGGAGCTGGATCGGCCGCAACGCGGACGCGCCCGGCCAGGACGCGGTGGTCACGTTTGGTCCGGAAGCGGTCTTCGGCTCGATCCCGCAGGGGGGCGAGCTGCCGCCGCTGCGCCTGACCATGGCCGATGGCTCGGGCTGGGTGGTATCCGCCGATCCGCGGCAACTGTCCCTGATCCGCAACGAAGCCACCCATCCCACCCGGCCCGACTACCTGGTGCCGCCGAAGCTCTCGTCGGCCGGAACGACTGCCGGCGGCATGACCATGGCCGGCGCGCAGGCCCAGTCCGCCACCACCAGCGCGACCACCACGGTCGACGTACTGGTCGGTTACACCCAGGGCTTCGCCAGCGCACGCGGCGGTACCTCGGCCGCGGTCACCCGCGTCCATAACCTGGTGGACATCACCAACCAGGCGTACGTCAACAGCCAGGTCGATGCACGGCTGCGGCTGGTGCATTCGATGCAGGTGACCTATCCGGACACCAATGACAACGGCACCGCGCTCGAGGAGCTGACCGGCTTCCAGGCGCCGTCGACCCGGACCACGCCGGCGCCGGCTTTCAATGGCCTGCGCGCCGCACGCGACCAGTACGGCGCCGACTTGGTTGTGCTCGTGCGCAGGTTCCAGACACCCGAAAACCAGGGCTGCGGCATCGCCTGGTTGATCGGCGGTGGCAGGTCGGGCATCGAGCAGCGCGACGAGTTCTTCGGCTACTCGGTGGTCGGCGACGGCCAGGACGAGGGCACCGACGGCAAGACCTATTTCTGCCGCGAGGAAACGTTCGCCCACGAAGTCGGCCACAACATGGGCTCCCAGCATGACCGGGAAACCGCGACGGATGAAAGCGACGGCTTGAAGTACGGCGTGTTCGATTACTCGTTCGGCCACAAGACCGATGCAGTAGCGGGCAATCTCTATACCGTCATGGCATACGGCGACTCGGGGCAGACTTCGTACCGTGTCTTCTCCAATCCCTCGATCACCTATTGCGGCGGTCGCGCGTGTGGCGTGGCCAACCAGGCCGACAATGCGCGCAGCCTGCGGCAGGTCATCCCGACCCTGGCGTCGTTCCGCGGCACCGTGATCGTGGATGCGCCTACGGTGCTGCCGAAGCTCGATGTCGACGGGAGTGGCAGCACCGACCTGATGTGGTTCAAGCCCGGCTCGGTCGGCATCTGGCTGATGCGCGGCTACACGGTTACCGGACAGGACGTGTATTCCCCGGCCAGCAACCTGATCCCGTACGTCGAAGGCGAGTTCAACGACACAGATGGCCGTGACATCGCCCTGCGCGACAACACCGGCAAGCTGATCTTCTGGCTGGGCGGCCCCACCTACCGGCGTTCGCCGACCGAGTACGCGATGTCCCTCGGCTGGCGGTTGCAGGCGTCGGGGGACCACAACGGCGACGGCATCTCCGACCTGTACTGGCGCAGCGCGGCGGACGGCCGGTTGATGTACTGGCAGATGGGTGCCAACCAGCAGCGCGTGTCGTACCGGGCGTTTGCCCAGTCGCCCGACGCCGACCTGCTGATGTCGGGCGATTTCAATGGCGACGGGCGCAGCGACCTGTTCTTCCGCACCCGGGCGGACGGTGCCTCGGAGATCTGGCTGTCCAGCGGCACCGGCTACACGATCGTGCCGCAGGGTTCGATGTCGAAGTATTGGCGACCGGCCGGTGCGGCCGACTATGACGGCGACGGCGACGATGACCTGGTATGGCGCAGCTCCATCGATCACCGGGTGCTGGTGTGGATCATGGAAGACGGCGTCCGCCAGGACCTGGCCGTGTTCAATTCCGAAAGCGACCGCCAACTGATGATGGTGGGCTACCTCAACGACGACAGGCGGCTGGACCTGGTCTGGCGGCGTGCCGATGGCGCCGTGAGCACCTGGCTCAACACCGGCAGCGGATTCGAGAGCCGGTACGTCGGCGTCCGTGACACTTCGTGGTCGCTTTTCGTCGGCGGCAGGTAGGCCGCCACAGCCCCGCCCCCGGGGGGCGCATAAGGCGGCGTCGGGACCGGCCGGGGAAGTCCGGCCCCGGTCCGGGAGAAGGTACGCAGGACGTCAGACGCCGCGAGAGCAGTTCCGGGGGCGCGGCTCGCCCGCCCGTCCCTTCGTGCGCCTGTCTGGTGAAGCCGCTCGAAGGGCCGGAACCCGGACGCCTGGACACCCGTCGCGCATCCGTTCTGGCAATGAGGTCTCTTGCCCGGCAGTTCGCGGGATGGGTCCGTGGTCCGAACGGGATCCCACCGCGACCGGGCGCTGCCGAGGGTGGCGTGGCTGCCTCGGGGAGTGCAGGACTGCCCAGGGGACTGGCGCCGCTGCAGGCGACATAACGCGATGGTCATCCGGGGCGTCCGGGCATTCGATGGATCGGGTCTTTGCGCCCGCCCTGATCGGATTCTGCGGCGACCGCGCCAGAAGGGTAGCCAATCCGGCCAGCAAGCCGGGCAACATTTGACGCGGGCATCCGCAACCTTCGCCATTCGGCCAGCCAGGTACTTGGACGCACGACAGCCGCGCGCCCAGGGCCTCGCGGCGCCGGGATCCTCTAGACTTGCCGGTTGCCACGCCCAGCCCGCGACCGTTGCCGCGGGGGCGTCGGGCGCGCACGACGCAGAGACGGGAACCCCATGGCGGCACTGGAATGGCAGGGATGGCTGACGATCGGCGTGGTGCTGGCCACGCTGGGCCTGCTCCTGTGGGAGCGCATCGGGCCCCATAGGGTATTGCTCGGCGCGGTGGCGGTGCTGATCGGCAGCGGCGTGCTTGCGCCGGCGCAGGCGCTTGCCGGCTTCTGGAACCGCGGCGTGCTGACGGTGGCCGTGCTGTTCGTACTGGTGGCCGCGTTGCGCACGACCGGTGCGATCCGCTGGATCGGCGACTGGGTGCTGGGCCGGCCGCGCGGCGAATTCCTCGCCCAGGCGCGCACCATGGCCATCAGTGCACCGCTGTCGGCCTTCATCAACAACACGCCGATCGTGGCGATGCTGACATCGGCCGTGGAGCAGTGGAGCCGCCGCAGCCGGGTGCCCCCGTCCAAGCTGCTCATGCCCATGAACTACGCCACCGTGCTGGGCGGGATGTGCACCCTGGTGGGCACCAGCACCAACCTGATCGTCGCCGGCCTGGTGCTGCAGCAGCCCGGGATGCGGCCGTTGGACATGTTCGACCCGCTGGCGGTGGGCGCAGCCGCGGCACTGGCCGGCATGGCGTACCTGTTGACGGTCGGGCGCTGGCTGCTCCCCAACCGCGTCTCGGCAGTCCAGCAGGCCAGCCGGACCGGGGAATTCGCAGTGGAGATGCTGGTCGAGGACGCGGGCCCGGTCGCCGGCCGCAGCATCGAAGAGGCCGGCCTGCGCCACCTGTCGGGCTCATACCTGGTGGAGTTGTGGCGGGGGGGCGTCCCGCGCTTCGCGGTTGCGCCCGAGACGGTGCTCGAGGCGGGCGACCGCCTGGTCTTCGTGGGCGTGACCGACGCGGTGCGCGAGCTGCGGCGGGTCGCGGGCCTGCGCCCGGCCACCGACCAGCTGTTCAAGCTGGAAGGCGATGGCCGCAGGACGCTGGTCGAGCTGGTCCTGTCCCGGTACTCCCCCGCCGTGGGGCACACCCTGGTCCAGTCCAGCTTCCGCAGCGTCTACAACGCGGCGGTGATCGCGGTGTCGAGGCATGGGCGCCGGATGGAGGGCAAGCCCGGCGAAGCGCAGTTGCAGGCCGGCGATACGCTTCTGGTCGAGACCGACCCGGGTTTCCCCCGCCGCCACGGCAGTTCCGCCGACTTCCTGCTGGTCAACGAAGTGGACGGCGCTCCCCACGTGGATCGGCCGCGGGCGCTGGTGTCGCTGGCGCTGGTCGGGGTGATGATCCTGGCCAACACGGTGCTGGGCGTCGACATCCTGTATTCGGCCCTGGCGGCCGCCATCCTGGCGGTGGCGACGGGCTGCGTGGGCGTCGAGGAATTGCGGCGCAGCGTCGACCTGCGGCTGCTGCTGGTCATCGCCTGCTCGTTCGCGCTGGGCGCGGCGATCGATCGCAGCGGGGTGGCGGCCCTGGTGGCGGGCTACCTCAGCGGCTGGGCGTCCGCCGACCCGTTCTGGACGCTGGTGCTGGTGTACGTGGTGGCGGTGCTGTTCACCGAACTGCTGACCAACAATGCCGCGGCGGTGCTCATGTTTCCCATCGGGCTTTCAGCGGCCGGGCAACTGGGGGTGGACCCGATGCCGTTCGTGATGGCGGTGATGATGGGGGCCTCGGCCGGCTTCATGACGCCGATCGGTTACCAGACCAACCTGATGATCTACGGGCCCGGGGGCTACCGTTTCGTCGATTACCTGCGGGTGGGCGGGCCGCTGTCGCTGGTCGTCGGACTGGCCGTGCTGTGGGCGATCCCGGTGTTCTGGCCCTTCTGACCCTTGCCTGGCGCGACCGCCGCCCGGGTGCCTCCGGGTGCCGCGGGCCGCTAGAATGCCCGCTCCCCCGTACGTCGACGCAACAAGGACAGTCCCTGCCAATGCCGGACCCGCACGCTCTCTCCCACCTGGACCGGCTCGAAGCCGAAAGCATCCACATCCTGCGCGAGGTCGCGGCCGAGTTCCGCAACCCGGTGATGATGTACTCGGTCGGCAAGGACAGCTCGGTGCTGTTGCACCTGCTGGTGAAGGCCTTCTATCCCGCCCGGCCGCCGATCCCGCTGCTGCACGTGGACACCGGCTGGAAATTCCGCGAGATGATCGCGTTCCGTGACCGCCGCGCGGCCGAGTGCGGCGTTGAACTGCGCGCCTGGTCCAACCCCGACGGCATCGCCCAGGGCATCGGCCCCGTCACCCACGGCGCCACGGTCCACACCGACGTGATGAAGACCCAGGCACTCAAGCAGGCGCTGGACAAGTGGGGCTTCGATGCGGCGATCGGCGGTGCGCGGCGCGACGAGGAGAAGTCGCGGGCGAAGGAGCGCATCTTCAGCTTCCGCAACGCCCAGCACCGCTGGGATCCGAAGAGCCAGCGCCCGGAGCTCTGGGACCTCTACAACACCCGCATCCACAAGGGCGAATCGGTGCGGGTGTTCCCGATCTCCAACTGGACCGAGCTGGATGTCTGGCTCTACATCTTCCGGGAGAAGATCCCGGTGCCCTCGCTGTATTTCGCCCGCGAGCGTCCCGTGGTCGAACGCGACGGCGCACTGATCATGGTCGACGACGATCGCCTGCCGCTGCTGCCGGGCGAGTCGCCGGTGCTGCGCCAGGTCCGCTTCCGCACGCTGGGCTGCTACCCGCTCACCGGGGCGATCGAGTCCGACGCCGACACGCTGGAAAAGATCATCGCCGAGATGCTGGTCTCGACCACGTCCGAGCGGCAGGGACGGGTCATCGACCAGGACCCGTCCGCGTCGATGGAAAAGAAGAAGCAGGAGGGCTATTTCTGATGAACCAGCCGAGCACGCTCGACGACCCCACTGCCCAGGTCGCCACCTACCTGCAACAACACGAGACCAAGGACCTGCTGCGCTTCATCACCTGCGGCAGCGTCGACGACGGCAAGAGCACGCTGATCGGCCGCCTGTTGCACGACACCAAGCTGCTGCTGGACGACCAGGTCGCAGCGCTGGAAGCCGACAGCCGCCGCCACGGGACGCAGGGCGACGACATCGATTTCGCGCTGCTGGTCGACGGCCTCGCCGCCGAGCGCGAGCAGGGCATCACCATCGACGTCGCCTACCGGTTTTTCGGTACCGACCAGCGCAAGTTCATCGTCGCCGACTGCCCGGGGCACGAGCAGTACACCCGCAACATGGCCACCGGCGCATCGACCGCGGACCTGGCCATCGTGCTGGTGGATGCGCGCAAGGGCCTGCTGACGCAGACCCGCCGGCACAGCTACATCGTCTCCCTGCTGGGCATCCGCCACGTCGTGCTGGCCATCAACAAGATGGACCTGGTGGACTACGACCAGGGCACGTTCGATGCCATCGAGGCCGGCTACCGCGAACTCGCCGGTCAACTGGGCATTCCCCACGTCACCGCCATCCCGCTGTCGGCGCTGCGCGGCGACAACATGCTGGAACCGTCCGCGGCGATGCCGTGGTACGACGGGCCGCAGCTGTTGGGCCATCTCGAGACCGTCGAGGTCGAGCGCGCCGCAACCGGCGAGGCGTTCCGCATGCCGGTGCAGTGGGTGTGCCGGCCCAACCACGAGTTCCGTGGCTTCGCCGGCACCGTGGTGGCGGGCGTGGTCGAACCGGGCATGGACATCGCCGTGCTTCCCTCGGGCCGGCGCTCCAAGGTCGCCCGCGTCGTCACCCAGGACGGCGACCTGGCCCGCGCCACCGCGGGCCAGGCGGTGACGCTGACGCTGGCCGACGAAGTCGATGCCAGCCGCGGCGACGTCATCGCCGCCGCGTCCAGCCCGCCGGAAGTGGCCGACCAGTTCGCCGCGCACCTGCTGTGGATGGACGACCAGCCACTGCTGCCCGGGCGGCCCTACTGGCTGAAGATCGGCAGCCGCACCGTCGGCGCCCAGGTCACCGAGATCAAGCACAAGGTCGACGTCAACACCCAGGACCAGCTCGCGGCCAAGCACCTGGAGCTCAACGAAGTCGCCTACTGCAATCTTTACCTGGACCAGCCGGTCGCGTTCGAGAAGTACGCCGACAACCGCCAGCTGGGTGCCTTCATCCTGATCGACCGGCAGACCAACGCCACCGTCGCGGCAGGCACGCTGGACTTCGCCCTGCGCCGCGCCGGCAACATCCACTGGCAGCACGTGGACGTCGACAAGGCGGCGCGCGCGCGCATCAAGCACCAGACGCCGCGCTGCGTCTGGTTCACCGGCCTGTCGGGCTCGGGCAAGTCCACCATCGCCAACCTGGTGGAGAAGAAGCTGCTCGCCCAGGGCCTGCACACCTACATCCTGGACGGCGACAACGTCCGCCACGGGCTCAACAAGGACCTGGGCTTCACCGACGAGGACCGGGTGGAGAACATCCGCCGCGTGGCCGAGGTGGCCCGGCTGATGGTCGATGCCGGCCTGATCGTGCTGGTCAGCTTCATCTCGCCGTTCCGCGCCGAGCGGCGCATGGCGCGGGAGATGTTCGAGATCGGCGAGTTCGTCGAGGTGTTCGTGGACACGCCACTGGAAGTGGCCGAGCAGCGCGACGTCAAGGGGCTCTATGCGAAGGCGCGCGCAGGCCAGCTGCAGAACTTCACCGGCGTGGATTCGGATTACGAGCCGCCAACCGACCCCGAGCTGAGGCTGGACACGGTCGGGTGCAGTGCCACCGACGCGGCCGCAGCGGTCATCGCGAAGCTCGCCGACGGTTAAGGCCGTTGTCTTGATCGAGGTCGCCGCCGCCGCCCTGCTGGTCCTGCTCGCCACCATCCGACTGGGGCCGCGGGGCCCCACCCCCGACGGTAGCCGGCCCAGCTGCCGGTGGGTGCCGTGGGCGTTCATGCTGGGCCTGGCCGGAGCGGTGGCCGCCCACCATTGGCTGGTGCGTCCACCGGACACCGTGGTCGACGCCGAGTCGACGCGGCTGGTGGAGCATGCGCGGCCGCGCCTGCTGCAGGCCCTGGATGACCCGCGCACGCATTTGCTGGTGGTGGTCAACGGCGCCAGCTTGACCGCCCGCGGCGTGGATGGGCAGGCGCTGGAGTCGCGCCTGCGGCGCGAGACCGGCCTGCAGGTGGCGGTCATCCAGTTGTCCCTGGCCGGCGCCAACCACATCGAGCGCCAGGCCATCGCCCGCTCGCTGGTGAACGGGCTGGACCGCGACGCCCGTCGCCAGCTGTCGTCGATCCCGATGGTCGTGCTCTGGGAGGTCCACCGGGGTTATGACAACGAGCTGCTCGCCATGCTCGAGGAGAACCGCGGCACCGCGCGCGCCTTCGCCTACCTGGACCCCGCGGGCGCGATGACGTGGTTGCGGGCGGCGGCCTCCAGCGAACGCCCGGCCTTGCGCGAGCAGGCGCTCGGACTCGCCCCGGTCGTTGCCTGGCACGCGGGCGTGTCGGTGCTGCGGATCGGCAGCAGCCACTGGTTCACCCCCGCCGCCGCGGTCGAACCGCTCCCGGGCTTCAACCCCGAGACGCGATTGCAGGAGACCGCACGCGTGGTGGGACTGGCGGCCAACGTGGATCGCATGGAAGCGATCGAGTCCCCCGGCGCGCCGCTGTACATCGACTCCCACCTGCTGCCGGACTACGTGGGCAGTTTCGGCAACCCGCGTGCCCAGGTGGTGTTCTTCTCGCCGCCTTCCCGGCATGTGGGCCACCTGGCCTACGTGCAGCAGTTCTGCAGCGACCACCGCCAGCGTGTCTGCATCGGCTTCCGCAACCGGGCGTTGCTGGACCGCCTCGACCACCGTCGTTACTGGGTCGACGGCAGCCACCTCTCGCCCCCGGGCGCGGCGATCTACACCCGGTGGCTGGCCGGCGTGCTCGGGGGCGCGGTGATCCGGCACGACCTGGCGCGGCAACGCGACGACTACGGCTGAGCGGGGCCTGGCCGGTCCAGTGAAATCACGAACCGGGCCGCCAGCCGGTCCGCCTCTGTATCAGGTCAACCCAGCGTTCGGGAAACTCAAACGAAGGGCATGCAAACAAGGAGCCAAATGCATGCAGCAGACGCCCCAGCCGAAGCGGTGTCGTGTGCGTTCCCCACGTCAATGCAGGGTCTTCTGACTCCCGCGACCACGCAACGATAAGCTCCTCCGGGAACTGGAGCGGGCGTGCCTGGCGGTGCTGCAGATGCAGCGCGGTATAGAGACTGACGAGGGCCAGGGACTGATGGTGCCAACGCCAATTTACATTGCGCCGGACGTCCCACGAGAGCATTTCAAAAATGGGACGGAGCGGTGGTCTACACGGATTGGCTTGCACAAGGGCTGTCCGCTGCGATCACTCGCCAAGGAATGGCAACGATGCCTGATGGCGCCAATCGATGATTGATTTGGGGCGCATCTCTAGTGATCTGGAATTTGGAAGCGAGCGCAGGTACGCGTTCTTCGGCATCAAGCCTTGAGCTTATTCGGGCGGCGGTCTCGGTTTTGGCGCCTCTGTAGCCGTGGTGAAATGTGGAGTTAAGGCGATATCCAAGTTGATGCGTGTCAACTACAGGGAGACATTATTTTGGACAAGGCACGTCAGCGCCACCGATTGGTCGGGCCTCCCGGCCTTTGGCAAATGAAGCGACTGTTCCAGATCGAATTCCTCAGGGGGCGTAACTTGGCCCCCGCCGATCACCTGCTGGACTTGGGCTGCGGCACGCTTCGCGGCGGCATCCCGCTGATCGACTACCTCGACGCGGGCGGCTACGTCGGCATAGACGTGCGTGAGGAGGTTATTGTCGAGGCCCGCGCCGAACTGGAATTGCACGGCCTGGGCGATAAGCGGGCCACGCTGCTTGCCACCGATGGCCTGGCGGCGTTGGCGCTGGGTCGCTCGTTCGACGTGGTCTGGGCGTTCTCGGTGCTCATCCACATGGACGACGCGCACCTCGAAGAAGCATTGGAGTTCACCGCGCGCCACCTTGCCCCCGCGGGCGTGCTCTACGCCAACGTCAATGTCGGCGAGCGGGCTCCGGGCGGCTGGCAGGGGTTCCCGGTGATGTGGCGGCCGCTGGCCGCTTACGCCGATGCCGCGCGACGGGCGGGGTTGGAGGTCGAGGATCTGGGAGCCCTGGGCGGGCTGGGCCACGACTCCGGCGTGGCAGCGCAGGATGCGCAGCGGATGCTCGTCTTCCGCCACGCCGGCTGAGCCGGCGCCCGCGGTGGACCCGCGGGCGTGCTCGTCAACGCTGGCCGTACAGCGTGATCCGGGTGCTGCCGGTGGGACCCTTGGAGACGAAGTACTGGCTGCGCGACAACGTCCCCCCCAGGCTGGTGAGGTAGGCCAGTGTCCAGTCCTCGGCGTCGGCGTTGTCGGCGAAGTCGAACTCCATCCGGCACCGCGTGCGACGGCAGTCGATCACCTGCCGGTCCGGTGGCTGCGCCTCTATCGAGAGGATCGCGTCCGAACTGCCGATGCGGCGCAGCGCGGCCTCGGCGGACGCCGACCAGCGCGGATCGACGCTTTCGGCATCGAACTGCGTGGCCAGCGACTGCACCATTTTCCGCTGGGACTGCGCCAGCTCTGCATCCGATTCCACCGACTCCACGGGCGCGGCGGCCAAGGCAGGACGGGGCCGGCCGGACGCGGTCGCTCCGGCCAGCCGGTCCATCTGCACCGCTATCCGCTCGACCCGTTGCTCCAGGGCTGCCAGCCGGTCGGCCGCACCCGCAGCGGCCGGCTGGCCGGTCAGCGCCGACATGGCGCCCCCTCCCGTGCCGCCGGCCATGCGCGCGCCCATCCACCCGGCGAGCAGGGCGATGACCGTGGCGCCGACCAGCAGCGCCACGATCGTCCTGGGCTGGGGACGGGCCTCAGAGGCCATCGCCCGCGTCTACTTCCATCATGCGGATCATGCCCATCTCGACCTTGGGCGGCAGCAGGCAGGAGATGCCGTAGGCGGTGTAGGAGCTGCTCACGCGATCCACGTCATTGAAGTAGATCGTGCCCCCCGAGTTGGCGGAGAGGACCGCGTCACCGGCGACGGACGAGGTCGCAACGCCGCGCCGGCCACCCACCGCCGTGCACTCCACGGTCCGCCCCACGTTGCCCTGGTTGTCGAAATAGATGCTGATGTCGGTGAGGTTGTAGGTGCCGACGAGTTCGGTGTCGAGCGTGCACGAGATGTAGATCGCGGTGGTCTTGTTGTTGAAGATGCCCAGCGGCCGGAACCGCAGGCCGCCGAGTTCCAGCGGCGTGGCCGGCTGGCAGACGCCGGTGGAATGGACGTAATTGACGCGGCTGGTCGCCGCCTCGGCTGCACCCGGTGCCGCCAGGGCGGCGGTTGCCAATACGGTGGCGGTCGCAGCGCCGAGGATGGTCTTGCGCATGATCGTGTTCTCCCTGTTTGAGGCGAGCGCGCCCGGGACAACCCCGGGCAGTCACTTGCCTCTCTTAGAGACGCGACTGAGCGCCGCAACCGGCCACCGGCTTTCAGGCGATGCGTGGTGATATCGGTGCAACGCATCGCGCGCGGGCCGGGCCGCGGGCCCATAGACCGTTCTCGGCGTCTTCCTCCTGCATCCGGATCAGGCCCATCTCGACCGTGGGTGGCAACAGGCAGGAAATGCCGTACGCGGCCAGGGAAATGCGGACCCGATCGACGTTCAGGACAGCATGTACTGCTCCGCTCCGGCAGGCAGGTTCAGACTGCGTGCCATCGAGTTGACCCCCGCGCCGCGCCTGCCGCCGACAACCGTGCACTGCACTAGCTGCGCCGTGGTGCCCTGGTTGTCGAAGTAGATGCTGACATCGGTGGCGTCGTAATCGCCGACGAACTCGGTGCCGAGCGTGCACGAGACGTAGATGGCGCTGTTGAAGATGCCCAGCGGCCGGAACCGCAGGCCACCCAGTTCCAGTGGCGTTGCCGGCTGGCAGACGCCGGTGGCGTGCACGTACCTGATGCGCGTGCCCGCCGCTTCCGCGGCAAGGGGCGTCGCCAGCGTAGCCGCTGCGACCACCGCGGCGGTTCCAATAACCAGGATGTTCCTGCGCATGAGCGTTCCCCCCGTGTTGCCGGGTACCCCCGGAGGATTCCGGGGCGTTGCGCGCATGTCCCTTTGCCACGTTTGCGCAGGCGCACCGCCACCCGGCCAGCCCCGCCGGTTGACTGGCTATTGGGGCAGGTTCGCGCGCGAATCCTGGCGGACCGATATGCGCCCCATCTCGACCCCGCCCGGCAGCAGGCACGACAGGTTGATATGCGAGCCGGCCTCCCGGCGGCGGTGGATCTGGTCGAATACCAGCGGCGCGGAGGCCCCCGCCGGCACCACCACGCTGCCGGTGTAGTTGTTGACTCCCACGGTGCGGCTCCCGCCCTGCGCGGTGCAGGCGATCTCCACCGCGGCCGCGGTGCCGTTGTAGAACGAAATTTCCAGCCGGTCCTTGCCGATTTCGCCCAAGGGGTCGGTATGGAACGAGCAGGAGATGTAAATCGCCTCGGGCTTGTTGTTGAAAATACCCAGCGGACGCTGGCGCAGCCCTCCCAGTTGCAACGGCGTGCTGGGCTGGCACACGGCGGTCGCCGACACGTGGTGCTCCCAGTAATAGTCATGGGCCGATGCGGCGACGCTGGCCAGGGCGAGGGTGGCCGCGACCGCGGCGGCGAACAGTTTGATGGTCATCGCGATGTGCTCCCGGGACATGCGTGTGTGCGGGCAGGCGGGGCCTGGCGGGTCAATACGCGCAGCCGTAATAACAGAACCCGTTGGCGGTGATGGTCCCCATCTCCACGCCCCCGGGCAGCCGGCACGACAGGCTTGCGAAATCGGTGGGGTTGAACCATCCGGCGTATCCCGAAACGGATGCCGAGCTGCCCGCCGGCACCGACACGCTTGTGTTCCTGACGTAGGCGGGGCTGCCCGAATCCCTGGAACCGCTGAGCACTGCGCAGGTCACCGTCACGGGGGTGGCGTTGTAGTTGTAGAACGACGCGCTGACCTGGTAATCGTCCACGAACTCCGAGCGGAGCGCGCACGAAATATCGACCGCGGAACTGCCCGAGTTGAAGATGCCGATGGGTCGGTAGCGAAGGCTCCGGCCCGCGTCGTAGGTGGCTGCCTTGCACATCCCGGTGGCCGATACGGCGCGCTCGCGGGTGTAGTAATAATGCTCTTCGGTCGCTGCGTTTCCGGCCACGGCCATGGCCGGCACGGCGAGAATCGACGCAATCCGGGCTGCGGGGCTCATCGACGATTCTCCTGGCAGGAGCGGCGAAGGTATTCCCAGACATGGGCCATGTAAATGGGGGCGTCATGCCCCTCCCGGGCCGGACTGGGGCCCGCGCGTCGCAGGTGCTACTTGTGGCCGTAGATGGTGACGCGAACGCGGCCACCGGGCAGGTCATCGGTGAAGTACTGCGCCTGCGAGAGGCCGCTGCCGATTCCGGTCAGGTAGGCCACGGTCCAGTCGGTGGCGTCCGCGCCGCTGGCGAACTCGAATTCCAGCCGGCACGTACTGCTGCGGCACTGGATGTGCTGGGCGCTGGGCGGGTCGGCGTCGATGGCCAGGATCGCCTCGGTGCGGCCCACCTGGGTCAGTCGCTGCTCGGTCGCGGGCCCCCAGGCCGGGTCGAGTCGCTCACGGGCATGGGAGGCTTGCAGGTCCGCCCGGGTCGGTCCGGCGGGCGCTGCGGCGCGTGGCCGGAAGCGTGAATCGCCGGCGGGGTGGGTTTGCGCAGGCCGCAGCGGACCCGCCCGGGGCGCTGGAGCCGTCCGCAATGCGTCCACCTCTCGCGCCAGTGCATCCACCCGGGAGGCCAGGGCGGCCAAGGCTTCGCGATCGGGCGGAGGGGCATCGCGATGGGCAAGCCAGGTGGCCGCCGCGAAGGCGATCGCGCTTGCGGCCGCCGCCCACGCCCATGCCGGTTTGATGGTGGAGTCCATGCGGGGCGTGGTCGTCGCGGGCGACTACAGGTTGCGGTAATTCGGCCCCGAGCCACCTTCCGGGGTCACCCAGTCGATGATCTCGTAGGGGTCCTTGATATCGCAGGTCTTGCAGTGCACGCAATTGGCGGCGTTGATCTGCAGGCGCTTGCCGCTGCCGGCGGGGCCGTCCGGGTCGTCGACGATCTCGTAGACGGCGGCGGGGCAGAAGCGGGTGCAGGGGTTGCCGTATTCCTGCGTGCAGCGGGTGACGCAGATGCTGGGGTCGAGCACCCTCAGATGAACCGGTTGGTCCTCGTCGTGCTCGGTGGCGGCGTAGTAGACACCTGCCAGGCGGTCGCGCGGGGGCAGTTCGCGGGGGCCCCAGTGGCGCTCGGGCGAGTCGTACTCCGCCAGTTTTTCCATCGAGCACCAGTCGGCCGAGTTCCTGAGGGTCCAGGGCGAGCGTCCGCCGGTGACCGTCTCCCATGCGGCGTTGGCCAGGCCGAACCACAGCCCGCGCTTGAAGCCGGGCTTGATGTTGCGGACCTTGCGCAGCTCGGCCATCGCGTCGGAGTCGCGCAGCCTGGCGTCGAAGCCGTCGGCCGACAGCGCGCCGGTCGCCAGGTGTTCGGCCGCCAGCATGCCGCTGCGGATCGCCTGGTGGGTGCCCTTGACCTTGGGGACGTTGAGCAGGCCGGCGGTGTCGCCGATCAGCAACGCGCCCGGCATTTCAACCTTCGGCAAGGACTGCCAACCGCCGGTCACGATGGCCCGGGCACCGGCGGATTCGATCGTGCCGCCGTCCAGCAGGGGTTTGACCATCGGGTGGTTCTTCCACTGCTGGAAGGCCTCCCACGGCCGGTAGTTGGGGTCCTCGTAGTCGAGGCCGCTGACAAAACCCAGCGCGATGCGGTTGTTGTCCAGGTGGTACAGGAAGCTGCCGCCATAGGTCGCGTTGTCGGCGGGCCAGCCGAAGCTGTGGACGATCTTCCCCGGTAACGTGCGCCCTTCGGGCACCTGCCAGAGTTCCTTGATGCCGATCGAATAGGCCTGCGGGTCGCTGTCGGCGTCGAGCTTGAACCGCTTGACCAGGCGCTTGGTCAGGTGGCCGCGCGCGCCCTCGGCAAGGACCGTGACCTTGGCGCGGATGTCGATGCCCGCGGTGTACCCGGCCTTGTGGGCCCCGTCGCGCGCCACGCCCATGTCACCGATGCGTACGCCGACGACGGTGCCGGCTTCGTCGTGCAGTGTCTCCGCAGCCGCGAAGCCCGGGTAGATCTCCACCCCCAGCGCCTCGGCCTGCGGGGCAAGCCAGGCGCACATCGCGCCGAGGCTGACGATCACGTTGCCGTGGTTGGCCATGCCCGGGGGCACCGGCAGCTTGCGGCCGCTTTCCTTGCTCAGCAGCCAGAATTCGTCCTCGGTCGCCGGCACGCAGATCGGCGGTGGGTTGTCGCGCCAGTCGGGCAACAGTGCGTCAAGCGGGCCGGTTTCGATCACCGCGCCCGAAAGGATGTGCGCGCCGATGGTGGAGGCCTTCTCGATCACGCAGACCGAGATGTCGGGGTTGAGCTGCTTGAGGCGGATGGCGAAGGAGAGCCCGGCCGGGCCGGCGCCGACGGTGACGACGTCGTACTCCATGACGTCGCGTTCGCTGTCCGGGGGGGTCTCGCTCATGCTGGCAGCTCCGTGTGGCGGCTCGCGGGAAGGGCCCGGATTGTCGCAAATCCACCGTGCTAGCGTGGTGGATGGCCCTGGAAACCCTCCCGCTGCCCGACGCCGACGTGGCCCTGGATCCGGCGTGGATGGCACCGGCGGAGGCAGGTGCGCTGCTGCAGGCGCTGCTTACCCAGGTGCCCTGGGGCGTTCACCGGGTGCGGCTGTTCGGCCGCGAGCACGAATCGCCGCGCCTGAGCTGCTGGATCGGCGATCCCGACGCGCATTACCGCTACTCGGGCACGCGCCACGCCCCGCACCCATGGCCGGCTGCGCTGCTACCGGTGCGTGAGCGACTGGCACGCGAGCTGGGCGTGCCATTCAACAGCGTGCTGGCCAACCGCTACCGCGACGGGCGCGACTGCATGGGCTGGCACCGCGACGACGAGCGCGACCTGGGGCCGGCGCCGGTCATCGCATCGGTCAGCCTCGGCGCCACGCGGCGGTTCGTGCTCAGGCACGTGGACAGGGCGGACGAAAGGGTCGCGCTGGAGCTCGCCAGCGGCAGTCTGCTGGTGATGGGCGAGGGGTCGCAGCGGCACTACCGCCATGCATTGCCCCGCACCGCACGGCCAGTGGGCGAGCGGGTGAACCTGACCTTCCGCTGGGTGAAGGCGGCGGGGAGCTAGGCATCGGAGCTGGAGCAGCACGCGCCACGCGCGCCGCCTGCCTTTCGAGGCGGGACCGCCGGGCTGCTCAGTCGTGCGCGGACACTTCGTGCTGCTGTCCCGTGGACAGGATCCATCCCGCCATTTCGCGGCCCAGCGCCGTCAGCGAGCGGTCGAATGCGACCACCACGTCCGGGATCGCCGTGGTGTCGGCCGGTTCGGCGTGCAGGAAGGTCCGCGCCGCCACCACCTTCTGGTCCTGCGCGTGGAGCAGCTTGGCGTTGACCTCGATGGTGGCCGCCGGCAGCCCGCCCGGCTGCGGGTAGTCGGCCTCGAACCGGCGCAGGTCCAGCACCAGCTTGTAGTCGGCGCTGATGCCGCTGCCCTGGCGCGCGACGGCGGGGATCTTCCCCGAGTCCTCCAGGGCCCGCAGCAGCGTGTCCTGCAGCATGTCGCTGGGCCGCTTGGCCCAGTTGGCGTCCTTGTAGACCTGCAGCTCGTCGGGGCTGGGGCGTACGGCAATGCGCAGGCTGTCGAACATCCCGTCCGCCTCCGGGGCGGTGAGCGAAAGTTGCCAGTCCACCGCCGGCCACGTCGGGTCGGCCTGCACGCGCGGGTCGGGCGCGTAGATGGTGATGCGATCGCGCTTGCCGCCGCCCAGCACGCCGCAACCGGCCAGCAACGCGGCCATTGCGATGACGGCCGCCGACCGGACAAACACTCGGGAAGTCAGGGGCAGGGTGCTCATTCGGGTTCGAACTCCTTGGGTGCGTCGCGGCCCAGCAGGTAGCCGGCAGGGTTGTTGTCCAGGCGGTCGCTGATGCGGCGCAGGTCGCGGACCAGCCCGCGCAGCTCGCCCAGGGTCGGGCCGAGCTGGGCCAGGCCGTCATTGGCGAAGCTGCTGATCGCCGCCCGGTTCTCGTTGAGGATGCCGTTGGCACTGAGCGCGGTGCGGTCCAGGTTGGCCAGGGTGCTGTCCAGCTTGGCGACCAGCCCGGGCAGCTTCTCGACCAGTTCCCGGTCGATGTCCTGCACCGCCTGGTTGGTGGTGGCCAGCGTGGCGTTGAGCTGCTCGCTGGCCTGGCGTGCATTGACGATGATCGACCGCAGGTCCTCGCGCTGGTCGGCGACGGTGCCGGTCATCGTCTCGATGTTCTCCAGCGTGTTGGCCACCCGCTCGACGTTCTCCTCGCTCAGCACCTGGTCCAGCCGCGCGACCAGCCGGTTGGCGGTATCGGCGATGTTCTGCAATGCCGAGGGCTCGGTCAGGATCACCGGGATCTCGCGGTCGTCGACGTCGGCCAGGGGCGGGCTGCCGGGGGTGCCGCCGGTGAGCTGGATGATCGGGCTGCCGGTGATGCCGGTCATCGACATCTTGGCGCGGGTGTCGGCCTTGATCGGTGCATCGGCCTGTACGCGCAGCACTGCGATGACCTGGCGTGGGTCGTCCTTGGCCAGGCTCAGCTGGTCGATGGTGCCCACCGAGATGCCGTTGTACTGGACGTTGCTGCCCTTGGTCAGGCCGGTGACCGGCTCGTCGAAGATGACCGCGTATTCGCGCCAGCTTTTTTCCGACGAGTACTTCGCCGCCCACAGCGCGAACAGCAGCAGGAACAGCGACACGATGATCGTGAAGGCGCCGATCAGCACGTAGTTGGCGCGTGTCTCCATCTCAACCGCCCTGGGCCGCGTGGGCCCGTTTTGCCGCGCGTGAGCGCGGTCCGTGGAAATAGTCCTGCACCCACGGGTGGTCGATCCGTTCGATCTCCTCCCGCGTGGCGCATGCGATCACCTTGCGGTCCGCGATCACCGCGATGCGGTCGCAGATAGCGTAAAGCGTGTCTAGGTCGTGTGTGATCAGGAACACGGTGAGCCCCAGTGCCTCCTGCAACGTGCGTATCAGCCTGTCGAACGCGGCCGCGCCGATCGGATCCAGGCCGGCGGTGGGCTCGTCAAGGAACAGCAGCGGCGGATCCAGCGCCAGCGCCCGCGCCAGGCCCGCGCGCTTGCGCATGCCGCCGGACAGCTCCGAAGGCAGCTTGTCGAGCGCTTCGGCCGGCAGCCCCGACAGCTTCACCTTCAGCAGCGCCAGCTCGTAACGCAGTGAGTCGGGCAGGTCCGGGTGGTGTTCCTTCAGCGGTACCTGGACGTTCTCGCCGACCGTCAACGAGGAGAACAGGGCGCCGTCCTGGAACAGCACGCCGGTGCTGCGCTCGATCTGCCGGCGCAGGGCGGGGTCGTCGCTGCGCGCATCGATGCCGCGCACCTCGATCTCGCCTTCGTTGGGGGTGCGCAGGCCCAGGATCGAACGCATCAGCACCGACTTTCCGCTGCCCGAGCCGCCGACGACGCCGAGGATCTCGCCGGGCATCACGTCCAGGTCGAGGCCTTCATGCACCACCTGCTCGCCGAACCGGTTCACCAGCCCGCGCACGCGCACGATCGGCGTCTCGCCGGCCTCCGGCCCGCGCACGTCCGGGCCGGCCTGGGTTGCAGGGTCGGCGGGTGCGCTCACCAGTCCATCTCCATGAACCAGATCGCGGCGAACGCGTCGATGATGATCACCAGCGATATCGCCTGCACCACGCTGGAGGTGGTGCGCTCGCCTACCGACTGCGCGGTGCCCTTGACCTGCATGCCCTCCAGGCAGCCGATCAGCGAGATCACCAGGGCGAACACCGGTGCCTTCACCATGCCCACCAGGAAGTGCCGCAATTCCATCGTTTCCTGCATCCGTGCCAGGTAGGCCTGCGGCGGGATGTCCAGACCGTAGGCGCCCACCGTGAGGCCGCCCAGCAGGCCGGCGACCATCGCCACGAACGTCAGCAGCGGCAGCATCACCACCAGCGCCACCACTCGCGGGATCACCAGCAGCTCCACCGGGTCCAGCCCGAGCGTGCGGATCGCGTCCACTTCCTCGCGGCTGACCATCGCGCCGATCTGCGCGGTGAAGGCACTGGCGGTACGGCCGGCAAGGAGGATCGCAGTCAGCAGCACGCCGAACTCGCGCAGGAAGGCGATGCTGACCAGTTCGACGACGAAGATCACCGCGCCGAAATCCTTGAGGATGGTCGACCCCAGGAACGCCACCACCGCGCCCACCAGGAAGCACAGCAACGCCACCAGTGGCACCGCGTCCAGCCCGACCTGCTCCATGTGGTGCACGGTGGAGGTCATCCGGAACCGGCGCGGGTCGCGTGCCATGCGCACGAGCTTGGCCAGCACCTCGCCGAAGAAGGCGACCAGTGCCAGCACCTCCTTCCAGTTCTCCACGACCGCCGCACCGAGCCGGCCCAGGGCGGCGGCCAGGCCGAACTCGCGCTTGCGCTTGGGGCGGTCGTCGGCGACGTCCTCGATCGCGGCCACCAGCGCGCGGTGGCGCTCGTCGAACTCGAAATCCTCGAACGGCAGGTCGCGACGTCGCGCGAAGCGGATCAGTTGCAACACGCCGAGGGAGTCGAGCCGCTCGACATGGCGGACGTCCAGCGATCGCACGGACTCCGGGACCCCGGTCAGCGCCTCGCTGATGGCGGCGGCCTGTCGCAGGGTCCAGCGCCCGGAGAGCCGCGCCTGGTCCGGCGTGTCGCCCTCGTGGCTGGCGGTCGGGGTGTGCGCGTCGGGGGCGGTCACGGTCATGGGTCCGGGCGAGGATACACACCGGGGGGTAGGCAGCGTGAGGGCTGGGGCGCTTTGCATCCGGGCACTGCGCGAACCGCCACCTGTCGCACGCCCATGCCATGCTTTCGCCCATGACGCCCGCCCCGCTGAGCAACGCCACCTACGCTGCCCGCATCCACTTCGTGATCGAGCTGGCCGAGCGGCTGCACGCCTACGGCACGACCTCGCAGCGACTGGAAGCGGCGATCACCTCGGTGGCGCACAAGCTCAAGCTGGAGTGCGAGCCGTGGTCGAACCCGACCGGGATGATCCTCACCTTCAGCGACCCGCAGCGTCCGCCCGGCGAGAGCGACACCACGCGGGTGATCCGGTTGCCGCCGGGGGAAAACGACCTGCACCGGCTGGGGGAGACCGACCGCATCGCCGAGGCGGTGCTGGCCGGTGAGCTCAACCTGGCCGAAGCCCACACGGCGATGCAGGTGCTTGACCGGCCGCCGGGGACCCGCGCCAAGGTGCTGCAGGCGGTGGGTTTCGGGCTGGCCGCGGCCGGCGTGGCGGGCCTGTTGCGGCTGCCCTGGCTGGATATCGGCGTCGCTGCGGCCAACGGCCTGCTGATCGGGATGCTGGTGCTGGTTGCCGATTCCCGGCCCCGGTTGAAGGAGGGCGTGGATGCCATCGCCGGGGTGGTTGCCGCGACGGTCACCGTGCTGGTGGCCAGTTTCGTCGCCCCGCTCAATATGAATACGGTGATCATCGCGTCGCTGATCGTGCTGCTGCCCGGCCTGGCGCTGACCAATGCGATGAGCGAATTGACCAGCCAGCACCTGGTGTCGGGCACGGCGCGGTTCGCCGGCGCGGTGACCACGGTCATGAAGCTCACGGTCGGCACCGTGATCGCGCTGTACGCGGCCTCGCTGCTGGGGTTGGAACCGGCAGTGCGCGCGCTGCGCCCGCAACCGGCATGGGTGGAGTGGAGCGCATTGCTGGTGGCGGCCTTCGCATTCGCAGTGCTGTTTCGCGGCGACCGGCGCGATTACCCCAAGGTGATGGCCGCGGCGGCAGGCGGGTATCTGATATCGCGGTATTCCGGCCTGGCCTTCGGCAGTCCCGCGGGAGTATTCCTGGCGGCGCTGGCGATGACCGTGGCCGGCAATGCCTACGCGCGCTGGTGGAAGCGGCCCGGGGCCATTATCCGGGTGCCGGGGATCATCATGCTGGTGCCCGGCAGTACCAGCCTGCGCGGCCTGCTCACGCTGATCCAGCAGCAGGACGTGAATGTCGGCCAGGAGGCATTGCTGGCGGTGGTCAATATCCTGCTGGCGCTGGTCGCGGGCCTGCTGTTCGGCAACCTGATGCTGCCAGCGCGCCGAAACCTTTGACCGCCACGCGGGCGAATTCCCCGGGTCGATGCCGCGGGTAAACCTCTGGGCCGCGACCGGCGAAACTCCCGCCGGCCGGGGGAGGGACGAAACCAAAAACGCCGGCGCGGGGCCGGCGTTCTGCTGGGCAATACCGGACGAGTTACTTGATCTTGAACTCGTCCACGCTGCGACCGGCGCTGGTGTAGGCCGCCAGCCAGCGTGGCTGCTTGCCGCGGCCGGTCCAGGTTTCGTCCGGGTTGGAGGGATTGCGGTATTTCGGCGCAACCTTGCCCAGCGGCTTGCGCGCCTTGCGGGTCTTGCCCGCAGCGGCCTGCGCGCGCGGGGCGCCGGTGCCGGTGCCGAACAGTTCGGCCAGGGTGTAGCCCTCGGACTTGGCCTGGGCGGCCAACTTCTTTTTCACTACCGACGCCGGCTTGCGCTTGGCCAGGGTGGTCTTGCGCTTCTTGGCCTTGGTGATAAGGGACTCGAGTTCCTTGGCCGACAGTGAATTGACGTCGATCGACATGAAAAATCTCCGGATATGGATGAGGGAGGTAAACCGTCCCTGGCGCCGGCCGCCATCATACTGTCCCGCCGCGTCCTGCGTAAATGCGCAGGATGTGACGGGACCGGTTGGGGGCACCCGCCCCGGAGATAATCGGCGGGTAATCGACGCTTTAAATGGGCGGCAATCCCGTGTGCCGCGCTGCGGGCTAACCGGCGGGCGGGCCTGCCAGCAGGTCGAGCAGCGCCGCACGCTCGAGGTTCTCCGACTCGGTGGCATCGCGCCTGCGGTATTCGAACGTCCCCGCTTCCAGTCCCCGGCCCGAAACCACCACGCGATGCGGAATACCGATCAGCTCGATATCTGCGAACATCGCGCCGGGCCGGAGTCCGCGGTCGTCCAGCGCGGTTTCAATGCCGGCGGCATTCAAGTCGCGGTAAAGCGAATCGGCCGCCTCGGCGACGCCGGGGTCGTTCTTGGGGTTGATGACGCAGACCACCGCCTGCCAGGGCGCCATCGCCGCAGGCCAGCGGATGCCGGCGTCGTCGTGGTTCTGCTCGATCGCCGCGGCCACGATGCGTGACACGCCGATGCCGTAACACCCCATCGACGGGGTGGCGGCCTTGCCGGTCTCGTCCAGGACGGTGCACTTCATGGCCTCGGCGTAGGTGCGGCCGAGCTGGAACACGTGCCCGACTTCGATGCCGCGGGCGATGCCAAGCCGGCCGTGGCCGTCGGGGGAAGCGTCCCCGGGCACCACGTTGCGGATGTCGGCCACCGTGGCCGGCTCGGGCAGGTCGCGGCCCCAGTTGACGCCCGCCAGGTGCTGGCCCGGGACGTTGGCACCCACCACGAAGTCGGCCATTGCCGCGACGCTGCGGTCGGCCACCACGCGCACGGGCCGCGCAGGGTTCACCGGACCGAGGAACCCCGGCTGGCTGCCGAGGTGCTCGTCAATCTCGGCTTCCGTGGCCAGCCGGTAGTCAGCCAGTCCGGGCAGCTTGGCCAGCTTGATCTCGTTGAGTGCATGGTCACCGCGCACCAGCGCCAGCACGAACTGCGCCGCGCCGGCCGGGTCACCGCCCATCAGCGCGATCGATTTCACCGTGCGGTCCAGGGCGATGCCCATCAGCGCGGCAACGTCCTCGCAGGTCTTCTGGACCGGGGTATCGACCGTGCGCATCGCCTCGGTGGCAGCCGGGCCCTCGCCCGGCGACACGGCCTCGGCCAGCTCCACGTTGGCGGCATAGTCGGAGCCCTCGCTGAAGGCGATGGCGTCCTCGCCCGAATCGGCCAGCACGTGGAATTCGTGGCTGGCACTGCCGCCGATCGCACCGGTATCGGCGAACACTGCGCGGAAGCCCAGCCCCAGGCGCGTGAAGATACGGGCGTAGGCGTCGTACATCACCCGGTACTGGCGGGCCAGGTCGTCATCAGACAGGTGGAAGGAATAGGCGTCCTTCATCAGGAACTCGCGCGCGCGCATCACCCCGAAACGCGGGCGGATCTCGTCGCGGAACTTGGTCTGGATCTGGTACCAGGTGACCGGCAGTTGCTTGTAGCTGGACAGCTCGTGGCGGGCGAAGTCGGTGATGACCTCTTCATGCGTCGGGCCATAGCAGTACCAGGCCTCCTTGCGGTCCTGGATCTTCAGCAGCTGGCCGCCGAACTTCTCCCAGCGCCCGGTCTCCTCCCACAGCTCGCGCGGTTGCACCGCCGGCATCAGCAGCTCGATCGCACCGGCGGCGTCCATCTCCTCGCGCACGATGCGCTCGACCTTGCGCAGCACCCGCAACCCCAGCGGGCTCCACGTGTACAGGCCGGCGGCGAGCTTGCGGATCATGCCGGCCTTGAGCATCAGCTTGTGGCTGATGACTTCGGCGTCGGCGGGGGTTTCCTTGCTGGTGTGGAGATGGAACTGCGACAGGCGCATCGGCGGGCTTCAAAGGGCGGGCGAAGCGCCCATTCTGCCACGCGGTGCCCAACGCTCCCGGTGCCCGGGAACGCCGGCGATACCTGCGCGGGCGCTCGTCGCGCGCCGCGGCCGGTCAGGCGTCGGGGGTCGCGCCCTGGCTGCAGCTTGCGCGGATGGCAGCCTCGGCGAGATTGCGCTGCGCGGCGCGCTGCTCGGCGCTGAGCGCGGCGTCGGGCTTGCCGTCACCGTCGCTGTCCATGCCGACCGCACCCTCTCCGGCAAGCATCTCGAGATTGGCGCGGGCGATCGCGCACTGGCTGTCGGCGGCGGGCGCCTCGGACACGGCCTTGGCCGGGGCGGGCATGCCCGGGCGATGGCGGATGTCGCGGCTTTCGAAGTTGCCGCCGGCCGGCGGGGCGTCGGCGTAGTGGGTGACGCCCTGGGCGTCCTTCCACTTGTAGACCTCGCCGGAGAGTGCGGGAGCGGCAGCCAGTGCCAGCAGCAGGCCCGCTCCCAGCAGGGAGGCGGTGCAGCGTGCGGAATGGACGGCGGGACGGGCCATGCTCAGCTCCAGGCGGTATCGCGGGCAGTACAAGGAGGTCGATTGCAGCACCCCGGGGGGCTGCAAGCAAGCGCTACACTTCGAAACATGGACCCATCGCACACGATCAGGCCCCGGGGCCGCAGCATTTACCTGCTGCCCAACCTGTTCACGACCGGCGGCCTGTTCGCCGGGTTCTACGCCATCATCGCCGCCACCCAGGGGCGTTTCGACGACGCCTGCATCGCGGTGTTCGTGGCGGCCGTGCTGGACGGGCTGGATGGCCGGGTGGCCCGGCTGACCAACACCCAGAGCGAATTCGGGGTGCAGTACGACTCGCTGGCGGACCTGATCAGCTTCGGACTGGCGCCGGCGCTGGTGATGTACCACTGGGCGCTGGCCTCGACGGCCGCCGACGGGCCCACCGCCGGCAAGGTCGGCTGGGTCGCCGCGTTCCTGTACGCCGCCTGTGCTGCGCTGCGGCTGGCGCGGTTCAACTCCCAGGTCACGCAGGTGGACAAGCGCTGGTTCATCGGGCTGGCCAGTCCTGCCGCTGCCGGACTGGTGGCGAGTTTCGTCTGGCTGTGCCACGAACTGGGCTACACCGGCGAGGAGCTTCGCTACGTCGCGCTGGCGGTGACGGTCGCGGCGGCGCTGCTGATGGTCAGCCGGGTGCGCTATTCCAGCTTCAAGGGGGGCGCGCGCCACGACCGGGTGCCGTTCCTGGCCATCCTGGCGGTGCTGTTGGCGCTGGTGGCGGTCGCCATCGATCCGCCGGCGGTGCTGCTGCTGGCCACCGCCGGCTACGCCGCCAGCGGCCCGGTGGCGTGGCTGGTCCGCAAGCTGCGGCGCAGGCCCGCCGAGCCGGTCGCATGAGCCTGCCGTGGACCGCGCAGCAGTGCGAGTGGCTCCGTGCGATGGGGCACGCGGTGTTCGTGCAGGGCCATGCCGTGCACGAACTCGGCGCGGCCGAGCGCGAGGCAGCCCAACCGGGCTCGGACCGTGTGGGCCAGCGCGATGGACGCCCGCCGCCGGCGCCCCTGCCCGCCGCGCGTCCGCCGAGGGCGGAAGCCGCCACGCCCGCCCCCAGGGGCCCGACGCATCAAGCACCGGAACCGGCACCGGCGCGTGCGCCCGCACCGGAGCAGTCCTCTGCCCGGGTCGCCGCGGCAACGACGCCCTCCGCGGGCCTTCGCACGCTGCACCGTGCGTTGCTGCGCGCGGCCGGACAGCGCACGGCGCGGGCGGCGGAGGGGATGCTGGCCGAGCTGGGCGTGGACACCGCGGCGCTGCGCGGCGATGCCGGGGCCAAGCGCGCCCTGTGGCAACGGCTGCGGACGCGTCGCCGGCAGGGGTCGAAGTGAGCGCACTGGCCAGCGACATGGTGCTGGCCGCCCCGATGTTGCGGCCGATGCGCGAGGCGGACCTGGACGAGGTGCACGCGATCGAGGTGCGCGCCTATCCCTTTCCATGGACCCAGGGGATCTTCCGCGACTGCCTGCGGGCGGACTATCCGGCCTGGGTACTGCACGAGGACGGGCGCATCCTCGGCTACTTCCTGTTGAGCCTGGCGGCGGGCGAAGCGCACGTGCTGAACGTCTGCGTGGCGCCGGAGGCCCAGGGCCGTGGGCTGGGCAGGAAGCTGGTGCGCGCGTTCCTGCACCTGGCGCGGGGACGCGCGGTGCAGCGGGTGTTCCTGGAGGTGCGTCCGTCAAACCGCGGTGCGATCGGCCTCTACCACGAGGAAGGGTTCAACGAGATCGGGCGCCGGCCGCGCTATTACCCCGCCCGCGACGGTCGCGAGGACGCGATCGTCATGGCGATCGAGCTGGTCTGAAGCACCGGCCGGCGGGAGGGCCGGGACGCCCCCACTCCGGCCCCCATTTACGCCGCCCTGCTCGCGGGCGAAGCCCGCTCAGCCCAGCTTCGCGCGCTGCGCGGCCAGCGCCTCGAGCTGGGAGGACCAGTCGGCCAGGCGCTTGCGCTCCTGTTCGACCACGGCGGGCGGCGCGTTCTCCACGAAGGTCCCGCTGGCCAGCTTGCCGCGGCACTTGCCGATCTCGGCCTCGACCTTCTTCAGTTCCTTGTCCAGGCGCGTGCGCTCGGCCTCGAGGTCGACCAGCCCGTCCAGCGGCACCAGCAGGCTCAGTTCGCCGACCACTGCGGTGGCCGCTGCCGGCGCCGTGCCGGCATCGTCCAGCCAGGCGATGGTCTCGAGGCGGTTGAGGAACTGCAGCGAGCCGGCGAAGCGGCCCGCGCGCGCGCGGTCTGCCGCGTCGCCGCCGGCCAGCAGAAGCGTGACCTGGCGCGCCGGGGGCACGTTGAGCTCGCTGCGCACCCGGCGCAGGGCGGTGACCATCGACTTCAGCCACTCCACGTCGTCGGTGGCGGCTGCGAAACCCGACACGTCGATGTCGCCCGCCTGCGGGTAGGCCCGGAGCATGAGGGTGTCCTGGCCGATGCCCAGTCGCGGCGCCACCTGCTGCCACAGCTCCTCGGTGACGAACGGCACCAGCGGGTGCAGCAGCGCGAGCAGGCGCTCGAGCACGTGCAGCAGGGTGTGGCGGGTGCTGGTGGCGGCCGCGGCATCGTTTCCGTTGAGCGCAGGCTTGGCCAGCTCGACAAACCAGTCGCAGAAATCGTTCCAGGCGAATTCGTACAGCGCCTGGCTGAGCAGGTCGAACCGGTAGTCGGCGAAATGCCGGGCGGCCTCGGCGGCGGTGGCGTCCAGGCGGGCGAGGATCCAGCGCTCGGCATCGGTGCACGGCTGCGGGGTGCCCTCGAAACGGGCGCCCTCGGTGTTCATCAACACGAAGCGGCTGGCATTCCACAGCTTGTTGCAGAAGTTCTTGTAGCCCTCCGCGCGGCCCAGGTCGAAGCGGATATCACGGCCGTGCCCGGCCAGCGCGGCGATGGTGAAGCGCAGCGCGTCGGCGCCAAAGGCGGGGATCCCGTCCGGGAATTCCTTGCGGGTGGCCTTGGCGATCTTCTCGGCCATCTTCGGCTGCATCAGCCCGGTGGTGCGCTTGGCCAGCAGGTCCTCCAGGCTGATGCCGTCGATCAGGTCCAGCGGGTCGAGGATGTTGCCCTTGGATTTGGACATCTTCTGGCCATGCGCATCGCGCACCAGCCCGGTGATGTAGACGTCCTTGAAGGGAACCTGGCCGGCGAAATGGTCGCTGGCCATGATCATCCGTGCGACCCAGAAGAAGATGATGTCGAAGCCGGTGACCAGCACCGAGGACGGCACGAAGCGGTCGAAGCCGCGCTCCTGCATCAGTTCCGGGTTCGGCCAGCCCATGGTGCTGAGCGGGAACAGCTGCGCGCTGAACCAGGTCTCCAGCACGTCGCTGTCCTGGGTCAGCGGCGCATCGGCCGGCAGTCCTGACCGCGCGCGCGCGTCGGCCTCGTCGCGGCCGACGTGGATGTTGCCGTCGGCGTCGTACCACGCCGGGATCCGGTGGCCCCACCACAGCTGGCGGCTGATGCACCAGTCCTGGATGTTCTCCATCCAGTGGCGGTAGGTATTGATCCAGTTGGCCGGGACGAACTTCACGTCTCCGTTGGACACCAGCTCCATGCCGCGCGCCGCCAGCCCGTCCATCTTCACGAACCACTGGTCGGTGAGGTAGGGCTCGATCACCTGGCCGGTGCGGTCGCCACGCGGGACCTGCAGCTTGTGCGGCTTGATCTCCACCAGCAGGCCCGCGGCCTCCAGGTCGGCCACCACCGCCTTGCGCGCCTCGTAACGGTCCAGGCCGCGGTACGTCTCCGGCACCTCGTCGTTGGTGGCCGCGTCAGGGGTGAAGATGTTGATCAGCGGCAGCGCGTGGCGCTGGCCGACCTGGTAGTCGTTGAAGTCGTGCGCGGGGGTGACCTTGACCACGCCGGTGCCGAACTCGCGGTCGACGTAGGCGTCGGCGATGATCGGGATCACGCGCCCGGTCAGCGGCAGGGTGACGGTCCGGCCGACCAGGTGCGCGTAGCGCTCGTCCTCGGGGTGCACCATCACCGCGGTGTCGCCCAGCATGGTTTCAGGGCGCGTGGTGGCCACCACCAGCGTCCCGCTGCCGTCGGTCAGCGGGTAGCTGATCGACCACAGGAAGCCGTCCTCCTCCTCGCTGACCACTTCCAGGTCGGAGATCGCCGTCTTCAGCACGGGATCCCAGTTGACCAGTCGCTTGCCGCGGTACACCAGGCCCTGCTCGTGCAGGCGCACAAACGCCTCGATGACGGCGTCGGCGGCCATCGGGTCCATGGTGAAGACGCTGCGGCTCCAGTCACCGGACGTGCCCAGGCGGCGCATCTGCCGCTCGATGGTGTCGCCGGAGTGCTGCTTCCACTCCCATACCTTCTCGATGAAGCCGTCGCGGCCCAGCGAGTCGCGCGTTTCGCCCTTGCCCTCGAGCGCGAGGTTGCGGGCCACCACCATCTCCGTGGCGATGCCGGCATGGTCGGTGCCCATCTGCCACAGGGTGTCGCGGCCGAGCATGCGGTGGTAGCGGACCAGCGCGTCCTGCAGGGTGTGCTGGAACGCGTGGCCCATGTGCAGGGTGCCGGTCACGTTGGGCGGCGGCAGCAGGATGCTGTAGGGCTCGCCCGTGCCACTGGCCCGGAACACGCCACTGTCCTCCCACTCCCGGTACAGGCGGGCTTCGAACTGGGTGGGGTCGTAGCTGGAGGACAGGGTGTCGGTCATGGGGGCAGGCAACTGGGGAGGGGAAACCGGGAAGGGGGAACGGTGGGCGGGCGGCTGGCAGTCCCGTTTCCCCGCGCTCCTTCCCGCCTTTGCTACATGTCGTGTTTGGTCAGGTCCAGGCCGCGCGCCTGGTACTGCTTCCAGCGCTCGCGCAACGGGCCGCGGGCGGATTCGTCCGCCGGGACCACTTCCAGCACCCGTTCGAACGCGCCGTCGACCGGTTCATCGCGCAGGTTGATCACCAGCGGGCGCATCGGCGGGTCGTGCTCGGGTGCGGCGATCAGTACCGAGGCTTCGTCCTCGTCCTCGTCCGCGCCGGTGATCTGGTGCGGAATGAATGCATCCGGGTCGAAGGACCACAGCAGGTCGTCCAGTTGCTCGGCCTGGGCCTGGTCGCGCGCCAGCAGCAACGTCGGCTGCCCGGCGTCACACGCCTTGCGCGCCAGTTCGCACACCAGCAGCAGCGGCTGCTCGCGGAATCGCGGTTTGGTGATCAGGTAGAAGTCGGCGCGCATGGGGGGTGGGGGCGGGGTGGGAATGGGATTGGAGAACGGGGGAACGGGAGCCGGTTTGGCACGGGCCAGCGCGTCAGCGTGCAACCATTCGCCAGTCCCTGTTCCCTATTGTTTGTTCCTGTTTTCCTGCACCTTCTCTCAGCTGCCTGCCCGATCAATCAGCCACTGGCTCAGCAGGCCCACAGGACGGCCGGTGGCCATGCCGCGCTTGCCTTCGTCGCTGGCCGAGCCGGCAATGTCCAGGTGCGCCCAGCGCTGGCCTTCGGTGAAGCGCGAAAGGAAGCAGCCGGCGGTGATCGCACCGGCCCAACGGCCACCGATGTTGTAGACGTCGGCGTAGGTCGAATCCAGCATCGGCTGGTATTCGTCCCACAGCGGCAGGCGCCAGGCGCGGTCGAACACGTGCTCGCCGGCGTCGGTCAGCTCGGTGGCCAGGTCGTCATGCTTGGTCATCAGGCCCGAGGCGTACTTGCCAAGGGCAACCATGCAGGCGCCGGTGAGCGTGGCCACGTCCACCACTGCCGCGGGCTCGAACTTCCGCGACCAGGTCAGCGCATCGCACAGGATCAACCGGCCCTCGGCGTCGGTGTTGCCGACCTCGATGGTGATGCCGGCCATGCTGGTGAGGACGTCGGAGGGGCGGTAGGCGTCGGCGTCGGGCATGTTCTCCACCGCCGGGACCACCACCACCAGGTTGATCGGCAGCTTCATGCCGACCGCCGACACGAACGTGCCCATGACGGTGGCCGCGCCGCACATGTCGAACTTCATCTCCTCCACGCCGCCCTGCACCTTGAGGTTGATGCCGCCGGTGTCGAAGGTGATGCCCTTGCCGACCAGCACGTACGGCTTGGCATCGCCCGCACCGGTGTACTTCATGGCGATCAGCTTGGGCGCGTTGGCCGAGCCGCGGCCCACCGCCAGCAGCGCGCCCATGCCGAGCGCCTCCATCGCGGCCACGTCCAGCACCTCGCACGAGGTGGTTTCGAAGCGGCCGCAGAACTCCTGCGCCTGTGCGGCCAGGTAGGCGGGATTGCACACGTTGGGCGGCAGGTGGCCGAGCTCGCGGGCGAACTGCACGCCGGCGGCGATCGCTTGGCCCTGGGCCAGCGCGGTCTCGGCGTCGCCCTGCACGGTCAGCGTGGCCAGGCCCGTCTCCAGCTTGCTGCGCGACTTCTCGCCCAGGGTGGCGGTGTAGCGGTAGCAGGCGTGGTCGGCGGCGATGACGGCCTGGCGGACCGCCCAGGCGCTGTCGCGGCCTTCGACCGGCACCGCCGCCAGGGTCAGCAGGGCGTGCTCGACCGGACCGGCCTTCAGCGCGCGGGCGGCATCGCCGACCGCCTTGAGGTACTGCGGCACGCCGAACTTGCCGGCCTCGCCCAGCCCCACCACCAGTACGCGCGGCGCGGAAACACCGGGCACGTCGTGCAGCAGCGCGGTCTTGCCGGCCTTGCCACTGGCGTCGCCGCGGCTGACCAGCGCGGCCAGGCGGCCATCGCTGGCCGCGTCCAGCGCCCTGGCGGCGTCGGTGAGGCTGCCGTCGGCGAATGCGCCGACGACGACGCAATCGCAATCGAAGCCGGTGGGGGCGGCGGAGCTGAGCTTGAACTGGAGGGCCATGGAGCGGTTCCCGAAGCGAAAGGAAAAGGGGGATAGGGGCGGCGACCACTGCGGGCCGCGCCCGCCGGGCGGACACGGCCTGCGCGGCATTGGCAGGCCGCGCGGACGGGTCATCCGGCGAACCTGCAAGTCTAAAGCAACGCCCCCCGGGGTGCCCGGGGCACCGCATCGACGCGGCACCGCGTCCAGGGTCAGAGCCCGCTCATGCACATTCAGTACACTGCGCCGTCCCGTACCGTGCCCTGCGCTCCAGGCCCCGCCAGAGCGCGGCTCCAGCCGCCTTCCAGTCCCCCGATGCCCAAGCTCGATCGCTACCTGCTGAGCGAATTCGCCCAGTCCACCTTCGCCACGATCGTGGTGCTGCTGATCGTGTGCGTGGGCGGTGCCTTCACCGACGTGCTCAGCGACATCGCCCGCGGCCGGGTGCCGGCGGGGATGATGCTCGCCCAGCTGGGGCTGGTGCTGCTCAACTGGCTGCCGCTGATCCTGCCGCTGGGGCTGATGCTGGGCCTGATGCTGGCAATGGGGCGGCTGTACCGGGATTCCGAGATGCCGGTGATCGCCTCGATCGGCGTCGGCCCGCGCCGCCTGCTGCGGCCACTGATGCTGCTGGCGCTGCCGATGGCGCTGGTGATCGCTGCCTGCTCGCTGTGGCTGGGCCCGCTGGCCGAGCGGACCTCGCGCGAGATGATCGCCGAGGCCCACCGCAACCTGATCGTCGCCGGCCTGCAGCCGGGCAGTTTCACCGAGATCCCCGGCGGCGGTGGGGTGATCTTCGTCGGCAACATGTCCAACGACGGCAGTCGCTTCCAGCGCGTGTTCGTGTACCGGCAGGAAGGCGAGCGGATGGACATCACCACCTCCAACCACGGCGAGCTCGCGCTGGGCGAGGACGGGCAGCGCTACCTGGTGCTCAATGACGGCTTCCAGGTGGAGGGGCCGCTGGATGCCAAGGCGCTGGACTGGCGGTTGATGCGCTACGCCAGCAACGAGATCCTGATGCCGGTCGGCGAGCGCAACCAGGACCCCAACCACCCCGAAGTCCTGTCCACCCCGGCACTGCTGGGCGACCCGCGACCGCAGGCGCAGGCGCAGCTGCACCGCCGCATCGCGCCGCCATTGCTGGCGCTCGCCTTCGCGCTGATGGCGATCCCGCTGGCACGCAGCACCCCGCGCCAGGCGCGCTACGGGCGCATGGTCATGGGCTTCCTGACCTACCTGATCGGCATGAACCTGATGCTGGTCGGCACCGGCTGGCTGGAGGAGGGGCGCCTGCCACCGGCGGCCGGCCTGTGGTGGCTGGTGCTGCCGCTGCTGGCGGCGGGCATCTGGCTGTACGCCGGGGATGGCCGGATGGGCCGGGTCCGCAGGGTGCTCGCATGATGCCGTTCCCCAGGATCCACGACCTCTACGTCGGCCGTGCCGTGCTGGGCACGCTGCTGCTGACCTGGGGCGTGCTGCTGGGCCTGGACGCGATGCTGGCGCTGGTGTCGGAGCTGGGCGACGTGGGCCAGGGCCGGTACGACGTGGTCGATGCGCTGACCTACGTGGCCTACACGGTGCCCCGGCGCGCGCACTACCTGTTTCCGTATGCGGCGGTGATCGGCTCGCTGATGGCGCTGGGGCAGTTGGCCGCCACGTCCGAGCTGACCGCGCTGCGCGCGATCGGTCTTTCGCGACGCCGGCTGGGCGTGGCGGTGATCGGCGCGGTAGCGGTGTTCACCGCGCTGATGTCCATCAATGGCGAGACCCTGGGCCCGTGGGGCCAGCGCCAGGCCGATGCGCTGAAGGCATCCTCGCGTTCCAACGACATGATCGTGGCGCGCTACTCGGGTGTCTGGGCGCGCGAGGGCAACACCATCCTCAATGCGCGGGGCGGCGAAGAACGCGACGACGGCGAGGACCGCTGGCTGGAGTTGCAGGACGTGCGGCTGTACGAGTTCGCCCCCGATGGCCGGCTGGAGTCGCTGGCGTTGGCCCGCGTTGCCGAGCACCGCCCCGGTGGCTGGCGGCTGCGCAACGTCACCCGCACCTTCTTCGACGCGCGCTCGGTTACCCAGGCCGAGGTCGAGGAGGAGCGTTGGGAATCGCAGCTTGATGCCACCGCGTTGAGCGCCGACATCGACCGCCCGCGTTATCTGTCGGCCCAGGAGCTGCGCGCGGCGGTGGCCTACCGCCAGCGCAACCAGCTCGACGCCAGCGAGTACCAGGAGCATTACTGGGGCCGCTGGTTCTATCCGATCAACGTGCTGGCGCTGTGCCTGGCAGCGATCCCGTTCGCCTTCGGCTCCCTGCGCAGCGGCGGGATGGGCCGGCGGCTGTTCATCGGCATCGTGTTCTCGCTGGGCTTCTGGCTGCTGCAGACGCAGTTCGTGCAGTTGGCCAGCGTGTACAAGTTCGACTACCGCCTCGCCTATGCGCTGCCCACGGCGATCATGTTGATGGTGTCGGCGTTCCTGTTCCGCAGGCGCTCGGGCTGACCCGGACATATCGGGGTCACGGGCGCGGCGGCAGCCTCGCCAGCCGGGTGCCGCTGGCGCGGTCGTGCCACGTGAGGCGGTCGCGGTCGATCCACGCCCACCAGAACCCGGCCCCCGCCAGCAGCAGCGACAGCGTGCCGACCGCATAGCGCACCGCCAGTCCAGGCGTCCCCGCGGCGGCGCCCCCCGCGCCGAGCACCTGCAGCCGCCACGGTCGCATGCCCAGTGTCTGCCCGCCGCGCCGCCAGCTGGCAACCGCGTACGTACCGGTGATGCCCCACAGCGCGAGCAGCTCCAGCCAACCGGCCGGCGTATCGGCGTGCACCGGCTCGCCGCCCCGCAGTTGCAGCCCGATCGCGCCCACCAGGAACCACAGCGCCAGGGCCGGGAACAGGTCGTACAGCAAGGCCAGCAGGCGCCAGCCGACGAGGGGGGGTGCGGGCGGCGCGGATGCGTGCAACGGAGGGTCGGAGGCCATCGCGAAAGGATAGTCGCTAAGCTCGGACCCATGACCGAGCGCCCCCGCACGCCCGCGCACCGCCGGCAACTGGCGATGGCGCAACCGCCCCTGGCGGATGCAGACGACCGCGACATCGCCGGGTTCCTTGATGCGATATGGGCCGAGCACGGCCTGGCCCGCCCGACGCTGGACAGTTACCGGCGCGACCTTGAAGGCGCTGCCCGCTGGCTCCGACCGCGCGGAACGTGGCTGGCCGACGCCGACCGCGCCGCACTCTTCGACTACCTGGCATGGCGCGCGCAGCAGGACTATTCGGCGCGCAGCAATGCACGCCTGCTCTCGGCCCTGCGCGCATTCTTCGGCTGGACGCTGCGCCACGGCCGGCGCCGGGACGACCCGACCGCGCTGCTGCAGCCGCCCAAGCTGCCGCGGTCGCTGCCCAAGGCGCTGCCCGAGAGCGAGATCGAGGCGCTGCTGGCGGCGCCCGACGATTCCACCCCCGACGGCCTGCGAGACCGCGCGATGCTGGAGCTGATGTATGCCTGCGGGCTGCGCGTGAGCGAACTGGTGGGCCTGCCGGCCACCGGGGTCAACCTGCGCCAGGGCGTATTGCGGGTGGTCGGCAAGGGCGGGCGCGAGCGGCTGGTACCGCTGGGCGAGGAGGCCCGCCACTGGCTGGAGCGCTACCTGGCGCATGCACGTCCGGCGCTGGCGGGGACGCGCGCGGCGGCGCCGCTGTTCCTCACCCCGGCGGCCGAAGCGCCGACCCGGCAGCAGTTCTGGCGGGTGGTCAAGCGCCACGCCGCCGTTGCCGGGATCGACCCCCGGCGCATTAGCCCCCATGGCCTGCGGCACAGTTTCGCCACCCACCTGCTCAACCACGGGGCCGACCTGCGCGCGCTGCAGATGCTGCTGGGCCACAGCTCGTTGTCGACCACCCAGATCTACACCCTGGTCGCCCGCGAGCAGCTCAAGCAGCTGCACGCCCGCCACCATCCCAGGGGGTGAGGGGCGGGCGCTTGCGAGCCACCGGCTCGCGCCCGCCCCGAACGCCCGGCGCGCTGCGCCGGGCCGGGGTTGCGAGGTGAGCGCAACGCGCGAGCCCGCAACGATCCGGGGGGCATCGGGGGAGCGGTCGCCAAACTAAGGGCAGGAGCGGCTTCAGCCGCGATGGACCTCCACTGTAGGAGCGACGTGAGTCGCGACCGCGTCCCACAAGTGGGTCGACACACCGACGTTGCCTGCATGCGCGGTTCGCGGCTGAAGCCGCTCCTACAAGGGCCGCGCCCTCGCTCACGCCCCGTTCCGGCTGCCGTATGTGCCGCATGCCACAATCGCCGGCCGATCCACCGTCGCGGCCGCGCCGCAGCCCAGGAAGTCCCGATGAAGCGTTTGCTCCTCCTTGCGTTCAGCGCGATCAGCCTTTCCGCCTGTGCCCAGGCCCCGGATACCCAGGCCCCGGATGCGCAGGCAGGCGCCGAAGCGGCGGCCACGGCGCCCGCACAGAACCCTCCGGCTGGCCCCACCCCCGCCGCGGGCACCCCGGAGGCGCGCGCGCTGGAGGCGATCCGCGCGCTGAACCCGGACATCCCGGTGGAGCGCGTCGCCGCCGCGCCCATGCCCGGCTTCCGTCAAGCCGTGGTCGGCGGCCAGGTGGTGTACGTCAGCGACGACGGGCGCTATCTGTTCCTGCCCGGCAGCGGCGGCGCGCTGTACGACGCGCACGCCAAGCGCAACCTGACCGAGTCCGCGCTGGCGGGCATGCGTCGCGACCTGCTGGCGAAGATCCCGGCCACCGAGCGCATCGTGTTCGCCCCGGCCAACCCGGTGCACACCGTCACCGTGTTCACCGACGTGGAATGCGGCTACTGCCGCAAGCTGCACAGCGAGATGGCCGAGTACAACCGCCAGGGCATCGCCATCGAGTACCTGGCCTTCCCGCGCATGGGACTGGGCAGCGAGGACTACAAGAAGATGGTCTCGGTGTGGTGTGCGGACGACCGCCGCAAGGCGATGACCGACGCCAAGAACGAAAAGCGCGTCCCGCAGCGTGATTGCACCACCACCGTCAACATGCAGTACGACATCGGTCGCCGCGTGGGCCTGACCGGAACCCCGATGATCCTGGCCGAGGACGGCACGCAGATGGGCGGCTACGTGCCGCCTGCGGCGTTGCGCCAGGCGCTGGACGAGCTCAAGGCCGGCGCGGCGCCACCGGCGGGCTGAGGCAGGGCGTCGTCGCACCCGGGTCCGCCGGACGGGCCCCTGCGCCGTACGGCGGGCGGCATCGAGCGCCGCCGCTGCCGGGCACCGGCCTGCACCGCCCCCTCCGCTACAATAGCCGGCCCGTCGACACCCGGTTTCCCGGACATGATCGTCCTCGAGGGCGCCTCCGCCCTGTCCGCGTTCCGCCGCGAACGCCTCCAGTCCCGCCTCGCTGCCCTCCACCCCGACCTGCGACTGCTCGATGCCTGGCCCGTGTACTGGGTCGAGCCCGAGCCCGGCGCCGCGCCCGACGGCGAGGCGCTGCAGCGCATCCTCCAGGCCGGCGCCGCGCATGCCGCCCGGGTCGAAGGCGCTGTGTCGCGCTTGGTTGCGCCCAGGCTGGGCACGCTGTCGCCATGGGCCAGCAAGGCCACCGAGCTGTTGCATGGCGCGCGCCTGGCGGTGAAGCGGGTCGAACGCGGCCTGCGCTTCGACCTGGCCGGCTGGCCGGCCGACCCGGCGGTGCAGGCGGCGGTGGACAAGGTGTTGCACGACCCGATGACCGAGTCGCTGCTGGACGACGCGAGCGCCGGCGCCGCGCTGTTCGCCACGCCCCCGCGCGGGCAGCTGGAACGCATCGCGCTGGCCGACCTGGACGCCGCCAACGCCCGCCTGGGCCTGGCACTGGCCGACGACGAGATCGCCTACCTGCGCGAGCGCTACGCCGCGCTCGACCGGCAGCCGTCGGACGTCGAGCTGATGATGTTCGCGCAGGCCAATTCAGAGCACTGCCGGCACAAGATCTTCAACGCGTCGTGGACCATCGACGGCCGCGACATGCTGTCCCACGGCCGTCCGCAGTCGCTGTTCGGGATGATCAAGCACACCCACCAGCAGACGCCCGAGCACACGTTGTCGGCCTACAGCGACAACGCCGCGGTGGTGGCGGGGTATCCGGGTCGGCGGTTCCGCCCGGATCCGGCCACCGGCGCCTATCGCTCCGAGGCGGAGATCGACTCGGCGTTCTGCATCAAGGTGGAGACCCACAACCATCCGACCGCGATCGCCCCGTTCCCCGGGGCCGCGACCGGCTCGGGCGGCGAGATCCGCGACGAGGGCGCGACCGGGCGCGGCGGCAAGCCGAAGATGGGCCTGTGCGGGTTCTCGGTCTCGCACCTGCGCATCCCCACCCTGCCGCAGCCGTGGGAGGCGCCGCGCACGCTGAACCCGCGGATGGCGCCCGCGCTGGAGATCATGCTCGAGGGCCCGATCGGCGCGGCCGCGTTCAACAACGAATTCGGCCGACCCAACCTGGCCGGCTATTTCCGCAGCTTCGAGCTGGACGAAGGCGCCCATGCGCGCGCCTACGACAAGCCGATCATGCTGGCCGGCGGCCTGGGTGCGATGGATCGTGGCCAGGTCGAGAAACTCGGCATGAAACCCGGCGACGCGGTGGTGGTGCTGGGCGGGCCGGGGATGCTGATCGGCCTGGGCGGCGGCGCGGCAAGTTCGGTGGCCTCCGGCGAGAGCGCCGAAGACCTGGATTTCGCCAGCGTCCAGCGTGACAACCCGGAGATGGAGCGCCGCTGCCAGGAGGTCATCGACCGCTGCGTGGCGCTGGGCGCCGGCAACCCGGTCGCCACCGCGCACGACGTCGGCGCGGGTGGACTGTCGAACGCGATCCCGGAGCTGCTGCACGACTCCGGCCTGGGCGGGGTGATCGACCTGGGCCGCGTGCCCAGCGACGACCCCTCGCTGTCGCCGATGCAGCTGTGGTGCAACGAGTCGCAGGAGCGCTACGTGTTGGGCGTACCGACCGACCGGTTGGAGGAGTTCGCCGCGATCTGCGAGCGCGAGCGCTGCCCGTTCGCCGTGGTCGGCCATGCCACCGCGGCGGAGCGGCTGGTGGTGGGGTACGGCGCGACGGTCGAAAGCGTCCGCGGGGACGGCGATGCCGCTTCGTCCGGCAGCGTGACTGCCGGTCGACCCGGCCCGGCGCAGCACGCCGGGCGTTCGGAGGACCCGCGCGGCGATGCCGCGCCAGTAGGTCATCCCCACCCCATCGACCTGCCGATGGACCTGCTCTTCGGCAAGCCGCCCAAGATGCACCGCGACACCCGGCGCCCGGGCGAAGCGCCGTGGCCGGCGTTGCGCTGGGACGGGCTGGACCTGCACGACGCGGCGTTGCGCGTGCTGGCGCACCCGACGGTGGCGGCCAAGCAGTTCCTCATCACCATCGGCGACCGCAGCGTCGGCGGGCTGACCGCACGCGACCAGATGGTCGGCCCGTGGCAGGTGCCGGTGGCGGACTGCGCCATCACCTTCACCGGTTTCGACGGCTTCACCGGCGAGGCGATGGCGATCGGCGAGCGCACCCCGTTGGCGCTGCTGGATGCCCCCGCCGCCGCACGCATGGCGGTGGGCGAGGCGATCACCAACCTGTGCGCGGCGCCCGTGGAGTCGCTGGACCGCATCAAGCTGTCCGCCAACTGGATGGCCGCGGCCGGCCACGACGGCGAGGACGCGCGCCTGTTCGACGCGGTGCGGGCAGTGGCGATCGAACTGTGCCCGGAGCTGGACCTCAGCATCCCGGTCGGCAAGGACTCGCTGTCCATGCAAGCGCAGTGGCAGGTTGACGGCGAGGCGCACAAGTCGGTCTCGCCGGTGTCGTTGATCGTCAGCGCGTTCGCGCCGGTGGTCGACGTGCGCGCGCAGTTGACCCCGCTGCTCGAGCGCGACGAGGAATCGGAGCTGTGGCTGATCGGCCTGGGCGCGGGCAAGCAGCGGCTGGGGGGCTCGGTGCTGGCCCAGTGCCACCCAGACGCGGTCGCCAGCGAGGGCGCGCTGCCGGCGTTCGCCGGGCAGCCGTCAGACGACGGGAGCGCCACCAGTGGCGTGCCCGACCTGGACCACCCGCAGCGCCTGCGCGACTTCTTCGAGCTGATCCGGGATGCGCGCGAGGCGGGCCTGCTGCGGGCCTACCACGACCGTTCCGACGGCGGCGCGTTCGCCACCCTGTGCGAGATGGCCTTCTGCTCGCGCATGGGCCTGGACATCAGCCTGGATGGCTGGGCGGAGGACCCGTTCCGCACGCTGTTCAACGAGGAACTGGGTGCAGTGGTGCAGGTGAGGGGCGAGGACCGCGCCGCGTTCGCCGACCTGGTGGCCCGGCACGGCCTGATCGACTGCGCGCAGCGGATCGCACGCCCGGTCGCCAGCCGCGCACACGGCCCGGACGCGGCCGCCTCCATCCGCGTGCTGCACGACGGCAACGTGCTGGCGCAATGGCGCTGGGATGCGCTGTTCGATGCCTGGTGGTCGACCACCCACGCGATGCAGCGCATGCGTGACAACCCCGAATGCGCCGACGAGGAGCGCGCCAGTGCGCGCGACTTCAATGCGCCCGGGCTGGTGCCCAGGCTGGCCTTCGACCCGGACGAGGACATCGCCGCGCCCTTCATCGCCGGTACCGTCCACATCGGCGGTGCCCGGCCGAAGGTGGCGATCCTGCGCGAGCAGGGCGTCAACGGGCAGGTCGAGATGGCCGCGGCGTTCGATCGCGCCGGCTTCGAGGCGTTCGACGTGCACATGAGCGACCTGGTCGCCGGCCGCGTCACGCTCGAGGGCTTCGCCGGGCTGGCCGCGTGCGGTGGCTTCAGCTACGGCGACGTGCTGGGTGCGGGCCGTGGATGGGCGACCTCGATCCTTGAACGTCCCGCGCTGCGAGAGGCGTTCGAGGCCTTCTTCGGGCGAGGCGACAGCTTCGCGCTGGGCGTGTGCAACGGCTGCCAGATGCTGAGCCAGCTCAAGCCGATCATTCCCGGCGCGCAGCACTGGCCGCGCTTCCTGCGCAACCGCAGCGAGCAGTTCGAGGCGCGCCTGGGCCTGCTCGAAATCGTCGAGTCGCCTTCGATCTTCCTGCGCGGGATGGCGGGCTCGCGGATCCCGGTCGCGGTGTCCCACGGCGAAGGCCGGGCGGTGTTCGACGGCGCCGGCGACCCGGTCGCCGCGCGCGTCGCCCTGCGCTACGTGGAAGGCGACGGGACGCCCGCCCGGCTCTACCCGTCCAACCCGAACGGCTCCACCGACGGCATCGCCGGCCTGTCCAGCGAAGATGGCCGGGTGACCATCCTCATGCCGCACCCCGAACGCACGCTGCGCACCGCCAACCTGAGCTGGGCGCCGGCGGATTGGGGCGAGGATTCGCCGTGGCTGCGGATGTTCCGCAACGCGCGGGTGCAGGTGGGCTGAGGCGCCGGTCGCCGCGGCGCGGGGCACTGGGCGCGACCTGCTAAAGTCCGGCGGTCACGGGCTTTGGAGGGTGGCGTGGGCGCAACGGTGGATGCAGTGGAGGGCACGGACGGCGGCATCGACGGCACCTCCGTCGAGGACCGGATCGTCCAGGTGCTGGTCGGGAAAGGACGGCTGAAGGAGGCCGACCTGGGCCGTGCACGCCGCCTGCAGGTGGAGACCGGCGGCGGGTTGCTCGCACTGCTGGCGCGCCTGGGGCTGGTCTCGGAACGCGACCACGCCGAGACCGTCTCCGAGGTGACCGGCCTGGCACTGGTGCCCACCCAGGACGCCCCGGACCTGCCGCCCGACGACGTCGCCCTCAGCGTCAAGTTCATGAAGCAGTTCCACGTGTGCCCGCGCCAGGCCGACGCGATGGGCGTGGAACTGTTGATGGCCGATCCGCACGACGGCTACGCGCTGGATGCGGTCCGACTGGCAATCCAGCGCCCGCTGCGGATCAAGGTGGCGCTGCGCTCGGAAATCGACGGCCTCATCGAGCGCTGGTACGGCCAGGGCCGCAGCGCGATGGGTGCGATCGTGGAAACCGCCGAGGGCGAAGGCAGCGACCTGGACGACGTCGAGCACCTGCGCGACCTCGCCTCCGAGGCGCCGGTGATCCGGCTGGTGAACCTGGTGATCCAGCGCGCGGTGGAGATGCGCGCGTCCGACATCCACATCGAGCCCTTCGAGAACCGGCTGAAGGTGCGCTACCGCGTGGACGGCGTGCTGGCCGAGGGCGAAAGCCCGCCGCCCAACCTCACCGCGGCGGTGATCAGCCGCATCAAGATCATGGCCAAGCTCAACATCGCCGAGCGCCGGCTGCCGCAGGACGGGCGGATCATGGTGCGGGTGCAGGGCAAGGAGCTGGACCTGCGCGTGAGCACCGTGCCCACCGCGCACGGCGAGTCGGTGGTGATGCGCCTGCTGGACCGCGAGACGGTGGTGTTCGACTTCAAGCGGCTGGGGTTCACCGACGCGTTCCTGCCGCAGTTCGAGAAGGTGCTGACCCAGCCGCACGGGATCCTGCTGGTCACCGGGCCCACCGGCTCGGGCAAGACCACCACGCTGTACACCGCGCTGAGCCAGCTCAACACCCCCGACGTCAAGATCATCACCGTCGAGGACCCGGTCGAGTACCAGATCGAGGGCATCAACCAGATCCAGGCCAAGCCGCAGATCGGGCTGGACTTCGCCCACGCGCTGCGATCCATCGTCCGCCAGGATCCGGACATCATCATGATCGGCGAGATGCGCGACCTGGAAACCGCGCGCATCGCGATCCAGTCCGCGCTCACCGGTCACCTGGTGCTGAGCACGTTGCACACCAACAACGCCGCCGGCGGCATCACCCGCCTGCTGGACATGGGCGTGGAAGACTACCTGCTGACCTCGACGGTCAACGGCATCCTCGCCCAGCGGCTGGTGCGCCGACTCGAGCCCACGCATGCCGAGCGCTACCCGGCCAGCCCCGAGGAGATCGAGAAGTTCGGCCTGCGACGCCTGCAGCCAGAGGGCGAAATCTGCCTGTATCGCCCGCGCGGCTCGGACATCGCACCCACCGGCTACCAGGGCCGCACCACCATCTTGGAGTTCATGGTGATGGACGACGCGCTGCGCCGGGCGGTGATGCGCCACGCCGGCATGGGCGAGCTGGAGCAGCTCGCGCGCGATGCAGGCATGCGCACGATGTACGAGGACGGCATCGCCAAGGCGCTGGCGGGCCTGACGACGATCGAAGAGGTGCTGCGCGTGACGGAGGAGGGCTGAGTGACGAGGTGGTCCCTGGACCAACCCTTCAGCCGTCATTCCCGCGAAGGCGGGAATGACGGCGTGGATCCGAGCGGTACACCAGTCACAGCGATATCCCCTCGCCGCTAGCTTCCTGACCCATGCCCCTCTACACCTACAAAGCCCTCAACGCCCGCGGCGAGCTGCTCCATGGACAGATGGAAGCGGGCAGCGATGCCGAGGTCGTGCTGCGGCTCCAGGAGCAGGGCCACCTGCCGGTCGAGGCGCGGCCGGCGGCGGAGGGGGGCGGCGAGGCCGGGTGGCGCGCACTGCTCAAGCCACGGCCCTTCTCGGGCGCGCGGCTGGTGCAGTTCACCCAGCAGCTGGCGACGTTGCTGGGCGCCGGGCAGCCGCTGGACCGGGCGCTCACCATCCTGCTCGACCTGCCGGAGGACGAGGCGGCCAAGCGCACCCTGACCGAGGTGCGCGATGCGGTGCGCGGTGGCAGTGCGCTGTCCACGGCGCTGGAGCGCCAGCACGGCACGTTTTCGCGGCTGTACGTGAACATGGTCCGCGCCGGTGAGGCCGGCGGCAGCATGCACGAGACGCTTGGCCGGCTGGCCGATTACCTGGAACGCAGCCGCGCAATGCAGGGCCGGGTCATCAATGCGCTGATCTACCCGGCGATCCTGCTGGTGATGGTGGGGCTGAGCCTGCTGTTCCTGCTGGGCTACGTGGTCCCGCAGTTCGCGCAGATGTACGAGAGCCTGGATGCCGAGCTGCCGATGTTCACCCGGGTGGTGCTGGGGGTGGGCCTGTTCGTACGCGACTGGTGGATCGTGCTGGTGGTGGTGCCGGTGCTGGGGCTGTGGTGGGTCGACCGCAAGCGCCGCGACCCCGCCTTCCGCGAGCGCCTGGACGGCTGGCTGCTGCGTCGGCGCTTCTTCGGCGCGCTGGTGGCCAAGGTCGAGACCGCGCGGCTGGCGCGCACGCTGGGCACCCTGGTGCGCAACGGGGTGCCGCTGATGGCCGCGCTGGGCATAGGCCGCAACGTGATGGGCAACCGGGTGCTGGCTGCCGACGTGGAAGCCGCCGCCGAGGAGGTCAAGAACGGCGTGGCGCTGTCGACCGCCCTGGGGCGCGGCAAGCGTTTCCCGCGGCTGGCGCTGCAGATGATCCAGGTCGGCGAGGAGTCCGGCGCGCTCGACACCATGCTGGTGAAGACCGCCGAGACCTTCGACCACGAAACCCAGCTTGCGCTGGACCGGATGCTGGCCGCGCTGGTGCCGCTGGTGACCGTGGTCCTGGCCGCGGTGGTCGGCGTGGTGGTGCTGGCGGTGCTGACGCCGCTCTACGACCTGACCGGTGCGGTGGGGTAGTGGCCCGGCTGAACCGTTCCAGTTCCCCGACCCCGCCTGAACGCGCCTGCGGCGGCGCGACGGTTCCGGTCAGGGCCCCGGCCGGGTACGGTCGGCTTCTTTCCCGCAACGGATACACGTGACCATGCGCAATGCCGTCTTCCCGAACCGCTCCCTGACCCGCTCGCCCTCGCCCCTGCGGCAAGCCGGCATGAGCCTGATCGAGATCATCATCGTGATCGTCCTGATCGGTGCGGTGCTGACCTTCGTCGGCTCGCGCGTGCTGGGCGGCGCCGACCGCGCCAAGGCCAACCTGGCCAAGTCGCAGGTGACCACGTTGGCGCAGAAGGTCGAATCCTTCCAGATGGACACCGGCCGCTTCCCCGGCGCGCTGGACGAACTGGTGACCGAGCCCGGCGATGCGCCCGGCTGGCTGGGCCCCTACGCCAAGGCCACCGAGCTGCTGGACCCGTGGGGCAACGAGATCGTCTATCGCGCGCCCGGCGAGAGCGGCCCGTTCGACCTGGTGATCCTGGGCAAGGACGGCCAGGTCGGTGGCAGCAGCTATGACGCCGACATCGCCTACGAGTAACGCCGTGGGCCTGCGCCGATGATGCGACGCCGCGCCCGCGGGGTCTCGCTGCTGGAGATGCTGCTGGTGGTCGCGCTGATCGCGGCCACCACGCTGCTGGCGGCCGCGGCGCTGGGCGGCGGCTTCCGGGGCATGCAGTTGCGCTCCACCGCCAAGGAAATCGCCACCCAACTGCGCTTCACCCGTGCGCGGGCCCTGGCCACCGGGCAGCCGCAGCGGTTCGTCATCGACCCGCGCGGCAGGCGCTGGGAAGCGGCCGACAGCCGCGACGGCGAGATCCCCGAGGCGATCGGGGTGAGCTTCTACGGCGCACGCCAGGCCCAGCCCAGTCCCGGCGAGGGTGCGATCGTGTTCTTCGAGGACGGCGGCGCCACCGGTGGCCGGGTGCGGCTCAACATCGGCGAGGCAGCGTGGAACATCGACGTGGCCTGGCTGACCGGCGAGGTGCGCCTGCGGCGTGGCGGGGACGTGCCGTGAAACCGCTGTATGCCACCCTGGCCGCGCATGATCGTTATCGAGCTGCGGTGGCGACCGATGGGCGCCGGTGCCCGTCGCGCATGCAGGCCGGCTACACGCTGATCGAGGTCATCGTTGCCTTCGCGCTGCTGGCGCTGGCGCTCACCCTGCTGCTGGGTACGCTGTCGGGCGCCACCCGCCAGGTGCGCTGGGCCGGTGATGCCGGGCGCGCCGCCCTGCACGCGCAGTCGTTGCTGGCCCAGCAGGGCATCAGCGATCCGATCGAGCCGGGCGAGCGCAGCGGCGAGTTCGACGATGGCCGTTACCGCTGGACCCTCGGCACGGTGCCGTGGACCGACCCGGCGCTCCCGCCCGCGGGGCCGCAGCCGCTCGCCGGCGCCCAGCAGCTGTATCGCCTGCAGTTGGCGGTGGAGTGGGGCGAAGGGGGTCCGCGCGAGCGGCTGGACCTGCATACGCTGCGGCTGGTGCAGGCCGCCGGCGCCAACGTGGGGGCCTCCCCGTGACGGCCCGCCGCCGCATTCCCTCCGGCCCGGTCCGCGGGTTCACCCTGATCGAGGTGCTGCTGGCGACGGTCCTGCTGGCGGCGGGCCTCGGGCTGGCGTTTGCCACCCTGACCGCATCCATGCGCACCGTGCAGCGGGGCGAAGCCATGGCCGAGCGCGGTGAACGCGAGCGCGCCGTGCTCGGATTCCTGCGCAGCCGGCTGACCGGTACCCGGCCGGTGGCGTTCGCCAGCGACCCGATCGACGCCATGCCGGAGCGCTTCGTCGGCAACTCCGGCCAGATGCGTTTCGTCGCCGACCTGCCCGACTACCTGGGCCGGGGCGGGCCCTACCTGCACGAGTTCACCGTGCAGGACGACGGCGACCGCGTGCGCGTGGTGCTGTCGCTGTCGATGGTGCAGGCCGGCGTCACCGTGGAAGAGGACGCACCGGTGCGTCCCGAGGTGCTGGTCGAGGGCCTGCGCTCGGCCACCTTCCGCTTCCGCGCTCTCGACGGCGAGGGCGGGATCGGCCCGTGGCAGGACGACTGGGAAACCCCCGAGCAACTGCCGCTGCTGGTCGAGGTGCGGCTGGTGGACGGCGACGGACGGGCCTGGCCGCCGCTGGTGGTGGCCCTGCCGCAGGCCGGGGTCGGTTTCGGCGCGGTGGCATTCTGATGCGCGCGCAGGGGCCTTCGCGAGCCCGTTCCAGGGGTGCGGCGCTGCTGCTGGTGTTGTGGCTGATCACCCTGCTCACCGCGCTGGTCGGCGGCTTCGCACTGGTCGCGCGGATCGAGGCGCTGCAGGGACGGGTGCTGGCCAGCGGCGCGGCGGCGCAGGCGGCCGCACGCGCCGGCCTTGAATACGCATTGACCCGCGTCGACCATGCCGAGCCCCTGCTGCAGTGGCGGCCCGACGGCTCGCCGCAGGCCTGGCGGTTCGGCGCCGCGGAGGTGGAGGTCACGCTGGTGGACGAGAACGGCCGGGTCGACCTCAACCAGGCCGATGTCGCCCTGCTGGAGGCACTGCTGCGGCGGGTCGGCGTCGAAGCCGCGCCGGCGCAGCGGCTGGCCGGGGCGGTGGTCGACTGGCGCGACCCCGACCCGCTGACCCAGCCGGCCGGGGGCGGCGAGGATAGCGATTACGCGTCGGCGGGGCTTCCGTACGGCGCGAAGGACGCGCCATTCGAAAGCGTGGCCGAGCTGGAGCAGGTGCTGGGGTTCACGCCGGAGATCTACGACCTGGTGCGTGCACACGTCACCGTGTTCAGCGGCCGCGCGCGGCCCGACGCCGCGTTCGCATCGGCCGAAGTGCTCGATGCCATGGGGCTGGACGGTACCCGGGTGGTGGAGGCGCGCCGCCGCGTCGACCCCGTGACCGGACAGCCGCTGGAGGGGCTGCCGGGCGAAACCGGCGCGCTCGTGGGCAGCCGGAGCGGCACGTATAGTATTCGCAGTCGTGCGCGACTTGCCGACGGCCGTGAGTCGGAGCTGAGGGCCGTGGTGCGCGTGGGTGGCAGCGCGGTGCCGGGGATGGCCTACACCGCGCTGCAATGGGAAGAAGGAGCGTCGCCACGATGACACCGTTGAGGAACCGCCTTGGGCCGATCGGCGCCCGGCTCCGGCCGGGTGCGGGCGGCGCGCTGCGCGGCTTCCTCGCCTGGTGGGGGGCGGCCCTCGCCTCCTGGCTGCCGCCCTCGGTCAGGCATGCGCTGGGCATGGAGCGCGGGCGCCTGCTGCTGCACGTCGATGGCGACGAGTTGACCGTGCGGTTGCACCAGGCGGGTGCGGTCACCGACCTGGCGACCGTACCGGGCCTGGTCGGCGTTTCGGCGATGGACCCGATCGACGTGCCCGCCAGCGACCCGCTCGCCTCGCTGCTTGCGCCTCGCGTGGCCGAGTTGCCGCGATGGTTGTTCCTGCCGGCGGCCAGCGCGCTGCGCCGTCGAATGGTGATGCCCGCCGCGGCGGCCGAGCGGCTGCGAGACGTGGTCGGCTTCGAGATCGACCGGCAGACCCCGTTCGCTCCCGCCGATGTCGCCTATGACGCCCGGGTACTGGGCCGCCGCGACTCCGACGGCCAGTTGGACGTCGAGCTGGTCGCGGTGCCGCGCAATGCCATCACCCCGCAGACCCATGCGCTGGGTCCGCTGGCCGCCGGGCTGGCCGGCGTCGATGTCGCCGGCGCCGACGGCGCGCCGCTGGGGGTCAACCTGCTGGCGCCGGCCGACCGGCATCGGCACCGTGATCCGTGGCGCAGTTGGAACCTGGCCCTGGCCGGCCTGGCGCTGGTCGCCTGCGCGCTCATGCTGTGGCAGGTACTGCAGAACCGCCGCGCGGCTGCAGACGCGTTCGAGCGGCAGATCGCCGGGCAGGCCGAGGCCGGCCGCCGTGCGGCCGCCGCGCGCCAGCAACTCAACAGCCTGGTGGCGGGGCAGGCGTTCCTGGACCGCGCACGTGCCGAGCGCCCGGTGGCGGTGGAGGTGATCGACGAGCTCGCCCGCCGGCTGCCCGATGGCACCTACCTGGAGAAACTTTCGATCGAAGGCCAGCGCCTGATGCTGATCGGCCTGAGCAATGAAGCCGCAGCCCTGGTCGGACGCCTGCAGGGCAGCGAGCTGTGGCGCTCTCCCGCCCTGGCCGGCGCGCTGCAGCCCGATCCGGCCAGCGGACGCGACCGCTTCACCCTGACCGCCGAGCTGGCACCGCTCGAGCCAGCCGCAGGGGCCGCGCGCCCCCCCACGAACACTCCCGCGACAGAGAGCACCGATGCCGCCGCGCCCCGCTGAACGCGAGCGCTGGCTGGCGCTCGCCCTGTTGCTGCTGGCGCTCGCGCTGGCCTATGCGGTGGTGGTCCACCCGTGGTGGACGGTGCCGATGCTGGACGCCGAGCGGCGCATCGAGTCGCTGCAGCAGCGTGAACTGCGCCTGCGCATGCAGGTGCAGCAGGCGCCGCAGGTGCAGCAGCGGCTGCTCGAACTGCAAACGCGGCAGGGTCAGGATGCCGGCTTCCTGCCCGAGTCGAACGCCGAGCTGGCGACCGCCGCGCTGGTCCAGCGCCTGGAGACCGTGGTCGCCATGGCCAGCCCCGGCAACCGCAGTTGTGCGATCACCAACCGCTCCCCGTTGCAGGCGGCCAGCCGTGAACCCTTCACCCGGGTCACCGTGCAGGTGCGCATGCGCTGCGGCAATGGCGAGCTGGCAGCGGTGCTGCACGCGCTGGAAGGCGGCGCGCCGCGGGTGTTCGTCGACAACCTGAACGTGCTGGTGCAGCGGATGTATTTCGCCCCGGGTACCGGCGCGCCGCGCGGCGACGGTGGCCTTGAAGTCACCTTCGACCTCTACGGCTACCTGCGCCCGGCGGCGATGGAGGCAACCGGTGCGGATTGAGGACGCGGGTCTCAAGACCGGGTGGCTGGCGGCGGTCGCCGGCTGGGCGGTGGCGGCATGGTTGCTGGCCCTGGCGGGGATGGGTGGCCGGGTCGACCCCCTGCCCGACGACCCCACCCTGCTCAAGCCGCTGCCGGCGTTGCCGGCGGTGCGCGCCGATCGGGTCGAGCCGTTGAACGCGTACGACCAGTTCGCCGGGCGGCCGGTGTTCAGCGCCGACCGCCGTCCGCACCCGTTCTTCCTGCAGGGCGAGGGCGAAGAGGAAACCGACTCGCCGTTCGACTTCGTGCTGACCAGCGTACTCATCACCCCTAGCGTCCAGCTGGCGATCCTGCAGCCGGCCGATGGAAGCCAGCCGGTGCGCGTGCGGCTGGACGAAGCGCCCGACTCGCACCCGGCCTGGCAGCTGGTGGCGCTGGGCGCGCGCAGCGCGGTGTTCGAAGGCCCCGAGGGGCGGCGGGAGCTGCCCCTGCGGGTGTATGACGGGATGGGCGGACAACTGCCGACCCCGGTGTCCAGCCCGGACCCGGACGCGGCGGCAACGGCCTCCGGTCCCGCGCCCGCACCCCCACCGGGCCAGCCGCGAGCGGCAATGCCCGTCGCGACGCCGGAAGCCGACGCTGCCCCACCCGCTGCGGCGAGTCCGCCGGCACGCAGCCAGCGCAACGATGGGGTGCCTGTGCCCCCGGCGGGCCAGGCCGACGCCCCCATGACCGACCAGGCGCAAATGGATGCGATCCGACAACGCATTCAGGCCCGCCGTGAACAATTGCGCCGGCAGAACGCCAACCCGCCGCCGCCCAAGCCCGTAGAGTGAAGCGATGAGCCCACCGATTCCGCCGCGCGCATGCGCCAACCCCGTTCCAGGCCGTTCGCGCCGCGTCTTGCCGACGGCACCGGCCGAGGTGGCCCGGCGCGCGGTCCTGGCCGTGGCCATCACCGCCCTGGTCGCTTCATGCGCCAGCGTGCCGGTACCCACCGTCCGCCGTGACGGCGACCCGGCGGCGATGCGCCGGGCGCAGGCCGGTACCGCGCCCCCGGGCGTGGCCACCGGCGTCGCGGTCGAGCCCATCGAGGCCGACGACGCCGGTCCGCGCCCGCAGATCCGCCGCGGCACCGGCCAGGTGATCAACCGCAGCGCCGCCGCCGCTGCCGCACCTGACGCCGGCATGGGCGGCACCAGCGGCGCGGCGACCTTCAACTTCGAGGGCGAGTCGCTGCACGCGGTGGTCAAGGCCATCCTGGGCGACATGCTGGGCCAGAACTACGTCATCGCACCGGGGGTGCAGGGCACGGTCACCCTGGCCACGCCCAAGCCGGTCAGCCCTGCCAGCGCGCTCAACCTGCTGGAGATGGTGCTGGGCTGGAACAACGCCCGCATGGTCTACAGCGGCGGGCGCTACAACATCGTGCCGGCCGACCAGGCGGTGGCCGGCAACGTCGCCCCGCGCACCGGCCCGGCGTCGACCGCGCGCGGGTTCGAGTCGCGGGTGGTCCCGCTGCGCTACATCTCCGCCGAGGAAATGAAGAAGGTGCTGGAGCCGTATGCGCGGCCCAACGCGATCATCGGCGTGGACAACGCGCGCAACGTGATCAGCATCGCCGGCACCCGCACCGAGCTCGAGAACTACCTGCGCACCATCGAGATCTTCGACGTGGACTGGCTCAGCGGCATGTCGGTGGGCGTGTTCCCGCTGCAGTCGGGCAAGGCCACGCGGGTGGTCGCGGACCTGGAGAAGGTGTTCGGAGAGGAAAGCGAGTCGCCGGTCGCCGGGATGTTCCGTTTCATGCCGCTGGAAGGCGCCAACGCGGTACTGGTGATCACGCCCCAGGCCGACTACCTGGACGACATCCAGCAGTGGCTGGAGCGCATCGACGGTGCGGGCGAGGCCGTGCGGCTGTTCTCCTACGAACTGAGCTACATCAAGGCCAGCGACCTGGCCGACCGGTTGGCCGAGGTGTTCGGGTCCGGTGGCGGTGGACGCAGCGACGGCGGCGGTGGCCCCCCGTCGCTGATGCCGGGCCTGGACCCGGTGCAGCTGCAGGATGGCGAGCGCGGCAGTTCCGCGACCATCGGCGGCAAGGATGGCGGAAGCCTGTCGGGCGGCGGTGGCCTGGGCGACGGCCAGTTGTCGCTTGACCCGCGTGGCAGCGGCAATGCCAGCGTCACCCTCGAGGTGGACGGCGACCGCGTCGGCGTGTCGGCGGTGGAGGAAACCAACACCCTGCTGGTGCGCAGCAGCCCGCAGGCGTGGCGGTCGATCAAGGACGTGGTCGAGCGTCTGGACGTGATGCCGATGCAGGTGCACATCGAGGCGCAGGTGGTGGAGGTGCAGCTCTCCGGTGCGCTCGAGTACGGCGTCAACTGGTTCTTCGAGCGTGCCGTGACCGATGCCGGGCTGCCCAGCGCGGTCGGCCGCGATACGTGGAGCACGCTGGCGGGCAGCGTTCAGTCGGTGGTCGGCGACCCGGCCGGGTTGGCCTGGACGTTCCTGGGCCGCAACGCCGCGGCGATCATCAGCGCGCTGGACCAGGTCACCGACCTGCAGCTGCTGCAGACACCTTCGGTGGTCGTGCGCAACAACGTCGAGGCGACGCTCAACGTCGGCAGCCGCATCCCGATCTCGTCGGTTACGGTCAACCCCGGCCTGGGCGGCGCCGACACCATCAGCCAGGTGCAGTACCTGGACACCGGCACCATCCTGAAGGTCCGTCCGCGCGTGACCAAGGACGGCATGGTGTTCCTGGACATCGTCCAGGAGGTCAGCACGCCGGGCAGCGTCACCGACCAGAACGGCAACGTGCGCATCGACACGCGTCGCCTGAAGACCGAAGCGGCGATCCAGAGCGGCGACACGGTGATGCTGGCGGGCCTGATCAGCGACGGCGTCAGCCGCACCGGCTCGGGCTTCCCCGGGTTGAGCCGCATCCCGGTCATCGGCGGGCTGTTCGGTACGCAGACCTCGCGCACCGAGCGCAACGAGGTGATCGTCCTGATCACCCCCACCGTCGTGCGCAATCCGCAGGAAGCCCGCAACCTCACGGACGAGTACGGTCGCCGGTTCCGCGCGATGGAGCCGCTCAACCGCGCGCCGCGCAACTGAGCCCCGTGCCGGAGCTTCCCATCGTCGTGGTGCCGCTGAGCGCCGACGACGACGCGCTGGACGCCTGCCTGGCCGCGCTGGATGCCGGGACCCCGGCGGGCACCCGCGTCTGGCTGGCCGATGATGCACAGGCAGGGCCGCGCGGGTACGCAGTGGTGGAGCAATGGATGGCGCGAACCGCGCTGAGGGCCGATTACACCCGGCGCCCCCGCGGCGTGGGCGAGGTCGCGCACCTGGACGAGGTGCTCGGTGCGTGTGGCGAGGCCGACGTGGCCGTGGTCGCGGCCGACAGCCGGCCGCTGCCGGGCTGGCTGGAGGCGATGGCCGCATGCCTGGCGGCCGATGGCGCGATCGGATCGGCCACGCCCTGGAGCAATGCCGGCGAAGCCGCGGCGTGGCCACGCATCGGCGAAGTCGCGGCCGCCCCGGCCGAGGCCCCGCGCATGGCCCGGGCCGCGGCGGAGATGCCCGCGTTGCTCCCGGAATTGCCGGCCGCCGTCGGCCACGCGGTGCTGCTGCGCGGCGCCGCGCGGCGCCGCGCAGGTGGCCTGGACACGGTGAGCTACGGGTCGTGGTACGCGGCTCTCATCGACCTGTCGCTGCGGCTGGCGGGGCTGGGCTGGCGCAACGTGCTGTGCGAGCGCGCCTTCGTCGCGCGCGATGCCGAGGGCGCGGCGCTCGATGGCGACATGGAGCGACTGGCGGTGCGCTGGCCGGATTGGCATGCGCGGCTGGCCAGCTTCCTCATGCGCGACCCGCTGCGCGCCAGCCGCGAGCAGCTGCAGCACCTGCTGGAAACGATCGGTCCACCGGAGCCGCAGCGTGACCTCTTCAGCTGAGCCGCCAACCGCGCCGCTGGACGGCATTGCCGCGGTGGTGGTCAGCTACCTCAGCGCGGAGACCATCGACGAATGCCTGTCCCGACTGCGTGCGGCCGACGGCGTGCGCGCGATCCGCGTGGTCGACAACGGTCCGCGCGATCCCGGCCATGACGACGGTACCCTGGCCATCGTCCAGCGCCACGCACTGTCCGACCCGCGCGTGCGTTTCATCGCCAATCCGGACAACCCGGGATTCGGCGTGGCGTGCAACCAGGGAGCCAACGCGGCGCTTGAAGAGGTAACGGGCGTGGGCTGGATCGCATTCGTCAATCCCGACTGCCTGGTCGAGCCCGACTCCCTGGCGAGGATGCGTTCGCTGGCGGCCGCCCACGCGCCCTCCCTGGTGGGCGCGGACCTGGTCGACGAGGCGGGCGTGCGCGATGCCGCCGCACGCCGCCGCGATCCCGATTTCGGCCACATGCTGGCGTCGCTGCTGCGGCCCTCGCGCGCGCATCCACCCGTAGCGCGGGACGACGCACGCGAGCTGCAGCCCGTCGACGCGGTGTCCGGTGCGCTGATGCTGATGCCGCGTGCGTTGTTCGAGTCGATCAAAGGCTTCGACGAGCGCTACCGCCTGCATGCCGAGGACCTCGACCTGTGCCGGCGTGCGCGCCAGGCCGGTGCCTGCGTGGCCGTTGCCAACCACGTGACCGTCGTGCATGTGCGCGGCGTGTCGAGCCGCTCGCGGCCGGTGTTCGTGGAGTGGCACAAGCACCGGGGCCTGTGGCGCTACTTCCGCACCTTCGAGGCCCCCCGGCGCGGTGTCGCCACGCGCCTCGCCGTGTTCATCGCGATCTGGCTGCGCTTCCCGCTGGCGGTGGCGCGAGCGGCGTGGCAGAACCGATGACCGCGGCCCTCAGCGCAGCCGCCACTTGAACTGCAGGCCCAGCGTCGCGGGAATCTTGTCGGCGATGCGGGGCAGCAGGATCACGTTGGCGCCCAGGCGTTCGCCCTCGATCTTGGCCACCAGCCCCGCGGCGGGTGCCACGCCACCCTCGTTGTAGCCCGGGTAGCCGGTCACCGCGCCGATCATGCCGCCGATGCGGACATGCCGGCCGAGCTGCAGCGGCGTGTACCGGTACAGCGCGTACAGCGAGTTGTCGTCGATCGAATTGCGGTAGAAGCCCACGGCCACCGCGTGGCGTGGCTGCCACTGCGCTTCGACGCCGAGGCCGGGGTTGAACTGGTTGAACGACTCGCCCTGCGGAAGGAATTCATCCTCGTCGCCGAAATGCTGCGACGCGAGATTGACGTTGGCCCACCACTGCGGGGGCTCGGCCGCAAGCGAAAACCCGCAGGGCAGCAACAGAAGGGCGGAAAGAAAGCCGGCAAGCGGGCGCTGGGGAGATGACATGGGCAGGCCTCCGGGCGGGTGTCGCCCCAGCCTAGTCGTGGCCCATGCCATGCCCCGGTGAAACACCGGAAGCCACCCAAGGCGCGACCCGGCACCTTCAGCGGTAGCGGTTGACCTCGTCGCGCAGCGTACGCGCCGCCCTGGCCGCGGCGTTGGCGAAATCATTGCCGGCCGAGGCGTACAGCACCGCACGCGAGCTGCTCACGACCAGGCCGGTGCCGTCGGCGGTGCGGGCGTTCTCGACCACGGCCTGCACGTCGCCGCCCTGTGCGCCAACGCCGGGCACGAGGAACGGCATGTCGCCGACGATGGCACGGACCTCGCGCAGCTGCGCCGGCCAGGTCGCGCCAACCACCAGCATGCAGTTGCCGTGGCCGTTCCAGTCGCGCGACACCGTGCGCGCCACCTGCTGGTAGAGCGGACGCCGCGCGCCGTCCTCGCCGGTGACCATCAGGTCCTGCAGGTCGCCTGCGCCGGGGTTGGAGGTGCGGCACAGGATCACCACGCCACGGTCGGCGCGTTCCAGGAACGGCTCCACCGAATCGCGTCCCAGGTAGGGGTTGGCGGTCACGGCGTCGGCGGCGTAACGATCGAACGCCTCGCTGGCGTAATGGCGCGCAGTGCTGCCGATGTCGCCGCGCTTGCTGTCCAGGATTACCGGGACGCCGGGGTGGGCGGCATGGATGTGGGTGATCAACCGCTCCAGCGCACCTTCCGCGCCCAGCGCGGCGAAGTGGGCGATCTGCGGCTTGAACGCGCACGCGTAGGGCGCGGTGGCGTCGACGATGTCGCGGCAGAACGCGAACACCGCGTCGGGGTGGTCGTTGAACCGCTCGGGGAACCGGGACGGCTCCGGGTCCAGGCCGACGCACACGAGGGTGTCGGCATCCGACCAGCGCTGCCTGAGTGACTGCATGAACCCCATCGTCGTTCCTCGCAATTCCGGGACCTGGTAGGAGCGGATCCGGCCGCTCCTACCAGGTCCGAAGATCCTGGCTCCAGATGGGCGGAACGGAGCGGCTCAATGCGAAGTCGCCGTTGCCCTGTCCATCCGTGGCAAGCCGCCTTTACTTCAGCGCCTTGAACCGCAACCGGTGCGGGCCGGCGTCATCGCCCAGGCGGCGCTTCTTGTCTTCCTCGTACTCGCGGTAGTTGCCCTGGAAGAACTCCACGTGGCTGTCGCCTTCGAAGGACAGGATGTGCGTGGCGATGCGGTCCAGGAACCAGCGGTCATGGCTGATCACGAACGTGTTGCCGGGGAACTCCAGCAGGGCGTCTTCCAGCGCACGCAGCGTCTCGATGTCCAGGTCGTTGGACGGTTCGTCCAGCAGCAGCACGTTGCCGCCCTGCAACAGGGTCTTGGCCATGTGCAGGCGGCCGCGCTCGCCGCCCGATAGCGTGCCGACCAGCTTCTGCTGGTCCTGGCCCTTGAAGTTGAAGCGGCCGATGTAGGCGCGCGACTGGATCTCGATGCCGTTGATGTTGAGGATGTCGGCGCCGCCGGACACCTCCTGGAACACGTTGTGGTTGCCCTCGAGCTTGTCGCGGCTCTGGTCCACGTAGGCCAGCTTGACGGTCTGGCCGACGTCGATGGAGCCCGAGTCCGGCGTCTCCTGCCCGGTGATCATCTTGAACAGCGTGGACTTGCCGGCGCCGTTGGGGCCGATGATGCCGACGATCGCGCCGGGCGGCACGGAGAACGACAGGTCGTCGATCAGCATGCGGTCGCCGAAGGTCTTGCTGACGTTCTTGAACTCGATGACCTTCTGGCCCAGCCGCTCGCCCGGCGGGATGAAGATCTCGTTGGTCTCGTTGCGCTTCTGGTAGTCGACCGACTGCAGCTCCTCGATGCGGGCCAGGCGCGCCTTGCCTTTTGAGCGGCCGCCCTTGGCGTTGCTGCGTGCCCACTCCAGTTCCTTGGCGATCGCCTTCTGGCGCGCCTTCTCGCCCGCCTCCTCGCGCTTGAGGCGGTCTTCCTTCTGCATCAGCCACTCGGTGTAGTTGCCCTTCCACGGGATGCCGCGGCCGCGGTCCAGCTCCAGGATCCATTCCGCGGCGTTGTCCAGGAAGTAGCGGTCATGCGTCACCGCCACCACGGTGCCCGTATAGCGGGCCAGGAACTGCTCCAGCCATTCCACCGACTCGGCGTCCAGGTGGTTGGTCGGCTCGTCCAGCAGCAGCATGTCCGGCTTGCTCAGCAGCAGGCGGCACAGGGCGACGCGGCGCTTCTCACCGCCCGACAGCGGGCCGATCTTCGCGTCCCACGGCGGGATGCGCAGCGCGTCGGCAGCCACTTCCAGCTGCTGTTCCAGCATGTGCGCGTCGTTGGTGGCCAGGATCGCTTCCAGGCGCTGCTGCTCGATCGCCAGCTTGTCGAAGTCCGCGCCTTCCTCGGCGTAGGCGGCGTAGACGGCATCCAGCGCGGCCTGGGCCTGCAGCACTTCGCCGACACCCTCCTCGACGGCCTCGCGCACGGTCTTTTCCGGATCCAGCTCCGGCTCCTGGGCCAGGTAGCCGACCTTGATCCCGGCCTGCGGGCGCGCTTCGCCGGAGAAGTCGGTGTCCACGCCGGCCATGATCTTCAGCACCGTGGACTTGCCCGAGCCGTTCAGGCCCAGCAGGCCGATCTTCGCGCCGGGGAAGAACGACAGCGAGATGTCCTTGATGATCTGGCGCTTCGGCGGCACGGTCTTGCTGACGCCGTTCATGGTGTAGATGTATTGGGACATGGGGGCTCCGCAGGCGGACGGCGACGCCCCGGCGGGCGGGGCATCGCGAATGGATCGGGATAGCCGGCCATTATACGGCCGGCCGCCGGCTGCCGGCGCCGACAACGGTCCAGCCGCCGCAGGGCGTGCCGGGTGTGCACGGGGGCGGTCCTTCGCGGCGATGCGGCCCCGGCGAATGCCCGGATCGATGGCAGGCGTGGATTCCGGTCCCGGGCCGCGGCACCGCGTCCGGGCTAAACTCGCAGGCCGCCCCCCACCCAGCCCCGGAGCCCCGATGTTCCCGCGCGATGCACGTATCGAAGGTTACGACCCCGAACTGGCCCAGGCCATCAGCGACGAGCGCCGCCGGCAGGAAGACCACGTCGAGCTGATCGCCAGCGAGAACTACGCCAGCCCGCGCGTGCTCGAGGCCCAGGGCAGCGTGCTGACCAACAAGTACGCCGAAGGCTATCCGGGCAAGCGCTACTACGGCGGCTGCGAGTACGTGGACGTCGCCGAGCAGCTGGCGATCGACCGCGCCAAGGCGCTGTTCGGCGCCGACTACGCCAACGTGCAACCGCATTCGGGCAGCCAGGCCAACCAGGCCGTCTACCTGGCGCTGCTGCAGCCGGGTGACACCATCCTGGGCATGAGCCTGGCGCACGGCGGCCACCTGACCCACGGCGCCAAGGTCAACATCAGCGGCAAGCTGTTCAACGCGGTGCAGTACGGCGTCGACGACCAGGGGCTGATCGATTACGACGAAGTCGAGCGGCTGGCCGTGGAGCACCGGCCGAAGATGGTGGTGGCGGGCTTCTCGGCCTATTCGCAGAAGATCGACTGGGCCCGCTTCCGGGCCATCGCCGACAAGGTCGACGCATTGCTGTTCGTCGACATGGCGCACGTGGCCGGGCTGATCGCGGCGGGCGTGTACCCGAACCCGCTGCCGCACGCGCACGTGGTGACTTCCACCACCCACAAGACCCTGCGCGGACCGCGCGGCGGCATCATCGTGGCCAAGGACCCGTCCGAGGACCTGGTCAAGAAGCTGCAGTCGATCGTGTTCCCCGGCATCCAGGGCGGCCCGCTGATGCACGTCATCGCCGCCAAGGCGGTGGCCTTCAAGGAAGCACTGGAGCCGGGCTTCAAGAGCTACCAGCAGCAGGTGGTTAAAAATGCCCAGGCGATGGCGAATACCATCATCGAGCGGGGCTACAAGATCGTCTCGGGCGGCACCGAGAACCACCTGATGCTCGTCGACATGATCGGCAAGGCGGCTTCTGGAAAGAGCTTGACGGGCAAGGCCGCCGAAGCCGCGCTCGGTCGCGCCCACATCACCGTCAACAAGAACGCGGTGCCCAACGACCCGCAGAAGCCATTTGTCACGTCGGGCCTGCGCCTGGGCACCCCGGCGGTGACCACCCGCGGCTACGTCGAAGCCGACTGCGTGGACCTGGCCAACTGGATCTGCGACGTGCTGGACGCGCCGGAAGACGAGGCGGTGATCGCCCGCGTGCGCGAGGCGGTGACCGCTCAGTGCGCCAGGTATCCGGTGTACGGATAGGCCCCGTTGCACTGCCCCTTCTGCCAGCACACCGACACCCGCGTGATCGATTCGCGCGTGTCCGACGACGGCGCGACGATCCGCCGCCGGCGCGTCTGCGAGGCCTGCGGCGAGCGCTTCTCGACGCTGGAAACCATCGAGCTGAAACTGCCGGCGATCATCAAGTCCGACGGCCGGCGCGAGCCGTTCGACGCGCGCAAGCTGCGCCACGGTTTCGACCGCGCGCTGCAGAAGCGCCCCGTCGCCGAGGAGCAGATCGAGGCGGCAGTGCGCGCAGTGGTGCACCAGTTGCGCATGACCACCGAGCGCGAGCTGGCCTCGTTGCGGGTGGGCGAATTCGTGATGGCCGAACTGCGCAAGCTCGACCACGTCGCCTACGTGCGATTCGCTTCCGTGTACCGGGCGTTCGAGGACGTGGCCGATTTCCGCGAGGAGCTCGACCGCCTCGAGAACGACAGTGCCGCCGAAGGCCAGCTGCCGCTGCTGGACGATGCCGCGCCGCGTGCCAAGGGTCGGCGTCGCTAGCGTTCACGGTCCGCCCGCCGTTGCGCCGGATGCGTCGGATGCGTCGGATTCTTCATCCCGCGGGCGCCGGTCCCCGCCACCTGCCTCTCCTGCTCCAACCCCCATTCCCCATTTCCCCGCACCCAGCCCATGACCGCAGCCGACTTCACCGCCACCGACCACCTGCACATGGCCCACGCGTTGCGGCTTGCCGAGCGCGGTGCCTGGACCACCCGGCCCAACCCGATGGTCGGCTGCGTCCTGTCACACGGAGAGGAAGTGGTAGGCGAGGGTTGGCACGAGCGCGCCGGCGAGCCGCATGCCGAGGTTCGGGCGTTGCAGGCCGCGGGCGGGCGGGCCAAGGGCGCGACGGCCTACGTTACGCTCGAGCCCTGCGCGCACACCGGTCGCACCGGCCCGTGCGCGCAGGCGCTCATCGACGCCGGCGTGGGACGCGTGGTCGCGGCGATGCGTGACCCGTTCCCGCAGGTGGACGGGGCCGGGTTCGATGCCCTACGCGAAGCGGGCATCGAGATAGCCAACGGCCTGATGGAAGCGCAGGCGCGAGCGCTCAACCGGGGCTTCCTGTCGCGCCTGGTGCGCGGCCGGCCGTGGGTCCGGGTGAAGCTCGCCACCAGCCTGGACGGGCGCACTGCGCTCGCCAGCGGCGACTCCAAATGGATCAGCGGCGACGCCGCGCGTGCCGACGTGATGCGCTGGCGGGCGCGTGCCGGCGCGATCATCACCGGTGCCGGCACCGTGTTGGCCGACGACCCGGCCCTCACCGTGCGGCTGCAGGGCGAGGAAGCCGGCCAGGCCTTCGCGCCGCCGCTGCGCGTGGTGCTGGACCCGGGCCTTGCGACCACCGCTCGCGGCAGGATCCGCGAGGGCGATGCCCCCACGTTGTATTTCCACGCCCCCGACGCCAAGCCCACCCGGGGAATGAGCGCGCAGACAGCGGCGGTGGCGGTCAGCGGCGGACGCTTCGACCTGCACGCCGTCCTGCGCGTGCTGGCCGGGCGCGAGATCAACGAAGTGCAGGTGGAAGCCGGTGCAACGTTGGCCGGGGCGTTCATGGAAGCGGGGCTGATCGACGAGTTGCTGCTCTACGTCGCCCCCGTGCTGCTCGGACCCCAGGCGCGGCCGCTGTTCGGCGGTCTGGATATCGACTCGATGACCGACCGCATGCAGTTGAAGATCGTGGACACGCGACAGGTCGGCCAAGACCTGCGCCTGCTGTTGCAGCCGGTGCAGGGCGCGGACTGACCGGGCGAAGACCGCGGCGTCCTTCCTCCGCCTGCCCGCGTGTGGTCGACGCCTGTGCCCGGTCCCCAGCTGGCAGCCACGATTAAACTCCCGTTCCCCCTTCCCGGAGCACCCCGCGCATGTTCACAGGCCTGATCGAAGGCATCGGCCGCCTGTCCTGGCGCGAGCCGCGCGGCGGTGATGCGCGGCTGCGGATCGACGCGGGCACGCTGCCCATCGACGACGTCCAGCTGGGGGAGAGCATCGCGGTCAACGGCGTGTGCCTGACCGTGGTCGATTTCGATGCCGCCGGCTTCGAAGCCGATGCATCGACGGAAACCCTCGGACTGACCACCCTGGGCGCGCTGTCGCCCGGGCGGGCCGTCAACCTGGAGCGTGCCATGCGCCCGACCGACCGCCTCGGCGGCCACATGGTCAGCGGCCATGTCGACGGCGTCGGCCGCGTCGCGTCCGTGCACGAGGACGCCCGCGCCCAACGCTGGCGCTTCGATGCGCCCCCCGCACTGCTGCGCTACATCGCCGGCAAGGGCTCGATCTGCGTGGACGGCGTCAGCCTGACGGTCAACGCGGTGGACGCGGCCGGGTTCGAGGTGGCGCTGGTGCCGCACACGGTGTCGCACACGGCATTCGGCGAAACCCCGGTGGGCGAGGCGGTCAACCTGGAAGTGGACCTGGTCGCACGCTACGTCGAGCGGCTGCTGCAGTCACGCGACTGAGGCGGCCCGGAACGCACCATTTCGGGATGTCGGCAGGGCCCGCGCCGCGCTGGGCGTAAAATGCCGGCCCCTGTCGACCTGCGACCCGCGCCATGCCCTTCAGCCCCATCCCCGAACTTCTCGAGGAGATCCGCGCCGGCCGCATGGTCGTAATCGTCGACGACGAGGACCGCGAGAACGAGGGCGACCTGATCATGGCCGCCGAACTGGTCAAGCCGTCGGACATCAACTTCATGGTGACCCACGCGCGCGGACTGGTCTGCCTGTCGCTGATCCGCGAACGCTGCCGGCAGCTGGGCCTGCCGCCGATGGTTCGCGACAACACCTCCCAGCACCACACCAATTTCACCGTCAGCATCGAAGCCGCCGAGGGCGTCACCACCGGCATCAGCGCCTACGACCGTGCCCACACCATCCGCACCGCGGTGCGGCCCGACGCGGCGCCGTCCGATCTCAACCAGCCCGGCCACATCTTTCCGCTGATGGCCCAGCCCGGCGGCGTGCTCAACCGTGCCGGCCACACCGAGGCCGCCGCCGACCTGGCGCTGCTGGCCGGGCTGGAGCCTGCCGGGGTGCTGGTGGAGATCCTCAACCCCGACGGTTCCATGGCACGGCGTCCGCAACTGGAGGCGTTCGCGGCCGAGCACGGGCTGAAGATCGGCTCGATCGAGGCGCTCATCCGCCACCGCCTGGAGACCGAGCACACGGTGGAGCGGGTGGACGCGCGCGAGATCGACACCGAGCACGGATCGTTCCAGCTGGTGACCTACCGCGACCGACTCAGCCAGGGCCTGCATTTCGCGCTGGTCCGGGGCACGCCCGATGCATCGGATCCAACGCTGGTGCGCGTGCACGTACAGAACCCGCTGGCCGACGCCCTGCACTGGCGCCGCCCCGACTTCGGCCCGGCGGTGGGCGAGGTACTGGCGGCGATTGCCGGCGAGGGACGGGGCGCCCTGGTGCTGCTGGGCGACAACGCCGATGCCGGCGCGCTGCTGGCCCGGATCCAGGCGCCGGTCCAGGCCGACGACGAGCCCGCAGCCGGCCATGCGCTGGCCGAGTGGCGCCGCAACGGCGCCGGTGCACAGATCCTCGCGGACCTGGGACTGCGTCAGCTGCGCGTGCTCGGCACGCCGCGCAAGCAGGTGGGCCTGGCCGGGTATGGGCTGGAAGTCGTGGAGTACGTGGGGCTGTAGCAACCCCGGGTCTTCTCCGGCGAGTGGCGCCTCGCCTGGCCGTCCACGCCCGTTGCACAGGGGTGATCGGCGTGCAGCCGCCGGTCCCGGGGAGCGCGGCCGGCTACACTAGCGCCCCCGCCACGTCCCGACGTCCCCATGCCCCATATCGAAGGCGACCTGCGCCGCCCCGCCGGCGCGCGCTACGCCATCATCGCCAGCCGCTGGAACCCGCGCATCACCGACACCCTGGTGGCCGGCGCGCGCAAGACCTTCGCAGAACACGGCGTGGACGATGCCGCGCTCGACGTGGTCCGGGTCCCGGGCGCGTGGGAGATTCCGGTGGTCGCATCGCGGCTGGCCCGCGCCGGCGGCCATGCCGCGATCGTGGCGCTGGGCTGCGTGGTGCGCGGCGACACCCGGCATTTCGAGCAGGTTGCGGACGGCTGCTCGGAGGCGTTGATGCGCGTCGCGCTGGACTCCGGCGTGCCGGTCGCCAACGGCGTCCTGGCGGTGGACCGGTTCGAGGACGCACAGGCACGCGCCGGCGGCAGTCATGGCAACAAGGGCGAGGAAGCCGCGCTGGTGGTGATCGAGATGAGCCACCTGATGCAGCAGTTCCCCGAGGTGCCCCGATGAACCGCCGGCGTCCCGATGGCGTGGACCCGGTTGCCCGCTCCCGTGCACGCCGCCGCGCGCTGCAGGCCGTTTACGCATGGCAGATGTCGGGCACGGGCGTGCGCGAGGTGATCGCCCAGTTCGCGCACGAGCAGGCCAAGGAAGTGGCCGACCTGGAATATTTCGAGGACCTGGTGCGCGGCGTGGACGCCAACCGGAAGGACCTGGATGCGGCGCTGGCGCCGTTCCTGGACCGGGAGATCGAACAGGTCGACCCGATCGAGCGCGCGGTCCTGCGCCTGGCCGCCTACGAACTGCGCCAGCGGCCCGACGTGCCGTACCGCGTGGTCATCAACGAGGCGATCGAGATCGCCAAGCGCTTCGGCGCCGAGCACGGCCATACCTACGTCAACGGCGTCCTCGACCAGGCGGCCGCGGACTGGCGCGCGGTCGAGTTCGGCGCCGGGCGATAGCGTCGTGTTCCGGCCCGTGTTCGCGGGGAGGGACGGGCGGGGCGGTATGCGGCTGCGGCTGTCCGGGTCCACTTCCGCACCGGGCGCCGGCAAGGCGGGACGGGTGAGCGCCGGTCGGCCACGTCCGCGGGAACGGTCGTGGAATTCGACCTGATCCATCGCATCCACCAGCGCGCCCGCAACCGCGACGACGTGGTGCTGGGCATCGGTGACGACGCCGCCCTGCTGCAGCCGCCGGCCGGCCGCCAGCTGGTGGTGGCCATGGACACACTCAACGCCGGCGTGCATTTCCCGGTCGGAACCATGGCTGCCGACATCGGCTGGAAAGCGCTGGCGGTGAACCTCTCCGACCTGGCCGCGATGGGCGCGGAGCCGGCCTGGTGCACGTTATCGCTGTCGCTCCCGGACGCCGACCCGGCGTGGGTGGACGGCTTCCTCGACGGATTCCTCGACCTGGCTGATCGCCACCGCGTCTCGCTGGTCGGCGGGGACACCACGCGCGGCCCGCTCTCGGTGTGCGTGACCGTGCATGGCTTCATCGAGCCGGGGTCCGCCCTGCGACGCGCGGGCGCGATGGCCGGCGATGACGTCTGGGTCACCGGTACGCTGGGCGATGCCGCCGCCGCGCTGTCGCGCTTGCATGAGGTCCCGCCCGGTGCCGGGCACGACGAGATGGCGCGGCGGCTCGACCGCCCGACACCCCGGGTCGGGTGTGGGCGGGCGCTGGTCGGCCTCGCCCATGCCGCGATCGATATTTCAGACGGGCTGCTGGCGGACGTCGGCCACGTCGCCCGCGCCAGTGGCGTGTCGATCCGGCTGGAGGTGGACGCGTTGCCGGCCTCCGATGCACTGGGCGAGGCCTTCGCCGCCGACACCCGACGCACGTTGCAGGCCAGCGGCGGCGACGACTACGAGCTGTGCTTCACCACGCCGGTCGATGCACGGCACCGGGTGGCGGCACTGTCCGAGACCCTGGGTTTGCGCATCACCCGCATCGGCACAGTCGAAGCGGGCGAGGGCGTACACGCGACCCTTGCCGATGGACGTGCGTGGCAGCCTGCGCGCAACGGCTACGCGCACTTCGAGGTGGGCCGGTAGAGAGCCCCGCCGGCGACGAAGCCGCGACCGCCTTGATGACGGAGTGGCAGGGCTGACGTCCCGCCCATTGCAGGTGGCCTGCCCCCTTGAAGCCCGCCCGGCTGGCGGCGCCACCCAGGCCCTTATGCGGGGGGCAGCAACTTGCCTGGGTTGAGGATCCCATCGGGATCGAACACCGCCTTGACCTGGCGCATCACCGCCAGCGTCGCCGCGTCCACGGCCAGGGGCATGAAGTCGCGCTTGGCCAGGCCGATGCCGTGCTCGCCCGACAGCGTGCCGCCCAGCGAGATCGCCAGTTCGAACACCCGTGCCAATGCCGCCTGCGCGCGTTGCGACTGTGCCGGGTCGGCCGGGTCGAACATCAGGTTGACGTGCAGGTTGCCGTTGCCGGCGTGGCCGAAACAGACGATCGGCAGGTCGAACTCCCGCGCCAGCGCCTGCACGCCATCGACAAGCCCGGGGATGCGCGACACGGGCACCACCACGTCCTCGTTGATCTTGCCCGGCGCGAGCGTGCGCAACGCCGGCGACAGCGCCTTGCGCGCAGCCCACAGGCCGGCGCGGGCGGCCTCGTCGGCGGCATCGTCCAGCGACACCAGCCCGTCCCCGGTGGCGGCGTGCATCAGCGCCCGGATGTCGCGGGGCAGCTGCGTGGGGTCGCCATCGGCCTCGATCATCAGCAGTGCGCCGGCATCGGCGGGCAGGTCCGCGCCACCCACGTCGCGGGCCAGGCGCACCGCCTGCGCATCCATGAATTCCAGCATCGACGGCGTCACCGGCTGCGCCATCAGCCGTGCCACCGCCTGCGCCGCGCTGGACACGTCGCGATAGATCGCGCGCAGCGCGTGCCGGGCGGGCGCTGTCGGGGTCAATCTCAAGGTGGCTTCCACCACCAGCGCCAGCGTGCCTTCGCTGCCGACCAGCAGGCGATGCAGGTCCAGGCCGGTCGAGCCCTTGGTGGTCGCGGTACCGCTGGTGATCAGTTCGCCCGCGCCGGTCACCGCGGTCAGCGCCAGCACGTTGTCCCGGCTGGCGCCGTACTTCACCGCGCGAGGGCCGCCTGCGTTGCAGGCGAGGTTGCCACCGACCGTGCTGAACGCCGCGCTGGTGGGATCGGGCGGCCAGAACAGCCCGTGGGCCGCGAGCGCGACCTGCAGGTCGCCATTGAGCACGCCCGGCTCGACCACGGCGCAGCGGTCACCGGGGCGGATGTCGAGGATCCGGTCCATGCGCTCGAACGACACCACCACGCCACCGGCGACCGGTACCGCCGCGCCCGTGGTGTTGGTGCCGCGGCCGCGTGCCACCACCGGCACCCGGTGGCGGCGACAGGCGCGCACCAGTGCCAGCACCTGCGTACGGTCGCGCGGCAGGGCCACGGCGTCGGGCATGGCCTCCCGCCTGGAGTTGTCATAGCCGTAGCCGATCCGCTCGCCCGGATCGGTGCGAAAACCGTCCCCCAGCAGGTCGGCCAATTCGCGCAGCAAGGGGTCGGGCAGTCCAGGTGCGTCGCGCATGGCTCAGCAGTCGTCGGCGCGGAAGGCGTCGCGCAGCCAGTTCAGGCGGGGCGCGGAGGGATCGCCCGCCGCCTCGACCACATCGAAACGGCACGCGGCATCGGCGTAGCGGGCATTCGCCTGCAGAAACGCCTGCGCGGCGCGGACCAGCCGCCGCCGCTTTTCGCGGGTCACCGACACCGCCCCGCCGCCGAACGCGCCGCCCCGCCGGTGGCGCACCTCGACGAACACCAGGGTATTGGCGGGCGCCGTCGCGTCCCACATCACCAGGTCCAGTTCGCCGAAGCGGTACCCCACGTTGCGTGCGATTTCCCGCAGCCCGGCCTGCGTCAGGTGCGCGCAGGCCGCGGCCTCGACCGCCGCGCCGGTGTCCCGGGGATCAGCGCTCGGCACCGGCCAGCGGCACCTGCCGGCCACCGATGAACGTGGACCAGGCGGGGGTCCGCTGCACGTGGCCGAAGCCGTCGATGCGCAGGGTGCCGGTGGCGCCTTCGACCCGGCCGTCTGCGGCCAGCGCGAGGTGCTCGAGGTAGGCGGTCAACAGCCAGGCATCGAAGCCGAAGGCGAACAGGCGTGCCCCGCCGCCTTTGGCCGTCGGTAGCGTGGCCGCCGCGCGGTCCAGGCTGGGCAGGCCGCGGACGCTGCGGTTGTTCCAGGCGATGGTGGGAAAGGCGATCCCGTCCAGCACGCTGTCCCTGGCTGGATCACCGGTGCCGGACAGCAGTTGCGACGTCGCCACCCGGGGCTTCCCGGCCAGGCCCGCCATTGCCAGCTTCGGCACCACGCCGTGCGCATCCTCGCCGCGCACGGCCAGGAACACCGCGTCGACGCCACCCTCCTTCTGCGCGAACAGCGCGAAGTCCTCGGTTCGCGCGCCCACCACGTCGGTGACCACGCCTCCGCCTTCGGCCAACCGCTCGCGCATCGCGGCGATCGCGCGCTGCTGGGTGTCGGATTCACCGCCCACCGCCAGCACGCGCCGTGCGCCGCGCTCCAGCAGGTAGTCGGCGGCCGCGGCGCCTTCGTCCTCCGGCGACAGCGCGAAGCTGGCGTTGCCCGGCGGCGGCGCGACGGAGCCGCGGTTGAGCGCGAGCACCGGCACCTGCAGCGTGCCGCGCCCGAACAGCGCGTCGACCTCGTCGCGGCCCAGCGGCCCGAGCACGAAGTCATGGCCTTCGGCGACGGCGCGGTCGTATGCCGACAGCGTGCCACCCGCGGTGCCGTGGGTATCGATGAATTCGATCTCGGGACGCCGGCGCCGCTCGCCGTAGTAGCCGGCCAGCAAGCCGTCGCGGACGGGCGAGGCAGCGGTGGCGAGATCGCCCGAGAGCGGCAGCAGCACGGCCAGCCGGACCGGCGGGCGATAGCCGTCGCTGTCGGCGGGCGGCCGGTTGCCTGCATCGAACTGCCACTGCGGGCGGTCGAACGGACGCGGCAGCGGCAATCCGCGGCGCAGCAGGGCGCGGCCGACATAGTTGTAGAAGGGGTCGCCATCGGCCAGTGCCGCCGCTTCCCGCGCCAGCGTCGCGTCGTCCAGTTGCGACAGCAGCGCGCCGATGCGCGTCTCGGCCTGGCTACGGGCGGGCCCGGAAAGGAATGTGGCTTCGCGCGCCAGTTGCGCGGCCTGGGCGATCGCCGGGTCCTGCACGACGGGCGGCGGCGCAGGCGCGCGCGTGGGGACCGCGCCGCAGCCGGCCAGCAGGCTGACCATCATCGCGGCCAGTAGCAGGCGCACGGTGGGAGAGGTGGCGCGTCTCATCAAAGGGCTCATCGGCAACCGTTCGCCGCGGGACGGCGTTCTGCGTGAAAGGGTTACGATTCTACCCATCCCCCATGTGGAAACACGATGCAGACTGGTGCACCGCCCAAGGCCGGCACGTTGCATGTCGTCGCCACGCCGATCGGCCATCTGGGCGACCTGTCCGCCCGCGCGCTGGAAACCCTGGGTCGCGTCGATGCCATTTGCGCGGAAGACACCCGGCACACCCGGCAACTGCTGGGCCACTTCGGCGTGGAACGCCCGTTGCTGGCCCTGCACGAGCACAACGAGGATGCGCAGGCGGCGTCGCTGGTGGAGCGGCTGCGCTCAGGCCAGTCGCTGGCACTGGTGTCGGATGCGGGAACGCCGCTGGTCAGCGACCCGGGATACCGGCTGGTGCGTGCGGCCCGCGCGGCTGGAATCCGGGTCTCGCCGGTGCCGGGGCCGTGCGCGGCCATCGCCGCGCTGAGCGTGGCGGGACTACCGTCGGACCGCTTCGCCTTCGAGGGTTTCCTGCCTGCCAAGGGTGGCGCACGCCGCGACCGGCTGGCGCGGCTGGCACCGGAGCCGCGCACGCTGCTGTTCTACGAATCGGGGCACCGGATCGGCGATTCGCTGGCCGACATGGCGGCCGCGTTCGGTCCCGCGCGCCCGGCGGTACTGGCGCGCGAGCTGACCAAGCTGTTCGAGACGGTGCTGGGCGAAACCCTTGCCGAGCTGGTCCAACAGGTCCGCGACGACCCCAACCAGCGCCGGGGGGAATTCGTGGTGGTGGTGCAGGGTGCCGGCGAGGACGCTGACGGTCGCATTGCGGAGGGCCGGCGCGTCTACGCGGCGCTGGCCGCGCACTTGCCCCCCTCCACGGCCGCGAAGGTGGCCGCGGAACTCACCGGTGCGCCACGCAAGGCGCTGTACGGAGCTTCAGGTTGACGCCCCGCCCGTAGGCGGGGCGCGCCCTGCTGTTCGTTAAGTCCGGCAGCCGATGCTCGTACTTGCAGTGCCCAGCAGTTGCCCAGTATCGCGATTTATGAAGTTCACGAAGACGGTGCCCGAATCGACTCCGGGCCTGCAGTACACGGAACAGAAGCGGCCCGCGCCACAGTTGTCCAAGATCACGCCCGAGTCGCCATACCACTGATGACTTCGCCTGCCCACGTAGTCGGTGTGCGCTTCGCAACTTTTAAAGGCGTTGTAGTGTCCTTGCTCGCACTGGACGTAGAAGTCGACTGACTGGGCAGTGGCGGCAGGTGCAGGCGAATGGACCATGCCAATCGATAGGGCGATGAGCAGACCCGCAATTTTCGCCGATAGCTTCCATTTCATTCCTTTTACTCTCCATGAGTTGTACATCCTTGGCCCCTGCTCGCGGTTGTCAATCTTGTGCTTGAGCAGCGGGAGCCGAATTGCCGGCTCATCCCGAGCATATACGGTGCCCCGCCGCATGGAAAAGATGGCAATATCCGCCCCGGCGGAGTCGGCCAGGCAGCCGCGTCATGCGCAAGCATGCCGAGGAAAGTCCGGGCTCCACAGGGCACGGTGCCAGGTAACGCCTGGGCGGCGCGAGCCGACGGAAAGTGCAACAGAGAGCAGACCGCCGAACGACCCTGCCGCTGTGGGGGTGCTTGTCGGACGAAAGTCCGGCCAAGTGCCACCGCACCGCCGAAAGGCGGAGGCAGGGTGCGTGGCAAGGGTGAAACGGTGCGGTAAGAGCGCACCGCGAGTCTGGCAACAGACCGGCACGGCAAACCCCACCGGGAGCAAGACCAAATAGGGAGGCAATGCCGCGGCCCGCGGTGCCTCCGGGTAGGTTGCTTGAGCGTCGCGGTGACGCGGCGCCTAGAGGAATGGCTGCCCACGACAGAACCCGGCTTATCGGCCGGCTCCGCCCCTTTTTCTTCGGCTTCGCCGGCTGCACGTCCGTCCGCGACCGCTGGCGTGCCCGCCTGGCGCCGATCTCCACCTCCCAAAGCCCGCAATCCGCGCGAGCCGGCTGCCCCGGCGTACGCGTGCTGCGCTGCGGCAGCGAATCCGGGCCGATCCCGTGAATGCCTTGTGATGGCGCCAAAACCTGTGGATATCTCAAAATATGAGACGAAACAACGGTTAGTGGATAAGTCTTGAACCGGACTCTGAAGTTCGCCGCAAGTCATTGACGCGCCTAGTGAAAATCGCACCCCAAACTTGTTGACAACCCTGTGGACCGTGCCTAAGGTGGGCTTCCGAGGGGAAACCGGGAATTTTGTGGTTTTCCGTGGCCGGATTCGCCCTTCCCGGGTGTTTCCAACGACAGGTAGACCCGCCCGGCAGAGGCGGGCTGCCACAGGTGCTCAATGTTCCAGGGCGAGACCGCGATCACGATCGACGACAAGGGCCGGCTGGCGGTGCCCACCGCCCACCGCGATGCCGTTGCGCGCGACTGCGGGAACCGCCTGGTGATCACCTACAACCCCTTCGAGTCCGGCTGCCTGTACCTGTACCCGCAGCAGGTCTGGGAGCGGGTGCGCGACCAGGTCAACAAGTTGCCCAAGGCCAAGAAGACCAGCCGGGTGATGCAGCTGAAGCTGGTCGGTGCGGCCACGTTCGTGGAGCCCGACGGCAACGGACGCATCACCGTGCCGGCCAGCCATCGCGCGGCGGTGGGCATCGAGAAGAAGGCGGTGCTGCTGGGCATGGGCGAGAAATTCGAGTTGTGGAGCGAGCAGGCGCACCACGCGCAGATCCGTCAGACCATCTCTGACGAGGATCTGAGCGAGGACCTGCTCGACCTGCAGCTATGACGGGTGGTGGCGTGGACCGCGCCTCGGCGCCCTCCGGCCACCTTCCCGTGATGTTCTCGCAGGCGCTGGACGGCCTGCGCGTGGACGGGAATGGAACCTACCTGGATGGCACCTTCGGCCGCGGCGGGCACGCCCGTGGCGTGCTCGAGCGACTGGGCCCCGCAGGCCGGCTGCTGCTGATGGACAAGGACCCCGAGGCGATCGCCGTGGCCGAACGCGAGTTCGGCACCGATCCGCGCGTGGCCATCCGCCGCGGCAGCTTCGCCGACCTTGCGGACTGGGACGCGACCTCGGGCGGGCTCGACGGCGTGCTCCTCGACCTGGGCGTGTCCTCCCCGCAGCTGGACGTTGCCGAGCGCGGCTTCAGCTTCGGCAAGGACGGTCCGCTGGACATGCGCATGGACCCCGACGCCGGGGCAAGCGCCGCCCAGTGGCTCGCCGGCGCGACCGAGCAGGAAATCGCCGACGTGCTGTGGACCTACGGCGAGGAACGCATGAGCCGGCGCATCGCCCGGGCCATCGTCGCCCGACGTGCCGAAGAGCCCTTCACCCGCACCGCGCAGCTGGCGGCACAGATCGCGCAGGTCATGCCGCGCGGCGAGCACAAGACCCATCCGGCGACACGCAGCTTCCAGGCCATCCGCATCTTCATCAATCGCGAGCTGTCCGACCTGGAAGCCGGGCTGGACGCCGCGCTGGAACGGCTCAGGCCCGGTGGTCGGTTGGCCGTGATCAGCTTCCACTCGCTGGAGGACCGCATCGTCAAGCAATTCATCGCCGGCCACGCCAAGGCGCCGCCCGCCAACCGGCGCCTGCCGCAGGCCGAGGTGTTCGTGCCGGCGCTGCGCACGATCGGTTCGGCGATGAAAGCCCAGGCCGACGAGACCGGCGGGAATCCGCGGTCGCGAAGTGCCGTGCTGCGGATCGCCGAGCGCCTCCACGGCGACGGAGGGGCCGCATGAGCCTGCGCCTGGTGCTGACGGTGCTGGTCGCCGCCAACGTGGTCACCGCGTTGGCGGTCGTGCACGCGCGCCATCGCCATCGCCAGCTGTTCGTCGAGCTGACCGCGCTGGAGCGGGCGCGCGACGAGCTCAACATCGATTTCGGCCGGCTCCAGCTGGAGCAGGCCACGTGGGCCGAGAGCAACCGCATCGACCAGGTTGCGCGCGACCGCCTTGGCATGCGGTTCCCGGAAGCCGATGAAACCGTGGTGGTGCGCCCGTGAGCCGCCGACCCGGCCGTCCGCCGCAGCGCAACGATGGCGCCACCCCATGGCAGCGGTTGAAGACCCGTCTCGCGGCGCGCCCGGGGGGCCGCACGCGCATGCGCTACAACGTGCGCAGCCGGGTGCTGCTGGTCGGCGGCGCGCTCGCGCTGTGCTCGGTGGCGCTGGTGGCGCGTGCGTTCCACCTGCAGGTGGTCGACAACGAGTTCTACCGCAAGCAGGGCGACGAGCGGATCCTGCGCGAGATCGCGATCCCCACCTCGCGCGGCATGATCACCGACCGCAACGGCGAGCCGCTGGCGGTCTCCACGCCGGTGGAGTCGGTGTGGGGCAATCCGCAGGAGCTGCTGGCCAACCCCGAGCGCATCCCCGAGCTGGCCGAGGCGCTGGACGTCCCCGTCGATTACCTGACGCGCAAGATCAGCCAGCGCGGCAGCAAGGAGTTCATGTACCTCAAGCGCCGGATCAGTCCGGCCGCGGCCAGGAAGATCCTTGCCCACGCGATCCCCGGCGTGTTCTCGCAGCGCGAATTCCGCCGCTTCTACCCGCAGGCCGAGGCACTGGCCCACGTGCTGGGCTTCACCAACATCGACGATCGCGGCCAGGAAGGGCTGGAGCTCGCCTTCGACGACTGGTTGCGCGGCAAGCCCGGCGCAAAGCGGGTGATCCGCGACAGCCGCGGGCGCTTCGTCGAGGACGTGGAGTTGATCCGCGCGGCCGAAGCCGGCCACGACCTGACCCTCACCATCGACCGTCGCATCCAGTACCTGGCGTTCCGCGAGCTGCGCAGCACGCTGTTGCGCACGGGTGCGAGCGCGGGCTCGGCAGTGGTGTTGGACGTCGACACCGGCGAGATCCTGGCCATGGTCAACCTGCCGACCTACAACCCCAACGCGGTCGACCCGCGCAACGCCGACGCCCGCCGCAACCGAGCGGTGACCGACGTGGTCGAGCCGGGCTCGACGATGAAGCCGATCACGGTGGCCGCGGCGCTCAGCGCAGGCGTGGTCACGCCCGACACCCAGGTGGACGTCTCGCCTGGCCACATGGCGCTGGGCCGCTACACCATCCGCGACTTCCGCAACTACGGCGTGCAGACCGTCACCGGCCTGATCACCAAGAGCTCCAACCTGGGTGCGGTCAAGCTGGCCAACAAGCTCGACGACGACTATTTCTACCGGTTCGTGCGCGGTTTCGGCTACGGCCAGAAGCCCGGCAGCGGCTTCCCCGGCGAGTCGTCCGGCGTGCTGCCACCGCCCGATCGCTGGTTCGGCTCGACCAAGGCGACGATGTCCTACGGCTACGGATTGTCGGCCACGCCGCTGCAGATCGCCGCGGCCTACGCCGCGATCGGCAACGGCGGCAAGCTGGTCACCCCGACCTTCGTCAAGGGCGAGCGCCACGAGGCGCGCGAGGTGCTGTCCCCGCACGTCGCCGCGCAGGTCATGCAGATGATGCAGACCGTCACCGAAGAAGGTGGCACCGCGACCCAGGCCGCGATCCTGGGCTACCACGTCGCCGGCAAGACCGGTACGGCGCGCAAGTTCAACGACACCGGCGGCTATTCCCGGCGTTACGTTTCGTTCTTCGCGGGGGTGGTGCCGGTGGAGAACCCGCGCTTCTCGATGGTGGTGGTGGTCGACGACCCCGATGCCAGCAAGGGCTACTACGGCGGCCTGGTGTCGGCGCCGGTGTTCAAGAGCGTGATGGACGGCGCGCTGCGCCTGATGGACGTCCCTCCCGACGATATCGACACGTGGCTGGCGGCCCAGGCCGAGGCCGATGCCAAGCGCCGCGAGGCCGCGACCGATGCCGTCGGGACCGCGCCGGTGGTGCCGGCCGTGCCGGTCGAATTTCCCGCCGAGCGCGCCGCCGCCACTTTGTCAGCCGCAACCCGACCCGGGGCGGCGCCATGAGTGCGATGCCGCTGGTGAAATTACTGCCGGACGTCACCGGCATTCCGTCCGGCCTGATGGTCGGCGGGCTGGCGCAGGACACGCGCGAGTTGCGCCCGGGCGACGCTTTCTTCGCGGTCGAGGGCGAGGGCGGCGGCGCCCACGGCCTGGCGTTCGTGGAGCAGGCGCGCGCCGCCGGCGCCGTCGCGGTCCTGTTCGAGCCGCCGGCGCCCGATGGCATGACCGCACCGGCCGATGCCATTGCCGTGCCGGGCCTTCGCGCACGCATGGGCGGGATCGCGCACCGTTTCCACGGCGAGGTGACGCAGGCGATCGATGTCGTTGGCGTCACCGGCACCAACGGCAAGACGTCGACCGTCCAGTTGCTGGCGCAAGCGTGGGCGCTGCAGGGTCGCAACGCGGGCAGCATCGGCACCCTCGGCGCCGGGCTGCATGGCCAGCTGGTCGCCACCGGATTCACCACGCCGCTGGTACTGCGCCTGCACGCGTTGCTGGCGGGCATGCACCGCGACGGCGCGCAGGCGATCGCGATGGAAGTCAGCTCTCACGCGCTCGACCAGGGGCGCGTGGATGGCGTGCACTTCGACGTCGCGGTGTTCACCAACCTCACCCGTGACCACCTGGACTACCACGGGGACATGGAGCGCTACGCCGCAAGCAAGGCGCGGCTGTTCGCATGGCCGGGCCTGCGTGCGGCGGCGATCAACCTCGATGACGCGTTCGGCCGGCGACTGCATGCCGCGCTGCCGCAGGGCGTGCGCCGCATCGGCCTCAGTTCGCGTGGCCAGGCGGGGGCGTCGGTGCGAGCCGGGGACATCGTGCTGGACAACCGCGGCATCGCCTTCGACCTGCACGTGGACGGCCACGCCGGCCCGGTGCGTTCATCGCTGCTGGGACGCTTCAACGTCGACAACCTGCTGGCGGTCGCCGGCGCGCTCCACGCGCTGGAAGTCGACGCAGCCACCATCGCCGCCACCCTGGGCCGGCTGCAGCCCGTCGCCGGGCGCATGAACCGGCTCGGGGGAGACCGGGGTCCCGCCGGCCAGCGCCGGCCGCTGGTGGTCATCGACTACGCGCATACGCCCGACGCGCTGGAACAGGCGCTGGCATCGCTGCGTGCACACGCACAGGCGCGGCTGGTGTGCGTGTTCGGCTGCGGGGGCGAGCGTGATCGCGGCAAGCGGCCGCAGATGGCCGCCATTGCCGAGTCGCAGGCCGATACCGTCATCGTCACTGACGACAACCCGCGCAACGAGGATGGCGATGCGATCGTTGCCGGGATCCTCGAGGGCTTCCGCAACCCGGGTCGCGTGCTGGTACGGCGCGACCGCGACGCGGCCATTGCGCTGGCGATCGCCCAGGCCGGTCCGGACGACATCGTGCTGGTGGCCGGCAAGGGCCACGAGCCATACCAGGAAGTGGCCGGGGTGCAGCACCCGTTCGACGACACCGAGGTCGCGCGCCGGCACCTGGAGGCGCGACCATGACGCCCATCCTGCTCAGTCGGATCGCACAGGCGACCGGCGGACGCCTGGTCGGCGACGACCGCAGCGTGTCCAGCGTGGCAACCGACACCCGGGCCCTGGCCGAGGGCGGGGATGCGATCTTCGTCGCGCTGGCGGGCGAGCGTTTCGACGGCCATGACCACGTCGGAGCCGCTGCCCGCGCGGGCATTGCGGCCGCGCTGGTTTCGCGCGAGCTGCCAATCGCCGTCTCGCAGGTGGTGGTTGCCGACACCCGGCGCGCGCTGGCCGACTGGGCGGCCGTGGTGCAGCGCGACCGCGCCACTCGCGTGGTCGCCATCACCGGCAGCAATGGCAAGACCAGCGTCAAGGCGCTGGCCCTGTCCGTACTGCGGCAGGTGGCCGATACCTATGCCAACCCCGGCAATCGAAACAACGAGATCGGCGTGCCGCTTGCGGTGCTGGACGCTCCGGAGGGCGCGGCGTTCGCCATCTATGAGATGGGCGCGGGACAACCCGGCGACATCGCCTACCTGGCCGCGATCGCGCGCCCGCACATTGGCCTGGTGAACAACATCGCGCCCGCGCACCTGGAGCGCATGGGCAGCCTGCTGGGCGTGGCCGACACCAAGGCCGCGATCTACAATGCGCTGCCACCCGATGGCGTGGCGGTGATCAATGCCGACGACGCGTTCGGCCCGTTCTTCGCCGAGCGCGCGCATGGACGGCGGCTGCTGCGATTCGGCCTGGAAGCCAGCGCCGACGTCACCGCCCGCGACATCCAGCTGGACGAGGACGGCAGCCGTTTCATGCTGGTCACCCCGCTGGGCGAAGCCGAGGCACGGATCGCGCTTCCCGGCCGCCACAACGTGCTCAATGCATTGGCCGCCGCGACGATCGGCCTGGCCGCCGGCGCGGACATGGCGCAGGTGGTCGCGGGGCTGGCCCAGGCGCAGCCGGTGCAGGGCCGCCTGGTCGCACACCGCTGGGGCGCGCACGCGACCATCGTGGACGACAGCTACAACGCCAATCCCGGCTCGGTCGCCGCCGCCATCGACACCCTGGCCGCTGGCCCGGCCGAGGGTTGGCTGGTGCTGGGTGACATGCGCGAGCTGGGCGACGACGCCGCCGGCATGCACGCCGAGGTCGGGCGCCGCGCCCGCAGCGCCGGAATCCAGAGGCTGTTCGCGCTGGGCCCGCTGAGCACCACCGCGGCGGGCACGTTCGGCGACGGCGGCAGCGTCCACGCCGACCACGCGGCACTGGCCGGCGCGTTGCGCGATGCCCTGCAGGCACACGCGCCGACGCCCGTCCGGGTGCTGGTGAAGGGTTCGCGTGGCAGCGCGATGGAACGGGTCGTCGCGGCGCTGCTGTCGGATGCGCCGTGCAATGAAAAGGGGGACGCGGATGCTGCTTGAACTCTCGCGGTGGCTGCAGCAGCTGGAAAGCGTTTTCGGGCTGTTCGGCTACCTGACTCTGCGCGGCATCCTCGCCGCACTGACGGCGCTGGCCCTGTCGCTGTGGTGGGGGCCGTCGGTGATCCGCCGGCTCGGCCAGCTCAAGGGCGGGCAACCGATCCGCACCGACGGCCCGCAGTCGCACTTCTCCAAGGCCGGCACCCCGACCATGGGCGGCGCGCTGATCCTGATCACCGTGCTGGCCTCGGTGCTGCTGTGGGCAGACCTGCGCAACCGCTACGTGTGGCTGGTGCTCGGGGTAATGGTGGCCTTCGGCGCCATCGGCTGGTGGGACGACTGGATCAAGATCGTCCGCCGCGATCCCAACGGCATGCGCTCGCGCACCAAGTACCTGCTGCAGTCGATCTTCGGCCTGGCCGCCGGCGTGTTCCTGTACATGACCGCGGACGCCCCCGCGGCCACCACCTTCTACATCCCGCTGTTCAAGGCGGTCGCGCTGCCGCTGGTGGCTTTCAGCTTCGTGGCGATCGCCTACTTCTGGATCGTCGGCTTCTCCAACGCGGTCAACCTGACCGATGGCCTGGACGGGCTGGCGATCATGCCGACCGTGCTGGTGGCCTGCGCGCTGGGCGTGTTCGCCTACGCATCGGGCAATGCGGTGTTCTCCGAATACCTGCAGATCCCGGCGGTGCCCGGGGCGGGCGAGCTGGTGATCATCTGCGCGGCCATCGCCGGGGCCGGGCTGGGCTTCCTGTGGTTCAACACCTATCCGGCGATGGTGTTCATGGGCGACATCGGCGCGCTGGCGCTGGGCGCCGTGCTGGGCTGCATCGCGGTGATCGTCCGGCAGGAGCTGGTGCTGGTGATCATGGGCGGCATCTTCGTGATCGAGACCCTGTCGGTGATGGCGCAGGTGGCCTCGTTCAAGCTGTTCGGCAAGCGCATTTTCCGGATGGCGCCGATCCACCACCATTTCGAGCTCAAGGGCTGGCCGGAGCCGCGCGTGATCGTGCGCTTCTGGATCATCTCGGTGATCCTCGTGCTGGTCGGCCTGGCCACGCTGAAGGTGCGTTGATGACCGACCGCGCCGCCACCGCCATGCCCCGCCACGCCGCAGGCCAGGCCACGCGCCTGGATGCCATCACCGGTCGTTTCGACCCGTGGCTGCTGGCCCTGGCGTGCGCATTGGGCTGCATCGGCGTGGTGATGGTGGGCTCCAGTTCCATCGCCATCGGCGAGGGCCTGGACGTCGGCCCGTTCTACTTCCTGACCAAGCACGTGGTGTTCCTGGCCGGCGGGGTCGCGCTGGCGTGGTGGATGTCGCGCACCGAACTCAGGTCGCTGGAGCAGCGCGGCCCGCTGCTGCTGCTGCTGTGCATCGCCTCGCTGCTGCTGGTGTTCATCCCCGGCATCGGCCACAGCGTCAACGGCGCCCAGCGCTGGATCAAGGTGCCGGGCATCTCGACCTTCCAGATGGTCGAGGCGGTCAAGCTGATGTACATCGTCTGGCTGGCCAGCTACCTGAAGCGCTACAGCGAGGAAGTCAGCGCGACCTGGCCGGCGATGCTCAAGCCGATCGGCGTGGCCATCGTGCTGGTGGTGCTGCTGGCACTGCAGCCGGACTTCGGCTCGCTCTCGCTGATCCTGGCCATCACCGGCGGGATGCTGGTGCTGGGCGGGGTCAACATGCCGCGGATGTTCGGGCCGGTGCTGGTCGGGCTGCCACTGCTGGCGGTGGTGGCGATCGCCGAGCCCTACCGCGTGCGCCGCCTGACCTCGTTCATGGACCCGTGGGCGGACCCGTTCGACAGCGGCTACCAGCTGACCAACGCACTGATGGCGGTGGGGCGCGGCGAGTGGTTCGGCGTCGGCCTGGGCAGCTCCATCCAGAAGCTGCAATACCTGCCGGAGGCGCACACCGACTTCATCATGGCGGTGATCGCCGAGGAGCTGGGCTTCGTCGGCGTGTGCCTGGTGGTGGCGCTGTTCGCGGCCCTGGTCGGGCGCGCGTTCTGGATCGGCCTGCAGTGCGCGCAGATGCGCCGGCACTTCTCGGCGTACTGCGCCTTCGGCATCGCGCTGTGGATCGGCCTGCAGAGCTTCGTCTCGATCGGCGTCAACCTCGGGCTGCTGCCCACCAAGGGGCTGACCCTGCCGCTCATTTCATATGGCGGTTCAAGCACGCTGATGAGTTGCGTCGCGCTGGGGCTGCTGCTGCGCGTGTCCTATGAGCTCGATCGTGCCCAGCGCCAGGTGGCGCGACTGCGGGGCGAGGCAGCGCAACCTTCGGTTGGTGTGCCGGCGACGGCCTCCCCGCTGCCCGGTGCCGCGCCCCAGGGTCCGCCCGTGCTCGCGCGCGCCACCGATACCGCGCGCGGCACCAGCCGCCTGCGCCAGCGCATCGAGCCGACGCTGGGGAGGGCGGGATGAACCTCGCCACCCCCCAGGCCGTCGCCGCGACGGCTACCGACACCGCGCTGCGTCCGGTGATGATCCTGGCTGGCGGCACCGGCGGGCACATCTTCCCCGGCCTGGCCGTGGCCAAGGCGCTACGCGAGCGGGGCGTCCCCGTTGTGTGGCTGGGTGCGGACGGTGGCATGGAAACCCGGCTGGTGCCGCAGCACGGCATCGAGATCGAGACCATCGCCGTGCGCGGCATCCGCGGCAAGGGCGCCGCCACGCTGCTGGCCGCCCCGTTCAAGGTCTGGCGGGCGGTGGCCCAGGCGCGAGCGGTACTGCGCGAGCGCAAGCCCGCAGCGGTGATCAGCTTCGGTGGCTTCGCTGCCGGGCCGGGCGGCCTGGCCGCGCGACTGGCGCGGGTGCCCCTGCTGGTGCACGAACAGAACCGCGCGCCGGGCATGACCAACCGGGTGCTCGTGCGCATGGCCGAAGAGGTGATGACCGGCTTCCCCGATACGTTCCCCGACCGCGCCGAATCGGTGGTCGGCAACCCGGTGCGCGACGAGATCGCCGCCGTGCCCGGGCCGGACCAGCGGTTCCAGGGTCGCAACGGCCCCCTGCGGTTGCTGGTGCTGGGCGGCAGCCAGGGCGCGCGCGCGCTCAACGATGCCGTACCCGACGCCCTGCGCCGCCTGCGTGGTGCCATCGCCTTCGAGGTCCGGCACCAGAGCGGAGAGGCGATGCAGGAAGCAACCACGCAGGCCTATGCCCAGGCCGGCATCGCCGCTTCGGTCGAGCCGTTCATCGCCGACATGGCCGGGGCCTACGCATGGGCCGACGTGGTGGTCTGCCGCGCCGGCGCGCTGACCCTGGCCGAGCTGTGCGCGGTGGGCGTGGGCAGCATCCTGGTGCCGTTCCCTCAGGCGGTGGACGACCACCAGGCCAAGAACGCGCAGTACCTGTTCGATCGCGGCGCCGCCCAGGTGCTGCCGCAGGGCGAGACGCTGGGCGAGCGGCTGTCGGCCACCCTGGAAATTCTCTCAGAGCGGGTCGACCTGCTGCGCATGGCGCAGTCGGCGCGTGCGCTCGCCCAACCCGACGCCGCACGGAAGGTCGCCGCCATCACCCTCGATACGATCCAGCGCCACGCACGCGGGGGCCGCGCATGAGCGTGACCGTCCGCCGCCGCCTGCAGCACACCGGCGATCTCGCCAAGGCCTTTCCCCGCATCCATTTCATCGGCGTCGGCGGCGTCGGCATGAGCGGCATCGCCGAAGTGATGTGCACGCTGGGCTACAAGGTGTCCGGCTCGGACACGGCCGACAACGCGGTGACCCGCCGGCTGGTCGCGCAGGGCGTGACCGTGAACCGTGGCCATGCCGCCGCCAACGTGCTGGGCACCGATTGCGTGGTCGTGTCCAGTGCGATCAAGGCCGACAACCCCGAAGTGCTGGAAGCGCACGCGCAGCGCATCCCCGTGGTGCCGCGTGCCGAGATGCTGGCCGAGCTGATGCGCTTCAAGCGTGGCATCGCCATCGCCGGCACCCACGGCAAGACCACGACGACTTCGTTGACCGCAAGCGTGCTGGGCGAAGGCGACATCGACCCCACCTTCGTCATCGGTGGCCAGCTGCTGGCCGCCGGCTCCAATGCCAAGCTCGGCGGCGGACAGTGGCTGGTGGCGGAAGCCGACGAAAGCGACGGCAGCTTCCTGCGCCTGACCCCGCAGATCGCGGTGGTCACCAACATCGACGCCGACCACCTGGAAAACTACGGAGGCGACTTCGCCAACGTGCAGGCGGCGTTCGACGAATTCCTGCACCGGCTGCCCTTCTACGGCCTGGCCATCCTGTGCATCGACGACCCCGACGTGGCCGCGCTTGCGCTGAAGACGCCGCGCCACGTCATGACCTACGGCTTCGACCCGGATGCCGACGTCAGGGCCGAGGACGTGGTCCAGCAGGGCGCGCGGATGCGTTTCGACCTGTGCCTGCCCGACGGCACCCGCACCCCGGTGATGCTGGCGTTGCCCGGCCGGCATAACGTGCAGAACGCACTCGCGGCGGCCGCGGTGGGCTGGCAGCTTGGCGTCGAGCCTTCGGCGATCAAGCGCGCGCTGGAGAGCTTCGCCGGCATCGGCCGCCGCTTCAACCTGCTGGCGCAGGTGCCGACCCCGGATGGCGGGCTGGTCACCGTGGTCGACGACTACGGGCACCACCCCAAGGAGCTGGCGGCGGTGTTCGAAGCCGCGCGCGGCGGCTGGCCCGATAAGCGCCTGGTCGTGGCGTTCCAGCCGCACCGCTACAGCCGTACCCGCGACCTGTTCGACGAGTTCGCCGCAGTGCTGTCGGGCGTGGACGTGCTGGTGCTCACCGAGGTCTACCCGGCCGGCGAGGCACCCATCGCGGGCGCCGACTCAAAGGCATTGGCGCGCGCGATCCGCGTGCGCGGCCGGATCGATCCGGTGGTGGTGCCGGCGGCGACGGACCTGGCATCGGTGCTTCCCGACGTGCTCCAGGACGGCGACCTGCTGATGATGATGGGCGCCGGCGACATCGGCCACGCCGCGCAGCAGCTGGTGGTCACCGGCTTCAGGCCGGCCGACCCCGGGGAGGACGCGGCATGACGCTGCAGCTCGCCGCGCCGCGCCTCACCGATCCTGCAGGCTTCGGCCGGGTCGCGGTGCTGATGGGCGGCACCAGTGCCGAGCGCGAGGTGTCGCTGGACTCCGGCCGCAACGTGCTGGAGGCGCTGCGCTCGCGCGGCGTGGATGCGTTCGGGGTCGACGGTATCCCGGCGCTGGTCGACGCCATCCGGGCCGGCCGTGATGCCGACGCAGCCAGGGTCGACCGCGTCTTCAACATCCTCCACGGCAACAAGGGCGGCGGGGAGGACGGTGTGCTGCAGGGCCTGCTGGAGGCGCTGGGCGTGCCGTTCACCGGCTCGCGGGTGCTGGGCAGCGCATTGAGCATGGACAAGATCCGCACCAAGCAGGTGTGGCTGGCAGAAGGCCTGTCGACTCCCGGCTACGTGCGCCTGGCCGGCTCCAACCGGGACGCCCGGTCCGATGTGAAGTCCGCCGCGCGCGCGCTGGGCTTGCCGGTGATCGTCAAGCCGTCATGCGAAGGCTCCAGCGTGGGCGTTTCGCGCGTGCTGGACGAAGCGGCGCTGGACGAGGCGGTCGCGCTCGCCGCGCGCTATCCGGGCGAGATGCTGGTCGAGCAGATGGTGCAGGGCGACGAGCTGACCGTGGCAGTTCTCGCCAGTGGCGATGGCCACGTGGCCCTGCCGTCGATCCGCATCGTGCCCAAGGGCGAGTGGTACGACTACAACGCCAAGTACGTCGCCGAAGACACGCAGTACCTGTGCCCCGGCCTGGACGGCGAGGACGAGCGCGCGATCGGCGAGCTGGCACTGGCGGCCTTCGTCGCCGCCGGCTGCCAGGGCTGGGGGCGCGTGGACGTGATGCGCGACCGGGCCACGGGGCGCCTGTTCCTGCTCGAGGTGAACACCGCGCCGGGCATGACCAGCCACTCGCTGGTGCCCAAGGCCGCGGGCCAGGTCGGGATCGACTTCCCCGAGCTGTGCTGGCGCGTGCTGGAGACATCGCTGTGAGCGCGCTGTTGCGCCTGCTTGGCTGGTTGCTGGCGGTCGCGCTGGTGGTGGCACCGGTGGTGGCCGTGGTCAATGGCTGGGTCGGCAGCGAGCAATGGCCGCTGCAACGGATGCGCGCCACCGGCACGTTCGAACGCGTCGACGACGCGCGCCTGCGCGAGGCGCTGCTGCCGTACGCACGCCAGGGCTTCTTCGCCGTCGACCTGGACCGTGCGCAGTCGGCCGTGGCGGCGCTGCCCTGGGTGGAGACGGCCAAGGTGCGCAAGCGCTGGCCCGACGTGCTCGAGGTGACCGTCACCGAACACCGTCCGTTCGCGCGCTGGGGCGATGACCAACTGCTCTCCGAACATGGACGGCTGTTCCCCGTGAGCGGAATCGAAGTCCCGGCGGGGCTGCCCAGGCTGTCCGGCCCCGACGCACGGGTGCACGACGTGGTCGAGCTCTACAACGAATCCCGCGACCTGATCGCCGGCGCCGGACTGCAGGTGCGCGAGGTGGCACTCGACGCGCGCGGCAGCTGGACGCTCGAGCTGGACGGCGGCACCGAACTGGTGGTCGGCCGCGCCGAGGCGCACGCACGCATCGCCCGTTTCGTCCGCCTGGTACCGCAACTGCTCGCCCAACCGACCCAGCGCCTGGCGCGGGCCGACCTCCGATACACCAATGGATTCGCACTCACCTGGGCCCCGATGCCCACGGACGGGGACGCGCCATCGCAGCAACAGGACCAGACATGAATCGCAAGGGCGACAAATCGCTGATCGTCGGGCTCGACATCGGCACCTCCAAGGTGGTGGCGCTGGTGGGCGAGTACACGCCGGCCAACGGCGGGCCGGCCCAGCCGATCGAGGTCATCGGCATCGGCAGCCACGAATCGCGCGGCCTGCGTCGCGGCGTGGTGGTGGACATCGAATCGACCGTGCAGTCGATCCAGCGCGCCATCGAGGAAGCCGAGCTGATGGCCGGCTGCGAGATCCGCTCGGTGTACGCATCGATCTCCGGCAGCCACGTGCAATGCCGCAACTCGCAGGGCATCGCGCCGATCCGCGACGGCGAGGTCACCTTCGGCGACCTCGACCGCGTGCTGGAGGCGGCCAAGGCCGTCGCCATCCCGGCCGACCAGAAGATCCTGCATGCGATCCCGCGCGACTACGTGCTGGACGACTCGCAGGAGGGTATCCGCAACCCGGTCGGCATGACCGGTGTACGGCTCGAGGTGCATGCGCACCTGGTGGTGTGCGCGCAATCGGCCGCCGCCAACGTCAGCAAGTGCGTGCAGCGCTGCGGCCTGCAGGTCGATGACCTGGTACTGGGCGTGCTGGCATCGAGCCACGCGGTGCTGACCAGCGATGAACGCGAGCTGGGCGTGGTGCTGGTCGACATCGGCGCCGGCACCACCGACATCGCGGTGTTCGTGCACGGCGCCATCGCCCATTCGGCCAGCCTTGGCATCGCCGGCGACAAGGTCACCGAGGACATCGCGCACATGCTGCGCACGCCGACCCCCGAAGCCGAGCAGATCAAGGTCCGCTATGCCTGCGCGCTGGCGCAGATGGCCACCGCGGAGGAATCGATCCAGGTGCCCAGCGTCGGCGACCGCCCGCCGCGCCGCATGCCGCGCCACTCGCTGGCGCAGGCGGTGCAGGCGCGCTACGAGGAAATCTTCGAGATGGTCCAGGCCGAGCTGCGTCGCAGCGGCTTCGAGCAGCACGTCAGGGCCGGCATGGTCCTGACCGGCGGCGCCTCGAAGATGGAAGGCGTGGTCGAGCTGGCCGAGGAAATGCTGCAGATGCCGGTGCGGGTGGGGATCCCCCAGCACGTGACCGGCCTGGGCGAGGTCGTCGGCAACCCGGTGCACGCCACCGGCGTGGGCCTGCTGCTGATGGGCAGCCAGATAGAGAACCCCCGCCGCCCGGTGCTGCCCACGGGGCGTGCCGGCACCTTCTTCAACAAGCTCAAGAACTGGTACCGGGGGGAATTCTGATGTCCCCGGCAATTCATATGCAGTCCCGACGGCGAAGCAGGCGACGAACACGCAGCACCCCGGCAGCAACCCCCACGGCACACAACTAGCACCATATAAAGAGGACTCGGACATGGCACATTTCGAACTGGTAGAGAGCATGGCCCCGAACGCGATCATCAAGGTGATCGGCGTCGGCGGCGGCGGCGGCAACGCGGTCGCCCACATGGTCAGCGGCAACGTCGACGGCGTGGAGTTCATCACCGCCAACACCGACTCGCAGGCGATCAAGAACTGCGGCGCCAAGCTGCAGCTGCAGCTGGGCAGCAACGTCACCAAGGGGCTGGGCGCGGGCGCCAACCCGGAGGTCGGCCGGCAGGCCGCGCTGGAAGACCGCGAGCGCCTGATGGACGCCATGCAGGGCGCGGACATGGTGTTCATCACCGCCGGCATGGGCGGCGGCACCGGCACGGGCGCGGCGCCGGTGGTGGCGCAGCTGGCCAAGGAGATGGGCATCCTGACCGTGGCCGTGGTCACCAAGCCGTTCCCGTTCGAGGGCCGCCGCCGCATGCAGGTCGCGCTCAAGGGCATCGAGGAGCTCAGCCACCACTGCGACTCGCTGATCACCATCCCCAATGAAAAGCTGATCACCGTGCTCGGCCGCAATGCCACCATGATCCAGGCCTTCCGCGCGGCCAACGACGTGCTGCTGGGCGCCGTGCAGGGCATTGCCGACCTGATCGTCCGCCCCGGCCTGATCAACGTCGACTTCGCCGACGTGCGCACGGTGATGAGCGAGATGGGCCTGGCGATGATGGGCACCGGCTCGGCCCGCGGCGACGACCGCGCGCAGGCCGCGGCCGAGTCCGCGGTGCAGAACCCGCTGCTGGACGACATCAACCTGTCGGGCGCCAACGGGATCCTGGTCAACATCACCGCAGGCCCGGACTTCACCATGGCCGAGTTCGACGAGGTCGGCCGCACCATCGAGGCCTTCGCCTCCGAGGATGCGACGGTCGTGATCGGCACCGTGCTCGATCCGGACATGCAGGACGAGGTCAAGGTGACCGTCGTCGCCACCGGCCTGAATCGCGCTGTCGCACGCACCGGGCAACGCGAGACCGGGCGCGCCGTGAGCCACGTCCAGCTGGTGCGCGACGGCACCACCGGCCTGCCGATCGACGCGGTGGCCGACGGATTCACACCGGGATCGGCCACGCCGCCCACCGGATTCGGCCAGCTGCGCAGCCGCACCGCGTCGGCAACTGAAGCCTCGACCCCGGCGGCCAGCCCGGCGGTGGCCGATTTCGGCGGAAGCGACAGCTACCTGGACATTCCTGCTTTCCTGCGCCGACAGGCCGACTGATGCCGTCCTTGGCGCAGGACCGGGGCTTCGGCCCGTCCGGCCCGGCCATCCCTGGCCGGGCGTTCGGCCACGCGCCGGGCAGTGCCCGGCAAGCGCGTGGCCTCACCCTGCGCCGCCAGGCAGACTGATCCGCCGTCCGAGTCCTGCAACACGGCCGCCGGGGCGTCCTCCCCGGGGCCTTTTTGACCGGCCGGTCACGGCCGGCCGGTCAGTTTCCCGGACGTGGGTGACACTCCCGGGACACTGCGTCCTTTTCCGTTCAGGTTCAGCCACCTGCGTGGTACGCTTCCGCCGTTTCGAGGTCGCCGGTCCGTCGTTGCGGGCCCACCCTCGTTACAAGGCCGTTTCCCACCCGTGTCCACGCACCCAAGGCCTGCCCTCCGCCCATGCTGCGCCAGCGAACCCTCAAGAACGTGATCCGCGCCACCGGCGTGGGGCTGCACAGTGGCGAAAAGGTCTTCCTGACCCTGCGCCCGGCACCCGCCGAGACCGGCATCGTGTTCCGACGTGTGGACCTGGATCCCGTGGTCGAGGTGCCCGCACGGGCTGAGCTGGTCAGCGAAACCGTGCTGTGTACCGGCTTGAGCTGCGGTCCTGCCAAGGTGCAGACCGTCGAGCACCTGTTGTCGGCCCTGGCCGGCCTGGGCATCGACAACGCCTATATAGAGTTGTCCGCGCCCGAGGTCCCGATCATGGACGGCTCGGCCGGCCCCTTCGTGTTCCTGCTGCAGTCGGCGGGGATCGAGGAGCAGGACGCCCCCAAGCGCTTCATCCGCATCCTGCGGCCGGTCGAGGTGCGCGAGGGCGGCAAGTTTGCCAGGTTCGAACCCCACGACGGCTTCCGCATCGGATTCACGGTCGAATTCGACCACCCGGCCATCCCGGCGTCGCAGTCGCGGGCCGAAGTCGAGTTCTCCACCGCCTCGTACGTGAAGGAAGTCAGCCGGGCCCGCACCTTCGGCTTCATGCGTGACCTGGAGTACATGCGGGAGCGCAACCTGGGTCTGGGCGGGTCGATGGACAACGCGATCGTCCTGGACGAGTTCCGCGTCCTCAATGACGACGGGCTCCGCTACGTTGACGAGTTCGTACGCCACAAGATCCTCGACGCCGTGGGCGACCTGTACCTGGCCGGGCACCCGATCATCGGCGCCTACGAGGGCTTCAAGTCCGGGCATGCGCTCAACAACCAGCTGGTACGCGCGCTGCTGGCCGAGCGGTCCGCCTGGGAGGAAGTGTCCTTCCCGGGCGACGAGCCCGCGCCCGTCGTTTTCGGGGCGCCGTTGCCGGCCTGAGGCCTCCCCAGCGGCGCTCGCCGCGTTGCGACGCCTCGTTTTCACGAAGCGGGTGCCACGTCACAGAGGTGAACATCCCGTGACGTCATAACGTTTTTTTAACAGAATCCTTCCGAAACGCTTCTGAAGCCTTAACAAACAGGCAGGCAGGCGTCGCTAGGATGCCCCGTCACTTGATCACGCAGCCATCACCGGCATGAACCATGCCAGTGCCCTGCGGATCAGGCGGCGCCGCTGGAATCCGAAGGATCGGGCGTTTCCGATGGTGCCAACGCGGTCTTGAACGCCAACTGGGCGGCCGCGGACAGGGGGATGGCTGGAGCGGTGACCTGCAAGGGGCGGGGCATCGGAGGGGCGGTCTTGATGACCACTTCAGTCGCGGCAAGGCCGAGGGACCGGGCCGCAACCAGCAGTTCCGGCGTTGCGAGCCTCAATTTGGCCCGCCACACCGGTGCATCGACCAAAAACACGAGCCTGCCGTTTTCGACGTTAGCCAGCCGCGCATGCGCGGCCAGCGGATCCGGCAGGAGGGGGCGTAACCGACGGTCCAGCCCGTCGAGCCACAAGGCTCGACGGATCGGGTCGCCAGCAGGCTCCGCCAACAGCGCATCGAGCGCCGGCAGCGGGGATGAGGGCGGACGCGGGGACCTGGACCTGAATTCAGACATCGGACTTATGACCTATCAAACCATCGTAACCAAATCGCGTGCAGGCCTTGAGAACATCCTTGGCCAGGCAGGCAGCCACGGGCAGCGCCGTCCCGGTGCCGCACTGGCCCTCCTGCTGGGCGTCGGCTTCAGCGCAGGAGCGGCCGCCGGCATCGGCTATACCGCCAGCCTACGCGCCGAGGTCAACCAGCAGCAGGCGCAGATCGAAGAAACACGGCGCGACGCGCAGCGCGAGATCAACGCACTCGCCGCCCGGCTCGGCGAACTCCAGGCCGAGGCCAATCGCCTCAATGCGCTTGGCGAGCGGCTGACCCGCATCGGCCAGCTGCAGGATGGCGAGTTCGACTTCGACAAGCCGCTGGGCGTGGGTGGTGCCGGCCCGACCCGCGACATCAGCAAGGGCGAGATCGACGAGGACATGGCCTCCCTGCAGGCCAAGTTCCAGGCATCGGGTGAGCAGCTCACGGTGCTCGAGTCGCTGCTGTTCAACCGTCAGCTGGACCTGAACGCAGTGCCGTCGCGCGCGCCGATCGCCGGCAGCTACATCACCTCAGGCTTCGGCTTCCGTTCCGATCCGTTCGGCGGCGGTCGCGCCTCGCACAAGGGCATCGACTTCCATGCCCGCACCGGTGACCCGGTGCTGTCGGTGGCGGATGGCGTGGTGAGCTTCTCCGGTACGCGCTCCGGGTATGGCCATGTGGTCGAGGTCGACCACGGCAACGGCTACGTGACCCGCTACGCGCACAACTCGCGCCTGACCCGTCGGGTCGGCGAGCTGGTCCGGGCCGGTGGCGAGATCGCCAAGGCGGGCTCGTCGGGGCGTTCGACCGGCCCGCACGTGCATTTCGAGGTGTGGGAGAACGGTCGCGTGGTCAACCCGCGCAAGTTCCTCAACGAGGCCTCGCCGCTGCAGGGTTGATTCGACCCAGCCGGCCACGCGGTTTCGAAAGCACTAGACAACGCCCCGGTTCGCCGGGGCGTTGTCATTAGGGGGCTTGCCGGCCGGGTCGCTGCAGGGGTTCGAAAGACTGGCTTGCATGCGCGTTCCCTCGTTCCGGCCCTTCGCAGCACAGCTGCTACGGGCGCTCGTGGCGGCACAAGCCTTTGGCTTGTAAGCACCGCCCCTCGTTCCGGCCCTTCGCAGCACAGCTGCTACGGGCGCTCGTGGCGGCACAAGCCTTTGGCTTGTAAGCACCGCCCCTCGCCCCCAGCTACAATGCGCGATGCCATGGGGCGCTCGGCGCCCCTTCTTGTTGCCGGGAGTCGCGTGCCACCCATCCGGGTGCCCGCTGCTCCCCTTCCGATTCCCGATTCCGGTACTGAAATGCTCAACAACCTGCTTACCCGCGTCTTCGGCAGCCGCAATGATCGCCTCCTGCGCCAGCTGCAACGCACCGTCGTCCGGATCAACGCGCTCGAGCCGGAGATGGAGAAGCTCTCCGACGCGGAGCTGCAGGCCAAGACCCCCGAGTTCCAGCAGCGCGTCGCCGGTGGCGAGGCGCTCGACAAGATCCTGCCCGAGGCCTTTGCCGTCTGCCGCGAAGCCAGCCGGCGCGTCCTGGGCATGCGCCACTACGACGTGCAGTTGATCGGCGGCATGGTGCTGCATCTGGGCAAGATTGCCGAGATGCGCACCGGCGAGGGCAAGACCCTGGTCGGCACCCTTCCGGTTTATCTGAATGCGCTCGAAGGCAAGGGCGTGCATGTCGTCACCGTCAACGACTACCTGGCCCGCCGCGACTCGGCCTGGATGGGCAAGCTCTACACATGGCTGGGCCTGAGCGTGGGCGTGGTGTACCCGGGCATGCCGCATGGCGACAAGAAGGGGGCCTACGGTTCCGACATCACCTACGGCACCAACAACGAATTCGGCTTCGACTACCTGCGCGACAACATGGCGCTGTCGAAGGATGACCGCCACCAGCGCGGCCTGAACTACGCGATCGTCGACGAAGTCGATTCGATCCTGATCGACGAGGCGCGGACCCCGCTGATCATCTCCGGGCCGGCCGACGAATCCCCGGACCTGTACATCAAGGTCAACCGTATCGTTCCGCAGCTGACCCGGCAGACCGCCGAAGACGGCGAGGGCGACTACTGGGTCGACGAGAAGCAGAAGCAGGTGCACCTGTCCGAAAGCGGCCAGGAGCATGCCGAGGCGCTGCTGCGCGAGGCCGGCATCCTGGAAGGCGAGGAGGACTCGCTCTACGGTGGCCAGAACCTGAGCGTGGTCCACCACCTCAATGCCGCACTGCGCGCGCACGCCATCTACCAGCGCGACGTCGACTACATCGTCCGCGACGCCGAGGTGGTGATCGTCGACGAGTTCACCGGGCGCACGTTGACCGGGCGGCGCTGGTCGGACGGCCTGCACCAGGCGGTCGAAGCCAAGGAGGGCGTGCCGGTCCAGCGCGAGAACCAGACGCTGGCCTCGATCACCTTCCAGAACCTGTTCCGCATGTACGGCAAGCTGGCCGGCATGACCGGTACCGCCGACACCGAGGCGTTCGAGTTCCAGAGCATCTACGGACTCGAAGTGGTGGTCATCCCGACCAATCGCCCGATGCAGCGCAAGGACCACCCCGACCTGGTGTTCCTCAACCGCCCCGGCAAGTACCGCGCGGTGGTCAACGAGATCAAGGAGTGCCACGCCAACGGCCAGCCGGTTCTGGTCGGCACCACGTCGATCGAGGTGTCGGAGCTGCTGGGCAACCAGCTGCGAGAGGCCGGCATCCACCACGAGGTGCTCAACGCCAAGCAGCACGAGCGCGAGGCGACCATCGTTGCGCAGGCCGGCCGCCCGGGCGCGATCACCATCGCCACCAACATGGCCGGCCGCGGCACCGACATCGTGCTGGGCGGCTCGCTGGATGCGGAGCTGGCCGATCTCGAACAGGAAACCGGCGCGCCGATCGACGAAGCCACCCGTACCCGCCTGAAGGCGGCCTGGCAGGAGCGACACGATGCGGTCAAGGCCTCCGGTGGCCTGCACATCATCGGCACCGAGCGCCACGAATCGCGGCGCATCGACAACCAGCTGCGCGGGCGTGCGGGCCGCCAGGGCGACCCGGGCTCCAGCCGGTTCTACCTGTCGCTGGAAGACAACCTGATGCGCATCTTCGCCGCCGACTGGGTGCAGAAGGTCATGGCGCGCATGGGCCTGAAGGAAGACGACATCATCGAAAGCCCGCTGGTGACCAAGCAGATCGCCAACGCGCAGCGCAAGGTCGAGGCACACAACTTCGACATCCGCAAGAACCTGCTGGACTTCGACGACGTCAACAACGACCAGCGCAAGGTGATCTACGGCCAGCGCGACGAACTGCTGGAAGCCGAGTCGGTGGAAGACAACATCACCGGCATCCGGGAGGACGTGGTCTATGAGTTCGTCCACCGCCACGTGCCGATGAACTCGGTGGACGAGCAGTGGGACCTGCCGGGGCTGGAGGCCACCCTGGCCGAAGAGCTGGGCCTGCGCCTGGACCTCGCCGGCCTGGTCCGCGAGCGCCAGGAGATCGATGCCGAGGGCATTGCCGATCACGTCGCCGAGCGCGTCAACGCCCACTTCGCCGACCGCGAAGGGCAGCTGGGCGCCGAGACCATGCGCATGCTCGAGAAGCACATCATGCTCAACGTGGTCGACCAGAACTGGAAGGAGCACCTGGCACGCATGGATTACCTGCGCCAGGGCATCCATCTGCGCGGTTATGCGCAGAAGCAGCCCAAGCAGGAATACAAGAAGGAAGCCTTCGCGCTGTTCTCGGAGATGCTCGACAAGGTCAAGCGCGAGGTCATCACCCTGCTGGCGCGCGTGCGCATCCGCACCGAGGAGGAAGTCGCCGCGATGGAAGCCGCCGAGCGGGCGCAGGCACAGGCCCAGGCGCGGCAGATGCAGTTCCAGCACGCCGATTCGGGCGGCTATGGCGCCGACGAAGAAGCCGAGCAGGCCGAGGCGGCCGCGGCGCAGCAGGCGATGCCCAGCGTCGGCCGCAATGACCCGTGCCCCTGCGGCAGTGGTCGCAAGTACAAGCATTGCCACGGCCAGCTGGCCTGATCGCGTGAGCGGTCATGGGTGATCGGCCGCAACGGACGCCTCGTCGAATCGACGGGGCGTCCTGCATTCCGGCGCCGGGCGCTGGCCTCGCGGCCATGTCTGCGGGGAGCGTTGATCGATGAGCCCGGGCATTTCCCAGCCCGATGGCATGGCGCCGCCTGTCGAAGTCGTCGCCGGCGTCATTCGTGATGCGCGCGGCCGGGTGCTGCTGGCCCGCCGCACGGAAGGCCGCGACCTGGCCGGCCTGTGGGAGTTCCCGGGTGGCAAGCGTGAACCCGGCGAATCCGCCCAGGCCGCGCTGGCGCGCGAACTGCACGAGGAACTGGGCATCGAGGCCGAAATCGGACAGGCCGTGATCCGCGTGCCGCAAGCCTACCCGCACAAACGGTTGCGGCTGGACGTGTATGCGGTGGATCGCTGGAAGGGGACGCTGCGGGGGCTCGAGGGGCAGGCACTGGCCTGGGTGCCACAGGACAAGCTGGTCAAGTACCCCATGCCGCCTGCCGACCGTCCGGTGGTGGCGGCGCTGGAGCAGCCGGACCAGTGCGTGGTGACACCCGCGCCGAAGGACGAACAGCGATGGCTGGCGTCGCTGGAGCGCGCATTGGACGAAGGGGCCTCGCGGGTTCAATTGCGGGCTCCCGGCGTGGATCCGGGAAGGTGGTCGACGCTGGTGGCCCGCGCCATCCGTCGCTGCCGCAAGGCGGGGGCTGAAGTGCTGGTCAATGGCGATGCGGGGCTGGCGTTGGCCAACAACGTCGGCCTTCACCTCCGGGCCCGCCAACTGTTCGAACACGCCCACCGCCCGGTGCCCGACACGGTGGCCTTCTCCGCGTCGTGCCACACGCTGGAGGAGGTGCGACGGGCCGAGGCGCTGGGCTGCGACTTCGCACTGGTCGGCACGGTGACCGCCACGCCCAGCCACCCCGGCGCCGCGACGCTGGACTGGGACGGTTTCGCCATGCTGCGTGAGCAGGTGTCGCTGCCCATCTACGCGATCGGCGGCCTCGGTCCCGGTGACCTGGCCGAAGCCCGGCGGCACGGCGCGCAGGGCATCGCGGGCATACGTGCGCTGTGGCCTGACTCGAGGCCCATGGGAGCGGCTTGAGTCGGAGCATGAAGAGCGATTGCCTGCGGGTCCCCACCCGTACCCCGGCAGCGACTCGCGGCTCAAGCCGCTCCTACGGTTCGACGGTCTCTGCCAGCTCTCGATACATCCGATCAAGCCCGGCCACCCGGGCGTCCAGCGCCTCCAGCGGCCCATCATTGACGACCACGTCGTCGGCCAGGGCCAGGCGCTCTTCGCGCGAGGCCTGCGCGGCCAGCATCGACTCGGCCAGCGCCCGGTCGACGCCGTCGCGCTGCATCAGGCGGTGTACCTGCACCGCGGCAGGCACATCGACCACCAGGATGCGGTCAAGCCATGGGTACGCAGTCCGCCCCCCGCCTTCTGCCAGCAAGGGAACGGCCGCGATGGCGTATGGTCCGGGCGCGGTTTGGCACTGCCGCATCAGCACGGCACGCACGCGAGGGTGGATGATCGCTTCCAGTCGGCGGCGTGCCGACGGATCCTCGAATACCCGGCGCCGCATGGCGGCGCGATCCAGCTGGCCGTCACCTGCCAGCACTCCGGGGCCGAATTCGGCGATCACCTCAGCCAGTCCCGGTGATCCGACTGCAACGGCTTCGCGCGCAGCCACGTCGGCGTCGGCCACCGCCACGCCCAACGCCTCGAACCTGCGCGTGACTTCCGACTTGCCCGAAGCCACGCCGCCGGTTACGCAGATGATGAAATCACTCATGGAGGAAGCATGCCATGCACTCGGCGCGGTGATGGATCCCGTGTGCCGGATCCCGTTTGCCGTGGGGTGAATTGGCTTGCCAAGGAATGGTTCGCATGTCTGCCCGCGCCGGGCGGGCCCTGTAGGAGCGACGTGAGTCGCGACCCGATTTGCCACGGTCACCACGCGGGCGCGACTCACGTCGCTCCTGCAGACGGAGCGAGGGTGCGCGGTGCGGCCTGAGCCGCTGCGGGACTCGTCGTACCCGGTTTCGGGGTCAGGCCATGCCCGCGTAGCGCAGGTAGCCGTCAACCAGCTGGTCGCCCCAGAAGAACGTGATCCAGCCGGCCACCGCAAGGTAAGGCCCGAACGGGATCGGCGTGGCCTTGTCCCGACCCTGGGTGAACAGCCAGATCGAGCCCACCACGGCACCGACCAGCGACGACAGCAGGATGGTCGGCAGGATGCCGCTCAGTCCCACCCATGCGCCGATTGCGGCCAGCAGCTTGAAGTCGCCGAATCCCATGCCTTCCTTGCCGGTCAGCTGCTTGAACAGCCAGAACACCGTCCACAGGCTCAGGTAGCCGGCCATCGCGCCCAGCAGGGCGGCCTTGGGGTTCATGTAGAGGTTGTCGGCCGCGGCGACCAGGCCCAGCCACATCAATGGCAGGGTCAGCTGGTCGGGCAACAGCTGGGTGCGCAGGTCGATGCCCGACAGGGTGATCAGGAAACAGGTGAACAGGCACGCGCCGAACCCCTGCCAGCCGAATCCGAACTGCCAGACGCAGGTCAGCAGCAGCACCGCGGTCAGCAGCTCCACCAGCGGGTACTGGATCGAAATCGGCGTCTTGCAGGTGCGGCATTTGCCGCGCAGGGCCAGCCAGCTGAACAGCGGGATGTTCTCGTACCAGCTCAGCTGTCGCTTGCAGGCCGGGCAGTGCGACCGCTCGACCACGATGCCGGGCGGTGGCGGGTCGTAGGCATCGGGCTCGCCGAGCATCTCGCGGCTGTCGCGCTGCCATTGCCACTCCAGGCGGCGCGGCAGGCGCAGGATCACCACGTTGAGGAAGCTGCCCACCAGCAGGCCGAGGCCGGCCACCAGCGGATAGCCGATGGCCGGGTTTTCGTCGAGGAATGCCATGCGCCGGTCGCGTCGCCTTAGATGGTGGAGGCCAGCTTGAAGATCGGCAGGTACATGCCGACCACCATGCTGCCCACGATCACGCCCAGGATGATCATGATCAACGGCTCGAGCAGGCTCGACAGTGCATCGACGGCATTGTTGACCTCCTGCTCGTAGAACTCCGCGACCTTGAACAGCATCGTGTCCAGTGCGCCGGCCTCCTCGCCGATCGCCACCATCTGCACGACCATGTGCGGGAACAGGTCGACCTGCTTCATCGCCAGGTTGATCTGGTAGCCGACCGATACGTCATCGCGGATGCGGTGTACGGCCTGCTCGTAGACGATATTGCCCGTTGCCCCTGCAACCGTGTCCAGACCCTCGACCAGCGGTACGCCGGCCTGGAAGGTCACCGCCAGGGTGCGGGCAAAGCGCGCGATGGCGGAGTTGTGCAGGATCTGCCCGACGACGGGCAGCTTGAGCATCACCCGGTCGATGAAGTGGGCGAACTTCACCGAACGGTTCTTCGCCATCACGAAGCCGACCCCCGCCCCGATGACCACCAGCAGCACCAGCCACCAGTACGCGATCATGAAGTCGCTGGCGCCCAGGATCATCATGGTGAACGCCGGCAGTTCCGCGCCGAAGCTGGCAAAGGTCTTCTCGAACTGCGGCACCACGAACACCAGCAGGATCGCGCTGACCAGGATGGCCACCGCCACGACCGTGGCCGGGTAGAACAGCGCCTTCTTGATCTTGCCCTTCAGGCTTTCGATGTTCTCCTTGTAGCTGGCGATGGTGTCGAGCACCGTCTCCAGCACACCGGCCGACTCGCCGGCCCGTACCAGGTTGCGGAACAGCTCGTCGAACTGCACCGGGTGCTTGCTCAACGCTTCGTGCAACGACGAGCCGCCCTCCAGGTCACTGCGGATCGAATTGACCAGCTCCTTCATCTTGGGGTTCTTGTGGCCCCCCGCAATGATCTCCAGCGCGGTCACGATCGGGACGCCCGACTTCATCATCGTCGCGATCTGGCGGCTGAAGATCGCGATGTCCAGCGGCGTGATGCGCTTGCCGGCGGAGAACAGCGGCTTGGGCTTGACCTTGACGACCTTGGGGTTGATGCCCTGCTTGCGCAGTTCGGCGCGCAGCATGTTGGCGTTCTTGGCGGGCTGCTCGCCCTTCATCGTGGTGCCGCGCTTGTCCACGCCCTCCCAGACGAACATCTGCAGGGGGTTGGGGCGGCGGGCCGCGGGGGCGGGCTTGGCGGCGGTGCGGGATGCGGACATGGCTTAGTCCTTGGTGACGCGGTTGATTTCAGCGAGGCTGGTGACGCCGTGCTTGACCTTCAGCAGGGCGGACTGGCGCAGGTCGCGCACGCCGGACTTCTTTGCGGCTTCGGCGATCTGCATGGCGTTGCCGCCGGCCAGCACGATGGACTGGATGTCATCGGTCATCGGCATGACCTGGTAGATGCCGGTCCGGCCCTTGTAGCCCTCGGTGCAGTCGGGGCAGCCCACGGCTTCGTAGATGGTGAGCCCTGCGTCGAGCTCGTCCTGGGTGAAGCCTTCGGCCAGCAGCGCGTGGTCGGGCAGGTGCACCGGGCGCTTGCAGTCGTGCAGGCGACGGGCCAGGCGCTGGGCGATCACCACCGTCACCGAGGAGGTGATGTTGAACGGCGCCACGCCCATGTTCATCAAACGCGCGATGGTCTGCGGGGCGTCGTTGGTGTGGAGCGTGGACAGCACCATGTGGCCGGTCTGCGCGGCCTTGATGCCGATCTCGGCCGTTTCCAGGTCGCGGATCTCGCCGACCATGATCACGTCGGGGTCCTGTCGCAGGAAGCTGCGCAGCGCGGCGGCGAAGGTCATGCCGCGCTTGACATTCATCTGCACCTGGTTGATGCCCGGCACGCGGATTTCGACCGGGTCCTCGACGGTGGAGATGTTGCGGCTGTCGTCGTTGAGGATGTTGAGCGCGGTGTAGAGCGACACCGTCTTGCCCGAGCCGGTCGGGCCGGTCACCAGCACCATGCCGTAGGGCTTCTTCACCGAGCTGACGAAGATTTCCTGTTGCTCCGGCTCGTAGCCCAGCTTCTCGATGCCCATCTTGGCGGCGCTGCCGTCCAGGATGCGCAGCACCACCTTCTCGCCGAACAGGGTCGGCAGGGTGCTCATGCGGAAGTCGATCTGCCGGGTCTTGGACAGGTTGAGCTTGATGCGCCCGTCCTGCGGCACGCGCTTCTCGGCGATGTCCAGCTGCGCCATCACCTTCAGGCGCGCCGCGATGCGGGCCTGCAGCTTCACCGGCACCTTGGCGACCTGCTTGAGGATGCCGTCGATGCGCAGGCGCACCCGGTATTCGGTCTCGTAGGGCTCGAAGTGGATGTCGGAAGCGCCGCGGCGGATCGCGTCCACCAGCACCTTGTTGATGAACTTGACGACCGGGGTGTCGTCGCCCTTGGCGTCCACGCCGGTGTCGGTGGACAGTTCCTCGTCACCGCTGCTGACCTCGAGGTTCTCCATCCCCTCGTCGTCGTCGCCGTCGGCCAGCGCATCGCTGGTTTCGAGCATCTTGTCGATGCCACGGCGGATCGAGTCCTCGTCGACGAGGATCGCTTCCACCACCAGGTTGGTCTGGAACTTGATCTCGTCCAGCGCGCGGCTGTTGGTGGGGTCGGCCACGCCCACGAACAGGCGGTTGCCGCGCTTGAACAGCGGCAGCGCGTTGTGCTTGCGCAGCAGTTCCTCGTTGACCAGCCGCGCCGCCGCCTGGCCGGGGTCCAGGGCCAGGGCATCGAAAATAGGTACGCCGAATTCCAGCGAGTTGGCCGCAGCCATCGCCGGCGGGGCAACCAGCTTCTTTTCCGTGAGGTAGGCCGCGATGGGCTTGCGCTCGGCGCTGGCCGCGGCCATGGCCTCGCGCGCGGCACTTTCTTCCAGGGCACCGTCCATGACCAGGCGCCGGGCAATGCCGGTGATGCCGACCAGGTTGGCGGTCGCTACGGTATTCATCCTGCCCCCAGTATTTCCCCGGGCCGACTGTACCGCAATCCACCACTGGCGCGACCGTGCCTGATGCACGCTTCCCGAACGCAGGTCGCGCGGTGGCTCAGCGGCAGGTGGCCGGGAGCTGCGAGTCAGGGACGCCGGCGGTCTCGGTGCACTGCCAGCCGATGCGGCCAGGGGCGTTGTCGGGGCTCAGCTGGAATACCGCCAGCGGGTCCGCGCCCGTGCCCGCGGTTCGGGCGGTGATAACGCCAGCGTTCGAGATGGAGATTCCACTGCAGTACTTGCTCGCCACGAACTCGAAGCCGGTGTCTGCGCCCGTCCAGTTGCTGACGGAATGGATGGTTTCGCCCAGCGCGGCCTTGGCGCCGGAAGCGACGTTCAGGCACTCGGCGTTCTTGGAACGAATCGAGTAGTCACGGTACGCCGGCAAGGCGATGGCGATGAGGATGCCCAGGATGGCGATCACGATCATCAGCTCGATCAGGGTGAAGCCGCGTACCGGGTTGCGCCTGCACATAGCAACCTCCTTTCAGTGAATATCGGAGTCCACCTAAAGGAAACCCCGGCAAGCCGGGGTTTCTTACACGCGCTGATCAGGCCAGGTTACGGAGCCGGAGCAGCAGCGTTGTTGCGGCACTCGCCCGGGATCTGGGCGTCGTTGTCCTGGCCGGCAGCCGTGCAGGTCCACTCGAGGCGACCCTGTGCTTCTTCCGGGGTCAGGGTGAACGTCACATCGGGACCGCCGGTGTCGGCAGTGACTGCGGTAATGACGCCCGTGGTCGCGGCAACGGTAACGTCTGCACAGTAGTCGCTAGCGTCGAACTCATAGCCGGTGTTGGTGGCAGTGATCTGCGCCAGGGTGCCCCGGTCCTGTGCGGTTTCGGCCACTGCCAGCTTGGCACCGGCGGCGACGTTCAGGCACTCGGAGTTCTTGGTGCGGATCGAGTAGTTCTGGTACGCCGGCAGCGCGATGGCGATCAGGATGCCGAGGATCGCGATCACGATCATCAGCTCGATCAGGGTGAAGCCTTTCTGGTTCTTCATCATGGTGTATCCCCTAGGAGTGGTTGGAACTTCACGTGCCTGCAGGGCCGGCAGGTCCGGTCCTTCGGCTTGCCGTGCGTGCTGCACGTGCCAAGTAAGAGTACGCACAACACGTGCCAAGTGCGGGCGCCCGGTCGCCCCGGTCGGGAACTGGTGGGCGCGTCACGGTTTGGGCACTCCGGGGCGCCGGCGGATTGACGCGGTGGGGCAGGTTGGGGGTGTGATGTGACCTTGAGGGTCAGTTTTCCGGGTGCGCCGCCGCGGTCGTGCGCGGCGGTCCGCTGGCTATCGGGTGGCCGCGGGTGCGGGCGTCGGTGCCAGGGCAGGTCGGGACGGACGTCCAGGGTGAGCGGCCGTAGTCGCGGAGACGTCGCATGCGCACGGCTCCGTGCCCCACCAAGCGCGGGTAGGCTTGATTGCCTGTAAGCGTGTATCCGGTGGACCTGCAGCGCACCCGGGGGGCGGGGAGGTGGCGGGCCGTGGGGTGCTTCGCTTTAGCCGGGCTACGGCGCTACCGGGCCAGGCTGCGTGGAAAGCACCCCTCCCCGACCCTCCCCCGCACGCAGGGGATGGGGTCAATCGCGGTCAGTCGATGCCCAGCTTCTTGAGCTTGTAGCGCAGCGCACGGAAGGTGATGCCCAGTGCAGCGGCGGTGCGGGTCTTGTTGTAGCGGTTTTCCTGCAGCGCGTGCTGGATGGCGGCGCGCTCGATCTCTTCTATATAGGACGGCAGGCCGCTGGTGGCGGTGTCGCGGGGGTCCAGGGTGCGCGGGTCGACGCCACCCGGTGCGGTGGCCGCCCCCGGAGCCCCTGCCGCGCCAGTGGCGGCCACCGGTTGCGGCAGGTGCAGGTCACGCGCGCCCAGGCAGTCGCCCTCGGCCAGCGCCAGCGCGCGTTCCAGGATGTTTTCCAGTTCGCGCACGTTGCCGGGGAACGGATAGGCGCGCAGCGCTTCCAGCGCGTCGTCGCCCAGGGTCGGCACGGTGCGGCCCTGGTGGGAGGCCAGGCGGTCCATGATGCGGGCCGACAGGCCCGGCAGGTCTTCCAGGCGTTCGCGCAGGGGCGGCACGCGCAGCTCGATGACGTTGATGCGGTAGTACAGGTCCTGCCGGAACCTGCCGTCGGCCACCAGCTGCGCCAGGTCCTTGTGGGTGGCCGACAGGATGCGCACGTCGACGTTGACCTCGGTGTTGGCGCCCACCGCGCGGATGCACTTCTCCTGGATGGCGCGCAGCAGCTTGACCTGCATCGGCATGGGCAGCTCGGCCACCTCGTCCAGGAACAGGGTGCCGGCGTCTGCGGCCTGGAACAGGCCCGGCTTGTCGACGTGGGCGCCGGTGAAGCTGCCCTTCTTGTGGCCGAAGAACTCGCTTTCCATCAGCTCGGTGGGGATTGCACCGCAATTGACCGGCACGAACGGCCCGGTGGCGCGGCCGCCCTCGGCGTGGATGGTGCGCGCCACCAGCTCCTTGCCCACGCCCGATTCACCGGCGATGTACACCGGCGCCTGGCTGCGCGAGACCTTGGTGATGGTCTGGCGCAGCTCGGCGATGGCCGGGGACACCCCGTACAGGCGCGCCGCCACGGCATTGGCATCGTTGCGCTGGGTCTGCCCGAGTTCCAGGGCGTGGCGAACCAGGTCGCGCAGCACGGTGAGGTCCACCGGTTTGGCGACGAAGTCGAACGCGCCGGCTTTCAACGCCTCCACCGCGGCATCGACATTGCCGAAGGCGGTGATCATCGCCACCGGGGTCGTCGGGTGCTTCTGGCTGATCTCGGACACGATCTCCAGCCCCGAACCGTCGGGCAGGCGCATGTCGGTCAGGCACAGGTCGTAGCGGTTGTGGGCAAGCTGCGCGCGCGCGTCGCCCACGCTGGACGCGGTGTCACAGCGCAGGCCCATACGGCCCAACGTCATGACCAGCAGCTCGCGGATATCGCGCTCGTCGTCTACTACCAGGGCGCTGCGGGTTTCGGCCATCGGTCCTCCGGCCGTCACGATAGCGGAAGCGCCATGCCCGGGCCAAGCCGCGATGGTAGGGGATCACGCGCCAGAACGCGTTACCGCTGGGATCGGTCGCTTGCCCGGGAGGTGTCTCCAGCGACGGCCGGGGGGCGTGGCCGGGCGCCCTGGCCAGCGGCCAGGCGCATCCGGAAGCAGCTGCCGCCGCCCGGCATGGGCACGAAGTCCAGCGACGCCTGGTTGCCGCGGCAGAGCTCGCGGGCGATGTAAAGGCCCAGGCCGGTGCCATGGCCGGAGGTGGTGAAGAACGGCCGGAACAGCTGCTGTGCCACCTGTTGGGGGATGCCCGGCCCGCGGTCGTGCACATCTATCAAGGGCGTGCCGTTGCTGTCGCGATGGACATTGAGATGGATGCGCGCCGGTTCGCCCGGCAGGCGCCCGTACAGCAGTGCGTTGTGCACCAGCACGGTCAGCACCTGGTGGAGCTGGCGCGGATCGAACATGCCGGTGATGCGCGGCTCGCTTCCGGAGGCGCGCAGGTTGTCGTTCTCCAGCGGGTGGCTGGCGGCGTATTCGTCGATGAACTGGCGCGCCAGTGCCACCAGTTCGATGTGTTCGGGCTTGGCCGGCTCGCGCCGGGCCAGGCCCAGCACGTTTTCGATGATGCCGTTCATCCGCGACCCTTGCTGGCGGACGATTTCCAGCAGGCGGCGGTCGCCGGGGCGGATGTCGTCGGACTCCTCCAGCAGTTGCACCGCGTAGTTGATCGCCGCCAGCGGGTTGCGGATCTCGTGCGCGAGGCTGGCCGAGAACCGGCCCAGCGTGGCCAGCGTCAGCGATTCCGCCCGGCGGGCGGCCAGCGAGGTGTCGTCCAGGAAGACCAGGGTCTGGTCGCTGCCCGCCAGCAGACGGGTGAAGCGGGGCACCACTTCGGGCTGGTCGTGCGAGATCCGCAGCGGGGCGTCGCTGGAGGTGGCGTCCAGCCGCCACGCCGCCAGCCGCTCGGCCAACTCCGGCAGCGCCAGGTCCAGCGTTCGCTGGCCGTCGCCGGCTTCGCCCAGCAGCAAGGTGGCGGCTTCGTTGGCCAGGCGCACCCGGTTGTGGCCATCCACGAGCAACACCCCGGTGGGCAGGCGTCGGATGATCAGCTCGTTTACTTCGACCAGCTGGGCGGTCTCGTGCCCGCGGCGCTCCGCCAGCGCGTGGGCGGCACGCATCTGCCTTCCCAGCACGCTGGTCAGGGTGGCGATGGCCAGGTAGCCGATCGAGAACATGATCGGCTCGGCCAGCCGCCGACCTTCGCCTTCCTCGACCACGGCCGTCCAGGCGAACTCACCGATGATCCCCAGCACCGCGACGAGGGCCATGCCCAGGCCGTAGCGCGTGCGCACCAGCAGCGCCGCCGCACCGACGTTGAACATCAGCATCAGCGCAATGCCGGTGCCCGCTCCGGGTACCGAGTGGATGGCCAGGATGCCGAAGGCCAGGTCGGTGGCGATGCCCGCCAGCGCCTGGCCATGGAGTTCGCCCCGCCGCCCGAAGGCGAACAGCAGCGCGGCCAGGGCCAGGTAGGCCAGGGACAGCGAGCGGGCAAAGATGTCGTGGCGCGGCTCGCCGACCAGCCCCTCGATCGGCCCGAACAGCACGAACACCAGCAGCGCCGCTTCCAGCAGCCGGTACAGGGTGAAGAAATACAGCTCTCGGCGCAGCGCACTGTCGGCATCGGCGACGTCGATGGCATGCAGGCGTGGCAGCAAGCGGTGGTCCCCCGGGCGCGGTGCCCGGAGTATAGGCACGGACCCCCCGGAGCTGTAGGAGCGGCTTCCACCGCGAACCGGTGACCGTGGATATCCCGCAGGAGCGACGCGAGTCGCGCCGGGCGATGGCATCACGGGGTCGCGGTCGCGACTCACGTCGCTCCTACAGGAAAGTGGCAGGTCCGGCTCGCCGCTGAAGCCGCCACCACAAGCGGGGCGGAACCGCGCCCCGGCGGCCCTGGAACCCCGGTTTTGCCCGCCATGCCGCAATCGGCGACAATGGCCGGCCCCCTCGCGCCCGCACCGAGCTTTCGGTCGCCGCCGCGCGGGCATCTCGTTCAACTCCCTCGGTGACGCATGAATTTTCACGAATACCAGGCAAAGCAGCTCTTTGCCGAATACGGCATTGCCGTGCCGGCCGGGCGCGTAGCGCGCACCCCGGAAGAAGCCGTTGCAGCCGCCAAGGACATCCCCGGCGACCTGTGGGTGGTCAAGGCCCAGATCCACGCCGGTGGGCGCGGCAAGGCCGGTGGCGTCAAGCTGGCGAAGAACTTCGATGAAGTGAAGCAGTACGCCAAGGCGATGCTGGGTACGAAGATGGAGACCTACCAGTCGGCCGGCGTGGCACTGCCGATCGACACGGTGCTGATTTCCGAGGGCACCGACATCGCCAAGGAGCTCTACCTCTCCGTGCTGGTGGACCGTTCGACCCAGTCGATCACCTTCATCGCGTCGGCCGAGGGCGGCGTGGAGATCGAGAAGGTCGCCGAGGAGAACCCCGACGCGATCAAGGCGCTGCACGTGAACTACGTCCAGGGCCTGCAGCCGTACCAGTGCCGGCAGCTGGGTTTCGACCTGGGCCTCAACGCCAAGCAGGTCGGCCAGCTGACCCGGATCATGCTGGGCCTGTACAGGCTGTTCAACGAGAAGGACCTGGCGCTGGTCGAGCTCAACCCGCTGGCGATCCTCACCAACGGCGACCTCGCGGTGCTGGACGGCAAGGTCAACAGCGACGACAACGCGACCTTCCGCCACAAGGACCTGGCCGCGATGCGCGACATCCGCCAGGAAGACGAGACCGAGGTGGCGGCCAGCCAGCACGACCTCAACTACGTCACGATGGACGGCAACATCGGCTGCATGGTCAACGGCGCCGGCCTGGCGATGGCGACCATGGACGTGATCGCGCTGGAAGGCGGATCGCCGGCCAACTTCCTGGACGTGGGCGGTGGCGCCACCAAAGAGCGCGTGACCGAAGCCTTCAAGCTGATCCTGTCGTCCGACAAGGTGAAGGCGATCTTCGTCAACATCTTCGGCGGCATCGTGCGCTGCGACATGATTGCCGAGGGCATCATCGCCGCGGTCAAGGAAGTCGACGTCAAGGTGCCGGTGATCGTCCGCCTGGAGGGCACCAACGTGGAGGCCGGCAAGGAGTTGCTGAAGAACTCGGGCCTGGCGATCACCCCCGCCGACGACATCAACGACGGCGCCCGCAAGGCCGTCGCCGCCGTCGCCAACGCCGCCTGATCGTCGATTCTTGCAGGAGCGACGTATGTCGCGACCTGCACCGCCGAAGGTCGCGACTTACGTCGCTCCTACAAGAGCACAACAAGGAATACGTTCCATGAGCGTTTTGATCGACAAGAACACCAAGGTGATCGTGCAGGGCTTCACCGGCCAGCAGGGCACCTTCCACGCCGAGCAGATGGTCGAGTACGGCACCAAGGTGGTGGGCGGCGTCACCCCCGGCAAGGGCGGCACCGAGCACCTCGGCCTGCCGGTCTTCAACACCGTGCAGGACGCGGTCGACGAGACCGGGGCGGACGCATCGGTCATCTACGTGCCGCCGCCGTTCGCCGCCGACGCCATCCTGGAAGCGGCCGACGCCGGCATCCGGGTCATCGTCTGCATCACCGAGGGCATCCCGGTGCTGGACATGCTGCGCGTCAAGAACACCCTGAAGGGCTACGACGACGTGGTGCTGGTCGGGCCGAACTGCCCCGGCGTGATCACCCCGGGCCAGTGCAAGATCGGGATCATGCCCGGCCACATCCACATGCCGGGCAAGGTGGGCATCGTCTCGCGCTCGGGCACGCTGACCTATGAAGCCGTCAAGCAGACCACCGACGCCGGCCTGGGCCAGTCGACCTGCATCGGCATCGGCGGCGACCCGATCAACGGCACCAACTTCATCGACGCGCTGAAGCTGTTCCAGGACGACCCGCAGACCGAGGGCATCATCATGGTCGGCGAGATCGGCGGCAGTGCCGAGGAAGAGGCGGCCGAGTACATCGCGCAGTTCGTGACCAAGCCGGTGGTCGGCTTCATCGCCGGCGCTTCGGCGCCCCCGGGCAAGCGCATGGGCCACGCCGGTGCGATCGCATCGGGCGGGCAGGGCACCGCCGCGGGCAAGTTCGAGGCCATGGAAAAGGCCGGCATCACCACGGTCAAGTCGCCCGGCGACCTGGGCGCGGCGATCGCCAAGCGCCTGGCAAAGTAAGGCCGCTTCGCGGTGATCGGGAAGGCCACCTGCGGGTGGCCTTTTTCGTTGGCGCGGCCGCTGCTGACGTCACCTGCCCACCGCCTGCCCTACCATTCGGGGATGACCCAGACCCTTCGCCTCGCCCTCGCCCAGTTCGACTTCCCGGTCGGCGCCATCCGCAGCAACGCCGCGCGCATCGCACAGATGATCGTGGAGGCACGCGACGAGTACGGCGCGCAGCTGGTGCTGTTCCCCGAGCTGGCCATCAGCGGCTATCCGCCCGAGGACCTGCTGATGCGGCCGGGCTTCCTGGCCGACTGCGAGGCCGCGCTGGGGGAGATCGCCGCCGGCGTCAGCGGCATCACCGCGGTGGTCGGCTGGCCGCAGGCGGCGGGCAGCGTGGTCTACAACGCCGCCAGCGTGCTGCGCGACGGCCGCATCACCCACACCTACCGCAAGCGCGAACTGCCCAACTACGCGGTCTTCGACGAGCGCCGCTATTTCGATGTCGATCCCGATGGCGGCCCCTGCGTGTTCGAGGTGGACGGCGTCCGCGTAGGGGTGATGATCTGCGAGGACCTGTGGTTCCCCGAGCCGCTGGCCGAGACCGTCGCGGCCGGGGCGGAGCTGGTGCTGATCCCCAACGCCTCGCCGTTCGAGCGCGACAAGCACGCCCAGCGCGATGCGCTGATGGCCCAGCGGGCCAAGGAAACCCAGGCCCACGGCGTGGGCACGGCGCTGGCCTACCTCAACACCGTGGGCGGGCAGGACGCGCTGACGTTCGACGGGGCGTCGGTGGTCGCCGATGGCGACGGCGCGGTGCACCCGGCCGCCGCCGCCTTCACCGACCAGTGGCTGGTGGTCGATTTCGACCGGGAATCGCGGCGCTTCGAGGCGGTGCAGTGGATGGTTGATGGCGACGAAAGCCGCGATGCGCTGGCGTGGCGGGCCATCGTCCGCGGCACCCGCGACTATTTCCACAAGAACGGCTTCAGCAAAGCCTGGCTGGGGCTGTCGGGGGGCATCGACTCCTCGCTGGTGCTGGCGGTGGCGGTGGACGCGCTGGGGGCGGGGAACGTCACCGCGGTGCGCATGCCGTCGCGCTACACCGCCGACCTGTCCAATGACCTGGCCGCCGAGCAGTGCGTGTCGCTGGGGGTCGAAATGATCACCCTGCCGATCGAGAAACCGTTCCAGGGTTACTTGGACGCGTTGTCGGACATCTTCGAAGGCCACCCGGTCGACACCACCGAGGAAAACCTGCAATCGCGCATCCGCGGTGCATTGCTGATGGCGCTGTCCAACAAGTTCGGCGGCCTCGTGGTGACCACCGGCAACAAGAGCGAGTACGCGGTCGGCTACGCGACGATCTACGGCGACATGTGCGGCGCGTACGCCCCGATCAAGGACCTGTACAAGACCGAAGTGTTCGCGCTGGCGCGCTGGCGCAACACCGTCGGGGGCTCGGCGCCGCACGGCGGGCAGGTGATCCCGCAGGCGGTGATCGACCGCCCGCCCTCCGCCGAACTGCGCGAGAACCAGAAGGACCAGGACTCCCTGCCGCCGTACGACGTGCTCGATGCCATCCTGATGCGCCATGTCGACCAGGAACAGTCACGCGAGGACCTGGTGCACGCCGGCTTCGACCCGGCGACGGTGGACCGCGTGCTGCATCTGGTGCGCATCAGCGAGTGGAAGCGCCACCAGTCGGCACCCGGTCCCAAGGTCTCGCGCCGGGCCTTTGGCCGGGAGCGGCGCTATCCGATCACCAACGGATACGGGAAGTGACGCGCGGGGAAGTGCAGATCGCGCCGACCCTGCAGGCGCGGCTCCCGCCATGATCGTGGCTTCGACCCCTTTGTAGGAGCGACGTAAGTCGCGATCCACGTCACGCCGGATATTGGACGAGGCTTCGAGTTCGGTCGCGACTTGCGTCGCTCCTACAGGTGCATTGGGTTCGGATCGCGGCTGAAGCCGCTCCCGAAGTGGGTGTCCGGAAAGAAAAACGCCGCCCGGGTGGGCGGCGCTCTCGCATCGCGATGTCGCGTCGGCGTCAGTCTTCGTCCAAGGGCGACTGCTCGCCCGCGAACGGGTTCAGCTTGCGCCAGTCGCTGGGGTAATCCGGCCAGTCGCCGCGCAGGTACGGATGGTTGGGGTCGTTCTGCAGCAGCACGCGCTTGGCGTCGGCGGCCAGGGTCTCGTTGCCCAGCCCGGTGTAGGCGGCGGCCAGCGTCGCCACCGCGTCGTTCTGGTAGGCGCTCTGCGGGTAGGTCTCCAGAAGGTCGGTCGCGCGCCCGGCGGCTGCCACGTAGGCCGTGCGGCGCAGGTAGTACAGCGCGATGTCCAGCTCGTGGCGGGCGAACATGTCGCGCAGCTCGCCCATGCGCGCGCGCGCGTCGGCGGCGTAGCGGCTGTTGGGGTAGCGGTCCACGACGATCGAGAAGTCGTTGTAGGCCTGCATCGGCGTGGCCAGGTCGCGGCGGCTGGCATCCAGGCGCCAGACCTTCTGCAGGAACACGGCATCGCGGCGCGAGTTGGTCAGGCCGCGCAGGTAGTACATGTAGGGCGTGTTGCGGTGGGTCGGGTAGGTGCGGATGAAGCGGTCGATGCTGCTGATCGCCTCCTCGTGCTTGCCCGCCTTGTACTGCGCGTAGGCGGTTTCGATCAGCGCCTGCTCGGTGTACGGCCCGTACGGGTACTGCGCGACCAGGCGCTTGTAGGTGGTCTCTGCCGAGCTCCAGTTGCCGTTGCGCATCGAGGTGTGGCCCTTGTCGTAGAGGGCCTCCACGGGCTGGTTCTCGTCGACGTTGTCGTCCTTGAACCAGCCGCCGACGCGGGCGCAACCGGTGCCGGCGAAGGCGACGATCAGCAGCAGGGCAAGCAGGCGGAAGGCAGGGCGGTTCGGGGCGGAACGCTGGGTCATGGCAGGTCTTGGCGGGCGCCGGAGGCACGAAAGACCGATAATAGCAGCCCGTGGCGGGCCCCCGGCCCACCCGGCGCTTAACCGCCCGCCACCCCCCAGCCAAGCCGCAGACCCCATGGATCCCATCCCCCAGGAATTGACCTCCACCGTACCCGGCAGTGCCGCCGGGCGACGTTTCGACGCCGTCCTGGCCGAGCTGTTCCCCGAGTATTCGCGCTCGCGGCTGTCGGCCTGGATCAAGTCCGGCGATGCCCGGCTGGATGGCGAACAGGTGCGCCCGCGCGATGCCGTGCGGGGGGGCGAGGCGGTCAGCCTGAGGGTGGTGCAGGAAGTGCAGACGCACTCCGAACCCGAGGACATCGCCCTGGACGTGCTGTACGAGGACGAGCACGTGCTGGTCATCGACAAGCCGGCCGGGCTGGTGGTCCATCCGGGTGCGGGCAACCCCACCGGCACCTTGGTGAATGCCCTGCTGCATCGCGACGGGTCCCTCAACGCCCTGCCGCGCGCCGGCATCGTGCATCGGCTGGACAAGGACACCTCCGGGGTGATGGTGGTGGCACGCACGCTGCCTGCGCACACCGCGCTGGTGGAGCAGCTGTCGGCGCGTGCCGTGCACCGCCAGTACCTGGCGGTGGTGGTGGGCGCTCTGGTGTCGGGGGGGACCGCCAACCTGGCGATCGACCGCCATCCGCGCGACCGCATCCGCATGGCGGTGCGCGAGGACGGCCGCGACGCGGTCACCCACTACCGCCTGCGCGAGCGGTTCCGCGCGCACACGCTGCTGGAGTGCAGGCTGGAGACGGGTCGCACCCACCAGATCCGGGTGCACATGCAGCACCTCAAGCACCCGATCATCGGCGACCCGCTGTACGGCGGCGCGCTGAAGCTGCCCAAGGGCGCGACGCCCGAACTGATCGAAGCCCTGCGCGGTTTCAGGCGGCAGGCGCTGCATGCCGAGACACTGGAGTTCGCGCACCCGGTCGGGGGCGAGCCGGTGCGCTGCAGCGCACCGATGCCCGCGGACATGAAGGCGCTGGTGGCCGTGTTGCGCAGCGACAGCGCGGCGGCCGCGGAGCGGGCACGCTGACCGTGGCGCACCCCGCGCTGCTGCGGGCCGACTGGCCGGCGCCGCCGGGGGTGCGTGCCTTCACCACGCTGCGGCACGGCGCAGGGGCGTCGAAGGCGCCGTTCGACCGCTTCAACCTGGGCCTGCGCAGCGGCGACGCGCTCGAGTCGGTCCTGGCCAATCGCGAAGAACTGGCGCGCATCGCCAGCCTGCCCGCGCCGCCGGCGTGGCTGCATCAGGTGCACGGAGCCGCGATGGTCCGCGTCGACGCGGGCGCGCTGGCGTCGGAGCCGGAAGCCGACGCTGCGGTGACGTCCACGCCCGGGACGGTCCTGTCCATCCTCACCGCCGACTGCCTGCCGGTGCTGCTGTGCTCAAGCGCCGGTGACGAGGTCGCCGCGGCCCATGCCGGCTGGCGCGGACTGGCCGCCGGCGTGCTGGAGGCCACCGTGGCGGCCATGCGCACCCCGGCCGACCGGGTGCTGGCGTGGCTGGGGCCGGCAGCGGGCCCCGCCGACTACGAGATCGGGGTGGAGGTGTATGACGCCTTCGTCTCGCGCGACTGGCGTGCCGGCGCGGCGTTCAGCTGCACCCGCCCCAACCACTGGCGGGTCGACCTGTACGCGCTGGCGCGCCTGCGCCTGCAGCAGGCCGGGGTGGACGCCGAAGCGATCCATGGCGGGGGGCTGTCGACCATCGCCGAACCCGCGCGCTTCTACTCCCACCGGCGCGACGCACGCACCGGCCGGATGGCCAGCGTGGTGTGGTTCCAGTCGGGCGAAAAATAGGTCACGTCCTGCGCCGGGGCGACCGAGCCGCTGCGCGCGGTCCGGGGGGCTGCCGCTTGCGGCTGTCTTTTACGCGCGTGCGTTCCGGGCCAGCCAGGCGCGGACATCGGCCGGCGACGCCAGGCGATGGGCCGCCCGGCTGGGTTGGCGATCCCCGACCAGCACCGCGATTCCGCCGTGGGCGAGCACCGCGTCGAAGCCGTCCTCGTCGGTGTGGTCGTTGCCGACGAACACCGGGGTGCGGCCGGCGAACGGCGGCTGGTCCAGCATGCGTCCGACCGCGGCACCCTTGTTGTCGCCTTGCGGGCGCACTTCCAGCACGTGGTCGCCCTCCTGCAGCCGGTAGCCGGGCAGCCACGCCATGGCCGCCTCGACGAGCGAGCGCAGGGCCGGCTCGGCCTGCGGATTGCCACGCCAGTGCAACGCAATCGTCGCACCCTTGTCCTCGACCACCGCGCCGGGGTGGCGCAGGGCCACGCTGCGCGCCTCACCGCGCAGCGTGCGCAGCGGCGTGGGCGGCCTGGCGAACGGCGCGTCGTCGCGGTGCTCCAGGCCGTGCAGGCCCGCCGCTGGCAGCCGCAGCGGCGAGAACAGGTGGTCGATCTGCTCCAGCGAACGTCCGCTGACCAGTGCCAGGGCGCCACCAAGCCGGCCATGCAGGGTGTCCAGTGCGTCCAGCATGGCCGGGTCCACGTGGACCTGGTGGGGCGCGTCGGCCACATCGAGCAGGGTGCCATCCACGTCCAGGAACAACGCCCAGTGGTCGGACCAGGCGGGCGGTGGGGGCAGGTCGGTCGGGCGCATGCACGCCATGGTGAGCGTGCAGGTGTAAGCATCCGGTGGACAGACAGGCATACCGTTGAAGAGACCCGGCACCAGCCGCATCTAGCAGGCATCGCGGCCCGCGGCCGCACATCGAACCCGAGGACTCCCCCATGCGGATGGACAAGCTCACGTCGCGCTTCCAGCAGGCGATCGCCGATGCGCAATCGCTCGCGGTCGGCCGCGACCACACCATCATCGAGCCGGTACACCTTTTGGTGGCGCTGATCGACCAGTCCGGTGGCAGCACCCGGCCCCTGCTGTCGCAGGCCGGCGTCAACGTGCCGCTGCTGCGCGAGCGCCTGGGCGAGGCGCTGGAAAAGCTGCCCCAGGTGTCGGGACAGGCCGGCAACGTCAGCGTCGGCAACGACCTCTCGCGCCTGCTCAACGTGACCGACAAGCTGGCCCAGCAGCGCGGCGATGCCTTCATCGCCAGCGAGCTGTTCGTGCTGGCCGCGCTGGAGGACGGCGGCGAGGCCGGCCGCGCGCTCAAGGCCGCCGGCGCCGACAAGGCGCGCATCGACGCGGCCATCGCCAAGGTGCGCGGCGGTGAAAGCGTGCAGTCCGAGAACGCCGAGGACCAGCGCCAGGCACTGGAGAAGTTCACCATCGACATGACCGCGCGCGCGGAGGGCGGGAAGCTCGACCCGGTCATCGGCCGTGACGAGGAGATCCGCCGCACCATCCAGGTGCTGCAGCGTCGCACCAAGAACAACCCGGTGCTGATCGGCGAGCCGGGCGTGGGCAAGACCGCGATCGTCGAAGGCCTGGCCCAGCGCATCATCAACAACGAGGTCCCCGAGGGGCTGCGCGGCAAGCGCCTGCTGTCGCTGGACATGGGCGCGCTGATTGCCGGGGCGAAGTTCCGCGGCGAGTTCGAGGAGCGCCTCAAGGGCGTGCTCAACGACCTGTCCAAGAACGAGGGGCAGGTGATCCTGTTCATCGACGAGCTGCACACGATGGTGGGCGCGGGCAAGGCCGAAGGGTCGATGGATGCGGGCAACATGCTCAAGCCGGCACTGGCTCGCGGCGAGCTGCACTGCATCGGCGCGACCACCCTGGACGAGTACCGCAAGTACGTGGAGAAGGACGCCGCGCTCGAGCGCCGGTTCCAGAAGGTGCTGGTCGGCGAGCCCTCGGTGGAGGACACCATCGCCATCCTGCGTGGCCTGAAGGAGCGCTACGCGGTGCACCACGGCGTGGAAATCACCGACCCGGCGATCGTTGCCGCCGCCACGCTGAGTCACCGCTACATCGCCGACCGCCAATTGCCGGACAAGGCCATCGACCTGATGGACGAGGCGGCCAGCCGCATCCGCATGGAGATCGACTCCAAGCCCGAGGAACTGGACCGCAAGGAGCGCCGGCTGATCCAGCTGAAGATCCAGCGCGAGGCGCTGAAGAAGGAGAAGGACGCCGAAAGCAAGCAGCGCCTGGCCGACCTGCAGGCCGAGATCGACACGCTGGAGCGCGAGTTCAACGACCTGGAGGAGGTGTGGAAGGCCGAGAAGGCGACGCTGCAGGGCGCCACCCGGATCAAGGAGCAGATCGAGTCCGCGCGCCTGGACCTGGAAGCGGCGCAGCGCAAGCAGGACTTCGCGCGCATGAGCGAGCTGCAGTACGGCACGCTGCCCGAGCTGGAAAAACAGCTGAAGGCCGCGCAGGAGGTCGAGACCACCGGCTTCACGCTGCTGCAGGACAAGGTGACCGCCGAGGAAATCGCCGAGGTGGTGTCGCGCTGGACCGGCATTCCGGTCAGCAAGATGCTCGAGGGCGAGCGCGAGAAGCTGCTGCAGATGGAATCCCACCTGCACGCACGCGTGGTCGGCCAGGACGAGGCGATCAAGGTGGTGTCCGACGCGGTGCGCCGCACGCGCGCCGGCCTGTCGGACCCCAACCGGCCGAGTGGCTCGTTCCTGTTCCTGGGCCCCACCGGCGTGGGCAAGACCGAGCTGTGCAAGGCGCTGGCCGAATTCCTGTTCGACAGCGCCGACGCGATGGTGCGCATCGACATGAGCGAGTTCATGGAGAAGCACGCGGTGAGCCGGCTGGTGGGTGCGCCCCCGGGGTACGTCGGCTACGAGGAGGGCGGCTATCTCACCGAGGCCGTGCGCCGCCGCCCCTACAGCGTGATCCTGCTTGACGAAGTCGAGAAGGCGCACCCGGACGTGTTCAACATCCTGCTGCAGGTGCTGGACGACGGCCGCCTGACCGACGGCCAGGGCCGCACGGTGGACTTCCGCAACACCGTCATCGTGATGACCTCCAACCTGGGCAGCCAGATGATCCAGGAGCTCAGCGGCGAAGGGGGCACGGGCCCGGATGGCAAGGCCTCCGGTGAGGCCTACACGCAGATGAAGGCGGTGGTGATGGGTGTGGTGCAGAACCACTTCCGGCCCGAGTTCATCAACCGGCTGGACGACATCGTCGTATTCCACCCGCTGGACAAGGCGCAGATCCGATCGATCGCCCGCATCCAGTTGGCGGGGCTGGAGAAGCGCCTGGCCGAGCGCGGCCTGAAGCTGCAACTGTCCGACGACGCGCTGGCCCTGCTGGCGAACGTCGGCTTCGACCCGGTCTACGGCGCCCGACCGCTCAAGCGTGCGATCCAGCAGCAGCTGGAGAACCCGCTGGCGCAGCGGATACTGGCCGGCACGTTCGCCAGCGGCGAGACGGTGCGGGTCGATGCCCAAGGCGGCGAGCTGGTGTTCGACAAGGCCTGAGGGACACGGGGCGCGTCCGCCACGCGCCGTCGCGTCACGTGTACGGGTGGTTTCGGTTGTGATCGGGAACCCGGCTGGCGTTTCGCGACTTACGTCGCTCCTACAAGGGTGTCGGGTTACAAGGGTGTCGGGTTACGCCACCGCTGGCGGAAGGCGGTGGTCGCCGCGGTAGGGGGGCGTGGCCATCACCATCTCGGCCAGGCTGTGGGCGAGCTCGCGCTCTGCCATCACCGCGGCGTCCGCGCCGTGTTCCAGCAGGTGCTTGACCTCGGCATCGGAGTGCGCCCGGGCCACGATGGTCAGCCCCGGGTTGATCCGGCGCAGGTTGGCGATGACTTCGCCGGCCTCGAGCACGTTGGGAATCGCGACCAGCACCGTCTTGGCGCGCTCGGGCTGCGCCTCGCGCAGTACCCGCTCGTCGACCGCGTTGCCACGGATGGCCGGCAGCCCGGCTGCACGCGCCCGCTCGACCAGGTCGTCCTCGCCGTCGATGACCACCACCGGCACGTGTTTCTCGGTCAGCAGCCGGCCCAGCTCGCTGCCCACCCGGCCGTGCCCGATCAGGATCACGTGGTTCTGGATGTCGTCGGGGATGGGGGGTTCCATCAGCGACTGGGGAGCGGCCGGTCCGACCTCGTCGAGGGCAGCGCTCCGGTCCGCCCAAGCAAAGAGCAACGGGTTGACGATGATCGACAGCAGGGCGCCCGCCAGGATCAGGTCCTGTCCCTCCACGGGCAGCATGCCCAGTTGCAGGCCCAGCCCGGCCAGGATGAAGGAGAACTCGCCGATCTGCGCCAGGCTGGCCGACAGGCGAAGCGACATCGAGCGCGAGTTGCCCACGATTCGCATGGTCCCGAACGCCACCAGCGATTTGGCCAGCACGATGACCAGGAAGGTCGCCAGCACCTGCAGGGGCTGTTCGAACAGGATCGTCGGGTCGAACAGCATGCCCACCGATACGAAGAAGAGCACGGCGAAGGCATCGCGCAACGGCAGGGTATCGCTCGCGGCCTTGTGGCTGAACTCGGACTCGTTGAGCAGCATGCCGGCGAAGAACGCGCCCAGCGCGAATGACACGCCGAACATCTCCGCCGAGCCGAACGCCACGCCCAGTGCGATGGCGAGCACGCACAGCGTGAACAGCTCCCGCGAGCCGGTGCCCGCCACGCGCTCGAGGATCCACGGGATCACCCTGCGCCCGACCAGCAGCATGAAGGCGACGAAGCCGCCCACCTTCGCGAACGTGGTCCAGATCGCGGTCCAGAGATCGCCACCGCCGACCTGCTCCCCCTGGAGCACTTCGGCCAGCGGTGGCAGCAGCACCAGCGCCAGCACCATCGCCACGTCTTCCACGATCACCCAGCCGATGGCGATGCGGCCCATGCGGGTCTCGAGCAGCCGGCGGTCCTCCAGTGTCCGCAGCAGCACCACCGTGCTGGCGACCGACAGCGCCAGCCCGAATACCAGCCCGGCGCTGGCCGGCCACCCCATGAAATAACTGAAGCCAAGGCCCATCAGGCTGGTGGCGGCGATGCGCACCAGCGCGCCGGGCACCGCGACCGCCTTCACCTCCATCAGGTCGCGCACCGAGAAGTGCAGGCCGACCCCGAACATGAGCAGGATCACGCCGATCTCGGCCAGCTGGGGGGCCAGCTCCTGGTCGCCTACGAACCCCGGCGTGAACGGCCCGGCGATGATGCCCGCCACCAGGTAGCCCACCAGCGGCGAGAGCCTGAGCCGCTGCGCCAGCGATCCGAAGACGAAGGCCAGCACGAAGCCCGCGACCAGGATCGTGATCAGAGGGGTGTGGTGGGGCATGGGGGGTCCTTGCGCGGGATCGGTTCAGGATGGGCGTCCCCCCCGGCGGGGGCAAGCACGGCATCGGGCGCCGCCGGGCCGGCACGTACAATGGCCGAATGATTGCATTCCGAGATTTCGCCCTCCGTCGTGGCGAACGCCTGCTGCTGTCCAACGTCGACCTGGCCCTGCATTCGGGCTGGCGCGTAGGCGTGATCGGCCGCAACGGCACCGGCAAGTCCTCGCTGTTCGCCGCCATCCAGGGCGAGGTCGAGGCCGACCGTGGCGACATCGACGTGCCCAGCCGGGTGCGCATCGCCAGCGTCGCCCAGGAAACCCCGGCGCTGGACGACCGCGCGCTGGATTTCGTGCTCTCGGGCGATGCGCCGGTGCACGCCGCGCTGCAGGCCGAGGCGACGGCATTCGCCAACGAGGACTGGGAAGCCGTCGCCGAAGCCCACCACCGCATCGAGGAACTGGGCGGTTACGACGCCACCGCCCGTGCCGGCAAGTTGCTGCACGGACTGGGATTCTCGGCGGATACGCATGACCGGGCGGTCAAGGCGTTTTCCGGCGGCTGGCGGGTACGGCTGAACCTGGCGCGCGCGCTGATGACGCCGTCGGACCTGCTGCTGCTGGACGAGCCGACCAACCACCTCGATCTCGACGCCGTGCTGTGGCTGGAGCAGTGGCTGCTGCGCTACCCGGGCACGCTGCTGCTGATCAGCCACGACCGCGAATTCCTGGATGGCGTGTCGACCCACACCCTGCACCTGCACGACGGGCGGGCGAAGCTCTACACCGGCGACTACACCGCGTTCGAGCGCCAGCGCGCCGAACAGCTGCGCCAGCAGCAGATTGCCCACGACAAGGAGCAGGTCGAACGCGCCCACCTGCAGAGCTTCATCGACCGCTTCAAGGCCAAGGCCAGCAAGGCCAAGCAGGCGCAGTCGCGCATGAAGCGGCTGGAGAAGCTGGCCGGTACCGAGGCGGTGCGGGTGGAGCGCGCGCTGCGGATCGAATTCCCCGTGCCCGATCGCCTGCCGCACGCGTTGCTACGGCTGTCGGATGCCGATTGCGGGTACGCGACCGATCATTCCGAAGCCGCTGCCGGGGGGGGCGAGGCCATCACGATCCTGCGCGACGTCGGCTTCATCCTCGAAGCCGGCGACCGCGTCGCATTGCTGGGCCCCAACGGTGCCGGCAAGTCGACCCTGGTCAAGACCCTGGTCGGCGAATTGCCGCTGCTGGCCGGCGAGCGCGCCGGGCACCCGGACCTGCGCATCGGCTACTTCGCCCAGCACACGGTGGAATCCCTGCGCGAGGGCGCCAGCCCGATGGACCACCTGGCCGACATCGCCCCGGGCGTGGGCAGCCAGCCGCTGCGCGATTTCCTGGGCAAGTGGAACTTCCCGGGCAACCGCGCATTCGAGTCGGTCGACGGATTCTCCGGCGGCGAGCGCGCGCGCCTGGCGCTGGCGCTGATCGCGTGGCGCAAGCCCAACGTGTTGCTGCTGGACGAGCCCACCAACCACCTGGACCTGGACATGCGCGAGGCGCTGGCCGAGGCGTTGAGCGATTTCGATGGCGCGATCGTGATGGTCAGCCACGACCGCCACCTGATCGGCCTGGTCTGCGACACCTTCTGGCGCGTCGCCGACGGGCAGGCGCTGCCGTTCGACGGCGACCTGGACGAATACGCCAGCTGGCTGCGCACCCGCGATGCCAGCAACGACGGCAAGCCTGCACGCGCGGGCGCCGCGCCGGCTGCCTCCCCTGCGGCGGTGAAGGCCGCTCCGGCCGCCGCGCCGGCGCGCCGCAAGGCCAACCCGGTCAAGGTCGCCGCCGCCGAGGCCCAGGTGTCCACGCTGGCCGCCCAGCTGGCCGAGGTCGAAACGGCGCTCGCGGACCCGGACGCCTATGCAGGGGGCGGCGAGCGCGCGGCCGAGCTGGGACGCGAGCAGGTCAGACTGCGCACACGGTTGGACGATGCCGAGGCGGCCCTGCTGGCCCTGTACGAGTCCGACGCCGCCTGACCGGGGTTGCCCTCGCCCCGTCCGGCCGCGACCATGCGTGCCGGTCCCGGGCCCCAGGCGTTCATGAGCAACGAGTTGATCTACCTGCTGCTGATCTTCGGCCTGCTGGTCATCCCGCGGGCGCTGCAGCGGTTCAAGCTGCCCGCGCCGATCACCTGCCTTGCGCTGGGCATCGGCGCGATGCTGCTGTGGGGCGACCGCACCCACGACCCGGTGGTGGTGCTGTTGTCCACGCTGGGCATCTCCTCGCTGTTCCTGTTCGCGGGGCTGGAAGTCGATCCGGCGCAGCTTCGCCGCGGGCTGCGCCCGCTGCTGGCGCACCTGGCGATCCGCAGCCTCTCGCTGGCGGCGGTGGCCTGGCTGGCCTGGCGATGGCTGGGACTGGGCTGGCAGCCCGCCGCGCTGGTCGCGCTGGCGCTGCTGACGCCTTCCACCGGCTTCATCCTGGACACGCTGGAGCGACTGGGCCTGGACGAGGAGGAGCGCTTCTGGGTGACCAGCAAGGCGATCGCCGGCGAACTGCTGGCGCTGGTGGTGCTGTTCGTGGTGCTGCTGGCCGATGACCCCGTGCAGCTGGGGGTGTCGTCGCTGGCCATGGTCGGCCTGATCGTGGGCCTGCCGCTGCTGTTCATCGCATTGGGCCGCTGGGTGATGCCACACGCCCCCGGGTCGGAGTTCTCGCTGCTGGTGATGGTCGGTCTGGTGGCGGCGTACGTCACCTACAAGCTGGGGGTGTACTACCTGGTCGGCGCGTTCGTCGCCGGCCTTGCCGCGCGCCTGCTGCACCGGCGGATGCCGCGGCTGGCCTCCGACGACAACCTGCATGCGCTGCGGCTGTTCGCCAGCTTCTTCGTGCCGTTCTATTTTTTCCACGCCGGCACCGGCATCGTGCGCGATGCGCTCAGCTGGGACGCACTGTGGCTGGGGCTGGCGATGACAGCGGTGGTGGTGCCGGCGCGCGTGGGCGTGGTCTGGGCGCAGCGGCGGCTGATGTTCGGCCAGCGCGGGCGCGGCAACCTGCGGGTGTCGGTGGCGCTGGCGCCGACGCTGGTGTTCACCCTGGTGCTGGCGCACATCCTGCACGCGCGATTCGCGATCGACAGCGCGCTGATGGGTGCGCTGATCCTCTACACGGTGCTCAACACCATGCTGCCGTCGCTGGTGCTGAAGGCGCCATTCGACGTGAGTCCGCTGGATGCGCGCACCGTCCCGCACCCGGAAGACGTGTTGTTGGAGCCGACCGCCGCGCCGGCAGTGCGGCCTCCCGCACGCTGAGCGACGTCATCGAAGGGGCCTGGTGGCAGGTGACGGGCTTCTGCTGCCCCCGGCACGCTGTGGCGGGCACGGCCGATACCGCGATCGACTCCCCGGGAGTCCGCACCTGCAGGCGCGAGGCGAGGCGCGACCTTCGAGCCGGGGGTGGCGCCACGGGGTCGCGACCTACGTCGCTCCTACAACGGGTGCCGGTCTCTACGTTGTCCTGCAGGTGCGGTTTGCGATTACGGCTGAAGTCGCTCGTACACCGCACACAGGCGGTTCCCCGTCACGCCACCTCGTTGCTCGGCATTGCGTAGCGGTGCTCACCGGCGCCGCTGCCGGCGGCCTGTACCGCGTCCAGGAAATCGCGGCCCCAGCGCTCCACGTCGTAGCGGGTGACGATGTCCATCAGCTGGCGCTGGCGGCCATCGGCCTCGTCGGCGGGCATCGCCAACGCCTGCGAAAGGCCGGCGACCAGGTCGGCGGGATCGTGCGGGTTGGTCAGCACCGCGCCCTTCAGTTCGGCCGCCGCGCCGGCGAACTCCGACAGCACCAGCACGCCGGCGGTACCTTCCACCCCGTGCGCGGCGACGTATTCCTTGGCCACCAGGTTGAGGCCGTCGCGCAGCGGCGTGATCCACATGACATCGGCCGCGGCGTAGTGCGCCAGGACCTGTTCGAACGGCAGCGCGCGCGCGAAGAACCGCACGGGCGACCAGTCCAGGTCGGAATAACGGCCGTTGATGCGGCCCACCGCCTGCTCGATCTGCGTTTCGAGCTCGCGGTAGATCGTCATCTCCCTGGCCGCGGGCACGCACACCATCAGCAGCGTTACATTGCCGCGCAGTTCCGGCTGGTGCTCCAGCAGTCGCTCGAACGCCAGCAGCTTCTCGAGCGTGCCCTTGGTGTAGTCCAGCCGCTCGATCGACAGCACCAGCTTGCGGCCGGCGAATTCATCGCGGATCGCGCGGATCCGGTCCTGCACCTCCGCCTGCGCCAGCCCGTCGCGGATGCGGGCCAGGTCGGTGCCGACGGGGTGAGCGCCCAGCCCGATTTCGCGATCGCCCACGCGGATGCGGGTGGTCACCGTGTCCAGGCCGACCGCGCAGCCATAGGTGAGGAACCGCGGCGCGCAGCTTTCACGCTCCAGCGTCTCCACCGGCATCGCCCCGCGAACCACGTCGACGAAGTTCTCCACCTGCCGGGGGATGTGGAAGGCCACGTAGTCGCACTGCAGCAGGCTGCCCAGGATCTCGCGCCGCCACGGCACCACGTTGAACACGTCCGCCGACGGGAAGTAAGTGTGGTGGAAGAAGGCGATCTTCAGGTCGGGGCGCATCTCGCGCAGGCAGGCCGGCACCATCCACAGGTTGTAGTCGTGCAGCCACACCGTGGCACCTTCGGCGGCTTCGGCGGCAGTGGTCTCGGCGAACTTGCGGTTGACCTCGACGAAGGTCTTCCAGTCTTCCTCGCGGAACCGCGCGCGCTCCCAGAAGGTGTGCAGCATCGGCCAGAAGGCCTCCTTGGAGAACCGCTTGTAGAACGCATCCACCTCCGACCTGGTCAGCTTCACCCGCGCCGCGGTGAGGTTCGGGAAGCGCGCCCCGTCGACCGGGGTGCGGACCTCGAACTCGCCGTGCCCTGGCTCGTCGATGCTCCAGGCCACCCACGAGCCCTTGCGGCCGCTGCCGAAGAAGCCCAGCAGGCTGGGGATGATGCCGTTGGGCGAGGTCGGCCGCCGGCGCTTGCGCACGCCACCCTCGACGTACTCCTCGTAGGGCAGGCGGTGGTAGACCATCACCAGCTCGGACGTCCCCATCCCGCGCGCCTTCGGTGCGCGACGGTGCGGGTCATCGACGGCCAGCAGGTCGAAGTGGTCGATCGCCTCCAGGATGCCGCCGCAGCCCGGTGACCGGGCGTGCAGCACGTTGGCCAGCTGCTGGGTGGCCCGCACCAGCGCCGGCTCGGAGCGGCCGACCGCCACGCCCTGGAAGCCGGCAGTGAACATCGACAGGTCGTTGAGCGTGTCCCCGGCCACCAGCACGCAGCCGTGCCGCACGCCCAGGTGGTCGGCCAACGCCGCCAGCGTGCGGCCCTTGTCGGTGTCGGGCGGCAGGATGTCGAGGTAGCGGTCGGCCGAATACAGCACCGAACACTGCAGCGTGCGTGCCGCGGCCTCCACCTCGCTGCGGATCGGGTCCAGCTGGTCGGGTTCGCAGAAGTACGAGCAGCGCCGCTCCTGCGGTACGTCCTGGCGCACCAGCCCCGGGAAGCCGTCGATGGCGTCGGACACCGCATGCTCGCCGGGCCAGCGTGCGTCGATCTCGGCCTGCAGCGGCTGCACCGGCTGCAGGGTCAGCCCGTCCACCACGGTCGCGCCCACATCGCAGATCACGTAGTCGGGGCGCGGCAGGATCGGGTCCGACAGCAGCGGCATCACGTGTTCCAGCCCGCGCCCGGTAACGAACACCAGGCTGATCTCCGGGTGGCGGTCGACCAGGCGGTAGAGCTTCTGCCGCTGCTCGGCAGTGCCGGCCAGGAACGTGCCGTCCAGGTCGGTGGCCAGCATCAGCCGGGCCGTGGCGTGGCCGCCGGCGCCTGTGCGCGGCTCGGTAGGGCGCGGGGCGGGGCTGCGGGCGGGTTCGGGGGTGCGGGCGGGTTCAGGGGTGCGGAGTGCGGTTCGGCGTTCGGTGCGGGTGGAAGTCAACGGCATGCCTTTCAGTTCGAATGGGGGTGTGGGGTCGGTTCCTCGGGGTGAGGGGGAAGCGGTCCAGGGTGGTCGGAATCGGTTTCCGGAAGCAGTTCCAGTGCCGCCGGGGTGGTGCGCAACATCGCGTGGAACCGGGCCGGCTGATCGAGCGACCGGCGCCGCAGAAGGCGACGCCCGGCCGCGACCGCCGCCAGTACCGCCAGCGTCACGGCGAAGAACGCCGGCAGTGCGGCCGGGCCGAAGCGGCCCATCGCCACGCCGGCCAGTGCCGGGCCCAGCGCGGAGCCGACGCCGTTGACCAGCAGCAGGCTGCTGCAACCGGCCAGCAGGTGCTCGGCCGGCAGGTGGTCCAGCAGATGGGCCACGCAGATCGGGTACAGCGCGAACGACAGCCCGCCGAAGGCGAAGAACAGGGTGAACAGCAGGCCCCGGTCCTGGGTGCCGACCACCCACATCGTGGTCGCCACCACGGCGGCGGCCAGGCTCACCATCGCCAGCGTGGTGCGGCGGTCGCCACCGTCGGAGAGGTGGCCGATCGGCCACTGAAGCAGCGCGCCGCCCACGATGGTCAGGCTCATCAGCGTCGCGATGCCGGGCAGGTCCAGGCCGATGCGGGTCGCGTAGACCGCACCCAGTCCCCAGAACCCGCCCATCGCCAGCCCCGCCAGGAACGAGCCGGCGGTGGCCGCGGGTGCGGTGCGGTACATCGCCGCCAGGGCCAGCCGTGGCGAGGGCGGGAGCTCGGGCTGGACCATGCGGCTGGCGGTCACCGGCAGGGCGGCCAGGCAGACCAGGATCGCCACCACGCTGAACAGGACGAAGCCGGTGGGCGAGGCCAGGGCCAGCAGCCACTGCCCGCCCGCCAATGCCAGCAGGTTGACCGCCATGTACACCGCGAACACCCGGCTGCGCTGTGCGGGCGCGGCCTGCGCGTTGAGCCAGCTTTCGATGACCGTGTACAGGCCCACCAGCGCCACGCCGGTCAGCACCCGCAGGCCGCCCCACGCCCAGGGGTCGACGAGGATGGGGTGCAGTAGCACCGCGCTGGCGCACAGGGCGGCGTAGAAGGCGAAGGCGCGGATGTGGCCGATGCGCTGGATCAGCCGGGGCGCGGCGTACGTGCCCAGGAAGAAGCCGACGAAGTAGCCCGACATGATCAGGCCCAGGGCCTGGTCGCCGAAGCCCGCCTCCCGGCCCCGAACCGCGAGCAGGGTGCCCAGCAATCCGCTCCCCGCCAACAGCAGGGCCACGCCCGCCAACAGGGCGGCCAAGGGTCGGACGGCTGAGATCATCGCTCCTGCGCGGATGGCGGCATTGAATCAGCCGCGCATCCTAACATGTTGATAGATCAGGGAAAACGCCCGTGCGGCGGTCGCCCCGCACCGGGCACCCGCTCAATCGCGGAGGAAGTACTCCACCGTGGTCACCACCCGCACGGTCTTTACCTGCGGGCTGCCCTGGTCGCGGTCGGTAATGGAGACCACGCCCTGGTTGGCGTTGCGGATCCCGCCCAGGCGGGCGCCGGAGTCCTTGGCGAACTGCTCGGCGGAGACGCGTGCGGCGCTGGTGGCTTCGGCGATCAGCGCCGGCTTGATCGTGTTGAGCCGGGTGTAGTCGAACTGCGGCTGGCTGCCCTCGCCGATCATCACCCCGCGCGCCACCAGCTCGCCGCTGCGACGCAGCGCGGCCAGTGCCTCCTCGACCCGGACCGTGCGCAGGGTGACGGTGGTCGAATAGCGATAGCGCTCGGGGGGGCGCTGGTCGCCGTAGGCATAGGCGAAGCGGTCCTCCAGGCGCGGTGGCGACAGGACGATTTCGTCGCCCTTGAAGCCGGCCTGCTCGAAGAAGCCGCGGATGGTCGCGGTGTTGGTGTCGAGCGCCTGCTGGACCTGCGCCAGGTCGTTGCCGCCCACCGCGTGCGGAAGCGGCCAGACCACCAGGTCGGCGGCGACTTCGCGTTCGGCCGAGCCCTTCACCACCACGAAGCGGTCGCCGGTGCGCAGGCGTTCCATGCCCTTGGCCGCGAACCAGCCCGCCAGCGCCAGGCCGATGGCGACCAGCGCGCCGGCGACCATCAGCCCCAGCGCGGGGCGGGCGGGGTCATCTGAGCGCGGGTCGGTCATGGCGGCGTTCCGGGAGGGGCAGTCGGCGAGGATAACGCTGCCCGGCGACTTGAGAAGGACGCCCGCCGCCCCCACCCGTGGGCGATCCGTCGAGTTTCGAAATCCTCCCATGCCGATCTATGCCTTCGAGTGCGCCGCCTGCGGCCACCGGTTCGACCGCCTGCAGAAGCTCTCCGATGCCGACCCGACCCGGTGCCCGCAGTGCGAGGAAGCGCAGGTGCGTCGCCAGCTGACCGCGCCGCAGTTCCGCCTGGCCGGCGGCGGCTGGTACGAGACAGACTTCAAGAAGGACGGCGATACCAGGCGCAACCTGGCCGGCGATGCCGGTTCGGGCGAAAAGGCCAAGCCGGCCGAGGGGGGCGCGTCGGGCGGGGATGCCGGCGCCAAGCCCGAGGCCAAGCCGTCCAAGCCCGCCGAATCCAAGCCCGCCACGCCCGCCAAGCCGACCACCCCGTCCAGCTGATTCCGCGTCGGGGTCCGTAGGAGCGGCGTCAGCCGCGGCAAACGCGTTCGCTCAAGTGCGTTGTAGGAGCGACGTGAGTCGCAACCGTACCCTCCGGACACGGCGAGGGTCGCGACTCACGTCGCTCCTACCCATGCCGTGCAGGTTCCATGGCGGCTGAAGCCGCTATGCCAGCTGCTAGAGCGCGGCGGTGGCGCGCGCCATCGACGCGGCGGCGCTGACGAACACCGCGCTGCAGCCGCGGTCCACCCAGACCACGCCGTTGCGGTGGCCCCAGTTGCCGCCTTCCACGCACATCACCTCCGACACCTCGTGCGAAAGCCGCACCGGGCCGCGGAACGGCAGGCGGCATTCGCGCAAGCCCAGGCCCGGGCTGTCGCAGCGGACCTGCGCATCGGCGTTGGCGTCCTGCGACAGGTCGCTGCCGGCGTCCTCCGCCTCGGGCGGGGCCACGATGGTCAGGCCGACCTGCATCGTCCCGCGGGAGGCGCCTGCCAGCATGGGGCCGGCGTGGCGCAGAAGGCCGGGCGCTGAAGCCGGAACCGAAACCGGAGCCAATGAAGGCCGGGCCGGCACGGTCCGGGCGCCTGCCGACAGGGGCAGGGCACACAACGCCAGCGCCAGCAGTCCGGGGTGGAGCGTGCGCGTGATCGTCATGTGGGGTTCTCCCTGTGCCGCTTGCCGGTGTGTTGCAAGTAGCGGGCCGTGCTGCTGGTCCGGAACTTGCCTTTCAGTTCGTCAGCGACCTGTACGGGGGTTTCTTGAGCGGATGCCTCCAGCGCCGTTCCGATCCGCAACAGGCGTCTCAGTTCGAATGCGACGCAGCTACGGTCCGGCCGTTGCGCCTGTCCCGGGCCCGGCCGCCCCCGGGGCCCGCACGCACCGGCCGGTGCCGGTAAAATGGCGGGTCGTAGTGCGCGCCGCCGTCTGGCGCGCGTCCATCGGCCCCGCCGGCCCCGACCGGCGTGCCGTCATCCGGAGTTCCCATGCGTACCCATTTCTGTGGCCTCGTCGACGAGCGCCTGATCGGCCAGACCGTGACCCTGTGCGGCTGGGCCGACGTCGCCCGCGACCTCGGCGGCCTGTGCTTCATCGACCTGCGTGACCACGAGGGCATCGTCCAGATCGTGGCCGAGCCGGCGGACGTAGACGGCAATGCCGCCGTGGTCGCGGCAGCCGCGCAGGTCGGGTACGAGGACTGCCTGCGCATCACCGGCACCGTGCGCAGGCGCGAATCGGTCAACGACAGGATCCGCACCGGCCAGGTGGAAGTGGTCGCCACGGCCATCGAGGTACTGAACAAGGCGGAGCCGCTGCCCTTCCATGCCCACGAAAACCCGGGCGAGGACATCCGCCTGAAGTACCGCTACCTGGACCTGCGCACCCCGGACATGCAGCGCAAGATGCGCACCCGCACGAAGCTGGTGCAGGCGCTCCGCCACTGGCTGGACGCGCGCGGCTTCCAGGACATCGAGACGCCGATCCTGACCAAGGCCACGCCCGAGGGCGCGCGTGACTTCCTCGTGCCGGCACGCATGCACGAAGGCGAGTTCTACGCGCTGCCGCAGAGCCCGCAGCTGTTCAAGCAGATCCTGATGATGGCGGGCTTCGACCGCTACTACCAGGTCGCGCGCTGCTTCCGCGACGAGGCGCTGCGCGCGGACCGCCAGCTGGAGTTCACCCAGCTCGACATGGAGTTCGCCTGGGTCTCCGAGCGCGACGTGCAGGACTCCGTCGAGCAGATGATCCGCGACGTTTTCGTGGAGGTGATGGACGTGGAGCTCGGCGAGTTCCCGCGCATCACGTATGCGGAGGCGATGCGCCGCTTCGGCTCGGACAAGCCCGACCTGCGCCTCCAGCTGGAGCTGGTCGACATCGCCGCGCTGGTCAAGGGCTGCGAATTCAAAGTGTTCACCGACTGGGCCAATGCCGAGGGCGGGCGCGTGGTCGCGCTGCGCGCGCCGGGCGCGGCGTCGCTGTCGCGCAAGCAGATTGACGAGCTCGGCGCGCACGCGGCCAAGTACGGCGCCAAGGGCCTGGCGTGGATGAAGGTGGAGGCGGCCGGGCAGGGCGCGGGCGGGGTCAACTCGCCGATCGCCAAGTTCCTTGACGACGCCACCGTCGATGCCATCGTCGAGGCGACCGGCGCACAGGCCGGCGACCTGCTGCTGTTCGGCGCCGGGCCCTACGCCACGGCCTCGGATTTCATGGGCGCGGTGCGGCTGAAGATCGGCCGCGACCTGGGCCTGGTCGCCGAGGGTTGGAAGCCGTTGTGGGTCACCGATTTCCCGATGTTCGAGTGGGACGAAGAGGCACGGCGCTACGTGGCGCTGCACCACCCGTTCACCGCCCCGGCGGTGGACAGCATCGACGACCTGCGAGCCAACGCCCGCACCGCGGTGAGCCGCGGCTACGACATGGTGCTCAACGGCAACGAGATCGGCGGCGGTTCGATCCGCATCCACCGACCGCAGATGCAGGCGGCGGTGTTCGACCTGCTGGGCATCGGCGCGGACGAGCAGCAGGCCAAGTTCGGCTTCCTGCTGGACGCGCTGAAGTACGGTGCGCCGCCCCACGGCGGCATCGCCTTCGGCATCGACCGGATCGCCGCGCTGATGGCCGGCACCGAGTCGATCCGCGACGTCATCGCCTTCCCCAAGACCACCGGCGCGCAGTGCATGATGACCGACGCGCCGTCGCCCATCGACGAGGCCCAGCTGGCCGAGGTGCACGTCGCGGTGCGGCCGAAGGCAGCGCGCTGACCCGCATCGTGTAGGCGCGTCTCCAGCCGCGACCTTCGCGGCCGATCGGCCTGTCGCGGTCGCGACTCACGTCGCTCCTACAGGATGCGGTCGCAGTTCGATCGCGGCTTAAGCCGCTCCTACAATGGCGCAATGACCGCAACGACGTCGCTTGCCATCCGCCGCGCCGGCCCCGATGACGCGGCCGCGCTGTCGCGGCTGGCCGCGCAGACGTTCAGCCAGGCCTTCGGCCACCTGTACCCGGCGGTGGACCTGGCGGACTTCCTGCGCGAGTCCTATTCGATAGAACGCCAGGCGACCATCCTGTCCCACCCCCGGTATGCGGTGTGGTTCCTGGAGGACGCGGGCACGCCGGTGGGCCACGTCGCTGCCGGTCCCTGTGGCCTGCCGCACCGCGAAGTCGGCGCCGCGGACGGCGAAATCAAGCGCCTGTACGTGCTGGCCAGCCACCAGAACGGCGGCTGGGGCGGGCGGCTGTTCGATACGGCGGTCCAATGGCTGCAGTGCGACGGTCCGCGGACGCTGTGGGTCGGCGTGTGGTCCGGGAACCCGGGGGCACAGCGCTTCTATGCACGGCAAGGCTTCCGGCACGTCGGCGACTACGAGTTCCCGGTGGGGCGGGTGCGCGACCACGAATTCATCCTGCGTCGGCCGGCGGGGGATGCCTGATGGGCCGGCCGGTGGTGCTGGTGCACGGGCTGTGGATGCCGCGGGTCTCGATGCTGCCGCTGTCGCGGCGGCTGGTGCGCGCGGGTTTCGCGCCGCGCCTGTTCGGCTATTCGACCGTTGCCGGCGGCCCCGAGGAGGCGGTGCCGCGCCTGGCCGCCATCCTGCGCGAAGGTACCGACGTGGTGGCGCACAGCCTGGGCGGGCTGGTCACGCTCACGGCGTTGCAACGCGAACCCGGCCTGCCGGTGAAGCGCGTGGTGTGCCTGGGGTCACCGCTGTGCGGCAGCGCCGCGGCCAAGGGCCTGTCCAGCCGGCAGACGTTCGCGCTGACCCTGGGACGCAGCGCCGACCTGCTGCGCAGTGGCTGTCAGCCCTGGAGGGGAGGGGCGCAGGTAGGCATGGTGGCCGGACGCACGCCCTTGGGGCTGGGTCAGTTCTTCGGCGGCCTGCGCGAGGCCAGCGACGGGACCGTGGCCGTCGCCGAAACCCGGCTGGCGGGGCTGTCGGACCACGTCACGGTGTCGGCCAGCCACAGTGGCCTGTTGCTGTCCCGGGTTGCGGCCCGGCAGGCGGTGGCGTTCCTGCGAACGGGCCGGTTCGAGCACCCGCCCTAGCCCGGTCCGTATAATCGCCGGTCGCTTCGACGCAACCCGGGTTCCAACGCATGGCCGGCCATTCCAAATGGGCCAACATCCAGCACCGCAAGGGCGCGCAGGACGCCAAGCGGGGCAAGATGTTCACCAAGATCATCCGCGAGATTTCCGTGGCCGCCCGCAGCGGCGGCGGCGATCCGGCGCATAACCCGCGCCTGCGCACCGCGCTGGACAAGGGCCTGGGCGCGAACATGTCCAAGGACGTGCTGGAGCGCGCGGTCAAGAAGGCCACTGGCGAGCTTGAAGGCGTCAACTACGAGGAAATCCGCTACGAGGGCTACGCCCCGGGCGGGGTCGCGGTGATCGTCGACTGCCTGACCGACAACAAGGTCCGCACCGTGGCCGACGTGCGCCACGCGTTCGGCAAGTTCGGCGGCAACCTGGGCACCGACGGCTCGGTCGCCTTCATGTTCAACAAGGCCGGGGTGCTGAGCTTCGCCCCGGGCAGTGGCGAAGACGCGGTGACCGAAGCGGCCATCGAGGCCGGTGCCGACGACGTGGTGGTGTACCCGGACGACGGCGCGATCGACGTGCTGACCTCGCCCGATGCCTTCGACGCGGTGAAGGCCGCGATGCTCGCCGCGGGGCTGGAGCCGGCGCAGGCCGAGGTCACCTGGCGCGCCGACAACGACATCGCCGTCAGCGGCGACACCGCCCAGCAGGTGGTCAAGCTGCTGGACTGGCTGGAGGACCTGGACGACGTGCAGAACGTCTATTCCAACGCCGAGCTGGGCGAAGACGCGTACGCTTGAGCACATGCTCGGCCAAACGGGTGCACACCATCACTTCCAATGACGCCGTTGCCGCGGCCCGGGCCGGCCGGGACGCATGATCCGCGTCCTCGGCATCGACCCGGGCTCACAGCGCACCGGCATCGGCGTGATCGACGTGGCCGGCGACGGGCGCTGCACCTACGTGCATTGCGAAGCGCTCAAGCTCCTGGACGCCGACGACTTCCCTGCGCGGCTGGGCCTGCTGTGCGAAGGCCTTGAGCGCGTGCTGGATGCCTGGCAGCCACACCACGTTGCCATCGAGACCGTGTTCATGGCCAAGTCGGCGACCTCCGCGCTCAAGCTGGGCCACGCCCGCGGCGCGGCGCTGGCCACGGTGGTGCGCCGGCAGTTGAAGGTCAGCGAGTACGCGCCGCGCGTGATCAAGCAGTCGCTGGTCGGGGGCGGAGCGGCCGACAAGCAGCAGGTCCAGCACATGGTACGGCTGCTGTTGAACCTGCCCGGGATGAAGCTGCAGGCCGACGCCGCCGACGCGCTGGCAGTCGCCCTGACCCATGCCCACATGAGCGCGACCGCCGGCCGGACCGGCATCAGCGTGGCGATGTTGAGGAGGCGGTAATGATCGACCACCACGCAGTGCGGCGCTCCCCGCGGGATGCGCGAACGACCACGGGAGCCACGCCATGATCGGACGCCTCAAGGGCATCGTCGTGCACAAGCAGCCGCCGTGGCTGGTGGTCGACGTCAATGGCGTGGGCTACGAGCTGGAGGCGCCGATGAGCACCTTCTACGACCTGCCCGAACTGGGCCGCGAGGTGTCGCTGTTCACCCACTACGCGCAGAAGGAGGACAGCGTGTCGCTGTATGGCTTCCTGCGCGAGGCCGAGCGGCGACTGTTCCGCGACGTGCAGAAAGTCACCGGCATCGGCGCGAAGATCGCACTGGCCGTGCTGTCGGGCGTGCCGGTGGACGAGTTCGCGCGGCTGGTGCAGGCCGGCGACGTGACCGCGCTGACCCGCATCCCCGGCATCGGCAAGAAGACCGCCGAGCGCATGGTGGTGGAGTTGCGCGACCGCGCCGCGGACCTGATCGGCGGAGGCAACACCCTGGGCAGCCACGGGCTGCCCGGCGACGCCCAGTCGGAAGCGGTCATCGCGCTGCAGCAGCTGGGCTACAAGCCGGCCGAAGCCGTGCGCATGGCGCGCGATGCCACCGAGGCCGGCGACGATGCCGCCACCATCATCCGCAAGGCGCTGAAGTCCGCGCTGCGCTGACCTCAAGTCCAAGCAGACCAGGAAGGCCCATGGCCACCGCCACCAAGACGCCCCGGAACGAACCGTCCGGCACACCCGCCAATGGCAACGTCGGCCTGGCTGGGCTGGTCGTGGGCGCGATCGGCGTGGTGTTCGGCGACATCGGCACCAGCCCGCTCTACACCATCCGGGAGGCCTTTTCGGGCCAGTACGGACTGGTCGCCGACCACGACACCGTGCTGGGGCTGCTGTCGCTGGTGTTCTGGTCGCTGATGCTGGTGGTCACGCTCAAGTACGTGACCGTGCTGCTGCGCGCCGACAACGAGGGCGAAGGCGGGATCATGGCGCTGATGGCGCTGGCGCAACGCACGCTGGCGAAGGGCTCCACACCCGCCTACCTGGTGGGGATCGTGGGCATCTTCGGGGCGGCGCTGTTCTTCGGCGACGGCGTGATCACCCCGGCGATCTCGGTGCTGGCGGCGGTGGAGGGACTGGACCTGGTGGCGCCGGGCCTGCACGACTGGATCGTGCCGGTGGCGGTGTTGATCCTGGCGACCCTGTTCGCGTCGCAGCGCTACGGCCACGCACGGGTCAGCCGGATGCTGTTCGGGCCCATCGCGGTCGCCTGGTTCTCGGTGCTGGCGGTGATGGGCGTCGCCAACATCCTGCACGACCCCGAAGTACTGCACGCCGTCAATCCTGTCTGGGCGGTGCGCTTCTTCGTCGACCACGCCTGGGGCGGGATATTCATCCTCGGCGCGGTGGTGCTTGCGGTAACCGGTGGCGAAGCGATCTACACCGACCTGGGCCGCTTCGGCGCGCGCCCGATCCGGCGCGCCTGGTACTTCTTCGTGCTCCCGGCGCTGATGCTCAACTACCTGGGCCAGGGCGCACTGCTGCTGGAAAACCCGGAGACCGCGCGCAACCCGTTCTACATGGGCGTTCCGGAGTGGGGACTGTTGCCGCTGATCGCGCTGTCGACCGCGGCGACGGTGATGGCGTCGCAGGCGGTGATTACCGGCGGGTTCTCGGTCGCCCAGCAGGCCATGCAGCTGGGCTACATCCCGCGCATGACCGTGCGCTATTTCTCCAGTTCCAACATGAGCCAGGTCTACATCCCCGGCATCAACTGGACCATGATGCTGATCGTCATCGGCCTGGTGATCGGCTTTGGAAGTTCCTCGGAGCTGGCCAGCGCCTACGGCGTGTCGATGTCGATGACGATGCTGATCGACACCGTGTTGCTGGCGATCGTGGCGCGCGCGCTGTGGCCGCGCTGGCGCCTGTGGGTGCTGCCGCTGTGCGCGGTGCTGCTGTGCGTGGACCTGGCCTTCCTCACCGCCAACTTCGCCAAGATCCCGCAGGGCGGGTGGTTCCCGGTCGCGCTGGGGGTGGTGCTGTTCACCCTGCTGCGGACCTGGCGGCGCGGCCGCCAGCTGCTGCGCGCGGAAATGCATAAGGACGGCATCCGCATCGACACCTTCCTGTCCGGGCTGATGCTGTCGCCGCCGGTGCGGGTCCCGGGCACGGCGGTGTTCCTGACCGCCGACAAGAACGTCGTGCCGCACGCGTTCATGCACAACCTCAAGCACAACAAGGTGCTGCACGAGCAGAACGTGTTCCTGACCGTGGTCACGCTGAACGTGCCCCACGCGCACCGGCGCGTGATCGTGGAAGGCATCGGCGGGGGGTTCCAGCGAGTGGTGCTGCGCTTCGGCTTCATGGAGACGCCGGACGTGCCCGTGGCGCTGATGCAGGCCTGCGATGTCAGCGACTTCTGCCTGGACCCGATGGACACGACCTATTTCGTCAGCCGCGAGAGCATCGTCGCCCGCGCCCGGTCGGGCATGCCGATATGGCGGGACAAGCTGTTCGCGCTGATGCACCGCAATGCCGTGCCGGCGTCGAGCTACTTCCACATCCCGGGCAATCGCCTGGTCGAGCTCGGGACCCAGGTGGAGATCTGAGCCGCGCGGGAATGCACGCCGCCCGGCGTGCGACCGATCACGCCAGGGAGGAGAACTTCTCCACCAGCCGGGTCGGGCCGGACACGATGAGGATGTCGCCCGACTCGACGTAGGTGTCGGCCTGGGCGTAGGTGAAGTCGGCGTGCCGCCGCTTCAGGCCCACCACGGTGATGCCGTACTTCTGGCGGAGGTTGGACTCGCTCAGGGTCTTTTCCCAGGACTCGCTGGGCGAGTTGGTCTTGGCGATGGCGAAGCCGTCGTCGAACTCGATGAAGTCGATCATGCGCCCGGTCACCAGGTGCGCCACGCGTTCGCCCATGGCCGCCTCCGGGTAGACCACGTGCTGGGCGCCCACGCGCTCCAGGATCTGGCCATGCTTGGACGACACCGCCTTGGCCCAGATGTCGGTGATCCCGACCTCCTCCAGCGCGAGCACCGTAAGCACGCTGGCCTCGACGTCGCTTCCGATCGCCACGACCGCACGCGAAATGTCCTTTGCCCCCAGCTGGCGCAGCGCCTCGCTACGGGTCGAGTCGGCCTGGACGACGTGGGTGAGGCGTTCGGACCAGCGCTGCACGATCTCGGCGTCCTCGTCGATCGCCAGCACCTCGTGGCCGAGGTGGATGAGCGATTCGGCCACCGCGCCGCCGAAGCGGCCCAGTCCGACCACCAGCACGGTGTCGCGTTGCGATGCGGTCTTGTCAGCCAACGATGGGGCGCTCCTCTGGATAGCGGTACAACCGCGTGTGGCCACGAAGGGCCACGGCGGTGACGACGGTGACCAATCCTACGCGCCCCACGAACATCAGCGCGACCAGGATCGACTGCCCGGCGGGAGGCATCTGGGCGGTGATGCCGGTCGACAGGCCGACGGTGAAGCTGGCCGAGATCGCCTCGAACAGCACGTCCTTGAGCGCGAAGTCGGTGACGCTCAGCAGCGCCAGCGTACCCATCGCCACCAGGGTGAGCGCCATGAGCACGACCGTGACCGCCAGTCGAAGGCTCTGCTCGGGGATGCGCCGGCCGAAGGCCACGGTGTCGCGCTGGCCGCTCACCTCCGCCCAGACCACGAAGCCCAGAAGGAAGAACGTGGTGATGCGGATGCCGCCGGCGGTACTGGCGCTGCCGCCGCCGATGAACATCAGGACCCAGTTGATCGCCTGGGTCTCGATCGTGGTCGCGGCCATGTCGATGGTGGAGAAGCCGGCGGTGCGCGCGGCCACCGACTGGAACATCACGCTGTTCAACTTCGCGGTCACGTCGAGGGCGCCGAGCGTGGCGGGGTTGTTCCACTCGTACAGGCCGATGCCCAGCGCCGCCGCCGCGACCAGCACCGCGCTGCCCGCGACGGTCATCTTGCTGTGCAGCGACCAGCGGGCGAATGCGAACGAATGCCGGCGCAGGTCGTACATCACCGGGAAGCCAAGGCCCCCCAGCAGCACGGCCAAGGCGATGGGAACGATGAAAACCGGGTCGCCCGCGAAGCGCACCAGGCTGTCGGACCAGGTCGAGAAACCCGCGCTGTTGAAGGCCGATACGGCCTGGAACAGGCCATGCCAGAGCGCATCGCCCCACGCCAGGCCGTAGCCGAAGTACAGGCGCGACGACAGCGCCGCAGTGGCCACCAGCTCGACTGCCAGGGTGGTGACCACGGCGACCCGGATCACGCTGGTGACATCGCCAAGCCCACTCTTGGTCTCGGCCTGGGCCACCAACCGGGTGCCCAGGTTGAGACGGCCCGCCACCAGCAGCCCCAGCAGGGTGGCGCTGGTCATGATGCCGAAGCCGCCGGCCTGGAACAGGCCCATCACCACCACCTGGCCGAAGGTGGACCAGTAGCTTGGCGTATCCACCACCACCAGGCCGGTCACGCACACGGCGGAGGTCGCGGTGAACAGTGCGGTCAGGAACGGCGCACCGCCGGCTCCCACGGTCGCCCAGGGCAGCATGAGCATCGCCGTGCCCAGCGCGATCATGGCCATGAAAGCCAGGGGCACCAGCCGCGCAGGATGTTGGATACCACCTCGGCGCAAGCCCGACTCCGGTACGGATCACTGGCAACGGCGCGGATTGTGACACGCCGCCCCGGCGACGGTGTCGCGGTGCACCGCAGCGTCAGGCCCCCGCGGAACATATGCCCGCGACTGGCGGCGCATGCGACCATGGGCGCCATGACCGACGACCGCATCATCGCGCCCGCCGCAACCCGCGAAGACGACCTGGCGGAGGCCTCGATCCGCCCCCGCGTGCTGGACGAGTACCTGGGCCAGCAGCCGGTCCGCGAGCAGATGAAGATCTACATCGAGGCCGCCAAGGGGCGCGGCGAGGCGCTCGACCACGTGCTGATCTTCGGGCCGCCCGGGCTGGGCAAGACCACCCTGAGCCATGTCATCGCCAACGAGCTGGGCGTCAACCTGCGGGTGACGTCCGGGCCGGTGATCGAGAAGGCCGGCGACCTGGCCGCGCTGCTGACCAACCTGCAGCCCCACGACGTGCTGTTCGTCGACGAGATCCACCGCCTGTCTCCGGTGGTTGAAGAAGTGCTGTATCCGGCGATGGAGGACTTCCAGATCGACATCATGATCGGCGAGGGTCCCGCGGCGCGCTCCATCAAGCTCGACCTGCCGCCCTTCACCCTGATCGGCGCCACCACCCGCGCGGGGCTGCTGACCGCGCCGCTGCGCGACCGCTTCGGCATCGTCCAGCGGCTGCAGTTCTACAGCGCCGAGGAGCTCACCCGGATCGTGCGCCGCTCCGCACAGATACTCGGCATCGACTGCGAACCCGACGGCGCCAGCGAGATCGCCCGCCGCTCGCGCGGAACCCCGCGCATCGCCAACCGCCTGCTGCGGCGCGTTCGCGACTTCGCCCAGGTGCGTGCCAGCGGACGGATCGACCGCGCCACCGCCGATGGCGCGATGGCGATGCTGAAGGTGGACCCGGAGGGCTTCGATGAACTGGACCGGCGCCTGCTGTCCACGATCATCGAGTCGTTCAACGGCGGCCCGGTCGGGGTCGAGTCGCTGGCGGCGGCGTTGAGCGAGGAACGCGGCACGCTGGAAGACGTCATCGAACCGTTCCTCATCCAGCAGGGCTACCTGGTGCGCACGGCGCGCGGCCGCGCCGCCACGCCCAAGGCCTACCGGCACATGGGCATGGAACCCGTCGGCCGGGACGCCTCGCTGTTCTGAAACTTGCGCCGCGAGCGCGCGACGAATGATTTCCATGGAGCAACTTCAAACAATGTTCAGCCTTCCGGTCCGGGTTTACTGGGAAGATACCGACGCTGGCGGGGTGGTCTACCACGCGCAGTACCTGGCGTTCCTGGAGCGCGCGCGCAGTGAATGGATGCGCGCCAACGGGTATGGGCAGGACCTGCTCCGCAACCAGCACGACCTGGTGTTCGCGGTGCGGGCGATGACGGTGGACTTCCTCAAGCCGGCACGGCTCGACGATGCGCTGGAGGTGACCGCGCAACTGCGCGACTGCCGGCGCGCCAGTGCGGTGTTCGACCAGGCCGTGCTTCGGGGCGGCGTCACGCTGTTGACGGCGCAGGTGCGGGTGGCGGCGCTGGACCCCACCGGGTTTTGCCCCCGGGCGATCCCGGCGGCGTTGTACGGACAACTCAAGGCGTTGGAGCGTCCCGCCTGATGGGCGCGCGAAACCGATCAACGGCCCCCGGGCCCGGAGAGCACCTGGCATGACTGCAACGATGACCGCCCAGCTGGCCACCACCGTCGAGCCACTGCCCGAGGAGGCGGTCGGGTCCATGGTCGAGGCGGCAGCGTCCGCCGCAACCGCCGAGCCGGCGGTGCTGGGCAACGACCTGGACCTGCTCCAGCTGGTCCTGCACGCCTCGATCCCGGTGCAGCTGGTGATGGTGCTGCTGCTGGCCGCGTCGATCGCCTCGTGGGTCATCATTTTCCGCAAGAAGCGCGTGCTCGACCGCGCCGAGCGCGAGGCCAACCAGTTCGAGGAGCGCTTCTGGTCGGGGGCGGAGCTGTCCAAGCTGTATGCCGGCTCGACCGGCCGCAATCGCGACATCGGCGGCCTCGAGTCGATCTTCGAGGCGGGATTCCGCGAGTTCGGGCGCCAGCGCCAACGCCGCGGCGCCGACAGCCGCATGCAGCTCGAAGGCGCGCAGCGCGGGATGCGCGTGGCGTCCGCGCGCGAGATCGACGGGCTGGAGCACAACCTGGAATTCCTCGCCAACGTCGGCTCGATCGCGCCCTACGTCGGCCTGTTCGGCACCGTGTGGGGGATCATGATTTCGTTCCAGGGCCTGGCCAACATGAAGGAGGCGACCATCGCCACCGTCGCGCCGGGCATCTCCGAAGCCCTGATCGCCACCGCGATGGGCCTGTTCGCCGCGATCCCGGCGGTGTGGGCCTACAACCGCTTCGCGACCAAGGTCGACCGCCTGGGCGTGCGTTACGACGCCTTCGCCGAGGAGTTCTCCTCGATCCTGGAACGCCAGGCCCACGTCGACGACACGCCGGCCGCGGCGCCGAACGTCCCCGTCCGTTGACCCGCATGGCCCGCCTCGGGCGTTGAACGCAGCCACACGAGAGGAACGCCATGTCCGCCATCACCTCGCGCCGCCACCGCAAGCGCAAGCTCAAGGCCGAAATCAACGTCGTGCCGTATATCGACGTCATGCTGGTGCTGCTGATCATCTTCATGGTCACCGCGCCGCTGCTGAACCTGGGCGTGGATATCGAGCTGCCCAGGTCCAACGCCAAGTCGATGCAGGAAAAGAAGGACCCGGTGATCGTCAGCGTGGATGCCGCGGGCAACTACTTCCTGACCGTGGAGGCCGGCAGCAACGAGGCGCTCACCCCGGGTGAACTGGAGGCCAGGATCGGCGCGATCGTGCGCCAGAATCCGCAGGTCCCGGTCTTCGTTGCCGGTGACGGCACCGCCAACTACCAGAAGGTCATGGACGCGATGGTGCTGCTGCAGCGCGCCGAGGTCGAACGCGTCGGCCTGATGAGCCAGCCCAGCGGCGAAGGCGCCGAGTAATGCGCGAGACGCGCGCCGACACCGCGCAGGCCGTCCTCCTCGCGGTTGGCCTGCATGCACTGCTGCTGGTCGTGCTGTTGCTGGGCATGTGGTTGAGCGACAGCAGCGAGCAGGTCTCCGCGGCCGGCTCGCCGATTTCGGCCGAGCTGGTCGACGCCAACGCACTTTCGCAGGCGATGCAGGACACGCTGGAGGACCGCCCCGAACCCGCGGTCGAGCCGCTGCCCGCCGCCGTGGTCGAGCCCGAAGCGGCTACGCCATTGCCGCAGCCGCTCCCCGAGCCGCTGCCACAGGACGCCCCCACGCCGCCGCAGGCCACGCCGCAGGAGTTCCTCCCCGACCCGGACACGGAAAACCGGGACGCGGTGACCGACCAGCCCACTCCGACCCCGACCGACGAGCGCGAGGTCCGGGAGGAGCGCCGTCGCCAGGAGCAGGTCGACCTGACCGAGCAGCGCCGCCAGCAGGAGGCCCAGCGGCAGCGCAGGCTCACGGAGATGGAGCGCGAGCGCCAACAGCAACTGGCCGACATCCGGCGCCAGCGCGAGGCGGCCGCCCGCGAGGCCGAGCAGGCGCGTCGGCAACTGGAGCGCATCGCCCAGGCGCGTGCCCGCAGCGCGGCCGAGGACGCCGCCCGCAGCGATGCCGCTGCCAGTGGCCCGGCCGGCAACAACGGCGTGGATACCGGATTGCAGGCCCGCTACGCGGCGGCCCTGCAGCAGGCCATCCTGTCCAAGTGGACCCGGCCCGACACCGTCCCGCTGGGTGCGGCCTGCCGCCTCACCATTCGCCAGCTGCCGGGCGGCGAGGTCATGAGCGCGGAAGTCTCCAGCCCGTGTGCCTACGACGAGCAGGGCCGGCGATCGATAGAAGCGGCCGTGCTCAAGGCCCAGCCGCTGCCCTATGCCGGCTTTGAATCCGTGTTCCAGCGCACCCTGACGCTCAACTTCCGTGCAGAGGACCGCTGATTTCCCGGGTTCAGCTTTGAGACAGCGTTCACGTACAAGCTGTTTATCCTTCCCCCGCTCCCCCTTGGACCTGCCGATGAAACGACCCGTGCGCTGGCTCGCCGCGCTGCTTGCCGTCCTGCTTCCGTTCGCCGCCGCCGCCCAGCAACAGGGCCTCGAGATCGACATTGTCGGCGGCAACGCCGCGGCCCTGCCGATCGCCGTCGTGCCGATGCCCTACCAGGGCGCGGGCGGCGCACCGGAAACCGACATCGCCGCCGTCATCACCGCCGACCTCAACCGCTCCGGCCAGTTCCGCGGGCTGCCGCTGGGCGACATGGTCGAGCGCCCGACCCGCGGCAGCGAGGTCAGCTACCCCACCTGGCGCGCGCTGAACCAGGATTACCTGGTGGTCGGGCGGGTCTCCGACGCCGGGTCCGGCAGCTACAGGGTCGAGTACGAGTTGTTCGACGTCGCCACCCAGCAGCGCCTGCTGGGCTTTGCGCTCACCGCACGCGGCAACGCGATGCGCGACGTCGCCCACCAGATCGCCGATGCGGTCTACGAGAAGATCCTCGGCGTGCCGGGTGCCTTCTTCACCCGCATCGCCTACGTGACCGCCACCGGCGTCGGGCAGGGCAGCCGGTACGCGCTGATGGTGGCCGATTCGGATGGCTACAACCCGCAGACCGTGGTGCGTTCGTCCGAGCCCCTGATGTCGCCGTCGTGGAGCCCGGACGGTGGCCGCCTGGCCTACGTCAGCTTCGAGGGCGGCAGTTCCTCCATCTACATCCAGAACATCGCCTCGGGCAGCCGCGAGCAGGTCGCCCGTTTCCGTGGCATCAACGGCGCGCCCTCGTTCTCGCCCGACGGGCGCCGACTGGCGCTGACGCTCTCGCGCAGCGGCAACCCCGAGATCTACGTGATGGACCTGGGCAGTCGCGCGCTGACCCAGCTCACCAACCACTTCGGCATCGACACCGAGCCGAGCTGGAGCGCGGATGGCAGCTCGATCTACTTCACATCCGACCGCGGCGGCAATCCGCAGATCTACCGCGTCGCATCCGGTGGCGGCAGCGCCAGCCGGGTCACGTTCCAGGGCAGCTACAACGCCAGCGCCAGCGTGTCGTACGACGGCAAGAAGATCGCCACCGCGCAGGGCGCCGGCAACAACTACCGCGTCGCGCTGATGGACAGCAGCCTGGGTTCCGCGCGCTGGAGCACGCTGTCCCCCGGCTCGCTGGACGAGTCCCCGAGCTTTGCGCCCAACGCCAGCATGCTCCTCTATGCTGCGCGCGAGGGCGAGCGGGGCGTGCTGTATGCGGTGTCCGCCGATGGGCGCGTCCGCCAACGCCTGGTACTGGCCGATGGCAACGTGCGCGAGCCCTCCTGGGGTCCGTACCGCACGCCGCGCTAGAGTTGAAGGCGAAGGCCCGTAACGCGTCTTGACCTGATGTTGACCTTGCACAACCCACCCTGAAAAGCCCCGTTCACGAATCGACAAGGAAATCCCAATGAACAGCTCCGTCCGCCTCATCGCCGTCGCCGCGCTCTGCACCCTTGCCGTGGCCTGCTCCAAGAAGGTCAAGGAAGAGCCGGTCTACACCACCCCGACCACGCCGGTGACAGACCCCGCCCCGACCGCCCCGGGCGCCTACACCCCCGCCGACCTCAACACCGATGCCTGCCTGCGCCAGCGCACGATCTACTTCGACCTGGACCAGGACACCCTGCGTCCGGAGTTCCAGGCCATCGTCGGCTGCCACGCCAAGTACCTGCGTGACCGTCCGTCCTCGCGCATGACGCTGGAAGGCCACGCCGACGAGCGCGGCAGCCGCGAGTACAACATGGCCCTGGGCGAGCGTCGCGGCAATTCGGCCTCATCGGCGATCCAGGCCAACGGCGGCTCGGGCAGCCAGATCAACGTGACCAGCTACGGCGAAGAGCGCCCGACCTGCACCGCGTCGGGCGAAGACTGCTGGGCCAAGAACCGTCGGGTCGAGATCATCTACACCGCGCAGTGATGCAACGACGGATGACCATCAAGCGACACTTCCTGGTGTCTGCAACGGTTGCGGCGGCCCTGGTGGCCGCCGCACCCGCGTGGGCGCAACGTGCAAGCCTTGCCGACCGCGTGGCCCTGCTGGAGCAGCGTGCCGCCGACAACCAGGCCAACGTCCTGTTGCTCAACCAGGTCAATCTGCTGAAGGGCGAGTTGACCAGCCTTCGCTCGCAGGTGGAAGAACTCCAGCACACGCTGGAGCAACTGAAAGCGACCTCGCGCAGCCAGTACCTCGACCTTGACGGCCGACTGGACCGGATGGAAGGCGGTGCACCTTCGGGACCTTCCATGGACGCCGGTCCGGTCCTGGACGCGGATCCAGGGGTGGGCGCCACGGTCCCCGTAGACAGCCCGCCAACAGGACAGGATCTTGCTGGTGGGGCCGATGACACCCCGCCGCCGGTGTATGGCGATCGTGGGAGCATGGCGCTCGCGGAGGGCGAGCGGGAGGCCTACGACGCCGCGTTCGAGGCCCTCAAGGCGGCCCAGTACGCTGAATCGGCCCGCCGGTTCCAGGCATTCCTCGCCCAGTACCCCGGTGGGAGCTATGCCCCCAACGCGCTCTACTGGCTCGGCGAGAGCTATTACGTGACGCAGAACTACCGCATGGCGAAGGAGCAGTTCCAGGCGCTGCTGGACCGCTATCCGACCCACGACAAGGCGCCCGGCGCCCTGCTCAAGGTCGGTCTGAGCCGGTACGGGCTGGACGACCTCGACGGCGCCGAACGCACGCTGGAGGACGTGGTGGCCCGTTATCCGACCAGCGATGCAGCACGCACCGCCGCCGACCGCCTCGGTGCGATCCAGCTGGGGCGGTTGCGCTAGGACGCCCGGGCAGCGGAGGCGTAGCGGGCTCGGTTAAAATTGCCGGATGCCCGCCGTTGCCCACGACGCGGCCGCCTCGCACGAGCGACTGCGGCTGACCGAAGTCTTCCTCTCCCTGCAGGGCGAGGCCCGCAGCATTGGCTGGCTTACCGTCTTCGTCCGCCTTACCGGCTGTCCCCTGCGATGCCGCTATTGCGACACCGCGTACGCCTTCCACGGCGGTGAGTGGTGGACGTTCGACGCGATCCTGGCGGAAGTGGCCCGCCACGGCGCGCGCCATGTCTGCGTCACCGGCGGGGAGCCGCTGGCGCAGAAGCGCTGCGTCGCCCTGCTGGAGCGGCTGTGCGACCAGGGCTTCGAGGTGTCGCTGGAGACCTCCGGTGCCATCGACATCAGCGAGGTCGACCCTCGGGTCTCGCGGGTGCTGGACATCAAGACTCCCGCCTCCGGCGAAGTCGAACGCAACCTGTGGTCCAACCTGTCGCTGTTGACGGCGCACGACCAGGTCAAGTTCGTGGTCTGCGACCGCGTCGACTACGAGTGGGCCAAGCACGTCGTCGTCGAACACGGCCTGACCGATGTCTGCGACGTTCTGTTCTCACCCAGTTTCGGCCAGGTGTCGGCGCGGGACCTGGCCGACTGGATCGTCGCCGACCGCCTGCAGGTCCGTTTCCAGGTGCAGCTGCACAAGCTGCTTTGGGACGATGAGCCCGGGCGATGACCGCTTCGCCGCCACAACGCTAGTGGGCGCCGCCACGCGGTTCCATCCGCGCGCGGTGGTGGACCGCGCCGTGTTCGAGGTCCCCTCCCCCCACACCCTCGTCGAGCCCTGATGTCGAACATGCCCTTGCCCACCCCCAGCCCCCCTGCCCAGCCCGCAGTTGTCCTCCTCTCGGGGGGCATGGACTCGGCGGTCGTCATGGCGCTGGCACGCGAGCAGGGCTTTGCAGTGCACGCGCTGAGCGTGGGCTACGGCCAGCGCCACACTTCCGAGCTTGCGGCCGCTGCCACGCTGGCCAGGACCATGGGCGCGGCAGCGCACAAGACGGTCAACGTGGACCTGCGCAGCATCGGCGGCTCCGCGCTGACCGACGACATCGACGTGCCGCTCGGCCAGTCCGGATCCGCCGACATCCCGGTGACGTACGTGCCGGCGCGCAACACGATCATGCTCTCGGTCGCGCTGGGCTGGGCCGAGGTGCTGGGGGCAGCGGACATCTTCTGCGGCGTCAACGCTGTCGACTACTCCGGCTATCCAGATTGCCGCCCGGCGTTCATTGCAGCATTCGAGCGCCTCGCCAACCTGGCGACCCGCGCCGGCGTGGAGGGTGCGGGCATTCGCATCCACGCCCCGTTGCAACACATGGGCAAGGCCCGGATCGTCAGCGAGGGGTTGCGCCTGCAGGTTGATTTCGCCGCGACCGTCTCGTGCTACCAGGCCGATGACGATGGCCGGGCCTGCGGACACTGCGATGCGTGCCGGCTGCGCGCACAGGGCTTCACCGAGGCGGGAGTGGTCGACCCGACCCGCTACCGGTAGCCCGGCGCCGGCCGGGAAGCGGCAAGGCCGGCAGTGCGAATGGCGATGCCGTCACGTGCCCCGGAACACGTGGTCGACCCGGTCATTCACCGAGGTTGCGCACCAGCAGGCGCAGGCGTTCGGATCGGGCGCGCAGGCTTTTCAGGCGCGCGCGGGTCAACACGTCGCTGAGCAGGCACAACGGCAGGACCAGCAAGGGACTGTAGGCCATCGCCACGGGCAAGTCGGGGTGGATCAAACCGACCACGCCGGCCAGCACGAACAGGGAAAACGCGACGCCGGCCACCCACGTCAGGACACGATTCACCTGCCAGAACCGGGTCGACGCCCGGGCAGCGGAAAGCGCTGCCCGCAGGGTGTCTTCGGTGTTGCGGGTGCCCATCCGCCATGCGGCACGTCGCGCCAGAAGGCTCCAGGCCGAGAGTGAACAGGCGCCCAGAAGGAGCACCGCGACGATCACGCCGGCGATGCCCGACAGCCGACCCTGCAGGGCCAGCGACGTCGCCAGCACCCCGCCGGCCAGGACAGCGGCGCCTTCGAGCCACCACAGGGCCCGGGTGCGTCGCACGTGGCGCCGGATGCCGTGGACCAGGGCGCGGTCGGCCGAACCGTCCGCCTCCTGCGCACTCCACTGCTGCTGCAACTGCGTCCAGTGTTCCGATTCAGTGTCCTGGTGGGTCATCTTCATTTGCTCATCAGTTCACGGAGGGTGCGCCGCGCGCGGCTCATGCGCTGGGCGGTGGCGTCCTGCTCGATCATCAGGGCGTGGGCGATCTCGACAAGGCTGAATCCCTCGAGCGACAGGACCACCACCTGCCGCTGGCCCAGCGGAAGCAGGCGCACGCACTCCAGCAGGGTACGGCGGGACTGTTGGGTCTGTGCATGCTCCACCGGGCTGTGTTCCGGGTCGACAAGGCTGTCGGCCAACTCCGTCTCGGCGCGCGGCGCGTGGCGTGCCACGTGGTCGGCGCAGCAGTTGTGGGCAATGCGCGCGACGTAGCCCTTGAGGGGACCATCGCCACGCCAGCGGGCAAGCGACCGCCACAGCGCGATGCTGATTTCCTGCAGCAGGTCCTGTTGCAGCGCGCGGTCATGCTCATAGGTGGCAACCGTCCGTGAAAGCATCGGGCCGAATTCGCCGAGGACGTCTTCAACGGTCGGGGTCGAGTCGGGCATGGACAGTCCTGTAGATCGCATAGGTGGAGCAAAGACCGAACGGCAACAGCAGGAGCAGCAGCGCGGGAACACGGGGGGCGGGAACGACCAGTGCCACCTGGATGGCGGTGAAGATCGCCACGCAGGGCCAGTGACGCGTGGCCAGGACGATGCTCCTGCGGATCGCGTTACACGGCGTCTGCCCGTCGAGGACGACCAGCGGCAGCACGAACATCAGCACCGCTCCGGGCAGCAGGCCCGACGCGAACACCCAGCCCAGCGTCGTAGGCGAGATGGCCAGGGCCGCATTCTGTCCGGTCGCAAGCAGAGCGGCCTGCGCCGGACCGACCACGACGCTGCACACCAGCAACTGGAAGGCGAACACCGCAACGCCCAGCAGCGCAACACCGAACACCCCCGGCGCCCGCAGCAGGCGGCGGCATTGTCGTGCGGGATCGGCTGCGCCATTGCGGACCACCGCATCGACCACCAGCAGGGCCCAGCCCGAGGCGATCACCACCGCCAACTTCGAAAGCACCACGCCGACGATCGGCACCATCTGCAGCAGCCCCTCGAGCAGGACCGGGGCGAACGCGACCAGCGTGAGTCGGACGGGCGCCTGCTGCCAGACGCCGAGGGCGACGCCGAGCCATGCATGGGCACGGGTGGAATGCAAGGGGATTGCGGGTGCGGAAGAAGACATCGGGAACTCCAGCAGAGAAGACACCCCTTCAGTCCGCCGGTTGGAGAAATTCCTGACAGCGGTGGGCTACAGCACGGCCATCTGGGCACGCATCGATTGCGCCTGGCGCCGGGAGATCTCGCACTTGGCGCCCGACTCCATGGTGGCGACGAGCCCGCCGCCCACTTCCGACTCGACATCGCGGATCGCGTCGATCCGGAGGATCTCTCCACGGTTGGCCCGGAGGAAGTACTTGGGGTGCAGGCGGCCTTCAAGCCGCGTGATGGTGCCGACCAGCAGCGCGGCACCGAAGCGGCAGTGCACCGCCACATAGTTCCCTGCGCTCTCGAAACGCTCGATCTCCCCCAGCCGGACGACCCGGCTGACGTCGTCGAACTTCAACATCACCGCGAAGTCCATGGGCAGGTGCTCGACCTCCGGCCGCTCGCAAGCCCCCAGGCGGCCGACGGCGCGCGCCAGCGACTCGGGCGACACCGGCTTCATCAGGTAGTCGACCGCGTTGAGCTCGAAGGCCTCCGCGGCGAAGGCGCTGTGGGCGGTGCAGAAGACCACCCGGGTCGCATCCGTAAGCGTCCGGGCGAAGGTCAGGCCGGAGTCGCCGGGCATTTCGACGTCCAGGAAGACCACGTCAGGCTGCAGCTCCCTGACCTTCCGGCCCGCCTCGACCACCTCGGTGGCTTCGCCGACGATCTCCACGCCGGGATGGACCTGCAGCAGGCGCCTGAGTTCGACACGGGCCAGGCGTTCGTCGTCCACGATCAGGGCGCGGATCATTCGGGGATCTCCATGCGCAGGTGGAAGGTGTCGCGTTCGGTCCATTGCTCGACCTTGGCCGCGCCGTTGGTGCTCAGCAGGAGACGCTCGCGCAGGTTCTTCAAGCCGATTCCCGTGCTCTCGGCGCTGCTGGGGGCGCCGTACGAATTGGCCACCTCCAGGACGCAGCCGTGGACACCGCGGTGGGCGCTGATGCGGATCCACCCGGGCCCCGTGTTGGGGACGATGCCGTGTTTGATCGCGTTCTCCACCGCCGTCAGCACGGTCAGCGTGGGCAGCACGAACTGCTCGCAATCGCGGGGGACGTCGAAACTGAAGGCCAGGCGGGGCTCAAGGCGTGCCAGCTCGATCTCGAGGTAGTCGCGGGCCATGCGGCACTCGTCGCGCAGGGACTGGTGGGTGTCCTCGTTCAACCCCAGTTGCACGCGCAGCAGGTCCGAGAGGCGGGTGATCAGCTGGGCGGCGCGGTCGCGGTCCTCGTACATCAGGCCACGGATCGAGTTGAAGGCATTGAACAGGAAGTGGGGACCCATCTGCCGGGTCAGCTGCCACAGCCGGGCATGGCGCACCTGGCGGCTGAGTTCCCGTCGTGCCTCGATGGCCTTCCAGCCCAGGTAGACGGCCACCCAGAGCATGTAGGCCGCCAAGGCGTTGACCACCTGCATGACGAACAACTGCCAGCCCACCAGGGCGACGCCGAATTCCGCGGCGCCCGTATTGAAGCGGATTTCCTGCACCGGCCGGTGCTGCAGGGACAGCGACGTCAGCAGGTCGCCGGCCAGCACGGTGATGGAGGCGGAGAACAGCAGTGCAGCGGCCAGCACCCCCCACGCCCTTGCCGTTGGGCGCTGGTGCACGAGGGTACCCAGGAGAAGCGGGCGGATCAGCAGGTGGGTGGTGGCCAGCAGCATCACCGCATCGAGCACGGCCCCGGCAAGGACGTTGCCATGGCCGCTGATGTCGCCGCTCATCTGCGCGGCAGACCGGAGGATCTGGACCGTCAGGAAGACCGAACCCAGCGCGTTGATCACCTGCAACGACCAATAGAAGCGCGATGCGTGCGTGATCGTCTTCAGCCACTGGCGCCAGTGGTACCAGGCGGTCGGGTCGGGCGACTCTGCCGTGCCCCCGCCCGGGCCAAGCTTGCCCAGTGCTGCCTCGCTCATCGCCTTTCCCTGTGATGACCCCGGCGCCGATTGTGCCCCGCACCCGGGTCCGTGGCCAGCGGCCACCCCGTGTTTCGACCGTTCGCCGTGTTTTTCGACCGATCGGGCCCGGATCGTCCCACGGCCCCCGGGCCCGGGCGCAGGGTACGCCTGCCCCAAGACAGGACATGCACGTGGACACGACTCTTTCACCGGCCCAGGCCCTGGTCACCATCTTCACCGAGCCCCGTCGCGTCTTCGACACGATTCCGCGTCGAAGCATGGCGTACCTGCCGCTGTTGCTGGCGCTCGCTGGCCATGTCGCGATCTGGGTCTGGTACTACCAGGTCGTCGACATCGCATGGCTGCAGGATCGACTGATCTCCCAGCATGCCGGGCTGACCGATTCCGCATCGCGGCAGGCCGCGGCCTCGGTGCTGTCGCGTGGGGGGTTGCTGACCATGTCGGTGTCCAGTGCGCTGCTGGTCACCCCGCTGCTGCTGCTGGTACTTGCCGCCTACTTCTTCCTGGCCGGCCGCGCGCTGGGGCAGGGCCGCCCCTACCGGCAGTGGTTCGGCTTCGTGGCCTGGGGCACCGCGCCGGCGCTGCTGCTGGTGCCGGTGATGGCGCTGCAGATCCTGCTCAACAGCAACGGGCAGATCTCGCCTGAAGCACTCAACCCGCTTTCACTCAATTCGCTGGTGTTCGGGCTCGAGGCGGTTTCGCCGTGGCACGGAATCCTGAGCAGCCTCAACCTGACCACGCTGTGGACCATCGGCCTGCTCGCATTCGGCCTGCACGTCTGGACCGGCCGCAGCTGGGCCCAGGCCGTGCCTGCCGCCGTTCTGCCCTTCGCGGCGGTCTACGCCGCCTGGGCGCTCAAGATCGCGACGGGGGCCTGACCATGAAGACCCGCGCACTGGGCATCCTTGCGATCGCGACGTTGGTATCGGTCCCGGTGTTCGCCCACTGGCGGACCGGTGACCAGGGTAAGCAGGTGGACATCGAAGCGGTCCAGAGCCGCCAGATCCGCGCCTCGATCCTCACCTCCGGAACGCTGGTGTACGAACAGCAGGCGCTGCTGTCACCGGAGGTGATCGGCCGGGTCCGCCACGTCAACGTCCGCGAGGGCGACCGGGTCGAGAAGGGCCAGGTGCTGCTGGTGCTCGACGACGAGATGCTGCGCGCCGAAGTGGAGCAGCACGAGGCCATCGTGGCCCAGCAGCGCACCGCGATCGAACGCCAGCGCGTCGAGCTCCAGGCCGCCCGCAGGCAGGCCGCGCGAATGGACCAGCTTTTCAGTTCCCGCATGATCGATGCGCGCCACCACGAGCAGGAGCAGCAGGCCGCGCAGCTGGCCGAGATCGGCCTGCGCACGGCGCGCGAGTTGCTGGGCCAGTCCGCCGCGCAACTCCAGCAGGCCCGGCAGCGGCTCGCCAAGGCCACGATCCGCGCGCCGATGTCGGGCGTGGTGGTGGCCATCTCGATCAAGGAAGGCGAGACCGCGGTGCCCAGTGCCTCGGGGATTGCCGGATCCAGCCTGATCACCATCGCCGATCCCACGACCCTCAGCACCGAGGTGAACGTCGACGAGGCCGACATCCCGCGCGTCAACGTCGGCCAGCAGGCGGCGGTGTTCGCGGCCGGCAACCCCGATGCACCGGTGAGTGCCCGCGTCGCGCACATCGCGCTGACTCCCCGCACCGCGTCGCCGGGCGCCCCAAGCGCCGGCCGCAGCTACACGGTGCGCCTGCGATTCGGCGACGAAAGCCAACTCACCCTGCGCCCTGGCATGTCGTGCCGCGCCGAGATCTACACCCGGACCGCATCCGACGTGCTCTCCGTTCCCCTGCAGGCGGTGCTGAGCAACAACTCCGAGACAGCCGACCCCATGGCCGAAGACGCCGGGCAGCACTACGTCTACGTGGTCGAGCAGGGGCGCGCGGTCAAGCGTGTGGTCGAGCCCGGTCTGGCCGATGACCAGTTCCAGCAGGTCAGCGCCGGGCTCACGGCCGACGACCAGGTGGTGGTCGGCCCCTACAAGCAGCTGCGCCACCTGCGCGCAGGCGACAGCGTGAGCCCAGCCCAGGCGGCGCGGCAATGAACGAGATCAGCCAGCCCCTGCTGCAGCTGCGGGCGATCCGCAAGGCCTACCGCATGGGCAGCGAGACGATCGTGGCGCTCGATGACGTGGACATGGACATCCACCGCGGACAGTCCGTGGCGTTCGTCGGCTCCTCGGGTGCAGGCAAGTCAACGCTGCTCAACATCCTGGGTTGCCTTGACCGTCCCGACTCGGGTTCGTACTGCCTCAACGGCCGCAATGTCGACATCCTGGACGAACGCGACCTGGCGATGGTCCGCAATCGCGAGATCGGCTTCGTCTTCCAGAACTTCCAGCTGCTGTCGCGTGCCACCGCGCTGCAGAATGTCGCGCAGCCGCTCATGTACCGCCCGATGAGGCCCGCCGACCGCGTCGAGCAGGCGCGCCGCGCGCTGGATCGCGTCGGCCTGTCCGATCGTGGCCATCACCTGCCGAGCCAGTTGTCGGGCGGGCAGCGCCAGCGCGTGGCAATCGCCCGCGCGCTGTGCGGCCAGCCGTCGATCCTGCTGGCCGACGAACCGACCGGCAACCTGGACTCCAGGACCGGCGAATCGATCATGCGGTTGTTCGATGAACTGGTCGAAGACGGGCACACCGTACTGATGGTCACCCACGAGCCCGAGGTCGCGCAGCGCTGCGAACGCGTGCTGCGCCTGTTCGATGGCCGGCTGGTGTCGGAGAAGTGCAACACAGGAGAGCGCAATGCGCGCGCTGCTTGACGTCGCCGGCTCCGCTCTGGGAAGCATCCGGGCCCACGGATTCAGGAGCCTGCTGACGACCCTGGGCATCGTGATCGGCGTGGCCGCGGTGATCGCCGTCGTCTCGGTCATGTCAGGGCTGTCGCGATCGATCACCCAGAAGTTCTCGGGCCTGGGCGGCGACAGCCTGACCGTGCGCTCCTACACCCCGCTCGAGCTGTCGATGCAGGGGCGTCGCAACCGCCTGTCCCTGCGCGACTACGAATTCATCGTCGAGCACATCGATGATATCCGCGACGTGTCGCCGATGTTCATGGCGGTCAGCGACTTCGGAACCGATGTCGCGGTGCGCGGCAACAAGACATTCACCCGCATCCTGGCCACGACCGAGGGCTACCAGGACGCCCGGCAGCTGTTCCCGCGCGTGGGCCGCTTCATTACCGACCACGACAACCGTTCGCGGCGGCGGGTGTGCGTCATCGGCGAGAAGGTGCGTGATGCGCTCGAGCTTCCGCGTGATCCGGTCGGTCAATTCATCAACATCGCCGGCGAGCCGTTCCTCATCGTCGGCGTCATGGAACCGCGCGGCGAGATCTTCGGCTTCAGCCAGGACGACTTCGTGCTGATTCCCTTCAAGACCGGCATCGCGCTGGGCGACGGCAGCGAACCGGACGTGAGCGTCACGCTGAAGGTCGATTCGCTGGAGGGCGTCGACCAGGCGGCCGAGCGCATCACCGGGCTGCTGCGCCAACTGCATCGCCTCAAGCCCGGGGAGCCCAACGATTTCAAGGTGCAGACCGCAGCGGAACTGAACGAATCGTTCTCCGAGATCGTCCGGATGACCGGGGTCGTGCTGGCGGCGATGGTGAGCGTCTCCTTGCTGGTCGGCGGCATCGGGATCATGAACATCATGCTGGTATCGGTCACCGAGCGGACCCGCGAGATCGGTATCGCCAAGGCGCTGGGTGCCACGCCCGGCCGGATCATGCAGCAGTTCCTGCTGGAGGCGGCGCTGCTGTCCTTTGCAGGCGGTGCGGTAGGCGTCGCCATCGGCTACGCGATCGGTTTTGTGGTCAGCACGATCCTGCCCGGTGTAGGCGCGGCAGTCGTTCCCTGGTGGGCGGTAGGGCTGAGTTTCGCCTTCTCGACCGCCGTTGGCCTGGTCTTCGGCCTGCTGCCCGCAGCGAAGGCCGCACGCATGGATCCCATCACGGCACTCAGGTACGAGTAGCCCGCGCAGGAGGCGCGGGCCGGCACCCGATGTCCGGGTGCCACACGGAATGCGGCAAATGGACGCCGCAAGGAGGAAGTAACGCATGGACGCTTGGAGCAGTACCCATCAACCAAGGAGAAACACATGAACATCAGTCAGATCCCGTCGCTGGACATGGAAGTCGGCATGCCGAGCTCGCGTACGCAGAACAGCCTGCTGGAGCCGGTGACGCTGGCGATCCTCATCGCCATCGCCATCCTCGACCCGCAGTGAGGCCCGACATGAACATCAACAGCATCCCCACCCTGGATTTCGACGTGGCTGTCGTTGGTTCGGAAACGCAGGACTCAACCGTTGGTGGCGTCTGCGTCATCGTCGGCGTGGTCGCCGGCGTGATGATCAACCAGCAGACCCACGAAGCCGCCGCCTGACCCCGCGGGCCGGGCAACCGGAGCCCGGCCGGCAACTCACAAGGACTTGAAAACATGAAGACGAACCTGATCGCAGCAGTACCGCGTTTGGACATGGATGTCGGCGTCGTCGGCACCGAGGTCCAGGATTCCACCGTAGGTGGCGTGTGCGTGGCCGTCGGCATCATCGCCGGCGTGTTCATCAACACCAATACCGAAGCGGCGACTCTTTGAAGTCGGTGCGGGGCGGTCTTGCCGCCCCGCTTCTTCCCAGGCTCAGGCGGTCTTGCCGCCGAGCTTCTTCCAGGCCTCAGGCGCGACTTCGCCTGCTTCTCCCAAGGCTAGTGGTGGTTCAGCCGCCGCGCTTCTTCCCAGGCCGATGGCGGTGCGTCCGCCAAGGCTCCACATCAAAGGACGATAACGTGGAAAACAGCCAGTTCTTCCTGTCGCAGTACGCCAACAATCCCGACGAGCAGGCCAAGTTCTTCGGCGCTGCTCGGGCCGCCAGCGACCGGCACGCGGAACTCGCCGAGATTGCGCTGATCAAGTCCTCGATCGGGGCGATGGCTGCCCCCACGTTCGAAGACATGCGGCCGCACTTCAGCCGTTTCCTTGCCTCCGACGCGATTGCCGGGTTCTTCCGCAACGAGGTGGAATGCTCGCTCGAGAGCGACATCCACCAGGCGCAGGGCCAGAGCATCGACAACGAGGCCATGACCGGCCTCCAGTTCATCGACACCGACCATTTCGCGGTGGCCACGGTCGTGGCCGACCCGACCTCGGTGGCATTCAAGAAGCACCGCAACCGGTCCAAGCCAAGCTCGATCATGATGACGCCCAAGGACCTGCTGGTGCGCTTCATCAAGGGCGGCAATGCCGTCGTGACCGTCTACACCTGCGATGCGATCACCGATGAAAGCCCTGCCACGCCCGACACCTCCTGCAGGGTCCTGCGGACCTTCCGGGTGGAGGACGGCGACGAGCTGGTCCTGCGCGCCGGGCGCGACTCGTTCACGTTCGAATCTGCCGAAACGGTGGTCTGTTTCGCCCAGGCCTACGCCAAGCAGTCCACGGCGTCGGTCATGCCGGAGTTCGACTCCGCCACCCACCGGCTGATCGGCCTGTCGGCCACCAACGACAAGGCCTCGCGGATCCAGATGATGGCCACCATCCTGCGGCTGTTCGAGCACGGCGACGCCTTCGAGGCGTGCCTTCCGTTCGCCGGACATACCGACTATTTCGTGCGCTGGTACGTGATGCGCGAGCTGCTCGCCATCGATGCCGACCGGGCATGGCCGCTGGTCGAGAAGATGGCCGAGCAGGACCCGCACCCCGATGTTCGCAGGACCGCGCGCCGGACCTTGGAACACTTCCGCACCCCCATCGCCGCCTGATCAGGACCACTCCCATGCCCATTGTCATCGACACCGAAGAAACCCGCGTACTGCAGCTGGAAGAGCTGATCGAGCGCCTCGACCGCGGACTGGATACGCGTTGCCACGACAGCATGCTGGAAGCCGCTGGCGACCTGAAGGCACTGTCCAACAACCGCACCTTCCTGGCCGATGTGGTCGCGCGGGAGCTCAAGGACCTGGCGACCATGCAGCGGGGCAACACGTACACGCCACAGGTCGTGATGCTCCACCTGGACCCCTGCAAGAACTACTTCCTGCGGGCCAACATCTGGCCCAGCGCCAACGACGCGGTGATGCAGGCCAGCGGGCCGGACCCGTTCTTCTACCACAAGCCCCACGACCACAACTTCAACTTCCTGACGGTGGGTTACCACGGCCCGGGATACTGGAGCGACTACTACGAGTACGACTACGACAAGGTCGCTGGCTACCCCGGCGAATCGATGGGCCTGCGGTTTGTCGAGCGCTCCGCGCTCAACCGGGGCAAGGTGATGCTGTACCGCGCATTCGTGGACGTGCACGACCAGCTGCCCGCGGACGAGCTGTCGATCTCGCTCAACATCATGGAAAACACCCTGCGCCCGGTGGTAACCGACCAGTACGCGGCGGATACCGCAACCGGCGTGGTCAAGAAAATGGTCAATCGCAACAACATGGTGTGCGTGCTTTCGGTTGCAGCCGCCATCGGAGACGAGAATACGGTCGACATCATCGACCACATCGCCCACAAGCACGTCAATCCGCGGGTGCGCTTCGCCGCGCTCAAGAGCCTGGGTTCGCGGGTGGCCGATCCCGACCAGCGCATCGAGCTGATGATGCAGGGCATGAACGATGATTCGGCGCTGGTGCGTGAATCGAGCCGCGTCGAGATCCAGAAGGTCAACGCTCCCCGGCAGGAGATCGAGCATGTCTTCGCTTGAGGTCACCGGCGTCACCAAGCGCTACCCGGGGTTCGAGCTGCACCCGACGTCGTTCTGCGTGGAGCCGGGCGAGATCTTCGCCGTACTCGGCCTCAACGGCGCAGGCAAATCGACCCTGCTCAGGACGATCGCCGGAACGGTTCTGCCCGATGCCGGAGAGGTACGGGTCAATGGCATGGTGCGCAAGCCCGGCCGTGTCGATCCGACGCTGAGCGTGGTGCTCGATGGCGGACGCAGCCTGTACTGGAAGATGTCGGTGGGCGAGAACATCGACTACTTCGGCGCGCTCAAGGGTGCGTCCGCCAAGGCGCGAGGAACGCGGCGCAACGAGGTGCTGGTGCGGGCGGGGCTCGTGGACAAGGCCTCCAGCCTGGTGGGAACGCTGTCGCGTGGCATGCAGCAGCGCCTGGTGCTGGCAATAGCGGTGATGTGCGAACCGCGGGTACTGCTGCTGGACGAACCGACGCTGGGCGTCGACCTTGTGCACGAGCGACAGATCCTGCAGAGCATCGAAACGCTGCGTGAGCGGGGCTGCGCCATCGTGCTGACGTCCCACCAGCTGGACTTCGTGGAGCGGCTGGCCAGGCGCGCCCTTGTGCTGGCGGATGGGCGCCCCGGGGAATCCCAGACAATCGGGCAGCTGCAGGACGTGCTGTGTCGCCGGGTCCTGGAGGTGGAACTGGAGCAGGCGCCGGCCGATGGCACCGTCGAGCGATTGCGCGCCATGGGAGTGTCGGTGGTCGAACGCAGCCTGCGCGCGGATGCCACCAGCACCTGTCTTTACAGCGTCCTGGAAGCGGTCCGTCCGGCGCCGATCATCTCGTGCACGGTAGGTCGGGCCAGCCTGCGCGATGCAATGGAGCAGTTGGCCCACAAGGAGGCGGCATGATGTACATGATCTGGATGGAGCTGCGCAGGTCGTTGTTGCAGATGCGCCGCTACCCCGTCGAAACCACGCTCTCGTTCCTGATCCTTTCGGGCATGTTCTTCGGCATCGCGTATGGCACGGATGCAGCGTTCGGTACCGGCGCGCCGGCCGATCGCGTGGCAACGCTCACCGTGGTCTCGTTCATGGGATGGATGCTGTGCATGAATCTGCTCTCGGGCGCGGCGTCCGAGCTCGAGGCCGAAGCCCAGGGCGGGACGGTGGAGCAGCTTTTCACCGGCGGGCTGACCCTGCAGCGCATCCTCCTGGCCCGCATGGTGGCTGGGGTGGTCGTGACCGGCACGATCGTGGCGGTCATCGTCCTGGTGGTGGGGCGCCTGGCCGACATCGGGCTGGTGGCGCCGGCCGTTGCGTCGGTCGCGCTTGCGCTGTTGACGGCGGCCGGGGGCGGGTTCCTGCTAGCCGGCGTGGCCCTGCTGGTCAAGAAGACGCGGGCCCTGGTACTGCTGGCCACGTTCGGACTGATGCCGGTAATGATGGCCGACAGCGCGGTCCAGTGGATCGGCGCGACGCCTTCGATGCTGCTGCTGCCCTTCGTGGGGCCGATGGGGCTGGCCAAGGCGGTGCTGCTGGGTCACCCGGCGTGGAGCTGGACGGCGTTCGCCATCACGGCCGCGGTGTCGGTGGTGTACTTCGCGATCGGCTACCTGCTTTTCAGCCGCATGCGGATCGCGGCGATGCGTCGCGGCACGATCGGCCACTACTGAGCCATTACTGAAAATGGACCACTGCATAGCAAGGGAGGCTTGGGGATGCGACTGACGGATGAAGAGCTCAAGCATGTGCTCAATGTCGATTGGGGCATGCGGTTCTGGTCCTGGTTCCGCTGGGTGATGGTGGCGGTTCTGCTGCTCGCGGCGACCGGCGGGTACACGGGACTGGTGAGCCCGCCACGTCCGGAGTGGATCGTCGCGGGCTTCGTCTACCTGCTGGTCGCGTGGCCGGGCCTGTGTCGGGCTCACGTCTACCGCGCATTGCGCCGGGTGATCGACGCCGATCCGGAAGCGCGCGAGCAACTGCAGCTGGCGCGGGCGCGCGATCGCCGCGCATGATCCGGGGCGAGCGTCCCTGGGCAATGGGCGCCGTGCGTAACCGCCACGGGTAGGGGCGGCGGGCTTCCGCCCGGGAGGCACGGATACCCGGGCGCGAGCCCGCGGCGCGATCAGGGGCCGGGCGCAATCAGCGGCAACCCATCGCCTGGACGAGCGGATGCCGGGTTCGCGGGCTCTGTGGCACAATCGCGCCCCGGCAGCGTGTGCTTGCCGCACAGGCAGATTGGCCGTGCGGGTCGTTAGCTCAGTTGGTAGAGCATCGGACTTTTAATCCGCTGGTCGATGGTTCGAATCCATCACGACCCACCATGGCCACCCGCCGCCTGCCCAGCAGGAAAACCCCGCCGACGCGGGGTTTTGTCGCTCTGGCCGCCGAGCCTGCGCCCGCGGCTGCAATGCGCGCCCGCCACCGCAAAGGCCGGTCACGCCGCCGCATCGCAATCGAACAGGTGCTGCAGCACCGCGTCACCGTAGCGGTCGAGCTTGGTCTGGCCGATGCCGGGGATGCGCGCCAGGTCATCCAGGTCTTCCGGTGCGGACTGCGCGATCGCGCGCAGGGTGGCGTCATGGAAGATGACGTAGGCGGGGACGTTCTGTTCGCGGGCAGTGGTGGCCCGCCACTCGCGCAGGGCATCAAAGCGCAGTTGCGAATCCGCCGGCAATTCGATCATTGCGCTGGCTGCGCCGCGACGCTCCCGGCGCCCGCTGCGCGGCAGCTCACGGCGCAGCGCCAGGCGCTGTTCGCCGCGCAGTACCGGGCCGGCCTGGTGGGTCAGGCGCAGCGCGTTGTGGCGATCTATATCGGCTTCCAGCAGGCCGAAGGCGACCAGTTGCCGGAACACGCCGCTCCACTGGCGCGCATCCAGGTCTCCGCCGATCCCCCAGGTGCTGATCGATTCGTGCCCGAACCGTTGCGTCTTTTCGGTCGATGCACCCCGCAGCACGTCGATCACGTGGCCGGCGCCAAAGCGCTGGCCGGTGCGGTACACGCACGACAGCGCCTTGCGCGCCGCCTCTGTTGCATCCCAGGTCTGCGGCGGCTCGATGCAGTTGTCGCAATTGCCGCACGCGCCTGCGTGCGACTCGCCGAACCATTCAAGCAGGGCCTGGCGGCGGCAGCGCGTGGACTCGCAATAGCCCAGCAGGGCGTCGAGCTTGCGCAACTCCAGTTGCTTGCGCTCTTCGGGCGCGTCGCCCTGGCCGATCATCTGGCGCAGGTTGACCACGTCGCCCAGGCCGTAGCTCATCCATGCCTCGGCCGGCGCGCCGTCGCGGCCGGCGCGCCCGGTTTCCTGGTAATAGCCCTCGATCGACTTGGGCAGGTCGACGTGGGCGACGAACCGGACGTCGGGCTTGTCGATGCCCATGCCGAAGGCGATGGTGGCCACCATCACCACGCCGTCTTCCTGCAGGAACCGGCGCTGGTTGGCGGCGCGCACCTCGGCGGCCAGGCCCGCGTGGTAGGGCAGGGCCTTGATGCCCGCGGTGGCGAGCTGGTCGGCGAGGGTGTCCACCCGCTTGCGCGATAGCGCGTAGACGATGCCGCTTTCGTCGCGATGGCCGTCAATGAAGTGCAGCAACGCGCGCGCGCCGCTTCCATCCTTCTGCACCACCCGGTAGCGGATGTTGGCCCGGTCGAAGGAGCTGACAAACGTGCGCGCGTCCTCCAGCGCCAGTCTTTCGGCGATCTCCCGGCGGGTGGGTGCGTCGGCGGTGGCGGTGAGCGCGATGCGCGGGATATCGGGCCAGCGCTCGTGCAGGACGGTCAGCTTGCGGTACTCGGGCCGGAAGTCGTGGCCCCATTGCGACACGCAGTGCGCCTCGTCGATGGCGAACAGGGCGATGTTCGCGCGGTCCAGCAGGTCCAGGCAACGCCCCGTGAGCAGTCGCTCGGGCGCCACGTACAGCAGGTCCAGGTCCCCGCCGATCAAGCGGCGCTCCACGTCCGCGGCGGTGGCCGCGTCCAGCGTCGAATTCAGGCAGGCCGCGCGCACGCCCAGCTGCAGCAGGGCGTCGACCTGGTCCTGCATCAGTGCAATAAGCGGTGAAACGACAATGCCGCAGCCTTCGCGCAGCAGCGCCGGCAGCTGGTAACACAAGGACTTGCCGCCACCGGTGGGCATCAGCACCAGCGCGTCGGCGCCGTTGACCAGGCAGTCGACGATTTCGGCCTGTTCGCCGCGGAAACCCGGGTGGCCGAAGGTGGAGCGGAGCAGGTCGAGCGCGCGGTCGGTCATGGGTGCAAAGGGTAGCAAGCACCCGTCGCAGGCACTGCGGCCAGCCGCCCCCGGGAGCGTCGGAAAGTGCCGACAATCCGGGTCGGGGCTACCACAGACAAAGAAAAACCCGCCGGGGCCGCGGCGGGTCCTTCGATCAGGCCAAGGGGGTTTACTGGAGCAGTGAGCGCAGCATCCAGGCGTTCTTCTCATGGACCTGCAGGCGCTGGATGAGCAGGTCCTCGGTGGGATTGTCGTCAGCGTCGTCGGCCAGGTCGGCCACCTTGCGGGCGGTGCGGCATACCGCTTCGTTACCGACGGTGAGCTGGCGCACCATCTCGCGCCAATCGGCGGCGTCCGACAGGCCGGGCTCCTCGGGGATGGACGACAGTCGGGTGAACTCGGCATACGAACCCGGCGCGTTGAACCCCAGGGCGCGGATGCGCTCGGCGATCTCGTCCAGCGCGTTCCATTGTTCGGTGTACTGGTTCTCGAACATCACGTGCAGCGCGTTGAACATCGGGCCGGTGACGTTCCAGTGGAAGTTGTGGGTCTTCAGGTACAGCGTGTAGCTGTCGGCGAGGAAGCGCGACAGGCCTTCGGCGATCTTCTTGCGATCGGCGGTATTGATCCCGATATCGATGACCGGCGCGCTGGATGCCGGCGACGGCGAGGCAGCGGGAACGTTGGATGGCTTTTGCCCGGCCTTGGGCTTGGAGCCCGAGGCCTTTTGCCCCGCCTTGGGTTTGGAACTCGACGCTTTTTGCCCGGCCTTGGGCTTGGAACTCTTGGTCTTGGCCATGAGGTTTCTCCCTTCGTTGGGGTTGCAGTGACAATACGTGTCGCGGCGTACCGCGTGAAATGGTTTGTTCTTCTCGATCCGATCAATGAAGCCTATCGACCGCCCCGACAGCATGGCGTCAACAAAAGCCGCCCTGCGTGAGGGGCGCGGCGCGATCGACGGCGCCCTCAGCCGCGACCGCGGCCGCCTGCATTCATTGTGGTCACGTTGGAACGGGCGTCCCGAGGACACGGAGGCCCGCCGGGCGTTCACGGACCGGCTGTCGCAATCGGTCGCCCAGCGCGAGTCGCGCGCGGCCGCCCTGCCGCAGGCCCCGGTCGACCCGGGGCTGCCGATCGCCACCGAGGCCGACCGCATCGTCCAGCTCATCCGGGACCACCCGGTGGTGGTGATCGCGGGCGAGACGGGCTCGGGCAAGACCACGCAGATCCCCAAGCTGTGCCTGGCGGCCGGTCGCGGCGCGGCGGGGATGATCGGCTGCACCCAGCCCCGCCGGATCGCCGCGCGAGCGGTGGCGCGGCGCGTGGCCGAGGAGCTGCGCGTGCCACTGGGCGGCGCGGTCGGCTACCAGGTGCGCTTTACCGAGAACGTCGGCGAACAGACCGCGGTGAAGTTCATGACCGACGGCATCCTGTTGGCGGAGATCGCCTCGGACCGCTGGCTGTCGCGCTACGACACCATCCTGATCGACGAGGCGCACGAACGCAGCCTCAACATCGACTTCCTGTTGGGCTACCTCAAGCAACTGCTGCAGCGCCGACGCGACCTCAAGGTGATCGTGACCTCGGCGACCATCGATACTGCGCGCTTTGCCGCCCATTTCGACGACGCGCCCGTGGTCACGGTCGAGGGCCGCGGCTATCCGGTGGAGGTCCGCTACCGCCCGCTGGAGGGGGACGGTGAGTCCGACGGCGAGCGCACCGTCAACCAGGCGATCGTGGCCGCGTGCGACGAGATCGCGCGGGAAGACCCGCGTGGTGACGTGCTGGTGTTCCTGCCCGGCGAGCGCGAGATCCGCGATGCCCACCAGGCCCTGGAGCGCCGCAAGTACCGCCACACCGAAGTGTTGCCGCTGTATGCGCGCCTGTCGGTGAGGGACCAGGATCGCGTCTTCAACCCGGGTCCACAGCGTCGCATCGTGCTGGCCACCAACGTCGCCGAAACGTCGTTGACGGTGCCGCGGATCCGCTACGTGGTCGATCCGGGACTGGCCCGGGTCAAGCGCTACAGCCCGCGCGCCAAGCTCGACCGGCTGCACATCGAACCGGTCAGCCAGGCCAGCGCAGACCAGCGCAAGGGCCGCTGCGGCCGCATTTCCGAAGGCACGTGCTACCGGCTGTATGCGCAGGCCGACTTCGAGTCGCGGCCGCGCTACACCGACCCGGAAATCCGCCGGGCCGCCCTTGCCGGGGTGATCCTGCGGATGTTGTCGCTCGGGCTGGGTTCGATCGAGGCGTTCCCGTTCCTGGAGCCTCCCGAGCCGCGTGCGGTGGCCGACGGCTGGCAGGAGCTGGCCGAACTGGGCGCGGTCGACCACGCCTCCGACCGCGACCGACGCGTTCTCACCCCGGTTGGCCGGGTCATGTCGCGGTTGCCGGTGGACGTGAAACTGGCACGCATGCTGGTCGCCGCGAACGCGTCGGGCTGCCTGCACGGGATGCTGGCGATCGCCTCGTTCCTGGGCATCCAGGATCCGCGCGAGCGGCCAGCCGACCAGCGCGCGGCGGCCGACAACGCGCATGCGCAGTTCGCCGATCCCAAGTCCGAGTTCGTGGGCATCCTCAAGTTGTGGGAGGCCTACCAGCTTGCGCACGAAGAGCTGACCCAGTCGAAGTTGCGCGGCTGGTGCGAAAAACACTTCCTGGGGTTCCTGCGGATGCGCGAATGGCGCGAGCTGCACCGCCAGCTGAAACTGCAGTGCGAGGAGCTGGGTTGGGACGTCGAGCGCGCGGCGGCCGTGGCGGCGGTCACTGGCGACGCCGCCCACCGGGCGGCGGGATCCGGCGAACCCGTGGCCGCCCGGGGGCGACGCAGGGGCGGCCGCGAGCGCCGTGCGCCGGGACCCGACCGCACGGGGCCCGATGCAGCGCCGCCTGCAGAGACGGGACCGCAGCGGTTCGACACCGGCCACTACGCCCGCCTCCACCGCGCGCTGCTCACCGGGTTGCCCACGCAGGTGGGGCATCGCGCCGACCGCGGGGTGTACGACGGGCCGCGCGGCCGCAAGTTCCAGCTGTTCCCCGGCTCGGCGCTGGCAAGGAAGCCACCACCGTGGGTGCTGGCGGCCACGCTGCTGGATACCGAGCGGGTATGGGGGCTGACCAACGCGGCAATCGAGCCGGAATGGGCCATCGAGGCGCTGCCGCACCTGCTGGCCCGTCGCCACCACGACCCGCGCTGGGCGCGGTCGCAGGGGCGCGTGGTCGGCAGCGAGCAGGTGTCGCTGTTCGGGCTGGTGCTGGCGCCCAAGCGCCCGGTGCACTACGGCGCGCTGTACCCGGAGGAGGCGCGGGCCATCTTCGTCCGCGAAGCGCTGGTCACCGGAGAGATCAACACGCGGGCGGCCTTCCTCTCGCGCAACCTTGCGGTGCTCGAACAGGCCCGGCAGGAGGAGGCCAAGCAGCGCCGCGTAGGACTGGTGGTGGATGAGGAATGGATGGCGCAGTGGTACCTCGACCGCCTGCCGCCGCACGTGCACAACGCCCACGCTTTGGACGCGTGGCTGGGGAAGCTCGATGCCGCCGCCCGGGCCGGGCTCGAGTGGTCGATGGACGAGTTGATGGTGGGCGACGAAAGTGACGCCTCCCGGTTCCCGGCGGTACTTGCGGTCGGCGACGCCCGGCTGGCGGTGGTCTACCGGTTCGAGCCCGGTGCCGCGGATGACGGCATGACGGTTACCGTACCCCTGCACCTGCTGGGAGCGCTGGACCCGGCACAGGTGTCATGGCTGGCGCCGGGCTTCGTCGCCGAGCGGGCGGCCGCGCTGATCCGCGCCCTGCCCAAGACGCTGCGGCGGAACTTCGTTCCCGCACCCGACTTCGCCCGAGCGTTCGCCGAAGCGCACCCCCGGTACGAGGCGGACGACTTCACCGGTACGTTGTCCCGGTTCCTCGGGCGTGCCACCGGTGCCGGGGTATCCCGCGGCGACTTCGACGAGTCGGTGCTGGAACCGCACCTGCGGATGAACCTCCGGCTGCTGGACCGGGACGGCCGTGCAGTGCTGGCCGAGTCACGCGATATCGACGCGCTGAAGCGGCGGTTCGGCGCCGCCGCCGCCGAGGCGTTCGCCGAGCGGGCCGCCGATGGCCTTGCCCGCCAGGGGCTGGTGGCCTTCCCGGAGACGCCGGTGCCGCATTCGGTTCCGGGGGCAGGTGGGGTACCGGCGTGGCCGGCATTGCACGATGACGGCGACACGGTCTCCCTGCAGGTCCACGCGCAACGCGAGGTGGCCGACCTCGCCCACCCGGCCGGTGTGCGGCGCCTGCTGGTGCTGGCGTTGGCCGACCGCCTCCGCCAGGCGCGCAAGCAACTGCCGGTGTCGGCGCGAACGGCCTTGCAGTACGCCGCGCTTGAATCCCTGGGCGTCCGGCCGGCCCCCGCGCCCGCGGAAGGCGACCGGCTGCGCGCGGACCTTGTGCAGGGTGCATTCGACGCGCTCACCGCCGAAGGGCTCGATGACATCCGTGACGCGGCTGCATTCGCGGCGCGCCGCGACGAAGTGGGCAAGGGTCTGTTCGGCGAGTCCATGGAACGGCTCAAGCTGGCCGAGTCGATCCTGGACGGCGTCGCCGAAGCCCGGGGATCTCTCGATTCCCCGCTGATGGGCTGGGCGAGCGGCAACCTGGATGACATGCGCGCGCACCTGGCCGCCCTGGCGCCTCCCGGATTCATCAGCACGACGCCCCAGCAGGCCCTGCGCGACTACCCGCGCTACCTGAAGGCACTGGCCCTGCGCGGCGAGCGCGCGCTGCGCGACCCGATACGCGACCAGGCGCGGATGCTCGAGATCAAGCCCTTCGCCGATGCGCTGCGGGAAGCAGAGCGTCAGGGGGTGGCCGACCATCCGGACTGGAACGCGCTGCGCTGGGACCTGGAGGAACTGCGGGTGTCGCTGTTCGCACAGGAGCTGGGCGCGCGCGGGGTGTCGCCCAAGAAGCTGGCCACGCGGCTGGCCGCCATCGGCCGCCGACCCGCAGTGCCTACTTGATCCGCTTGACCTTGGCGCGCCGGTTGTAGCCGTCCACCGCCAGGTACCAGACGTTCCCGACCAGTGCCGGGGCAATGGTGACGCCCGGGTCCTGAAGGCGGACCCCGGCCAGGCGTGCATCGTCGACCTGCTCCCAGACGTGGCCGTTGTCCAGCGTGTAGCTGCGGCCCTGGCCGAAGCCCCGGAACTCTCCGGCGATGCGCGCGACGATCGGTTCGGACGAGCCGAAATCGAGGAACCCGCGGTTGGCCTCCTTCACCTGCGCCCGCGCGGTTTCCGCGGCCTTCGCGGTTTCCGCATCCAGGGTGCGCCCCAGCCAGACATTCAGGCGTGCCAGCTGGTCGGCGGTCAGGCCATCCAGCCCGGCGGCGCGAAACTCCTCGGGGGTCATTTCCAGCTCGATCCGTCGCGGCGCGTCCTGCGCCAGCAAGGCGAAGGGCACGGCGGCCAGCACGAGCGAGAGGAAGAGCGGGCGAAGCACGGGGGTGCGGTGTGGAAGCATGGCCTGTTCCTCTGGCGGGATGCTCGCTAGTGTAGTCGGGAAATTTTGCCTGCGACCCGCTCCACGATGCACCCCGCGCCCCACTTCCCCGCAGCCGTGCTGGACCACCCGGCGGTGGCCGCGCTGTCGCCTGCCTGGCGGCAGGCGCTGCTTGCCGATGCGCCACCGCGAGGCGGCGCGGCGGTCGAGCCGGTCGAAGTGACGCTGGGCGTGCTGGACGCGCTGGCCCGGCTGGATGCCGACGCGGACACCGTGTTGGCGGCGTTGGTGCATGCCTCGCCGGGCCTGGTCGCCGCGCTGGGTGCCGAGTTCGCGGCCCGCTATCCCGCGGTCGTGGCGCTGCTGGATGGCCAGGCCGCGGCGGCACAGGTATGGGCGCTGCACGCCGAGCGCAGCGGCAGCGCGGGCAGCGAAGGCCTGCGCCGCCTGCTGCTGGCCATCGTCCGCGACCTGCGGGTCGTACCGATCCTGCTTGCCCGCCAGTTGGCGTGGATGAAGCAGGCCGGGACGTTGCCGGAGGCGCAACGGCGGGAGCTGGCCACGCTGACCCGCGATATCCATGCGCCGTTGGCCAACCGGCTGGGCATCTGGCAATTGAAGTGGGAGCTCGAGGACCAGGTTTTCCGGCATCTGGAGCCCGACACCTACCAGCGCATCGCGCGCCTGCTGGATGAAAAGCGTGGCGCCCGCGAGCGCTACATCGAGCACGTCACCCAGGTGCTGCGCGAGGCGATGGCCGCGCAGGGGATCGCCGCGGACGTGGCCGGGCGGCCCAAGCACATCTACAGCATCTGGCGGAAGATGCAGCGCAAGGGCGCGCCCATCGGCGAGCTCTACGACCTGCGAGCGGTGCGGGTGCTGGTCCATGACGTCGCGTCGTGCTACGCCGCGCTGGGCGTGGTGCATGCCACCTGGGTGCCGGTCCCCAGCGAGTTCGACGACTACATCGCCCGGCCCAAGCCCAACGACTACCGGTCGCTGCACACCGCGGTGATCGGGCCGGAAGGCAAGACGCTCGAAGTGCAGATCCGCACCCACGACATGCACCGGCAGGCCGAGCTCGGCGTGGCCGCCCACTGGCGCTACAAGGAGGGCGGCCGCGGCGGCGATGCGGCATTCGACCGCAAGATTGCCTGGATGCGCCGGCTGCTGGAGGACGGCGGTGGCCGCGATGACGCCGCGCTGGCGGGGGAGCTCGATACCGAGCTGGTGGAAGACCGCATCTACGCGCTGACCCCCAAGGGAGAAGTGGTCGACCTGCCCGTCGGTTCCACGCCGCTGGATTTCGCCTACCGCGTGCATACCGAGGTGGGGCATCGTTGCCGGGGCGCCAAGGTCGACGGACGGATCGTGCCGCTGGACCATTGCCTGCGCACCGGCGACCGGGTCGAGATCATGACCGCCAAGACCGGTGAGCCCCGGCGTGACTGGCTGGTGGAGTCCAATGGCTTCCTGGCCAGCCCGCGCTCGCGCGAGAAGGTGCGCGCGTGGTTTCACCGGCTTGACCGCACCCGCAACGAAGCCGAAGGCCGCGAACTGCTGGACAAGGAACTGCGCCGTCTGGGCCTGCTGGGTGCCGACCTGGCCCCGGCGCGTGAGCGCTTCCACCTGGCGGGCGACGGTGAGCTTTACGTGCAGGTCGCCCTGGGCGATCTCGGCCCCCACCAGGTGGCGCGCGCCCTGGCCGAACACCAGCGGGCGGCTGACGCGCCGGTCGAGCCCGCCCACCTGCCGGCCGAAGCGCGCAGGCCCGCCCGCGGGCGCCCAGGCGATTTCACCGTGCAGGGCGTGGGCAACCTGCTGGTGCAACTGGCGCGGTGTTGCCAGCCGCTGCCAGGCGAGCCGATCCTGGGCTACCTCACCCGCGGACGCGGCGTGACCGTGCACCGGCCGGACTGCGGCGCCCTGCAGCGACTGCTTGCACGGCAGCCGCAGCGCGTGATCCCGGTGGAGTGGGGGCGCACGGGCAGTGGTTACGACGTTGACGTGGAACTGGTCGCCCTCGACCGCAAGTGGTTGCTCAAGGAAGTGACCAACGCCATCGCCCAGGCCAACGCGCACGTCAACGCGATCCGTAGCGACCACCAGCGCAACGGGGCCAGGGTGCGACTCCGGCTGACCCTGCGGGTGAGCGACTACGGGCAGCTCTCGTCGTTGTTGGGCAAGCTGGCCTCGCTTCCCGGCGTGGAGCGGGCGGGGCGTCTCTAGATCCCGCCCACGCTCGGCCGGATCACGCTCCAGCGGCGCCGCGCGTCTATCCTTTGCCGGCGATGCCGCCCCTCCCCGACTCCAAACCCGCCCGCATGGCGTCCGCCCTGGCCACCCTGCGGGCGCACGCACGGACCCTGTCGCGCTCGCGCTGGCGCTGGGCGCTGCTGCTGCCGGTCCTGCTGCTGGCGTTGTGGGTCCTGCGGCATCCCCTTTCGGACCGCATCTGGCCGGAGACCCGCGCGCAGCAGCTGCGCCGGGAAGCCGCCGAAGCACTCGCGTTCGGCCACTTGAGCTCGCCCGACGGCACCGGCGCGCGCGAACTGTACGAAGCCGCGCTGGCACTGGATCCGGATCGCCCGCAGTCGCGGGACGGCCTGAGCCTGGTGGGCCACGCGGCGCTGGCGCGTGCGGATGCCCAGATCGCGGCAGGGCGCTTCGCCGAGGCGCGCCAGTCACTGGCGCTGGCGCGCGCGCTGAGCGTCCCGCAGCCGCGGCTGCACGAGCTGGAAGCCCGGCTGCACAAGCGCGAGCTGGGTGATGCAGGGGTGGATCGGCTGCTCGACGTGGCCGACGCCGCACGTCGCGGTGGCCGACTGGACGGCGAGGGCTACACCGCGCTGCGGCTCTACCAGCGTGTGCTCGCTCTGGAGCCGGGGAACGTGCGCGCACTGGAGGGTCGCGAGGACACGTTATCCGAGCTGCTCACCCAGTCGCGTTCGATGCTGGGTCGAGGCGCACTGTCGGACGCCGCGGCGGTGCAGGCGCGGGTCGCAGCGGCCGACGCGGGCCATGTCGACCTGCCCGAGGCCCGCGCCGCGCTGGCGGCGGCGGTCGACGAGCGGGTGCGGCGCGCGGAAACCGACCTGTCACAGGGGCGCCTGCCGGAGGCTCTTGCAGGGTTCCGCGCCGCGCTGGAAGCCCGCCCCGATGACACCCGCGCCGCGACCGGCGTGCGGCGGACATCGCAGGCGTATGTACGGCGCGTGGTCGAACTGGCCTCGGACTTCCGCTTTACCGAAGCGGAGGCCGCATTGGCGCGGGCTGTCGCCGCCGACCCCGCGATGCCGGGCCTGCAACTGGCCACCATCAACCTGTCCGGCGCGAGCATTGAGGACGACGCGTTGGCCACGCTGGTGCTGGACCTCATCGAACAGCACGGCATCGACCC
>NZ_JBJMAV010000004.1:0-294991 GCF_046600715.1 Novilysobacter viscosus
CTTCGCGATCCGCGAAGGCGGCCGTACCGTCGGCGCCGGCGTGGTGAGCAAGATCATCAAGTAATGCGTTGATCCGGGCGCGCTCGCGCGCCCGGTGTTCTAGCGCGGGTCCCGTGGCCGGGCTTGCCCAGTTGGCGGGATCTCGCGCAACTCGGCTCCCCGCCCAAGGCTTCACCCCCAGTGCGGGCGTGATGCTTGCGCGAAGGTCGGAAAACCCGTTAGAATGCTCGACCACCGCAGCCCTTTGGGGTTGCAGCCAGCGAAATGAGGGGCAGGACGCGCCTCGTATTCGCCAGACAGGGAAATGTCGCATGGCGCTGCCCGGCACTGCCGAGGTGGCTTCATGCGTTTTCAGATTCCGTCTGGGCGGGCCGGGCAACCGGCCTGCCTTAGTTTTGAATGGAGGCCGACGGCGTTGTCGTCGGCCCTGTCGTCTTTACCGGGGTTCGGTGCACCCAGTCACCGGCCCGTCGCTCTTTTAACGAAGGAACACCCGTCATGGCGGACCAAAAGATCCGGATTCGGCTGAAGGCGTACGATCATCGTCTGATCGACCGCTCGGCCAGCGAGATCGTCGAGACAGCGAAGCGGACCGGCGCCCAGGTGCGCGGCCCGATCCCGCTGCCGACCAAGATCGAGCGCTTCACCATCCTTACGTCTCCGCACGTCGACAAGGACGCGCGAGACCAGTACGAGACCCGCACGCACAAGCGCGTGCTCGATATCGTCGACCCGAACGACAAGACCGTGGACGCGCTGATGAAGCTCGAGCTCGCGGCTGGCGTCGACGTCCAGATCAAGCTGACCTGAGGCCACCACCATGACTGCGAAGAAGTATTCGCTGGGCATCGTCGGTCGCAAGGCCGGCATGAGCCGGTTCTTCACCGAAGACGGCAAGTCCGTTCCGGTGACGCTGATCGAAGCGACCCCGAACCGGATCACCCAGATCAAGACCACCGACTCCGACGGCTACAGCGCTGTGCAGGTGACGGTCGGCGTGCGCCGCGCGGCGCTCGTCAACAAGCCCGAGGCGGGCCACCTGGCCAAGGCCAAGGTCGACGCCGGCCGCGGGCTGTGGGAACTGCGCGTGGCCGACGACAAGATCGGCGACTTCACGGTGGGCGGCGAGATCAGCGCCGACATCTTCGAAGTCGGGCAGATCGTCGACGTCCAGGGCATCACCAAGGGCAAGGGCTTCCAGGGCACGATCAAGCGCTGGAACTTCAAGATGGGCGACGCCACCCACGGTAACTCGCTGTCCCACCGCGCGCCGGGCTCCATCGGCCAGCGGCAGACGCCGGGTCGCGTGTTCCCGGGCAAGAAGATGTCCGGCCACATGGGTGCGGTGCAACAGAGCACCCAGGGACTGGAAGTCGTGCGCGTCGATGCCGAGCGCGGGCTGATCGCCATCAAGGGCGCGGTTCCGGGCGCGCCGGGCGGCGACGTGATCGTGCGTCCGTCGAGCAAAGGGGTATGACGATGGAACTTGCCATCAACAATAGCGACAAGACGCTGTCGGTCTCCGAAGAGATCTTCGGGCGCGACTTCAGCGAGGATCTGGTCCACCAGGTCGTCGTCGCCTACCGCAACGCGGGGCGTGCCGGCACCAAGGCCCAGAAGACCCGGTCGGAAGTGGCCGGCACCACCAAGAAGTCGAAGAAGCAGAAGGGCGGCGGTGCGCGCCACGGTGCATTGACGGCGCCGATCTTCGTCGGCGGTGGCGTGACGTTCGCGGCCAAGCCGCGCAGCTTCGCGCAGAAGGTCAACCGCAAGATGTACCGCGCCGCGATGGCGGCGATCCTGTCGGAGCTCAACCGCCAGGGTCGGCTCAAGGTCGTGGACGCGTTCGATATCGACGCGCCCAAGACCTCCGGGCTGGTGTCGAAGCTGAAGGAGCTGGAAGTGGGCCGTCGCCCGCTGCTGGTGATCGAGGACGCCAGCGAGAACCTTTACCTGTCCGCGCGCAACCTGCCGTACGTCGAGGTTCGTGACGTCCAGGGCCTGGACCCGGTCTCGCTCGTGGGCGCGGATTCGGTCGTGGTCACCGCCGATGCGGTCAAGAAGATCGAGGAGTGGCTGGCATGAACGACGCCAAGCTCTACAACGTCATCCGCGCGCCGCGCGTGTCCGAAAAGACCGCGCGCCTGCAGGAAATTTCCAACCAATACGTCTTCGAAGTGGCGACGACAGCAACCAAGGCCGACATCAAGGTCGCCGTGGAAAAGCTGTTCGACGTCAAGGTCGAGGCGGTCAACGTGCTCAACGTGAAGGGCAAGAACAAGGCCTTCCGTTTCCGCATGGGCCGTCGCCCCGACTGGCGCAAGGCATACGTGAAGCTGGCCGAGGGCCAGTCGATCGACGTGATGGCCAAGGCCTGAGGATCGATCCATGGCATTGATGACTTTCAAACCCACCTCGCCCGGCCGTCGTTCGATGGTCCGTGTGGTGACGCCGGGCCTGCACAAGGGCGCGCCGCACGCTGCACTGGTCGAGAAGAAGAGCAAGACCGGTGGCCGCAACCACCACGGGCGCATCACCACGCGCCACGTCGGCGGCGGGCACAAGCAGCACTACCGCATCATCGATTTCAAGCGCAACAAGGAAGGTATTCCGGCGCGCGTGGAGCGGATCGAATACGATCCCAACCGCACCGCCCATATCGCCCTGCTGTGCTATGTCGACGGCGAGCGTCGCTACATCATCGCCCCCAAGGGCCTGAAGGACGGCGACCAGGTGATTGCCGGCCGTGACGCACCGATCCGCACCGGCAACACCCTGCCGCTCAGCAACATCCCGGTCGGCACCACGGTGCATTGCGTCGAGATGAAGCCGGGCAAGGGTGCCCAGCTGGCCCGCGCCGCGGGCGCTGGCGTGTACCTCGTTGCCCGCGAGCAGGGTTACGCCACGCTTCGCCTGCGTTCGGGCGAGATGCGCAAGGTGCCGGTCGAGTGCCGCGCGACCATTGGCGAGGTCGGCAACGACGAGCACAGCCTCGAGAAGCTCGGCAAGGCCGGCGCCAAGCGCTGGCGGGGAGTCAAGCCCACCGTTCGCGGCGCGGCCATGAACCCGGTGGACCACCCGCACGGCGGTGGTGAGGCCAAGGCTGGCCAGGGCAACCCGCATCCGGTCACCCCGTGGGGCGTGCCGACCAAGGGTTACAAGACGCGCAAGAACAAGCGTACGCAGCAGTTCATCGTTCGCGATCGCAGGAGCTAATCGGCAATGGCACGTTCACTCAAGAAGGGTCCGTTCGTAGACCACCACCTGATCAAGAAGGTGGAGTCCGCGGGCAACAACAAGAAGCCGATCAAGACATGGTCGCGCCGCTCGATGGTTCTGCCGGAAATGGTGGGTTTCACCATCGCCGTGCACAACGGTCGCAACCACATCCCCGTGCTGGTCAACGAGAACATGGTTGGCCACAAGCTCGGCGAGTTCGCCCTGACGCGTACCTTCAAGGGTCACGTCGGCGACAAGAAGAGCCGCTAAGGAGATGACCATGGAAGCGAAAGCCATCCTGCGCAGTGCGCGCATCTCCGCCCAGAAGGCCCGTCTGGTGGCCGACCAGGTGCGCGGCCTCTCGGCCGAGCGCGCCGTCAACCTGCTGAAGTTCTCCGACAAGAAGGCCGCAGCGATGATCCGCAAGGTCGTCGAGTCCGCCATCGCCAATGCGGAGAACAACCAGGGCGCCGACGTCGACGAGCTCAAGGTCAAGACCATCATGGTCGACGAAGGCCCGACGCTTAAGCGTTTCATGGCCCGTGCGAAGGGGCGCGGCACGCGCATCCTCAAGCGCACCAGCCACATCACCGTCGTCGTCGGCGAGGGGAAGTAACTCATGGGTCATAAAGTTCATCCGACCGGCATCCGCCTTGGAATCTCCAAGGACTGGAACTCCAAGTGGTTCGCCGGCAAGAAGCAGTACGCCGAGTACCTGGCCGCCGACCTGAAGGTGCGCGAGATGCTTCGCAAGAAGCTGGCCCAGGCCGGTATCTCGAAGATCTTCATCGAGCGCCCCGCAAACAACGCCCGCGTTACGATCCACACCGCCCGCCCGGGCGTGGTGATCGGCAAGCGCGGCGAGGACATTGAGAAGCTGCGCAAGGAAGTCAGCGACATGATGGGCGTCCCGGCGCACATCAACGTCACCGAGGTCCGCAAGCCGGAGCTTGACGCACAGCTGGTTGCCGAGTCGATCGCCCAGCAGCTGGAGCGCCGCATCATGTTCCGCCGCGCGATGAAGCGCGCGGTCGGCAACGCGATGCGCCTGGGTGCCCTGGGCATCAAGGTCAACGTCGCCGGTCGCCTGAACGGTGCGGAAATCGCGCGTTCGGAGTGGTACCGCGAAGGCCGCGTGCCGCTGCACACCCTGCGTGCCGACATCGACTACGGCTTTGCCGAGGCGAAGACCACCTACGGGATCATCGGCATCAAGACGTGGGTCTACAAGGGCGAGATCTTCGATTTCTCCCAGGTGGGCCAGGAAAAGCAGGACGACAGTCCGCGTAGCGACCGCGGTGATCGCGGCGATCGTCCCCGCCCGGCCCGTCCGGCGCGTGAAGCGAGGTAACTGACCATGTTGCAACCCAAGCGAACGAAGTACCGCAAGGTACACAAGGGCCGCAACGATGGCCTGAGCTGGAACGGCAATGCCGTCAGCTTCGGCGAGTACGGCCTGAAGGCGACCGCGCACGGTCAGATCACCGCGCGCCAGATCGAGGCTGCACGTCGTTCCATCAGCCGCTACGTGAAGCGCGGCGGCAAGATGTGGATCCGCGTGTTCCCCGACAAGCCGATCACCAAGAAGCCCATCGAGGTCCGCATGGGCTCCGGCAAGGGCAACGTCGAGTACTGGGTCGCGCAGATCCAGCCCGGTCGCATGATCTACGAGATCGAGGGCGTGGACGAGACCGTGGCGCGTGAAGCGTTCCGGCTGGCCGCGGCCAAGCTCTCGGTGACCACCACTTTCGTCACCCGGACGGTGCGCTGATGGAAATCAACAAGCTCCGCGAGAAGTCCCCGGAAGACTTGAAGGCCCACCTGGTAGACCTGCACAAGGAGCAGTTCGCTCTGCGCATGCAGGCTGCCACCGGCCAACTCGCCAAGTCCCATGAGACCCGCCGCGTGCGCCGCGAGATCGCTCGCGTCAACACGCTGCTGGTCGAGAAGAAGTAAGGACCCGCCATGACCGACAACAATACAGAGAAGGCAGTGCGCACGGTCGAAGGGCGCGTGGTCAGCAACAAGATGGACAAGACCGTGACGGTGCTCGTTGAGCGCCAGGTCAAGCATGCCCTCTACGGCAAGTACATCCGTCGCTCGACCAAGCTCCACGCACACGACGCCGAGAATGCCTGCAACGAGGGCGACGTGGTCCGGGTTTCCGAGATCGCGCCGATGTCCAAGACCAAGAACTGGCGGGTGGTGGAAATCCTCACCCGCGCTGCCGAATAACCGAGGAGGCTGAACCATGATCCAGATGCAAAGCTACCTCGGCGTGGCCGACAACTCCGGTGCCAAGGAAGTGATGTGCATCAAGGTGCTCGGCGGCTCCAAGCGCCGCTATGCGCACATTGGCGACATCATCAAGGTCACCGTGAAGGATGCGATCCCGCGCGGCAAGGTCAAGAAGGGCGACGTCTACGACGCCGTGGTGGTCCGCACCCGCAAGGGCGTGCGCCGCCCGGACGGCTCGCTGATCCGCTTCGACGGCAATGCCGCCGTACTGCTCAACAACAAGCATGAGCCGATCGGCACGCGCATCTTCGGGCCCGTAACCCGCGAGCTGCGCTCCGAGAAGTTCATGAAGATCGTCTCGCTCGCACCTGAAGTGCTCTGAGCGGAGGAGCTGACATGAACCGTATCAAGAAGGGCGACCAGGTAATGGTCACCGCCGGAAAGGACAAGGGCAAGAAGGGCGATGTTGTACGCGTGGCCGGCGACAAGGTCGTCGTGTCCAACGTCAACATCATCAAGCGCCACACCAAGCCGAACCCGCAAGCGGGCCAGCCCGGTGGCGTGATCGAGCGCGAAGCACCGATCCATGTTTCCAACGTCATGCTGTTCAACCCTGCCTCGGGCAAGGGCGAGCGCATCGGTATCAAGGTGCTGGAGGATGGACGCAAGGTTCGCGTGTTCCGCTCCAGCGGTGAGGCGGTCGACGCCTGAGGAATGCCCAAATGACCCGGCTTGAAAAGATTTACAAGGAAGAAGTGGTTCCCGTGCTGACCGAGAAGTTCGGTTACAAGAACCCGATGGAGGTCCCGCGCCTCGTGAAGATCACGCTGAACATGGGCGTGGGCGAAGCGGCGACCAACAAGAAGATCCTCGAGAACGCCGTTGCAGACATGACCAAGGTTGCCGGCCAGAAGCCGATCGTGACCAAGAGCCGCGTCTCCGTGGCCTCGTTCAAGATCCGCGACGGCTGGCCGATCGGCTGCAAGGTGACGCTGCGCCGCGCGAAGATGTTCGAGTTCCTGGATCGCCTGGTGAACGTGTCGCTGCCGCGCGTGCGCGACTTCCGTGGCGTGTCGGCCAAGTCGTTCGACGGCCGTGGCAACTACAACATGGGCGTCAAGGAGCAGATCATCTTCCCGGAGATCGATTACGACCAGGTGGATGCCGTGCGCGGCATGGACATCGCGATCACCACGACCGCGAAGACCGACGCCGAGGCCCGCGCCCTGCTGGAAGCCTTCCGCTTCCCGTTCCGTACTTAATAGAGGTTTCGAATATGGCTAAGACCTCCATGGTCAACCGCGAGATCAAGCGGGCCAAGCTGGCAAAGAAGCACGCCAGCAAGCGCGAAGAGCTGAAGAACATCCTCTCCAGCGACTCGGCCTCCTACGAGGAGAAGCTGGAGGCGTCGGTGAAGCTGCAGAAGCTCCCCCGCGACTCGTCCCCGTCGCGCCAGCGCAACCGTTGCGCCCTGACGGGTCGTTCGCGTGGCGTGTATGCCAAGTTCGGCCTGGGCCGCAACAAGCTGCGCGAAGCAACCATGCGCGGCGACGTGCCCGGATTGCGCAAGGCGAGCTGGTAAAGCTGGTATCATTGCCGGCTGCCCCGGCAGGCAATACGGCTACGGTGTTCCGTAGTCGACAACGAAATTCGCAATCAAGCGGATATCGGTGCACTCATAAGGTGATTTTCCATGAGCATGACTGATCCCATCGCCGACATGCTGGTCCGCATTCGCAATGCGGCCGCTGTTCGCAAACCCACGGTGAAGATGCCGTCCTCCAAGGTGAAGGTGGCCATCGCCGGCGTCCTCCAGCAGGAGGGCTACATCCTGGGTTCGCGCGTGACCGAGAACGGTCCCGGCAAGTTCCAGCTCGAAATCGAGCTCAAGTACTACGAAGGCAAGCCGGTCATCGACCAGCTGCGGCGCTACTCGCGCTCCGGCCTGCGGCAGTACCGCGGCAAGGACGACCTGCCCAAGGTGCTCGGTGGCCTGGGCGTCTCCATCATCTCCACCTCCAAGGGCATCATGACCGATGCGCAGGCGCGCCAGCAGGGCGTCGGCGGTGAAGTCCTGTGCTTCGTGGCCTAAGGGAGTAACGACAATGTCCCGAGTTGCCAAGAAGCCGATTGCCCTGCCCAAGGGCGTCGAGCTGAACATCCAGCCTGAGAACGTGAGCGTCAAGGGCCCGAAGGGCACCCTGTCGATCGCAAAGCCCGAAGGGATCGACGTCAAGATCGAAGACGGCCAGGCGCTGTTGACTTCTGCCAACGACGAGTTGGTCGCCCTCACCGGCACGCTGCGCGCGATCATCGCCAACATGGTCCACGGCGTATCCGAAGGCTTCGAGCGCAAGCTCGAGCTGGTCGGCGTCGGTTACCGTGCCGCGATGCAGGGGCAGGACCTCAATCTGTCGCTGGGCTTCTCCCACCCGATCCTGTTCAAGGCGCCCGAGGGCATTACCCTCGCCACGCCGACCCAGACCGAGATCGTGGTGCAGGGTGCCGACAAGCAGCGCGTCGGCGAAGTCGCCGCAAAGATCCGTGGCTTCCGTCCGCCCGAGCCGTACAAGGGCAAGGGCGTGAAGTACGCGGGCGAGAACATCATTCGCAAGGAAGCCAAGAAGGCCTGACCGGCCTTCAGCTTTCGAGGACTCACGCATGAACAAGAATACCGCCCGCCTGCGTCGCGCCAAGTCGACCCGCTCCCACATCCGCGATCTCGGCGTGCCGCGCCTGTCGGTGCTGCGCACCGGCCAGCACCTTTACGCGCAGGTCTTCACCGCCGACGGCTCCAAGGTCCTGGCTGCCGCTTCGACGGTTCAGTCGGATCTGCGCGATGGCCTGAAGAGCGCGAAGAACGTCGAGGCTGCCGCCAAGGTCGGTCGCACGATCGCGGAGAAGGCCAAGGCCGCCGGCATCGAGAAGGTCGCTTTCGACCGCTCGGGTTACCGCTACCACGGCCGCGTCAAGGCGCTGGCCGATGCCGCCCGCGAGGGTGGCCTGCAGTTCTGATCGAAGCCGTCGCGGCGCGTTGCTGACCAGCACGCGCCGCGACGGATGCCACCTGCCGGCGCGGGCTGCGCCGGGCGTGTCGTCGGATTCCCGGCGGCTCGCAGCGCCCGAGGCATACCACAACGACAAGCGGCAAAGCCGCAAATCCTTCAACTTACGAGATCCAGAAGATGGCAGACGAACGTGCACCGCGGGGTCGTGATCGCGACCGCAACCGCGAGGAAATGGACGACGGAATGATCGAGAAGCTGATCGCGGTCAACCGCGTCAGCAAGACCGTCAAGGGCGGTCGCCAGTTCACCTTCACCGCGTTGACGGTTGTAGGCGACGGCTCGGGCAAGGTCGGTTTCGGTTACGGCAAGGCGCGCGAAGTGCCGGTCGCGATCCAGAAGTCGATGGAGTATGCCCGCCGCAACATGAGCAACGTCGACCTCAACAACGGCACCTTGTGGCATTCGGTCAAGTCCGGCCACGGCGCCGCCCGCGTGTACATGCAGCCGGCGTCCGAGGGTACCGGCGTGATCGCCGGTGGCGCGATGCGCGCCGTCCTGGAAGCGGTCGGCGTGAAGAACGTGCTGGCCAAGGCGGTCGGTTCGCGCAACCCCATCAACCTGGTGCGCGCCACGCTGCGCGGCCTGACCGAAATGCATTCGCCGGCCAAGATCGCGGCCAAGCGCGGCAAGAAGGTGGAGGATCTCAGCCATGGCTAAGAAGCAGGACGAGAACGCCGGCACCGTCAAGGTGCGCCTGGTCAAGGGCCTTCGCGGCACCCAGTCCCGCCACCGCCTGTCGGTGCGTGCCCTGGGCCTGAACAAGCTCAACGACGTGCGCGAGCTGAAAGACAGCCCGCAGGTCCGTGGCCTGATCAACAAGGTGCACTACCTTGTCCGGGTCGAGGAATAAGGAGAACACCATGCGTCTCAATACACTCAAGCCCGCTGACGGCGCCCGCAAGGAGCGCACCCGCGTTGGCCGTGGTATCGGTTCGGGCAAGGGCAAGACCGCAGGCCGTGGCCACAAGGGCTCGTTCGCGCGTTCGGGCAAGGGCAAGATCAAGGCCGGCTTCGAAGGCGGCCAGATGCCGATGCATATCCGTCTGCCGAAGATCGGTTTCCGCTCCCGCACCGCGGGTGACACCGCCGAAGTGCTGCTGTACCAGCTCGATCGCCTGGATGCCGGTGACATCGACTTTGCCGCGCTGCGCGCTGCCAAGCTGGTGCCGAGCGGCGCCAAGCGGGCCAAGATCGTCAAGAAGGGCGAGTTGAGCAAGAAGTTCGTGCTCAAGGGCCTGCTGGCGACGGCCGGTGCCAAGGCTGCCATCGAGGCGGCTGGCGGCAAGGTCGAGGAGTAAGCGGTCGATGGCGCGCAGCAGCAACGCAATGTCCGGTGTCGGCGGCGGGCTCGGCAAGTTCACCGAGCTCCGCCAGCGCCTGTTGTTCGTGCTGGGCGCGCTCGTCGTCTACCGGATCGGCTGCTACATCCCGGTGCCGGGCGTCAATCCGGACGCGATGATCCAGCTGATGGAAACCCAGCAGGGCACCATCGTTGACATGTTCAACATGTTCTCCGGTGGCGCGCTGGAGCGTTTCAGCCTGTTCGCGCTGAACGTGATGCCGTACATCTCCTCGTCGATCATCGTGCAGTTGCTGGTGCAGATGGTGCCCTCGCTCAAGGCCATCCAGAAGGAAGGCGAGTCCGGGCGCAAGCGCATCAACCAGTGGTCGCGCCTGGGTGCGATCCCGCTGTCGATCTTCCAGGCGTGGGGCATTGCCACCGCGTTGCAGGCGGGCGGCGCCAGCCAGGGCATTCCGGTGGTCTACAGCCCGGGCATGGGCTTCGTGCTGACGGCGGTCATATCGCTTACGGCGGGCACGATGTTCCTGATGTGGCTGGGTGAACAGGTGACCGAGCGTGGCATCGGCAACGGCGTCTCGCTGATCATCTTCGCGGGCATCGTCGCGGGCCTGCCGTCGGCCGTCATCGGTATGTTCGAGCAGATCCGAAACGGCGAAATGTCCGAGTTCGTGGCGATCGCCGTGGCCCTGATCGTACTGGCGGTAACGTTCTTCGTGGTCTTCGTCGAGCGCGGCCAACGCAGGATCACGGTGAACTACGCGCGGCGCCAGGGTGGCCGCAGCGCGTACATGAACCAGTCTTCGTTCCTGCCGTTGAAGTTGAACATGGCCGGCGTGATCCCGGCTATCTTCGCCTCGAGCATCGTGATGTTCCCGGCAACCGCGGCTACCTGGTTCAGCCAGGGCGACTCGTCGTCGTTCATGCTCAAGCTCAGCCAGTGGCTCAATCCCGGCGAGCCGCTGCACATGATCCTCTACGCGTCGATGATCGCGGGCTTTGCGTTCTTCTATACCGCGCTGGTGTTCAACTCCCAGGAAACAGCCGACAACCTCAAGAAGTCCGGGGCCCTGATTCCGGGGATCCGGCCGGGCAAGGCGACCGCGGACTACGTGGACGGCGTGCTCACCCGCCTGACCGCCGCTGGTGCCGCCTACCTTGTGCTGGTTTGCCTGCTGCCGGAAATCATGCGCACCGAGATGGGCATTTCGTTCTACTTCGGTGGCACTTCGCTGCTGATCGTGGTGGTCGTGGTGATGGATTTCATCGCCCAGATCCAGGCCCACCTGATGTCGCACCAGTACGAAAGCCTTCTCAAGAAGGCGAACCTCAAGGGTGGCGGAGGCCTTCGCGGCATTCCGCGGACCTGAGGTGGGAATTCCCGTCGCCCCGGTCCACAGCGGCCGGACGACAAGATGGGCGACCCGCGCGGCGTCTCGCGCGCGGGTGGGTTTGGGTCGGTCTGTGCGCCGGAGTAGCGCGCGGGGCCGGGCAGGGCGGGTGACTCCGCTGTGTCCAGGCAACCCTTTCCCGTCGCCGGAGCATGGGCACACTCCCCATGCCGTGGTCCAGCTGCGCCCCTTGGGCGCGGCAGGGCTTCCTATTAACCCGAGACCTTGTTAGAATTTCCAGTTCACTTATCCAAGTGCCACTCGCCGGGCGTCAACCCGGCCGCCAAACCAGTTGGAGAATCGCGTTATGGCGCGTATTGCGGGCGTCAACCTGCCTGCCCAGAAGCATGTCTGGGTCGGGATTCAGAGCATCTACGGCATTGGCCGTACCCGTTCGAAGAAGGTCTGTGAAGCGGCCGACGTGAATTCGTCGACCAAGATCCGTGACCTGTCCGAGCCGGAAGTCGAGCGCCTTCGCGCCGAGATCGGCAAGTACGTGGTGGAGGGCGACCTCCGCCGTGAAGTCGGCATGTCGATCAAGCGACTGATGGACCTGGGCTGCTACCGCGGCCTGCGTCATCGCCGTGGGCTGCCGCTGCGCGGCCAGCGCACCCGGACCAACGCCCGTACCCGGAAGGGTCCGCGCAAGGCCATCAGGAAGTAAGGAATAGACCATGGCCAAACCAGCACAAGCCAAGACGAAGAAGAAGATCAAGCGCGTCGTCACCGACGGCATCGCCCACGTCCATGCTTCGTTCAACAACACCATCATCACGATCACCGACCGGCAGGGCAACGCGCTGTCATGGGCGACTTCGGGCGGCGCGGGTTTCCGCGGTTCACGCAAGTCGACTCCGTTCGCAGCCCAGGTGGCCGCCGAAAAGGCCGGCCGAGCTGCACTCGATTACGGAGTGAAGTCGCTGGAAGTGCGGATCAAGGGCCCCGGCCCGGGTCGCGAGTCTGCCGTGCGTTCGCTCAACAACGTCGGCTACAAGATCATCAACATCATCGACGTGACGCCCATCCCGCACAACGGGTGTCGTCCGCCGAAAAAGCGTCGCGTCTGAGGAGCTGAAGACACATGGCTCGTTATATTGGTCCCACCTGTAAGCTCGCGCGCCGTGAAGGCGCCGACCTCGGCCTGAAGTCGCCGGCCCGCGCGCTCGACTCCAAGTGCAAGCTTGAGCAGAAGCCCGGCCAGCATGGCCCCATCCCCCGTCGCGGAAAGCTGTCCGACTACGCCACCCAGCTTCGCGAGAAGCAGAAGGTCAAGCGCATCTACGGCCTGCTGGAGCGTCAGTTCCGCAACTACTACAAAAAGGCCTCGACCAAGAAGGGCAACACCGGCGAGAACCTCTTGCAGCTGCTGGAAACCCGCCTGGACAACGTTGTCTATCGCATGGGTTTCGCCATCACCCGCCCGGCCGCGCGCCAGCTGGTGAGCCACCGTGGCGTCACGGTCAATGGCAAGTCGGTGAACCTGCCGTCCTACCAGGTCAAGGCCGGCGACGCGATTGCGCTGGCCGAGCGTGCCCAGAAGCAGCTTCGCGTGCAGGAGTCGGTGACGGTCTCCCAGCAGATGGACCTTCCGCCGTCGTGGGTCGAGGTCGACAGCAAGAAGTTCAGCGGGGTGTTCAAGGCCGTTCCGGATCGTGCGGACCTGCCTTCTGACATCAACGAAGCACTGATCGTCGAGCTGTATTCCAAGTAAGGAACGCGGCGACCTGCGTGATTCGTCCCCGCGGACGCGCGCAGGCACCTCCACCACCCTGGCCGACCCGCTCCGCGGGTCGTGCCGCCTCCCGGTCCAGGGGGGCGCCAAGGCCAAAGCGACCGCGCTTCCCCCAGCGCGGAGCATTGCAGGAGAAGTTACACAATGACGGTTACCGCTAACCAGGTACTGCGTCCGCGCGGTCCCCAGATCGAGCGCCTCACCGGAAACCGCGCCAAGGTGGTCATCGAGCCGCTCGAGCGTGGCTATGGCCACACCTTGGGCAATGCGCTGCGCCGCGTGCTGTTGTCGTCGATCCCGGGTTTCGCCATCACCGAGGTCGAGATCGACGGCGTGCTCCATGAGTACACCACGGTCGAAGGCCTGGAAGAGGACGTGCTGGAGGTGTTGCTCAACCTCAAGGACGTCGCCATCCGCATGCACACCGGCGAGTCGGCCACCCTGTCGCTGTCCAAGCAGGGCCCTGGCGTGATCACCGCGGCCGACATCAAGGCCGACCACAACGTCGAGATCCTCAACACCGAGCATGTGATTGCGCACCTGACCAAGGACACCGCGATCAACATGCGCCTCAAGATCGAGCGCGGTTACGGCTACCAGCCCGCGGCGGCGCGGCGTCGTCCGGACGAGGAGACCCGTTCCATCGGTCGGCTGATGCTGGACGCATCGTTCTCCCCCGTGCGCCGGGTGGCCTACGCCGTCGAGGCCGCGCGCGTCGAGCAGCGTACGGACCTGGACAAGCTGGTCCTGGACATCGAGACCAACGGCACCATTGATGCAGAGGAAGCCGTGCGGACCGCCGCCGACATCCTCACCGACCAGTTGTCGGTGTTCGGCGACTTCACCCACCGCGACCGCGGTGCGGCGAAGCCGGCAACCGGCGGGGTCGATCCAATCCTGCTGCGTCCGATCGACGACCTGGAACTGACCGTGCGTTCGGCCAACTGCCTCAAGGCCGAGAGCATCTACTACGTCGGCGACCTGATCCAGAAGACCGAGGTCGAGCTGCTCAAGACCCCGAACCTGGGCAAGAAGTCGCTCACCGAGATCAAGGAAGTGCTGGCCCAGCGTGGCCTGTCGCTCGGCATGAAGCTGGAGAACTGGCCGCCGGCCGGCATCGCCAGCCACGGCATGATGGGCTAAACGCACCACAGGCAAGGCCGCTCCCTGCCCGACGGCGGGGAGCGTTGCTCCAACAGTTCATTCCGACGGGCCTGAAAGCCCGCGAATTTGTCCGGTCAAGGATGGCCGGCCCGGACCATCCGCAGTCCACGTTTCCAGCGCCAGGATGGCGACAGCGATCCCCAGCAGCGTCAACATTCAACAGGAACCACTGCCATGCGCCACCAGAAAGCCGGCCGCAAGTTCAGCCGAACCAGCGCCCACCGCGATGCCATGTTCACCAACATGTCCGCGTCCCTTATCAAGCTTGGCCTGATCCGGACCACGCTGCCCAAGGCCAAGGAGCTGCGTCGCGTCGCCGAACCGCTCATCACCCTGGGCAAGACCGACAGCGTCGCCAATCGCCGCCTGGCCTTCTCGCGCCTGCGCGACAAGGAAGCGGTCGGGACCCTGTTCACCACTCTCGGCCCGCGCTACCAGGCCCGACCGGGGGGTTACCTGCGCATCCTCAAGTGTGGGTTCCGTGCCGGTGACAACGCGCCAATGGCGTACGTCGAGCTGGTCGACCGTCCGGAAGCGGCGACCGAGTAATCCTCGCCTGGAGGCCAAGCCTCCATCCGAGCAAGCAGGACCCCGGCCAGGGCCGGGGTTTTTGCTTTGTAGCCTGTGGCGCTTGGTGCCCGGTAGGCGGGGCTGGTCGGGCGCGCGGGTCGAGCGTGGCGACAGGCGCCCGCTGCTTCCGTGCGTCCGCCCGGCGAATCGCACTGCTCGCGACGCCGCACTTCGCAGCCGGGCCGCAAGTCCGTAAGCTTGGCGACCATGACGACCGCAACCGCCGCACGCGCCACGTTCCGGAGTTCCTTCGCGCTGGGATTCCTTGCCTGCGCCGGCCTGCTGGCCTACGCGATCTACCTGCAACTGCATGACGGCCTCGAACCCTGCCCGCTTTGCATTTTCCAGCGCATCGCCTTCGCGGCGCTGGGCGTGGTCTTCCTGCTGGGCGCGCTACATGCACCGAAGCGGCGCGGGGGACGCGGCGCGTATGGCGTGGTTGCGATGTTGGCCGGCCTGGTCGGCACCGGGATCGCGGGACGCCACGTGTGGCTGCAGCTCAACCCGCCGCCCATACCGTCATGCGGGGCGGGCCTGGAGTTCATGCGCGAAACCATGTCCACCACCGGTGTCATCCGCAAGGTCCTGACCGGGTCGGGCGATTGCGGGACCGTGGACTGGACCTTCCTGGGCCTGTCGATGCCGGCCTGGAGCCTGGTGTGGTTCGTACTGTTGACGCTCTGGGCCGGGTACGCCGCGTTCAGGCGCTGAGGGCACGCGGCTCCTGGTGCAGGGGTCGAGAGCGCGGGTTGCGGTTGCGGTGGAAGGCCGAAGGGACCATCATCGTTCGCCGCACCGCAGCATCCAGTCACGTCCATGAGTACCCCTGATCGCAGCATCCACGCCGTCAATCTCCCGTCCGACTGGACGGCGGCGTCGTGGCGCTCGCGACCCGCACTGCAGCTGCCGAACTATCCCGACCAGGCCGAGCTGGCCACCACGCTGGATGAGCTGCGCCTGCTGCCGCCGCTGGTGACGTCGTGGGAGATCCTCGCGCTGAAGCAGCAGCTGGCCGAAGCGCAGGATGGCAAGCGGTTCCTGTTGCAGGGCGGTGACTGTGCCGAAAGCTTCGCTGCGTGCACCTCCGAACTCATCTCCAACCGGCTGAAGGTGCTGCTGCAGATGAGCCTCGTGCTGGTGCACGGCCTGCGCAAGCCGGTGATCCGGGTGGGGCGGTTCGCTGGCCAGTACGCCAAGCCGCGTTCGGCCGACAGCGAGACGCTCGATGGCGTGACCTTGCCCAGCTACCGGGGCGACATGGTGAACGGGTCTGCATTCACACCTGACGCACGGCGTCCGGACCCGCGTCGCATGATCAAGGCGCACGCCCGTTCGGCGATGACCATGAACTTCGTCAGGGCGCTGATCGACGGCGGTTTTGCCGACCTCCACCACCCCGAGTACTGGAACCTCAGCTGGGTGGGCCACTCCCACCTCGCCGAGGAGTACCGCCGCATGGTCCAGGCCATTGGCGATGCCGTCCGGTTCATGGAGACGCTTTCCGGGGAGGAGGTGCACAACCTCAACCGGGTCGACTTCTACACCTCGCACGAGGCCTTGCTGCTGCCCTACGAGGAAGCCCTGACCCGTCAGGTGCCGCGACACTGGGGCTGGTTCAACCTCAGTACCCACTATCCATGGATCGGGATGCGCACTGCAGCGGTCGATGGAGCGCACGCCGAGTACTTCCGTGGCATCCGCAATCCGATCGCGTTGAAGGTTGGGCCCTCGGTTACCCCGGACCAGTTGTTGCGCATCGTCGACCTGCTCAATCCCGAGGACGAGCCGGGCCGCCTCACCTTCATCCACCGCATGGGTGCCGCGCAGATCGCGCAGAAGCTACCCGCGCTGCTGGAGGCCATCCGTCGCGACGGCCGTCGCGTGCTGTGGGTGTGCGACCCGATGCACGGCAACACCGAATCCACCGCCAACGGCTACAAGACACGCCGGTTCAACAACATCGGCAGCGAGCTGGAGCAGGCGTTCGAACTGCACGCTGCCGCGGGTACGCGCCTGGGCGGTGTGCATCTCGAGTTGACCGGGGAAGATGTCACCGAGTGCCTTGGTGGTGCCCGGGAGCTGACCGAGGTGGACCTGGAGCGCGCGTACCACTCCACCGTGGATCCGCGCCTGAACTACGAGCAGGCGCTGGAAGTGGCGATGCTGATCGTGCGCAAGCAGTCGCAGTTCGCCGCCAGCTGATGCATTCGTAGGAGCAGATCAGCCGCGAATGACCCACCGGGGCATTCCATCGCGGCTGAGGCCGCTCCTGCAGAGGCGGCCGATGCTGTCCCGTAATGAGAAAGCCGCCCCCAGGGGCGGCTTTTTTCGTGTCACAGCCAGCCGAGCGGGCGTCAGGCGGCGCGTGAAGCCCGCTTGCGATCGTTCTCGGTGCGGTACTTCTTGCGCAGGCGGATCTGCTTGGGGGTGACTTCCACCAGCTCGTCGTCGTCGATGAACTCCAGCGCCTGCTCAAGCGAAAGCTTGATGGGCGGGATGAGGCCCTCGTCCTTGTCGGTGCCCGACGCGCGGAAGTTGGTCAGCTGCTTGCCACGCAGGGCATTGACGGTGAGGTCGTTGTCCTTGCTGTTGATGCCGACGATCTGGCCCTCGTAGATCTCCTCGCCCGGCTCGATGAACAAGCGGCCGCGCTCCTGCATCGCGATCTGCGCATACGCCGGGGACGGGCCGGTGCCATTGGAGATCAGCACGCCGTTCTGGCGCTGGCCGATCTCGCCATCCATCTTCGGACCGAAGTGGTCGAACACGTGGAACAGCAGGCCGGTGCCCGCGGTAAGCGTGCGGAACTCGGTCTGGAAACCGATCAGCCCCCGCGCCGGGATGATGAACTCCAGGCGCACGCGGCCCTTGCCATCCGGCTCCATGTTCTGGAGCAGTGCCTTGCGCTCGCCCAGCCGTCCCATCACGCCACCCTGGAACTGCTCCTCCATGTCCACCACCAGCTGCTCGAACGGCTCCTGCATGACGCCGTCGATCTGCTTGATGATGACCTCCGGGCGCGAGACGGCCAGCTCGTAGCCCTCGCGGCGCATGTTCTCGATGAGGATCGACAGGTGCAGCTCGCCACGGCCGGAGACCTTGAACTTGTCCGCGTCGGACGTGTCCTCGACCTTCAGCGCCACGTTGTGCGCGGTTTCCCGCGTCAGGCGATCGCGCAGCTGGCGGCTGGTCAGGAACTTGCCGCCACTGCGGTCCTTGACGCCGGCAAACGGCGAGTCGTTGACCTGGAAGGTCATCGAGATGGTCGGCTCGTCGACGGTCAGGACCGGCAGCTGTTCGACCGCGGCGGGATCGCAGAGGGTGTCGGAGATACCCAGCGGGTCCACGCCGGAGAAGGCGATGATGTCGCCGGCGCCCGCCTCGGGCACTTCGACGCGCTCAAGGCCCATGAAGCCGAGCACCTGCAGCACCTTACCGCTGCGGGTCTTGCCCTCGCGGTCGACCACCGTCACCTGCTGGTTGGTCCGCACCTTGCCGCGCTGGATGCGGCCGATGCCGATCATGCCGACATAGTTGCTGTAGTCCAGGCTGGTGACGCGCATCTGGAACGGGCCGTCCGGGTCGACCGGTGGCGCCGGCACGTGCTGGCAGATGGCCTGGAACAACGGGGTCATGTCGCCGTCGCGCACGCCTTCGTCCATGCCGGCATACCCCTGGAGGCCGGAGGCATAGACGGTGGTGAAGTCGAGCTGGTCGTCGGTGGCGCCCAGGCGGTCGAACAGGTCGAAGGTCTGGTCCAGCACCCAGCTGGCGCGTGCGCCCGGGCGGTCGACCTTGTTGACCACGACGATCGGCTTGAAGCCCATCGCGAAGGCCTTCTGGGTCACGAACCGGGTCTGCGGCATCGGACCGTCCATGGCATCGACCAGGATCAGCACCGAGTCGACCATCGACAGCACGCGCTCGACCTCGCCGCCGAAGTCGGCGTGGCCCGGGGTGTCGACGATGTTGATGCGCCAGGTCTCGCCTTCGGGATCCGTCCAGCGGATGGCGGTGTTCTTGGAAAGGATCGTGATGCCACGTTCCTTCTCGATGTCGTTGCTGTCCATGACCCGGTCGGGCACGACGGCGCGCTCGTCCAGGGTGCCGGACTGCTTGAGCAGCTGGTCGACGAGGGTGGTCTTGCCATGGTCGACGTGGGCGACGATGGCAATATTGCGCAGGCGTTCGACGGAGTTGGATGCGGACATGCGGACAGGGCGCCGTTCGACGCTTGGGGCAGGGAGGAAGCCGGCCATTATAGCGGGCAAACCAACCTGAATGCGGCAATGGGCCGGGGCTGGGTTATTCTTGCCGGCCCCGTCCACGCGGCCGACATCGGCGCCGTGCGGACCCCCACAAGGAGCCCCCATGAGCCTTATCGCCACCTTTGAAACCGACCGCGGCCCGATTCGCATCCAGCTGGAGCCCGAGAAGGCCCCGCTGACCGTCGCCAACTTCGCCAACCTGGCCAAGCGCGGCTTCTACGACGGCCTCAGCTTCCATCGCGTCATCAATGACTTCATGGTCCAGGGTGGTTGTCCGCAGGGCACCGGCACCGGTGGACCGGGCTATCGCTTCGAGGACGAAACCAAGAACGGACTGAGCCACGAGCGCGGCGTCCTGTCGATGGCCAACGCGGGCCCCGGCACCAATGGCAGCCAGTTCTTCATCACCCACGTGTCGTGCCCGTGGCTGGATGGCAAGCACACGGTCTTCGGCAAGGTGGTCGAAGGCCAGGAGGTCGTGGATGCGATCAAGCAGGGCGACATCATCAACAAGGTGAAGCTGGACGGCGACGTCGATGCCGCGCTGGGCGCCAAGGCCGACCGCGTGGCCGAGTGGAACACCACGCTCGACGCAAGCACGCGCGCCTGACATCCGGTTTCCGGTCGAGCCTTTCCGGCTTGCGCAGCGACGCCCGCCCAGTGCGGGCGTTGCCGTTTGGAGGTGGTGCAAGCGGCAGTCGAAATGGTTTCACGTGCTACCATTTTGCGGCTGACGGCTGAGTCGCGGCCGTCCCGTCGAACACCCACGAGGTCACCACGATGCCCCAGCTCGCCCGGCGCATCGGTCGCGCCAAGCCAAGCGCGATCATGCAGATTGCCGAGAAGGCCAAGCGCCTGAAGTCCGAAGGCCGCGACATCATCAGCTTTTCGATCGGCGTCCCCAATTTCCTGCCCGGCGAGCACGTGTACGAGGCCGCCCGCCAGGCGCTTTCCAACGATTCCGGCCAGTACGGCAGCAACCGTGGCAGCGATGCGATGCTCGACGCGTTCATCGAGCACATCAACAAGATCGGATTGACCGGCTATGGCCGGGTGAACCTGGCCACCGGCGTGGGTGCCAAGCACGTGCTCTACAACCTGGCCGAGGCGCTGCTGGACGAGGGCGACACGATCGCCTTCCCGACGCCGTACTGGACCAGCTACCTGGACATCGCGGAAATCGTCAACGCGAAGGTCGACCTGCTGCCGTGCCCGCCCGAGCAGGACTACAAGCTGACCCCGGCGCAGCTTGACGCGGCGCTCGCCAGGAAGCCGCGCGTGTTCCTGTTCAACAACCCGTCCAACCCGACCGGCATGGTCTACACGAAGGACGAAATCGGCGCCCTGGCCGATGTCATCGCCAAGTACCCCGACACCTGGGTGATCACGGACGACATCTACAACCGGATGGTGTTCGATGGGGTGGGTTACCACAACTTCGTCCACGCGCGTCCCGAGTTGCGAGATCGCGTGATCTTCGTCGACTCGCTGTCCAAGACCTATGGCATGCCGGGCTGGCGCGTGGGCTTCATGGCCGGGCCGGAGGTCGTTGCGCAGGCCGTGGTGACGATGAACTCCAACCACATCACCAACCTGCCCGAGATCGTCCAGGCCGCCGCGGTGGCCGCGCTGTCGGGGCCGCAGGACGTGCCCGAATCCAAGTGCGCCGAGTTCCAGGCCAAGCGCGACCAGGTGATGGACGTGATGAATGCGATCCCCGGCCTTGTCTGCCCCAGGCCGCAGGGCGCGTTCTACGTCTTCCCCGATGTCAGCTGCGCCTTCGGCAAGACCCATGGGCCCACGGGCAAGGCGATCGCCAACGACGTGGACTTCTGCAGCGTGCTGCTGGAGGCCAAGGGCGTGGCGTGCGTACCCGGCTCGGCATTCGGCGAGCCGCGCGCGATGCGCATCAGCTACACCTGTCCCACACCGCAGTTGGCTCCGGGGATGCAACGCATCCGGGAGTTCTTCGGCGAGCTTTCGTAACGGAGGGGCGACACCGTGCGCATTGTCTGGCTGCTGGTGGTTGCCGCGCTTGTCGGGGGCTACCTGCATTTCCGCGCCCCCCCCGTGCCCGAGTTGAAGGTCGACGATCCCCGCCATGAAACCGGTGACCGGCGCATCGTGATGTTGGCCGCCGACTGGTGTGGTTACTGCCAGAAGCAGCGCAAGGACTTCGAGCTGGCCAACGTGCGCTACCGCGTGCTGGACATCGATACGCCGGAAGGCGACCGCGCGATGAAGGCGTTGGGCGCGCGAGGCGTGCCGGTCACCGTGATCGGCCAGGACGTCGTGCGCGGCTACGACACGGCAGCGCTCGACGAGCACCTCCAACCCCTCGGGTACCGCGTGTACTGACGCGCCCCGTCCCACCATTTTTCCGCGAAGGATTTCCCGATGAAGACCCCCGTCCGCGTTGCCGTTACCGGTGCTGCCGGCCAGATCGGCTACTCGCTGCTGTTCCGCATCGCCTCGGGCGAGATGCTCGGCAAGGACCAGCCCGTCATCCTGCAAATGCTCGAGCTGCCGATGGAGAAGGCCCAGGCCGCGCTCAAGGGCGTGATGATGGAACTGGAGGATTGCGCGTTCCCGCTGCTGGCCGGCATGGTCGGCACCGATGATGCCGAAGTGGCGTTCAAGGACGCGGACATCGCCCTGCTGGTCGGCGCGCGTCCGCGCGGCCCGGGCATGGAGCGCAAGGACCTGCTGCTGGAGAACGCGAAGATCTTCACCGCCCAGGGCGCTGCGCTCAACAAGGTCGCCAGCCGCGACGTCAAGGTGCTGGTGGTCGGCAACCCCGCCAACACCAACGCCTACATCGCGATGAAGTCCGCCCCCGACCTGCCGGCGAAGAACTTCACCGCCATGCTGCGCCTGGACCACAACCGCGCACTGAGCCAGCTGGCCAACAAGGCCGGTGTCGCCGTTGCAGATATCGAGAAGCTGGTCGTGTGGGGCAACCACAGCCCGACGATGTACCCGGACTACCGCTTTGCCACCGCCAACGGCCAGTCACTCAAGGACAAGGTCGACGACGCGGACTGGAATGCCAATGAGTTCATCCCCAAGGTCGGCAAGCGGGGAGCGGCGATCATCGAGGCACGGGGGCTTTCGTCAGCTGCCTCGGCGGCCAACGCCGCCATCGACCACATCCGCGACTGGGTGCTCGGCACGGACGGCAAGTGGGTGACGATGGGCGTGCCTTCAGACGGCAGCTACGGCATTCCCGAAGGCGTGATCTACGGCGTGCCGGTGACATGCAGCAACGGCGAGTACACCCGCGTCACCGACCTGCCGGTCGACGACTTCAGCCGCGCCGCCATGGACAAGACTCTGGCGGAGCTGGAAGAAGAGCGCGCCGGCGTGGCGCACCTGCTGGGTTGACGACGGGTTCGCCCGCCCGGGTGGGTGATGAGGGCGGCCCCGGCCGCCCTTTCTTTTGACAACAGCAGGAGCGCTTCGCCATCGACACGGATGTCCATCCCACCAGGGCCCACCGCTGGGCCGCGGCCGCGTGGCTGCCCTGGGCGCAGTTGGCATTGGTTGGTGGTCTCGGGGCATGGCTCGCGGTCGCATTCGCCCCCGAACCCGTCAGTGACTGGAAGTACTACTGGACCGCCGCGGGCGCAGCTCGGTTGTACGAGCGCGGCGGCGCGGCCTTGTCTGTGGTGGGCCTGCTCAAGGCAACGGGACTGCCGCCCCACCTGGCGATGCTGATCCCGAACACGGTGGCGGCTGGTACCGTCCTGTGGGCGACCCGGGCAGTGGATCCGTCGCGGGGCAAATGGCTGGCACACCTGGTAGCAGCCTATCTGTTGCTGCTGGCGCCCTACCTGTCACTGGTCCAGTTGGACCTCATGGCCGCGGCCTTCCTTGCGGGAGGGGTGTGGGCAATCGCGCGACCGGCACCCGGTCGCTACTGTCCGTGGCTCGTCGGAGGGGCCATCCTGCTGGTGGCGGCGGCCGTCTCCACGCGCCCCCAACTCTTGCTTGTGTCGATGGTGCTTGCACTGTTCCTCACGGCGATCTGGCTGGTGCAGCGCCGGGATAGCGGGCCGCTGCCCGTGCTTGTCCCGGTCCTGCTGGCTGGGGCCCTGCTGGGATTTGTCGCGGACTCGGCCCTGCGTGCGCAGGCCAACCGGAGCAGCGCCGTGCGCACGACCTCGGCGGTGACTCTGTACTCCGGCCTCCTGGTGTCTTCGACGCAGTTCCCCGGCTGCGGCCACTGGAGCAGCAGCGCGACGGCCGCGATGAGGGCCGATCTGGGAAAACCTTTGCACGTGGCCGTGCTGGACCGACTGCAATCGCGCCCCTTGCGCCACTGGGGCGGTGTGCTTGGCTGCAAGATGTCGCACATCGTGCTGCCCCGCGCATTCGCGTGGTACTGGTTGACCTCCGCCCCGAATGCAATGCCTGCGACAACGCAGCGGCAGCAGCGTAGCTTCCACCGGGTCGTACTCGTCGAATTCTGGTTGCACAGGGGACTTACGCTTGTCTTGTATGCGGTCGCTCTGGGCGTTGCGATACGTTCCCGGCTGCCCGCGGCCGACAGGATGTTGCCCTTGCTGTGGCTCGCCTCCTTCGTGGTCGTCCATATGGTCTTTGAAGTTCAATCGCGCTACTTCCTGGCGATGCTGCTGTTGCTGCCACTGATGTCTTCGCTGGGCCTGGGGGCACCACTGACTGCCCGCGCGCAGCCCCTCGCGGCTCTTCCATTGGCCGGAAAGGGTTGAGCCAAGCACCCCTGAAGCGCCGGTGCGTGCACGGCCTTCGGCCACGCCGGAGAGAACGTGGCTGGCCACGAGAGTTCGTGGTGACCGGCTCCGAACGGGTCTCGGCTAGAATGGCCGCTTCGTTTCGGGTGACCGGAGACACCATGTCCGCGCAATATTCCGCCGGTGCGCGTTTCCGCGGCGCCGTCAAAGACGAGTCGCCGCTGCAGGTCATGGGTGCGATCACCGCCTATGCCGGCCTGATGGCCAAGCGCACCGGCTACAAGGCCCTGTACCTGTCCGGCGGCGGCGTGGCCGCCAACTCGCTCGGCATGCCCGACCTGGGCATCAGCACCATGGAAGACGTACTGACCGACGCGCGTCGCATCGTCGATGCCACGGGCATGCCGCTGCTGGTCGACATCGATACCGGATGGGGCGGAGCGTTCAACATCGCGCGCACGATCCGCTCTTTCGAGAGGGTTGGCGTCGCCGCGGTGCACATGGAGGACCAGGTGGGGCAGAAGCGATGCGGCCACCGCCCGGGCAAGGAAGTGGTGTCGAAGCAGGAAATGGTCGACCGGGTCAAGGTTGCAGTCGATGCCCGGACCGATGCCGGCTTCGTGGTCATGGCGCGCACCGACGCCGCGGCCGTCGAGGGCGTGGATGCGGCCATTGAGCGCGCTGTCGCGTACGTCGAGGCCGGTGCCGACATGATCTTCCCGGAGGCGATGGGTTCGCTCGAGGACTACCGACGTTTCAAGCAGGCCGTCGGCGTGCCGATCCTGGCCAACCTCACCGAGTTCGGCAGCACGCCGTTCTATACCGTGGAAGAGCTACGCGAAGCCGGCGTGGACATCGCGCTGTACTGCTGTGGTGCGTATCGCGCCATGAACAAGGCAGCGCTGCACTTCTATGAGACCGTGCGTCGTGACGGCACCCAGAAGCACATCGTCGATTCGCTGCAGACGCGCGCCGAGCTCTACGACTTCCTGGGCTACCACGCGTACGAGGACAAGCTCGACGCCCTGTTCAAAACCGCGAGACCCGACTGACTTCCGCGCATGCCCTGCAAGGGCGTGCGGAGCGCAACAACGAGAGGATGACCATGAGCGAGACCAGTACCCTGCCCAAGCCCAAGAAGTCGGTGGCCCTGTCCGGCACGGCGGCGGGCAATACCGCGCTGTGCACCGTCGGCCGCAGCGGAAACGACCTGAACTACCGTGGCTACGACATCAAGGACCTGGCCACGAAGTCCACCTTCGAGGAGGTCGCCCACCTCCTGGTGCACGGCACGCTGCCCACGGCAGCCCAGCTCAAGGCCTACCGCACCAAGCTCAGGCGGCTGCGGGGGCTGCCGGCGATCGTCACCGATGCGTTGGAGCTGGTGCCGGCCAACGCGCACCCGATGGACGTCCTGCGAACCGGTTGCTCGGTGCTGGGGACGGTCGTGCCCGAGCGCGATGGGCACCCGGCATCGGAAGCACGGGAGATCGCCGACAAGCTGGTCGCCAGCTTCGGATCGATGTTGCTGTACTGGTGGCACTTCACGCGCAACGGTCGGCGCATTGACGTCGAAACCGACGATGGATCGGTCGCCGCCCATTTCCTCCACCTGCTGCACGGCGAGCCGCCCAGCCCATTGCATGCCGACGCGCTGGACAAGTCGCTGGTGCTTTACGCAGAGCACGAATTCAACGCGTCGACCTTCACCGCGCGCGTCATTGCAGGCACCGGTAGCGACCTGCACTCGTGCATTACCGGCGCCATCGGAGCGCTGCGTGGGCCCAAGCACGGCGGCGCCAACGAAGTTGCGATGGACATCATCAGCCGCTACGGGTCGGCCGACGAAGCCGAAGCGGATATCCGCGCGAGGATCGAGCGCAAGGAGATCGTCATCGGCTTTGGCCACCCGGTCTACACGGTTGGCGATCCGCGTAATCCCATCATCAAGGAGATCAGCCGCGCGCTCTGCCGAGAAGGTGGCAATACGGTGCTTTTCGATGTGTCCGAGCGCATCGAGAACCTGATGATGGACACCAAGAAGATGTTCCCGAACCTGGACTGGTACAGCGCAAGTGCGTACCACATGATGGGGATTCCAACGCCGATGTTCACCCCGCTGTTCGTGATTGCACGTACGACCGGCTGGAGCGCGCACGTCATCGAGCAACGCGAGGACGGCAAGATCATCAGGCCGAGCGCGAACTACACCGGTCCGGATGACCGCGATTATGTCGACATCGCCGACCGCTGATCCCGCTAACCGGCATAAAAAAAGCCGCGCATTCGCGCGGCTTTTTTTATTAGCCTGGGGTCAGGTCCGCCGAGGCTTCAGTGACTGCACCTTGAGGAACGTGTGGTCGCCGATGGTCGCCACCTGGTAGGCATTGCGCCAGCTCGGCGCTGCGATTGCGTGTGCGAGGAAGTGGCTGGCACCCGGCACGATCTCCTTGCGCTCCCCGATCGGAAGCGCCCAGTTGCGCTCCGCTTCCAGGGCCACCGTTACCGCCTCGCCCCATGCTTCGGTGTTGCTCAGGCGCGTATTGGGCGACACGATGGTCGGTGCAAACTGCTTGCGCGCGGTGACTACTGAGCACGTCGAGTCACCCCACAAGCCACTGTCGCGCCGGCGCAGAGCGACTTCTGCCACCGCCTGCTGGCCCCTAACCGACTGGTCGCGCGCCTCCAGGTACAGCGTTGCGCTCAGGCACAGCGAATCGGCGGTTTGTGGCGGCAATACGGAGGCCAACCACAGGATCCAGGCCAGTTTCATATCTACTCCTTGCTCCGTTGCGCTGGCCGCACTTCAGCGTCCGCTCCCGGTGGGAGGCGGTGACTTCGGTTTCGACCGGCATGGCGTACTGGGGAGGGCTGCGGCCGCGTTCCTGAAGGATGCGACTCCAAGGTCGCGTGCGGCGCGCTTTGCCCCGGGCCGTAGTCCACGTGATTGCGTGGGCGGCGAGGGTGCCACCGTCGGGTGGCTGGATAAAGTTGGCGCACGGTACAGTCCGTGGCATAAACGCCAGGTGAACAGGTGGCGCAAGTTGTGGATTGTTTTGAAGTTTTTCCCTGGGATATGTGCTCTTGCAAGCATCGAGAGTGGTGTTGGGCGGGGCTCACCGCGGATGGAGCGGCAGTATCAAAACGGCGCCTCAGGCTTGTTACACGCCCGGTGTCAGGGTCAAAGCCGGGCCGCCAGTCGGCTTCCCTGCGCGATCGCCCGCTTGGCATCGAGCTCAGTGGCGACGTCCGCTCCTCCGATCACGTGGCATTGGCGTCCCTGGGCCTCCAACGCTTCCGCCAGCGGGCGAAGCGGAGACTGGCCCGCGCACACCACGACGTGGTCCACCGCCAGCGTCCGGGGCTGACCGTCCACGGTGATGTGCAAGCCCTCATCGTCGATGCGAACGTACTGGACCCCCCCCAGCATGGTCACGTCCTTTGACTTCAACGTGGCGCGGTGTATCCAGCCCGTTGTCTTGCCCAGACGTGCGCCGGGCCTGCCCGCGCTTCGCTGCAGCAACCAAACGCGGCGTGCGGGAGGAACGGGCTGACGGGGGACAAGCCCGCCACGACTGGTGTCGTACGCCAGGTCGACGCCCCACTCCGTGCGCCACCGATCCGCATCCAGCGCCAGCGACGGCTCCGCAGGGTCGTGCACGAGGTACTCCGCCACGTCGAACCCGATTCCACCTGCTCCGATGATCGCGACGGAGCCACCGGGTACGACGCGCCCGGTCAGAACGTCTACATAGCCCACGACGTTGGGGCGGTCCCCGCCGGGGATATCGATGAGACGAGGGGTAATGCCGGTGGCAACGACCACTTCGTCGAATCCGTGGAGCTCGTTGACGTCCACGTGTGTGTCCAGGCGCAGTGCCACGCCGGTTTGCGTTATCCGTCGCGAGAAGTAGCGGAGCGTCTCGTGGAATTCCTCCTTGCCCGGTATCCGCTTGGCCAGGTTGAATTGCCCGCCGATCTCGCCTGCGCGGTCGAACAGGGTGACCGCATGGCCGCGTTCCGCCGCTACCGTGGCGCACGCAAGCCCGGCGGGACCGGCACCGACCACCGCGATCTTCCTGGCGGTCGCCGCCGGGGCGTAGTTGAGTTCGGTTTCCGCGCACGCACGCGGATTCACCAGGCAACTGGCCCACTTGTTCTCGAACACGTGGTCCAGGCAGGCCTGGTTGCAGGCGATGCAGGTATTGATGTCGCTGGCGCGCCCTGCCCGGGCCTTGGAGACCCACTCCGGGTCGGCCAGCAGCGGCCGGGCCATCGACACCATGTCGGCCTGGCCCGCGGCAAGGATGCGCTCGGCGACATCGGGCATGTTGATGCGGTTGGTCGCGATCAGGGGAACACCGACCTCCGGCTTGAGCCGGGCGGTGATGCCGGCGAATGCGCCGCGGGGTACCGACGTGGCGATGGTCGGCACCCGCGCTTCATGCCAGCCTACTCCGGTATTGATCAGGGTGGCGCCGGCCGCTTCGACCGCTTTTGCTTGTGCGACCACTTCGTCCCAGGTGGCGCCTTCATCCACCAGGTCGATCATCGAGAGCCGGTAGATCAGGATGAAGTCCGGGCCACAGGCTTCGCGGATGCGGCGCACTATTTCCACGGCGAATCGCATCCTGTGAGCGGCATCACCGCCCCACGCGTCGTTGCGTCGGTTGGTGCGGGGTACCGTGAACTGGTTGAGCAGGTACCCCTCCGATCCCATCACCTCCACGCCGTCGTACCCCGCATCGCGGGCAAGGCGCGCGCTGTTGGCGAACGCCGCGATCTGCCGTTCGACGCCGCGCGCGCCGAGCGCCCGGGGAGTGAAGGGATTGATGGGAGATTTCAATCGGGAGGGCGCTACCTGCAAGGGATGGTAGGCGTAGCGACCGGCATGCAGGATCTGAAGGCATATGCGGCTGTCTTCCGCATGCACCGCCCGGGTTACCAAGCGGTGCTTGCGTGCTTCCCAGGGCCACCCCAGCTTTCCGCCAAAGGGCTTGAGCCAGCCGCTGATGTTGGGCGAGAAACCGCCGGTGACCATGAGTCCAACACCTCCGGCGGCACGTTCGGCGAAATACCGCGCCAGTCTGGGGAAGTCCGCGGCGCGATCTTCGAGCCCGGTATGCATCGATCCCATCAGAACCCGGTTGGGGAGGGTGCAGAACCCAAGGTCCAGGGGGGAAAAGAGATTGGGGTAGGGCAGGGGGCTCGACATAGGGGGGGCTCGTGTGTGGTCGTACGGGTGCGTATGGATTTCACCTGAAGCGTACTGGACACGTGTGACCCTGCCCAAGGCCTCTGGCGCCAGCAGCTGGCAACCCCGCCGGTTGGCCCTGCTGACACGTTCCAGAGAGGCTTCCAGCGGCCCCAATTATGAACGGGACTTGACGGAGCCTCGGGAGGTTCGGGAACCAAGGTGGATGTTAGGCGTAAGTTAACGCGGCTTTCACGGGGGCAAACCTAATCTGCGCCGCGATGGCGTCGCACTGGCGACCGTCCTGACGTTAGGAACCTCGCAGACGCGGTTTCCCTTTTTTCGATCCCAAGGAGCATTAAATGAATAAGAAACTCCTCTGCGCCGCCTTGTTGGGTGGTCTGAGTCTGGCGGGCGCCGCCAATGCCCAGCAATTCGACGATCGCTGGTACATCACCGGCTCGACCGGCTTCAACCTCCAGGACAACGAGCGCGACACCAACAACGCGCCGTTCGTCACCCTCGGCCTGGGCAAGTTCATCAACCCGTACTGGTCTGTCGACGGTGAGTTGAACTACCAGAATCCCAACCGTGCCTCGAACCAGGACCTCAACTGGTCGCAGTACGGCATCTCCTTCGACGCGCGCCGTCACTTCATCGCCGAGGGCCGCAACTGGAATCCGTACCTGCTGATGGGTCTGGGCTACCAGCGCGAAGAGATCGAGCATGACAACTTCCCGAATCCGAACTCTCCGTTCGAGGAAGACGTCAGTGGCGTCGCCGCGAAGTTCGGCGCTGGCCTCCAGGGCGACCTTGGGCGCGTCAAGATCCGCACCGAGCTCGCGTACCGCGTGAACAACGCCATTGATAACACCGAGTCCGCGCTGCGCCTGGACGATCCGCCGCCGGAGCGCAACGACGGTCCGGATTGGTACGGCGACGTGCTGGCTTCGGTTGGCGTCGTGATCCCGCTGGGTCCCGAGCCGGTTGCTCCGGTGGGTCCGGCCCCCGTCGGCCCGAGCTGCGCAGACCTGGACGACGACGGTGACGGCGTCAACAACTGCAACGACAAGTGCCCGGATTCGCAGGCTGGCCAGACTATCGGTCCGGACGGCTGCCCGGTGCCGGTGTCGATCGACCTGCGTGGCGTGAACTTCGACTTCGATCGTTCGACCCTGCGTCCGGACGCCGTTGCGATCCTCAACGAGGCCGTCCAGATCCTGCAGCGCTACCCGGAGCTGCGCGTGGAAGTGGCCGGTCACACCGACCTGTGCGGCACCGACGCGTACAACCAGTCGCTGTCGGAGCGTCGTGCCTCGGCCGTCTACGACTACCTGAGCAGCAACGGAATCGATGCCTCGCGCATGGCGGGCCCGAACGGTTACGGCGAGAGCCGCCCGCTGGAGCCGACCGCCCAGACCTTGCCGGAGTGCAAGAACGAGCGGAACCGTCGCACCGAGCTGAACGTGCAGAACTGATCCACCCGGGCGGGCCTTCGGGCCCGCCCACTCGGTACCTGAAGCCCGGCCTTGTGCCGGGCTTTTTTGCGATTGGAGACAGCAAGTGTTAAGGGATATTAACAGGCGCCTTGACGGTGTATCATCCGCGCGCCAGCGACTGCGGCGGTTCTCGGGCCGCTGCACCGTCCTGCACATCGCCCGATCAACCCAAGGAGTCGTATATGAAGATCCGCTTGCTGAGCACCGCGTTGTTGGCGGGCCTGGCCTTTTCGGCCAACGCGCAGGAGTTCGATGACCGCTGGTACCTGACCGGTTCCACCGGTTTCAATATCCAGGACAACGACCGCGGTACCAACAGCGCACCGTTCCTGTCCGCAGGCCTGGGCAAGTTCATCAGCCCCGTCTGGTCGCTGGACGGTGAGCTCAACTACCAGAACCCGAATCTCGAAGCGAATCAGGACCTCAACTGGTCGCAGTACGGTTTCTCGCTGGACCTGCGTCGTCACTTCATCGCCGAGGGCCGCAACTGGAACCCCTATGCGTTGATCGGACTGGGCATGCAGCGCGCGGAAGAAGAGTACGACGCATTCCCGAGCCCGGATTCCCCCGGCCAGCGCGAGGACAGCAGCTTCGCCGCCAAGTTCGGCATGGGCCTGCAGGGTGACCTGGGCCGCGTCGGCATCCGTACCGAGCTGGCCTACCGGGCCGACTTTGACGGCGACAGCGTGAACGCACCTGAAGAAGACTGGTTCGGCGACGTGCTCGCCACGGTCGGCGTCGTGATCCCGTTGGGTCCGGAGCCTGTTGCCCCGATCGCGCCGGCCCCGGTCGGCCCGAACTGCGCAGACCTGGACGACGACGGTGACGGCGTCAACAACTGCAACGACAAGTGCCCGGATTCGCAGGCTGGCCAGACGATCGGTCCGGACGGCTGCCCGGTGCCGGTTTCGATCGACCTGAAGGGCGTGAACTTCGACTTCGATCGTTCGACCCTGCGTCCGGACGCCGTTGCGATCCTCAACGAGGCCGTCCAGATCCTGCAGCGCTACCCGGAGCTGCGCGTGGAAGTGGCCGGTCACACCGACCTGTGCGGCACCGACGCGTACAACCAGTCGCTGTCGGAGCGTCGTGCCTCGGCCGTCTACGACTACCTGAGCAGCAACGGCATCGATGCCTCGCGCATGGCGGGCCCGAACGGTTACGGCGAGAGCCGCCCGCTGGAGCCGACCGCCCAGACCTTGCCGGAGTGCAAGAACGAGCGGAACCGTCGCACCGAGCTGAACGTGCAGAACTGATCCACCCGGGCGGGCCTTCGGGCCCGCCTACTCGGTACCTGAAGCCCGGCCTTGTGCCGGGCTTTTTCGTGCGCGTTCCGGTTGTGGCGCGGCATGCGCGCACCTACACTCGAATTCCGATGCGCCTTGGCGCGTCACCCGGTCCGATTACTGGAGCTGCGCATGCGTCGACTTGTCCTTGCCCTTGTTTCGCTGACGGGCGCCGCAATGGCGCATGCGCAGGGCGTCGAATCGTGTGCGTCGTTGGCCGCGCCACGGGCACTGCCCGTGCAGCCCACGGTGGTCGCGCCGCTGGCACCGGGCCTGGCCACGCCGAGCCACCAGTTAGGCGCACCGACCGGCGTGCTGGCCAATGCATTCGACGAGTCCCGTTCCGTTGACCAGGTGCTGTTTCGACTCCAGCTCGAGCAGTGTCGCAGCGTGGCGTCGCTGATGCCGCCGGTGTCCCCGGCCGCGCCGCTCCCGGCCGCGGTCCCCGGCGTCGCCCCGGGCACCGTCCAGCCCGTCGCCCCGACCTCGACTGACCCGGCGGCCTACCAGCCGAAGACCGAGTTCGACAATACGCCCTGGCGGTTCGACATGAACCAGAACGGCAAGCGGATGACCGCTGACGAATTCAGCGCCTGGATGAAGTCCAAGGGCGTGCGGGTCGCCCGCGGTGCACCAAAGGCTGCCCCCACGATGGTTGATCCCGCGGCGCCGGTTGTCGAAGGCGAAGTGCAGGCCGTGCCTGCGGCCATGCCCTCTCCCCCGCCTGCAGCCGAGGTCCCGCCGCCGGAAGCCGCGCAGCCCGAAGTGGACGGTGACCAGTAGGCGGGCTCGTCGGCTTCCCCGGATCCAGGAATGGCGGCCGCATCTTGCGGCCGCTTCGCCAATGAAGCGCCCACCGGTCCGACACGGTTTGGCACGCGTGCTGTCCAAGCGCGGCGTGTGTTCGCGCAGCCAAGCCGCGCAGTGGGTGCAAGCTGGCCGCGTGCGAGTGGACGGGCGGGTGGTGCGCGATCCCGAATACCCCGTTGTTGAGGGCCGCCATGTCGTCGAAGTCGATGATGGGCGGCTGGCACCGCCCGTTCGGCACTACATCGCGCTCAACAAGCCCCGCGGTCTGGTGACCACCGCCAGCGACGAGCGGGGTCGGGGCACCGTCTACCAGTGCCTGGAGGGCAGCGGGTTGCCGTGGATGGCACCCGTGGGCCGCCTGGACAAGGCAAGCGAGGGGCTCCTGCTGATGTGCAACGACCCGGCCTGGGCTGCCGTGATCACCAGCCCGGCCACGGGTCCGGACAAGACCTACCACGTGCAGGTTGACCGGGTACCTCACGAGTCCCTGCTGGACGCAGTCCGCGCCGGCGCCGCCGCCCTCGACGGCGAGCATCTGCATGCGAAGTCGGTCCGCCTGCTGCGGGCCGGGACGCGCAACGCGTGGCTCGAGGTGGTGCTGGATGAGGGGCGCAACCGGCAGATCCGGCGGTTGCTGTCGGCGTTCGATCTGTCGGTGTCGCGGCTGGTGCGAGTCCGGATTGGCGCCGTGGCCCTGGGTGATCTCGCCAAAGGCGCGTGGCGTGAACTGTCACCGGAAGAGGTGGCCTCGCTGGCGCCCGAGACGATGTCGTAGGACGCCGCCCCGTATCCGGCAGTTCTCAGGCGTCGATCACGCCCAGCTCCCGACCGATCAGCATGAAAGCATCAATCGCGCGGTCCAGCTGCTGGCGGGTGTGCGCCGCCGACATCTGCGTGCGGATCCGGGCTTGGCCCTTGGGGACGACCGGGAAGAAGAAGCCGATCGCATAGATCCCCTCCTCCAGCAAGCGCTTGGCAAACTGCTGGGCGAGGGGGGCGTCGTACAGCATGACCGGGACGATTGGATGCTCGCCGGGCTTGAGGTCGAAGCCGGCCGCGGCCATGCGCTCGCGGAAATACGCCGTGTTCTGGGCCAGCTGTGATCGAAGGTCCCCGGCCGAGGCCAGCATTTCAAATGCACGGGTACCGGCGGCGACCACGTGCGGGGGCAGCGAGTTGGAGAACAGGTACGGACGCGAGCGCTGGCGCAGGAGCTCGACCACCTCCGCGCTGGCGGTGGTGAAGCCGCCCAGCGCGCCACCCATGGCCTTCCCCAGGGTGCCGGTGATGATGTCGATCTTCTCCAGTACGCCCTTGACCTCGGCCGAGCCGCGGCCGTTGGCGCCCAGGAAGCCGGTCGCATGGCATTCGTCGATGTGCACCAGCGCGCCGTACTTGCCTGCGAGATCCGTGATGCGGTCCAGGGGCGCGATGAAGCCATCCATGGAGAACACGCCATCGGTGGTGATCAGTTTTGTCCGTGCACCGGCGGCGTCGGCCGCCCGCAGCTGCGCTTCCAGGTCGGCCATGTCGCAATTGGCGTAGCGGAAGCGCTTGGCCTTGCACAGGCGCACGCCATCGATGATCGAGGCATGGTTGAGCGCGTCGGAAATGATCGCGTCTTCTTCCCCCAGCAGCGGCTCGAACAGGCCGCCGTTGGCATCGAAGCAGGCCGCGTACAGGATCGTGTCCTGCTTGCCGAAGAAATCCGAGATCGTCTTTTCGAGCTGCTTGTGCAGGTCCTGGGTGCCGCAGATGAAACGCACCGACGCCATGCCAAAGCCGTGCGAGTCCAGCGCGTCCTTGGCCACCGCGATGATGTCCGGGTGGTCCGCCAGACCCAGGTAGTTGTTGGCGCAGAAGTTCAGCACCGTGCGGCCGTCGGCCAGCGTGATCTCGGCGGACTGGGGCGAGGTGATGATCCGTTCGGCCTTGAACAGGCCCTGTTCGCGGATGGCTTCGAGTTCGTGCGCGTAACGTTCAGTCAAGGACATGGGGGATCCCGGTGGTCGTAGGCGCGGCATCAGCCGCGATCAGGCCCCCGTCCTTCCCTCGCGGCTTGAGCCGCTCCTTCAGGAGACGGGGCTGTGTCGATCAGTTCCAGCTGAGGACGATCTTCCCGGACTTGCCGGCTTCCATCAGGTCGAATCCCTTCTGGAACTCATCCACCGGAAGCTGGTGGGTCAGCACCTTGCCCAGCGGGAACCCGCCCAGCACCAGCTGCGTCATCTTGTACCAGGTCTCGTACATGCGCCGGCCATAGATGCCCTGGACGGTCAGGCCCTTGAAGATGATGCGGTCCCAGTCGATCCCGGCGCCCTTGGGCAATATCCCCAACAGCGCGACCTTGCCGCCGTGGTACATGCAGTCGAGCATGTCGTTGAACGCGCGGGGGTTCCCGCTCATCTCGAGGCCGACATCGAAGCCCTCCATGTGCAGGTCGGCCATCACGTCCTTGATCGACTGGTTGGCGACGTTGACCACGCGCGTCGCGCCCATGTCGGCAGCCAGCTTGAGCCGGTAGTCGTTGACGTCGGTGACCACGATGTTGCGCGCGCCGATGTGCTTGCAGATGCCCGCCGCCATGATCCCGATCGGCCCGGCGCCGGTGATCAGCACGTCCTCACCGACGACGTCGAACTCCAGCGCGCAGTGCGCGGCGTTGCCATAGGGGTCGAAGAATGCCGCCAGTTCGCTCGGGATCTGGTCGGGGATCGGCCACAGATTGGTGGCCGGCATCACCATGTACTCGGCGAACGCGCCATTGCGATTCACGCCGATGCCGACCGTGTTCGGACACAGGTGCTGCTTGCCGGCGCGGCAGTTGCGGCAATGGCCGCAGACGATGTGGCCTTCGGCCGAGACGCGCTGGCCGACCCGGTAGCCCCTGACCTCGGTCCCCATCCGGACGATGCGCCCGACGAATTCGTGGCCGATCACCAGGCCGGGCGTGATCGTGCGCTGGCTCCACTCGTCCCACAGGTAGATGTGCAGGTCGGTGCCGCAGATGGCGGTCTTTTCCAGCTTGATCAGCACGTCGTTGGGGCCGGGCGAGGGCACCTCGACCTCTTCCATCCAGATGCCCTTGGCAGCCTCGCGCTTGACCAGTGCACGCATGCGGGTGGGGACGGTGTCGGTCTGGGTCATGGGCGGTCCTGCGTAAATGGCCGTGGGGCAAGCAGGGATTATACGGGGCGCCCCCGGGCGCATTGGCCCGCCTGCTCCGGCGCGGGCTAGACTCGGACGGTTAACCGACCCAGGAGCATATGCATGCGATACACGATGTTGGCCGCCGCAATGGCGCTGGCCGGGTTCACGGGAGTCTCGTTCACGGGAGGCGCGATGGCCGCCGAAGGCATGTGGGTACCGCAGCAGTTGCCCGAGATCGCCGGACCGCTCAGGAAAGCCGGCCTGGAGCTGTCACCTGAACAGCTCGCCGACCTTACCGGCGATCCGATGGGCGCGGTCGTCTCGCTGGGCGGCTGCACCGCCAGCTTCGTCTCGCCGCAGGGGCTGGTGGTCACCAACCACCACTGCGCCTATGGCGCCATCCAGCTCAACTCCACACCCGACCGGAACCTGATGGATCTCGGCTTCAATGCCGCGACCCTGGCCGACGAAGTCTCGGCGGGCCCTACCTCGCGCATCTACGCACTGGATTCCATCGAGGACGTCACCGACCAGGTGCGCGCGGCCATCGCTGCCGCGCCCGACGCGCTGGCCCGCACCACCGCGCTGGAGACCCTGGAGAAGCAGCTGATCGCGCGCTGCGAGGCCGAGGAGGGCTTCCGCTGCCGCCTCTACAGTTTTTCCGGTGGCAACACCTACAGGCTGTTCCGCAACCTGGAGATCAAGGACGTGCGCCTGGTCTACGCGCCGCCCGGCAGCATCGGCAACTACGGCGGCGAGATCGACAACTGGATGTGGCCGCGCCACACCGGCGACTTCGCCTTCTACCGGGCCTACGTGGGCAAGGACGGCAAGCCGGCCGCGTACGCCAAGGACAACGTGCCCTATGAGCCGCGGCACTGGCTGAAGCTGGCCGACCGTCCGCTGGGCGAGGGCGACTTCGTCATGGTCGCCGGCTACCCGGGGTCCACCAGCCGCTACGCGCTGGCGGCGGATTTCGATCACACCGCCGGGTGGGCCTACCCCGTGGTCGGGTCGCACTTCAAGAACCTGGTCGGGCTGGTGGAGGCCGAGGGCCGCCGCAATCCCGAAGTGGAGGTGAAGTACGCCAACACCATCCGGGGCTGGCAGAACGCGATGAAAAATTATGCTGGCCAGCTGGAAGGCTTCAAGCGCATCGGCGCGGCCGAGACCAAGCGCCGCGAGGAAGCCGCGGTGCTCGCATGGCTGCGGCGCCAGGGCCAGGAGGGACAGGCGGCACTGGAAGCCCACGCGCAGCTGGAGGCACTGGGCGAACTCGCCCGCCAGCACCGCGAACGCGACCTGATCTTCGGCCAGTTGCGCAACACCGGCGTGCTTGGCGCGGCCTCGCAGCTGTATCGCCTGTCGCTGGAACGCGAAAAGCCCGACGCCCAGCGCGAGTCCGGCTACCAGGATCGCGACCTGCCCGGTTTCGAGGGCAGTCTGCGGCAGATGGAGCGCCGCTATGAGCCCGGCATGGACCGCCAGTTGCAGGCCTACTGGTTGCGCGAGTACATCAAGTTGCCGGCGGACCAGCGCATTGCCGCGGTGGATGCCTGGCTGGGCGGGAGCGACGCGGCGGCGATCGATGCGGCACTGGACCGGGTCGCCAAGACCCAGCTGAAGGACAGCGGCAAGCGCATGGCCCTGTTCAAGGCCGACCGCACGGCGTTCGAATCCAGCAAGGACCCCGCCGTGCAGTTCGCGGTGGCGATCATGCCGACCGTGTTGCAGCTTGAGAAGGAGGCCAAGCTGCGGGCCGGCGACGCGCTGGTGGCGCGTCCCGTGTTCCTGCAGGCCGTGGCCGACCACAAGCGCAGCCAGGGCGGGTTCGTGTACCCCGACGCCAACTCCTCGCTGCGCATCACCTTCGGCAACGTCACCGGTTACACCAAGACCGACGGCAGCAAGCAGGTGCCATTCACGCGCCTGGAGGAGGTGGCGGCGAAGGCGACGGGTGAAGAGCCCTTCGACGCACCCAAGCCGCTACTGGATGCGATCGCGGCCAAGCGCCACGGTGGCCTGGCCGACCCGGAGCTGGGCACGGTGCCGGTCAATTTCCTGTCCAACCTCGACATCACCGGCGGTAATTCGGGCTCCCCGGTGCTCGATGCGCAGGGCAAGCTTGTGGGCCTGGCATTCGACGGCAACTGGGAATCGGTGAGCTCCAACTGGGTGTTCGATCCGGTGATGACGCGCATGATCTCCGTTGACCAGCGCTACATGCGCTGGATCATGCAGGAGGTCTTCCCGGCACCGAACCTTCTGCGGGAAATGGACGTGGCCGCGCCCTGACCACACCGTACGCCCGCCACGACACGACGCCGGCCGGGTTCGCCCCGGCCGGCGTTTTCATTTCCTCCCGGGGATTGCTGCTAGTCTCCGGCTCTGTCGCGGACTCCCATGCCAGCCGGCCCCGTCTCCCGACCCGCAATTGATTTGGCTGCACCGCCCGCGTCGCGGGCACCGCACGACCGCAGCGCCGGCTGGCAGGGCTCTTTCGCATCCTTTTCGATGACGAGGAACCTGCAATGAAAGTACTGGCGTGCGATGGCATCCATGACGACGGCCTGGCCCTGTTCCGCGACGCGGGATGGGAGGTCGTCGTATCCGACCCGATCAAGGACCCCGCGGCACTGGCGAGTGCGCTGGACGGCGTCGATGCCGTGCTGGTGCGCTCAGCCACGCCGGTCACCGCCGAGGCCATTGCCGATGCGACCAAGTTGCGCGTCATCGGCCGCGCGGGCGCCGGCGTCGACACCATAGATGTGGACGCCGCCACCGCGCGTGGCATCGCGGTGATGAACGCCCCGGACGGCAATACCCTGGCCGCGGCTGAACACGCCATCTCGCTGTTGTTCGCCTTGGCAAGGCACATCCCGAGGGCCGACGCCGGGATGAAGGCCGGGCAGTGGCCCAAGGCCGGACTGACCGGATTCGAGCTGGAAGGCAAGCGCCTGGGCGTGATCGGGCTGGGCCGCATCGGTGCCACCGTGGCGCGCAAGGCGCTGGGCATCGGCATGGAGGTCGCCGCGTACGACCCGTTCCTGCCGCCGGCCGCCGCCGGCAAGGGCAGCGTGGCGCTGAAGTCGCTCGAAGACCTGCTGGCGTGGGCCGATATCGTCACCCTGCACGTGCCGCGCACCAAGGAGACCACCAACCTGCTGTCCGAAGCGCGGATGCGCTTGATGAAGCCGGGCGGCTACGTGGTCAACGCCGCGCGCGGCGGACTGGTGGACGAGGCCGCGCTGGTCAAGCTGCTGGACGAGGGCCACCTGGCCGGTGCCGCGCTCGACACCTTCGTGACCGAGCCCCTGCAGGCCGACTCGCCGTTGCGCGCGCACGAGAAGTTGATCCTGACCCCGCACCTGGGCGCATCCACCAGCGAGGCGCAGCAGGCCGTCAGCACCATCCTCGCGCGGCAGATCCTGGACTTCATCGATACCGGCGCGGTGGCCGGCTGCGTCAACCTGCCACCGCTGACGGCCGAGGCCGCGCGCGAGGTCGGTCCGTGGATGCCCCTGATGTCCGCGCTCGGCCGCCTCGCCGCGCGCCTGGTGCCGGCACCTACACGCCTGCACATCACCTATGCCGGCCGTACCGATGCGCTGGATACCCGGCCGTTGACGCGCCTGCTGGTGGCCTCGTTGCTGGGTACCGCTTCGGGTCGGATCACACCGGTCAATGCACTGGCCGAAGCGGCCGGCCGGGGGCTGACCGTGGCCGAAACGCTGGGCGGTGATGGCGACGGCTTCGACCGCCTGCTGCGCATCCGGGTGGAGGGCGACGGCCGCAGCCGCGAGATCGAGGCCACCCTGCATCGCGGCCCGCGGGTGGTGCGCCTGGACGGCGTTGAAATCGAGTTCGATCCGCTCGCCAACGTGCTGCTCATGCGCAACGAGGACCGGCCCGGCATGATCGGTACGGTGGGTTCGAAGCTGGGCGAGGCCGGCGTCAACATCGTCAACTTCGCGCTGGGCGCCGCGGGGGACGGGCAGGCCCGGGCGGCGATCACCGTGGACCGTGCGGTGGAGGATGAGCAACTGGTCGAACTGCGGGCGACGCCGGGCGTGTTGTCGCTGCAGCAGATCTGATCGAGACCTGCGGGGGGAGGCGTCGCAGCGTCCTGCCCGTATCAACGCTGAAAACCACGTACACATTCGCAACCAACGCGAGAGGACCACATGAGACTCATCCTTGCCCGACACGGTGAAACCCCCTGGAACGCGGAGGGCCGCTACCAGGGGCAGGAAGACATCGCCCTGTCGCCGATCGGCGAATCACAGGCCCGGGCGCTGGGTGAGCGACTGGCAAGCGTCGACATCACCCGCGCAGTCGCCTCGCCGCTCATGCGTGCCCGGCGCACCGCCGAGCTGGCACTGGGCGGCCGATCCGACATGCTGGGCACTGATCCGGGGTTCATGGAAATCGCGCACGGCACGTGGGAGGGACTGCTTGCGGCGGAAATCCACGAGCGGGATCCCGACCGCCTTCGCGCATGGCGCGAAACGCCCCACGAGGTTTTGATGCCGCAGGGCGAATCGCTGCAGCATGTGGTGGACCGCGCGTGGCCGGCGCTTGAGCGTGCCGCGCAGGGGTTGGAAGAGGCCGACACTCTGATGGTGGTCGCGCACGACGCGGTGAACCGGGTGCTGCTGTGTCGGGTGCTTGGCTTGCCGATCGCGCACCTGTGGCGTTTCCGGCAAGCGCCCACCACCCTCAACCTGCTGGAGGGCCCTTCGATCGACCGGCTGGATGTGGTGCGCCTGAACGACTGCGCCCACCACACCGCATTGTTCGGCGAGGCGGTGCACCGGGCGCTCTAGCGCGGGCGCGACGGCCGCCACACCCGAAACGCGCCGCACATCCCACCGCGCATCGCGCACACTTTGCACATGGACCTGACCCAGTGGCTCGAGTACATCGAGCGCCAGCACCCGAAGCAGATCGACATGGGCCTGGACCGCGTGCGCGCGGTCGCCCGGGAAATGGGCCTGCAGCGGCCCGCGCCCCGGGTCATCACCGTGGGGGGCACCAACGGGAAGGGCTCCACCGTGGCCTTCATCGAGGCCATGGCCCGGGGGGCTGGCTGGCGGGTCGGTGCCTACACCTCCCCGCACCTGCGGGCCTACAACGAGCGCGTTCGGATCAACGGTGCCGATATCGGCGATGCACCCCTGGTTTCGGCGTTCGAGGCGGTTGAAGAGGCGCGCGGCGGGGTGCCGCTGACCTATTTCGAATACGGAACGCTGGCTGCGCTGTGGTGTTTCGAGCAGGCCGGTCTGGACCTGGTGGTCCTGGAAGTGGGACTGGGCGGGCGCCTCGACGCCACCAATATCGTCGACCCGGACGTGGCCGTGGTCACCACCGTCGACCTTGACCACCAGGACTACCTGGGCGCTGACCGCGAAGCGATCGGGTTCGAGAAGGCCGGCATCGCACGGGCCTGGAAGCCGCTGGTACTGGGCGATGAAGATCCCCCGTCGAGCGTCCTGCGCCATGCCTACGCCATCGGCGCATCGGCGGTCCGGATCGGCTGCGACTTCTTCTTTGAAACCACGGCTGATGGCTGGCACTGGCGCGAGCTCGGCTGCGAGTACGAGCTGCCATTGCCGCAAATGGCTGCGCCGGTGCAGGTGCGCAACGCAGCCGTGGCGATCGCCGCGCTGCGTGCGCTGGACGCCCCCCTGACCGAGCCGGTGATTGCCGAGGCTGTCGCCAACGCGAAGCTCGATGCACGGCTGCAGGCGTTCGATCGCGAAGGGGTGGCCGTGGTGGTGGACGTCGCGCACAACCCGCAGGCGGCACGCGAGCTGGGGCGCTGGCTGGCGGCAAGCCCGGTGCCGGGCACCACCCACGCGGTGTTCGCCGCGCTGGGCGACAAGGACGTGGAAGGCGTCGTCGCGGCCCTGGCCGGCACGGTCGGGTGCTGGCATCTGGCCGGTTTGCCGCATGCCGGTGACCGGGCCCAGTCCGGGGCCCGGCTGGCGGCCCGGCTGGCGGGCACGGCCGCCGCCAATGCGACCGCGCATGACGACGTGACCACGGCCCTCGCCGCGACGCTCGCCCGTGCGACGCCGGGCGACCGGGTGCTGGTGCTGGGTTCGTTCCTGACTGCCTCGGCGGCCCTGGCCTGGCTCGATCGGGACTGAACGCGCGCGCGCCCTGTCGGGTTGCACCGGGTCGGATGGGGCAGGCCGCGGCGCTATAATCCGCGCGGCATTTCCGCCCGCGCCCCGCGAGACCCGATGGAACCTGCCCTGAAACAGCGCCTGATCGGCGCGGCCGTGCTGGTGGCACTGGCGGTGATCTTCCTGCCCATGCTGATCAAGGGGCCGGCGCCCGAGAGCGGGATGTCGGACGTGTCCCTGGACCTGCCCGCCCGCTCGGGGGGTGATGGCATGGAAACCCGCGAACTGCCCCTGCTGGCACCGGGCGAGACCCCGCAAGGTGGCGCCGTCGGGCTGCCCGGAGCGCAGACGGGGGATGGTCGGCTGCCCGTCGTCGATACCGCCGATAGCACCGGCGGCATGATGCCGGCGCCCGCAGCGGGCGGTGACTACGCGGTCACGTTCGGCAGCTATGCCAGTACCGCCGATGCGGCGCGCGTGGTCGAGGCGTTGCGCAGTTCACAATTGCCCGGCTTCCAGGAGAGTGCACGTGGCAACGACGGCCGCACGCTGCACCGCGTGCGGATCGGGCCCTACGCCAGCCGCGCAGACGCCGAGGCCGCGCGCCTGCGCGCAGCGCACGTGCGCGACGACGTGGGTTCCCGGGTGATTGCCCTGGACGCAGGCGAGCCCGCCTCCAGTGCCTCCCCGACGGCCGCCCCCGGCGCGGATGCTGTCCGGCAGGAGCCGCTGGCGGATGCGGCGCCGGCGCCGGCCGCCCCCAAGCCGGCCGCAAAGCCGGAAGCGGCCGAATCCAAGCCCGCAAAGCCGGTCGCCACCACCCCGCCTGCGCCAGCACCGCCCCCGGCGGGTGCATCGGGTGTCGGGTTCGCGGTGCAGCTGGGCGCCTTCAGCAATGCCGCCGAGGCAATCAAGTTGCGCGACCGCGTGCGTGCGCTCGGCCACGCGGCATTTACCGAACAGGTCAACACGGACCAGGGCACGCTCAACCGCGTGCTGGCCGGGCCAGTGGGAAGCCGCGAGGACGCGGAGCGCTTGAAGTCGAAGATCTCCGCCAGCATCGGCATCAACGGGTTGGTCCGCTCGCACCCCTGATGGCGATGTCGCGCGACGCGGGCTGGATCGGCCGACGATGACCGCGCTGGACTGGGTGCTGTTGGCGATCGTCGCGGTGTCGGCGCTGCTGGGGGTGATGCGGGGTTTCATTGGCGTGCTGGCATCGCTGGCCGCGTGGGTGCTGGCGGGCTGGGCCGCGTTCCGTTTCGGCGGGCAGGCCGCGATGATGGTGTCGGGCGGCGTTGCGCCCAGCACGGGACAGTTGCTCGCCGGCTATGCCCTGAGCTTCCTGGCGGTAATGGTGCTGGTCGGGCTGGTGGGCTGGATGGTCCGCCGGCTGGTGCATTCGGTCGGCCTCTCGGGCCTGGACCGGATGCTGGGACTGGGCATCGGCGTGGCGCGCGGGGCGTTCGTCGCCTGCGCGCTGGTGCTTATGCTCGGGCTCACGACGATGCCGCGCGAACCGGAGTGGCAGCGCTCGCAGATGGTCCCGGTGTTCGTGCCGGGGGCGCAGTGGATGCGCGCGTGGCTGCCGGACTGGGTGGCCGAACAGGTGGACCTCAGGCGCGGTGGCGCCATGCCGCTGGACGGCACACTGCCCTATCCGGCGCTGCCAACGCCTGTCACCGGCGACGGCCGCTCCTGACACTCCGACCCGGCGGCGACGGTCGCCTTGCTGAATCACTGAACGCAGGACTCAACCATGTGCGGGATCATCGGCATCGTCGGCCATAACGACGTGGCGGCGCAGTTGTACGACGGCTTGACGGTGCTCCAGCACCGCGGCCAGGACGCCGCGGGCATCGCTACCGCGCACGGCACCAAGCTGCGCGTGCACAAGGGCAATGGCCTGGTCAGCGACGTGTTCGACGAGCACGCCATGCAGGTGCTGCAGGGCCACCTGGGCATCGGCCACTGCCGCTACCCGACCGCCGGCAGCGAAGGCAACGACGAAGCCCAACCCTTCTACGTCAACTCTCCGTTCGGCATCGTGCTGGCGCACAACGGCAACCTGATCAACACCGAGGCCTTGCAGCGCGAAGTGTTCGAGCAGGATCGGCGCAACGTCAGCACGGAATCGGACTCCGAAGTGCTGCTCAATGTCTTCGCCCACGAACTGGACGAGCAGGGCAGCCTGTCGGTGGAAGCCACGCTCAATGCGATCGAAGGCACCCACCGTCGCTGCGTCGGTGGCTACGCGGTGGTCGCGGCGGTACTGGGGCTGGGACTGGTGGCCTTCCGCGATCCCAACGGCATCCGTCCGCTGGTCCTGGGTAAGCGGACCAGCGCCGAAGGCGACGAGTACGCGGTGGCGTCGGAATCGGTCGCGCTCGACCTGCTCGGCTACGAGCGCGTGCGCGACGTGCGTCCGGGCGAAGGCCTGGTCGCCACCACCGACGGCACCCTGCACACCCGCCAATGCGTGGAGCCGCGCACCCACACCCCGTGCATCTTCGAGTACGTGTACTTCGCGCGCCCCGATTCGATGATGGACGACGTATCGGTGCACAAGGCGCGCATGCGCATGGGCCAGACACTGGGTGAGAAGATCCAGCGGCTGCGCCCCGACCACGACATCGACGTGGTCATCCCGATCCCCGACACCTCGCGCGACTCCGCGCTGGAGATCGCCAACGTGCTGGGGGTGAAGTACCGCGAGGGCTTCATCAAGAACCGCTATGTCGGCCGCACCTTCATCATGCCCGGGCAGGGCCAGCGGGCGAAATCGGTGCGCCGCAAGCTCAACCCGATCCCGCTGGAGTTCCGCAACCGGGTGGTGCTGCTGGTGGACGACTCCATCGTGCGAGGCACCACCTCCAAGCAGATCGTGCAGATGGCGCGCGATGCCGGCGCGCGCAAGGTATACCTGGCCTCGGCCGCGCCGCCGGTGCGCCACCCCAACATCTACGGCATCGACATGCCGACGGCCGAAGAGCTGGTCGCGCACAACCGCAGCGAGGAGGAGATCGAGCAGCTCTTGGGCTGCGACTGGCTGGTCTACCAGGACCTCGCGGACTTGGAGCGGGCGGTGGCCGGGCCGAAGCAGCGCATTACCGATTTCGACTCCTCCTGCTTCAACGGCGAGTACGTCACCGGCACCGAGGCGGACTACTTCGAGCGCATCAAGCACCTGCGGTCGGACGAAGCCAAGAGCACGCGGCGCGTCCCGGTGGCGTCCACGCGTAGTTGAGCTATGGGCTTGTGCAGGCGATGCTGCAACCGCGGACCCGACTCGCTGAGTGGTTCCCATGGAACTTGTAGGAGCGACGTAAGTCGCGAACCGCGGTCAGGAAGCGTGGCGAACATGATCCACGTCGCTCCTGCATCCGCACCGCGGGTATCCCGGTCGGACACATGCGTCTGAAGCCACTCCAGCAGGTTCACAGATGACCGGGACGCTGTTCGATGCCGCCCGCCGCTGCCTTGCTGCGGCCGCGCCCGACGAAAAGGTCGCCGCGACGTTTGCCGCGGCCGGCGCGCTTGCGGCAGGCCGGTTGACCGTGCCGGCCGACGCCCCGCCACCGGAGCCCATCCGCATGCCGGGCCGCCCTGACCGCCCACGGCTGGTGCACCCGCGTGAGTTGCCCAAGCGCGGATTCGGGACGCCCGAGGGTCACGCGGCCTTCATCCACGCCATCGCCCACATCGAGTTCAACGCTATCGACCTGGCGTGGGACGCCGCCTACCGCTTCCGCGGCCTGCCCGACGCCTTCTATGCCGACTGGGTGTCGTGCGCCGCCGACGAGGCGCGCCACTTCGTGATGCTGCGTGACCGCCTGCGCGCGCTGGGCTTCGACTACGGCGATTTCGACGCCCACAACGGCCTGTGGGAGATGGCCGAGAAGACCGCGCACCACGGAATGGAGCGCATGGCGCTGGTCCCGCGCGTCCTGGAGGCGCGCGGCCTGGACGTGACGCCGGGGATGATCGTGCGCCTGCAGGGCATGGGCGATGGCGATACCGTGGCGATCCTGGAGGTGATCCTGCGCGAGGAAGTCGCGCACGTCGCCGCGGGCTCGCGGTGGTTCCGCTGGTACTGCGAGCGCGCCGGGGTCGAGCCGGCGACGACATTCAAGCGGCTTCTGGGCGAGTACGCCCACGCGGTGCTGCACGGGCCGTTCAACCTCGACGCGCGCGCTGCGGCGGGCTTCGATGACGACGAGCTCGCCCTGCTGCAAGGCTTCGCCGGCAACCCCCTGTAGGAGCGGCTTCAGCCGCGATTGAGCTCGCACGTCTCTGTAGGAGCGACGTGAGTCGCGACCTCCGTAGGTGCCGGAGTTGCGCGGTCGCGACTTACGTCGCTCCTACAGGAACAAACGGCCATCAGTGACCGCCATGCTTAAAGCGCCGCCAGCGCCATGCCATCGGCGTCCACGCGCAGCACTGACCCCTGCTCGTACCAGTCCCCCAGCACCACCCGCCTGCACTCGCGCCCGCTGACCACCAGCTCATGCACGGCGGGCCGGTGCGTGTGCCCGTGGATCAGGGTATCGATCCCGAATCGGGCCAGCGTCGCGGCCACTGCCTCGGGGGCGACATCGGTGATCGTCTCCATGGTCCCCTTGTCCTTCAGCCCGGTCTGGTGTTCCTGGCTTGCGGCTCGCGCCTGTTGCGCAAACGCAAGCCGGGTGTTCAATGGCTGCGACAGGAACTGCGCCTGCCATGCCGGGTCTCGAGTGTGCGCACGGAAAGCCTGGTAGGCGACGTCGCCGGTGCACAGGGTGTCGCCGTGCATCAGCAGTGCCGGTCGGCCATGCAGCATCACCACGCTGGGGTCGGGCAGCACGCGCATGGCGGCGCGGCGCGCGTAGGCTTCGCCCAGCAGGAAGTCCCGGTTGCCGCGGATGAAGGACACGGGCGTACCGGCGGCGGCCACGGCCCGCAGCGCCTCGACAGTGAGTGTGCCGGCCTCGGACGGGTCATCGTCGCCCACCCATGCCTCGAACAGGTCACCCAGGATGTACAGCGCGTCCGCACCGCGGGCCTCGTCCTCCAGGAACCGGCAGAACAGGTCGGTGATGTGCGGACGCTCGGGGTCGAGGTGGAGGTCGGAGATGAAGAGCGTGGTCATCGGGGCATTGTAGGGCCCGGGATTCGCGCCTCGGCGGAGCGGCTTCAGCCGCGATTGCACGCCGAGTCCTTGGCGAAAGACCAGGCCCTGGACTGTCGTGACTTGCGGCGCTCCCACAGGGCGCCGGAATGCCGATCGCGGCTGAAGCCGCCTCCTACAAAGACGGCAAGGATTCCTCCGGACCGGCGTTGCGCCAACAGGGGCGGGCATAGGCCGGTAAAATGCCGGGTCTGTCCGCCCCGAGCCTGCCTGCATGACCTGCCGCACCCGCTTCGCACCCAGCCCCACCGGTTACCTGCACATCGGTGGCGCGCGTACCGCGCTCTACTGCTGGCTGGAGGCGCGCCGCCGGAGCGGGCAGTTCATCCTGCGCATCGAGGACACCGACCGCGAGCGCAGCACGCAGTCCGCCATCGATGCGATCCTCGAGGCGATGGACTGGCTTGGCCTGGACTACGACGAAGGCCCCATCTACCAGACCCACCGCCTGGACCGCTACCGCGAGGTGGCCGAACAGCTGGTCGCGGGTGGGCACGCCTACTACGCATACGAGACCAGGGACGAACTGGACGCCATGCGCGAAGCCGCCATGGCCAAGGGAGAGAAGCCCCGCTACAGCGGTGCCGCGCGTGATGCGGGCCTGCCGCGCCGGGACGATCCCAACCGGGTCATCCGCTTCCGCAACCCGCTCGATGGCGTCGTGGCCTGGGAAGACAAGGTCAAGGGCCGCATCGAGATCGCCAACAGTGAACTCGACGACCTGGTGATCTTCCGCTCCGACGGCTATGCCACCTACAACTTCGCGGTTGTCGTCGATGACATGGACATGGGCATCACCGACGTGGTGCGCGGCGACGACCACGTCAACAACACCCCCCGACAGATCAATATCTACCGGGCGCTCGGCGCCCCCGTGCCGCACTTCGCGCACCTGCCGATGATCCTCGACCCGGAAGGCGCGAAGTTGTCCAAGCGCACCGGCGCGGCCGACGTCATGCAGTACCGCGACATGGGCTACCTGCCGCACGCACTGCTCAATTACCTGGCGCGGCTGGGCTGGTCGCATGGCGACCAGGAGATCTTCTCCGTCGAGGAACTGCAGTCGCTGTTCGACCTCAAGGACGTCAACGCCAAGGCCGCCCGCCTTGACCCGGCCAAGCTGGGCTGGCTCAACCAGCAGTACCTCAAGGACGACGAACCCGCAGACGTGGCGCTGCACCTGCAGTGGCACCTGCGCGAGGCCGGGTACGAGCTGGCAAGCGGCCCTGCCGCGGCGGACATCGTGCTGGCCTTGCGCGACCGGGTGCAGACGCTCGCGGAGATGGCAGAGCGCGCGGCGGTCTGGTTCGGTCCGCTGACGGAATACGACGAAGCCGCAGTGGCCAAGCACTTCAAGCCGGCCGCACGCGCGCCGCTGGCCGATGCGCGGGCGCGCCTGGCCGGGCTGGACCAGTGGTCGGTGGCGGCGATCAATGCCGCGTTGCACGACACGGCCGCCGCACTGGAACTGGGCATGGGCAAGGTGGCGCAACCGCTGCGCGTGGCCATCACCGGCACCCAGGTCAGCCCCGACATCGGCCACACCGTCTACCTCGCGGGCCGGGAAGAGGCCTTGGCCCGGATCGACGCGGCGCTCGAAAAAGTACCGGCCCAGGCCTAGGCCACGCCCATGGGACACGCCTGCACCGATCCACGCCACCACGTCCACGACGCCGATGCATACGTCGGCGAAGTGGAGCGCGTGTGCGAGCAGCGGGGCCTGCGGCTGACCCCCATCCGGGCCCACGCGCTGCGCCTGATCGCCGATGCGAAGCGGCCGCTCAAGGCGTACGAGCTGCTGGACCTGATGAAGGCCACGCACGACGCCGCCGCGCCGCCGACGGTGTACCGCGCGCTGGAGTTCCTGCTCGAGCACGGGTTCATCCACAAACTGGCATCGGTCAATGCCTTCGTCGGGTGCCACCACCCCGCCTCCGAGCCGCACGCCGTGCCGTTCCTGATCTGCGACCGCTGCCACTCGGCCACCGAGCTCGAGGACCAGCAGATCGTCGCCGCGCTGGACCGCCGCGCCCGTGCGCTCGGCTTCGTGCCGCAGGCGCAGACGCTCGAGGTGCACGGGCTGTGCGCGAGTTGTGCGGCGGCCGGTTGACCGCTGAGCCGACAGCGCACCGTGGCCTCAGGGGGCCCGCTCCAGCCGCGAGCATCTGGTCCGCCGCGATCCATTGCCTCTTGTAGGAGCGACGTCAGTCGCGACCCTCGCTACTGCGGATGCACGTCGGTCGCGACTGACGTCGCTCCTACGGGATCGAATGCGTACCGGGTATTCGTTCCCGGCTGAAGCCGCTCCGACAGGTTCGGCGCCGGCCTACTTGATACGCGACGAGACGACGAACCCGCCGGGTGGCGGGCTCTTCGCGGCGGCCTGCGCGGGCGACGGACGTCAGAAGAACGCCCGCACCCCGAACGAGATGCCGCGCCCGGGCAGGGGCGAGAGGTCCTTGAGGAACGAGGTGTGCGGACGTGCCTCCTCGTCCAGCAGGTTGCTGCCGTCCAGGAACACTTCCCAGGCATTGCCGCCGGGCGTATCGAGATGCCAGGCCAGGTGCGCATCGACCAGGGTGTACCCCGGCGTCGGGGTCTCGAAGGCGGCCACGTCGTCCTGGCGGGCGTAGCGCACGGCGCCAAGCGAAGCCCGCCACGCGCCGGACGTCCATCGCAGCTCACCGCCGATGCGCGAGGGCGCGATGCGCGGCAGGTAGCCGCCCCGTGAAAGATCGACGACCTGCTCGTCGGTGTGGTCGCCATGCGGCACCGACACTGCGACCTCTCGCGTGCCGTTGCCGTCCAGCTCGGCGCGCACCAGGTCCCCGAAGACACGCAACGCCCAGGCGCCCGTGGCGTTGTCGGCGAACGTCCAGTCGACCTCCCCCTCGGCACCTTCGAAGGTGGCATCGCCTTGGGTCCAGAGCCGCACCGGGCCATCGGCATCGATACCGGTGTCGGCCAGGTAGACGAAGTCATCAAAGCGCGCGTGGTAGACCGACGCGCTGACCCGCACCGGGCCGGCGTGCCAGTGCAGGCCCAGTTCGACGCGGTTGGCGGTCTCGACCTCAAGGTCGGGAGTGCCCAACTCCACACTCCCGGTCGCTACGTGGAACCCGTTGGAATACAGCTCCTCGGCAGTGGGCGAGCGCTGCGCGCGGTCCAGCCCCAGCGAGACGTGCAGGTCGGGGTTGAGGTCCCAGCGCAGCGCAGCCGACAGGCTGGTGGTGTCGAACTCACGGTCGGGACCTGTTGCGCCTTCCTGGATATCGATGCGGTTGCGGTCGTGGCGTGCACCCAGCTCTGCGGTGACGGGTCCGAACTCGCGCTCGCCGATCCAGAACACCCCCGTGTCGCGTGATCCGGAGCCGGGTACGAACGCCTCCTCGCCGATGGCGAGGAACTTCCGTCGCGACCACTGAATGCCCAGCGCCCCGTTCCAGCCGGCGAGCGTCTGGTGGACCAGTTCCACGCGGGCCTCGGTGCTGTCGTTGTCGAATACGGTGCCCACCTCGTCGCCCTCGAACTCGGTGTGGGTGTAGCCGGTGTTGGCCAGCTTCACCCGCAGCGACTGGAATGCGCCCAGGTCGTCCAGGCCCGCGCGCAACTCGTTGCGGCGCTGGTCCATGACGATGCGCACGGGCGCTTCGCCGTGGTCGCCTTCCCCGGCGCCTTCACGCCCGTCCTCCTCGTGCGCCCCCTCGTCCTCTTGCTCGTCGTGGCCCTCGTCGTGGGCATGGCCCGGAACGCCGTAGCGGGTGCTGAAAAGGCTGTGCCCCACCCCGACGAAGCCACGCTCGCCCACCCACGACAGGCCCACCCCGGCGGCATCGGTGCGGATGGCGCTGTTGGGCAGGACACCGAAGGCGCCTCGTTCTTCGTGTTCCTCTTCGTTCCCGTCATGCTCTTCGTCAGCGTGGGCGTCCTCCTCCCCGTGCTCCTCGCCGCCGTGCGCGGCTTCGCTCTCGGCGTAACCGGGGATGTCGAAGTCGCCCGTTTCGCGGTGCAGGGCATCGAAATGGAACACCAGGTGTCCGCTGCCGGCCTCGGCAGTGCCGTCCAGTCGGACCATGCCGGTGCGCTCGTCGTTGACCGAGCCCACTCGAAGCTCGGCCCGGCCTTCCAGGGGCTGGTCGGTCACCGCCTCGGGAATGCGCCCGTCGATGACGTTGACCGCGCCGCCGATCGCACCGCTGCCGTAGAGCAGGGTGGCCGGCCCCTTGAGCACCTCGATCTGGTTGGCCAGGAACGGCTCGATGCTCACTGCGTGGTCCACGCTGACCGTGGACACGTCGCCCGAACCCAGGCCATCGCTCAGCACCTGCACGCGGGCGCCGTCGAAGCCGCGGATGATCGGGCGGCCGACGCCCGGGCCGAAGTACGACGACTGCACGCCCGGCAGCTTGTTGACCGTCTCGCCCAGGGTGTTGGCCTTGGCCGCGTCGAGCTGCTCGCCGGCCAGCACGTCGACCGGTCGGGTCAGGTCCTCGGCGGTGCGGACCAGCGGACTGGCACGAACCACGATCGCGTCCAGGTCGGTCGGTTCGCTGTGTCGGGGGTCCTCCTGCGCCCAGAGCGCGGGAGGCAGGGCAAGCAGGGCCAGGAACAGAGGGGAGCGTCGTAAGAGAGAGGTTTTCGTCACGGGGGGCGGCTACACTGGTGGCGATTGGAAACGGAATGTTATATTGTTTCAAATGACCTCGCATCCCTCCAAGGCCATGCCCCGGTCGCGAGCGGCCCCGTCCCTCGAGACGGCCGATCGCGTCGGCTTCGCCGCGTCGTTCCTGTGCGCTATCCACTGCGCGTTGCTGCCGCTGGTGCTGGCGTTGGCGCCGGCATTCGGCCTGAAGCTGGGTGGCTGGGTCGACTTCGACCAGGCGTTCGTGGTATTCGCCACGGTGCTGGGCGCCACTACGTTGACGCTGGGCTATCGCCGCCACCGTGGTTTCCACGCGTGGGCGCTGCTGCTGCCGGGCCTGGCGCTGGTGTGGGCCGCGTCGTTCACGCCGCTGCACAACCATTCGACGACCCACATGGTGATGATGGTGGGCGGCGGGGTGATGCTGGCGCTGGCGCACTTGCTGAACCTGCGCCTGACGCATGCCGCGGCGGGACGGGCCTGAACCACGCCACGCGCCCGCTGTGATAGGCTCTGCGGCTGCTCGCGCCACTTGCGCGGCCATATAATGCGACCACCTCGCAGGATTCCGCGCCGATCGGCGCGGTTTTTCACTTTACGGATTCAGGAGCAGCACCATGGGTAAGGGCGACCGCAAGACCGCCAAGGGCAAGCGTTTCAACTCCAGCTACGGCAATATCCGGACCGCTGGATGCGCCACCAAGGCCACCGGCGCGGCAGCTGCCCCGGTCGCCAAGAAGACCAGCAAGACCGTCGCCAAGGCGCCGGCCAAGAAGGTCGCCAAGAAGGCTGTCGCCAAGGACTGAGCGCAACGCGCACGGTTGCGACACCGGATCGAAAAGCCCCGCGACCGCGGGGCTTTTTCGTTGGTGGCGGCGGCGTTCCCGGCTCAGGCGATCCGCGTGCCGGCTGCATGCACCGATGCCGCCAGGTCCCCGCCCAGCCAGTAGGTCAGCTCGGAGGGGTGGCCCACGCGCCACTGGGTGAAGTCCGCCCGCATGCCGACCCGCAGCCGGCCCCGGTCGTGCAGCCCCAGGGCACGGGCGGCGTTGACGGTGGCACCCCGCAGGGCTTCTTCCGGAGTCAGCCGGAAGTGGATGCAGGCCAGTTGCATGCCCTGGCGCAAGGACAGCAACGGGGACGTGCCCGGATTGCAGTCGGTGGCCACCGCCATCGGCACGCCCTGGCCGCGGAATGCTTCCAGGGGTGGCAGTTTGGTCTCCCTCAGCACGTGGAAGGCGCCCGGCAGCAGTACGGCGACCGCTCCGCGACCCGCCATGGCACGCACGCCCTCGCCCGAGGTGTGCTCGACGTGGTCGGCCGACAGGCCCGCGTACTCCGCCACCAGCGCCGCGCCGCCCAGGTCGCTGAGCTGGTCGGCATGCAACTTGACCGGCAGGTCCAGCGCACGGGCGGCATCGAACACCCGTCGCGTCTGCGCCGGCGAGAAACCGATGCCTTCGCAGAACGCATCCACGGCATCGACCAGCCCTTCTGCGTGGAGGCGGGGAAGCCATTCGACGACGGCATCGATATAGGCATCGCCACGTCCTTCGTACTCGGGGGGCAATGCATGCGCGGCAAGGTAGGTGGTGCGCACCTGGATGCCCAGTTCCTCTCCGATCGATCGTGCGACGCGCAGCATCTTGCGCTCGTTGGCCAGGTCCAGGCCGTAGCCGGACTTGATCTCGACCGTGGTCACGCCGTCGCCGACCAGCGCCCGGGCCCGCGGCAGCGACTGCGCCAGCAGGTCATCCTCGCTGGCGGCACGGGTCGCGCGCACGGTCGAGAGGATGCCGCCGCCGGCCCGGGCGATCGCTTCGTAGCTCTCGCCGTGCAGGCGCATTTCGGCCTCACGGGCGCGATCGCCGGCGAACACCAGGTGGGTGTGGCAGTCCACCAGGCCGGGCGTGATCCACCCCTCCGCCCGGACGACCTGCCGGGCCAGCGCGTCGGGCGCCGCAGGCAGCGCGTCGCGCGGGCCGACATGCACGATGGCGCCGTCGCGCCAGGCCAATGCGCCGTCGGGGATTTCGCCGTAGCCGTTGTCGCCGTCGAGCGTCGCCAGGGAGGCGCCGACGACGATCCCGTCCCATTGCGTGCCGTGCTGGTCGTCCATCGCGTCATTGTAGGCGGGCAGGGGAGATGCGCCGTTCCGGGGCGATAATGCGCGCATGCAGACCACGACCCCCGCACGCGTCTGGCAGCCCGCAGCGGGCTGGCAGCCAGTTTCCAACGGTTCGACCGGGGGCCTGCAGGCCGGGGCGCGCGTGCTGCCGGGGGTCGCCAACCTGCACTCGCACGCGTTCCAGCGGGCGATGGCCGGCATGGCCGAGCGGCGAGGGGACAGCGACCGGGACAGCTTCTGGACCTGGCGCGAGACGATGTACCGGTTTGCCGGCCGCTTCGACCCTGACACGCTCCACGCGGTCGCCGCGCAGCTGTACGCGGAGATGCTGGAAGCCGGCTACACCACCGTCTGCGAATTCCACTACCTGCACCACGCACCCGACGGCCGCTCCTACGACGACCCGGCGGCGATGTCGCGCGCGCTGGTCCAGGCCGCCCGCGAGACCGGGATCCGCCTGACCCTGTTGCCGGTGATGTACATGGCCGGTGGTTTCGACCGGCGCCCGCTGGGCGAGCGCCAGCGGCGCTTCGGGCACGACGTCGACGGCTACCTGCGCCTGCTCGACGCGCTGCGCGCAGAGGAAGGCAAGACAATGCGGGTCGGCTGCGCGCTGCACAGCCTGCGCGCGGTGCCACCCGATGCGATGTCGACGGTGCTGGCCGCGCTGCCTGGAGACAGCCGCATCCACATCCACATCGCGGAGCAGACCGGGGAAGTGGACGAATGCCTGGCCATCCGCGGGGCGCGGCCGGTCCGCTGGTTGCTGGACAACGCCCGGGTCGACGCCCGTTGGACGCTGGTCCACGCGACCCACCTGGACGATGCGGAGATTGCCGGGGTTGCGCGCAGCGGCGCCACCGTGGCGATCTGCCCGACGACGGAAGCCAATCTGGGCGACGGCCTGTTCCCGCTGCGCGATTACCTGGATGCAGGCGGTGCGTGGGGAATCGGTTCGGACTCGCACATCTCGGTGAGCCCGGTGGAGGAACTGCGCTGGCTCGAGTACGGCCAGCGCCTGGCGACGCGCCGGCGCAACATCGCGGCCTCGGCCGCGGTGCGCAGCGTGGGCGAGACCTTGCTGGCAGGCGTCGTGGACAGTGCCTGGACTTCATCGGGACAGGCGACCGGCACCATCGCTGCGGGGGGACCCGGCGACGCGTTTTCGTTGGCGGTCGACTCACCTTTGCTGGCGGGTGCGGGCGACGGAGACGTTATCGACCGATGGGTGTTCAGTGGCAACCGACCCCTGGTGGATCGGGTCTGGGTGGACGGGCAGTGCGTGGTCGAGGGCGGCCGCCATCGCCGCGGTGCGGAGATCGCCGGTCGCTATGGGAAGGCCATGAGCGCCCTGCTGGCGGGTTGATTCGCGGGTCGAGAGCGGGTGCCTAGGGACAGCCCACGCCTGCCAGGCCGGGTCCGTCGCCCGTAGCAGGGCTTCCGTCGCAGACCCGGGCACCATGGGCGCCAGGCGGGCAGGCTGGAGGCTCCACCGTCCCAGGAGCCTCGCCATGGATCGCCGTTTCCGCCTCCGTCTCCGCCCCCTTCTTGTTGCGTCCGCGATCGCGATGGGCGCCTCGCCCGTCCATGCCGTGACCGATTCTGAGCTGGCGGCCCGGGTTGCCCAGCGCCTGCACGGCGATCGCACCGGCGCATGCTTCGCGGTGGCGGTGGTCGGCACGGATGTCGCCCGCAGCTTCACCTGCGCCGACCCCGATGCCGCGCCCCGCATCGATGGGTCCAGTGCGTTCGAAATCGGCTCGGTCAGCAAGACCCTCACGGCCACGCTGCTGGCCGACCTGGTGGAACGGGGCGAAGCCGACCTGGACGATCCACTGGCGGAGTACCTGCCCGCCGGCAGCGAAGTGCCCATGTTCGAAGGCCAGCCGATCCTGCTTCGGCATCTTGTCACCCATACCAGCGGCTTGCCGGCATTGCCGCCCGGGGGGCTGGTCAATGACGCTTCCGATCCCTACGCCGCGCTCACGCCGCAGGCGCTGCTGGCCGTGTTGCCCCAGGTGTCCCTTGACCGCGCGCCCGGGACGCGGTTCGAGTATTCCAACTTCGCTTCGATGTTGCTGTCGTACGCGGTGGCCCGACGCGCCGGCAAGGGCTTCGATGCGTTGTTGAGTGAGCGCATCCTGCAACCGCTGTCAATGGACGGCGTGTACCTCTCCGCTCCACCCGACGGTGTGCGACCCGCCGTGGGCCATACGCCCGATGCGCAGCCGACGGGGGCGTGGAATTTCCACCCTGACCTGGCCGGCGTGGGCGGCGTACGCGCGACGCTCCAGGACATGGTCCATTACGTGCAGGCCCACCTCGGCCAGCGCCCGTCCAGCCTGGACGCGGCGCTTGCGCGCTCCCGGCAACCCGTGGACACCGCATCGGCCCAGCCGATGGCGATGAACTGGATGTTGGCGCCGCTGGAAGGACACACCGTGCACGTGCACGAGGGCGGCACCGGCGGCTTTTCGTCGTTCGTCGCCTTCGACGCGTCACGCAAGCGGGGCGTGGTCGTGCTGTCGGACACCGCCCTGACCTCGACCGGCGGCCTCGGCAGCCTGGGCCTGCACCTGCTGGACGAACGCGTCCCGCTGGGTGCTCCGCGCAAGGCCAGCCAGGCGCCGGGTGAGCTGCTCGACGCCCTGGCGGGCACATGGCAGTTGCAGGGCGGGCCCCGGCTGGAAATCCGCCGCAAGGGCGACGCGCTCGAGATGCAGGCGGCCGGCCAACCGGCGTTCGAGCTGGGACACGACGATGCCGGCGACTTCTACCCGCTGGCGTTCGACGCGCTGCTGCGGCCGCAGAGGGGCGCCGATGGGGCCTACCGTTTCAGCTGGCACCAGGGCGGCGGCGTGATGCAGGCACGGCGGGTGCCGGCGGGCGAAACAGCAGGCGCGACGCCAACATCGGCATCGGCATCGGCATCGGGCCTGGCCGCGCAAGACTTGCAGGCCTACGCCGGGGACTATCCCCTGATGCCCTCCATGACCCTCGCCATCCGCGTCCAGGGCGACACCCTGTTTGCGCAGGCGACGGGGCAGGGCGCGTTCGCGCTGGCGCCGGTATCGGCCGACGTGTTCGAAGCGGCCCGGCACGGCATCGAGATCCGGTTCCAGCGTGGCGACGATGGCGCGGTCATCGCGCTCGCCCTGCACCAGGGTGGCCAGATACTGCGAGGTGCGCGACGCTAGGCCGATGACGATGACAGCTCCCCCAGCGCCACCGCCCTCGTATCCGTTGGACAGCACGCTGCCGCCGCAGGTGCTGATCGGCGGCAACACGGTCTGGAGCCGCTACCGCCAGTTCCCGGTCTTCAGCGGGCCGTGGCTGCGGGGACGAACGGTGCTGTTCGCATCGGTGATCGCGTTCTTCTCCGCGGTCACCGCGTTCGCCGTGGGCTTCTCCGCGCGCGACTACGGCGTCGGCGCGTTGTCGGGGTTGCACCTGCTGGGAGCCTTCACCCTGATGGCCACGGCGGGTCCCGCGCTTGCCACCTGGGTGCGCTACCGCCGCTGGCCCGCCGCCAGGGAGCGCCGCGCCGTGGTGCTGGCGGTGCTGGTGGGAGTCGCGCTCAGCTTCCTCGCCGACTTCTGGGCTTCGTCCTATGTCGAAGGGGTGGTAGAGGCCGCCTACCGCGACAACGGCCAACCGCTGCCCGACATGGCGGCCGAGGCGCCGATGGCCGAGCGAGTCGTCGCGGTGGCCATCAACCTGGCCGTACTGGTGTTGATCTACGGACTGTTCGGGGGCGGGCTGGCCCTCCGCGCCTACTTCAGCGAGCAGCGGCGCTGGCTGGACAACCACCACGCCCAGGAGGTCGCGCAGTTGCGCGAACTCAAGCAGCACAGCGACCTGCGACTGGGCGTGCTGCAGGCGCAGGTCGAGCCGCACTTCCTGTTCAACACGCTGGCGTCGGTGCGCGCACTGGTACGGCAGGACCCGGCGCAGGCCGAGGCCACGCTCGACGCCCTGGTCGAACACCTGCGTTCGACCATCCCGCAACTGCGCGACGACGGCGACGGGCTGGTGCACTCCACGCTGGGGCAGCAGCTGGACATCTGCGCCAGCTACCTGGAATTGATGCGGCTGCGCATGGGCGGGCGATTGGACTTCACGATCGAGGCCGACGACGCCCTGCGCGCGCGCCCCTACCCTCCACTGCTGTTGATCACCTTGGTCGAGAACGCGATCAAGCATGGCATCGAACCCAAGCACGGGCCCGGGCGGGTGGTGGTGCGCGCGCTGGAAGATGCCGACCACCTGAACGTGGCGGTGATCGACGATGGCGTGGGCCTGCAGCCCGGCCTGGGCAGCGGGGTGGGCCTGGCCAACGTGCGCGAGCAACTGTTGGAGCGCTACGGTGGCCGTGCGGCCCTGCACATGCGAAGCGCGCCGGGAAAAGGCGTGGAAGCGGAGATCCGGCTGCCGCTGGAAGCACCCGCCCGGTCGTCGGCAACCAGCGACAGGGCGACCCCCGCATGACGGCGGACGGCCCGATCGCGATCGTCGCCGAGGACGAGGCACCGCAACGCGCCGCGCTGCTTTCGATGCTGGCGGACGCGTGGCCCGAGCTGTCGTCGGTGAGCGCATGCGAGGACGGCATCGCCGCGTTGCAGGCGGTGGCCGAGTTGCGCCCGGCGGTGGCCTTCCTCGACATCCGCATGCCCGGCGTCAGCGGCCTGGACGTGGCGAGGTCGGTGGTTGCCGCGGGCGGCCTGGTGGTGTTCACCACGGCATACGACGCATACGCGATCCGGGCATTCGAGGCGGGCGCGGTCGACTACCTGCTCAAGCCGGTGCAGCCCGCGCACCTGGCCCGGGCGGTGGCCCGGCTGCGCGAGCGTCTTGACGCCCGCGACGGCGAGGACGATCTGCAGGCACGCGTGGACCAGCTGGAGGCCGCTCTGCGGCCGAATGGCGACCGGCAGGTGCGGTGGATCAGCGCCAGTGTCGGCGACAGCGTGCGCATGATCGGTATCGACGAAGTGCTGTACTTCCAGGCGCAGGACAAGTACGTGCGCGTGGTGACCGCCGATGCCGAGGCGGTGATCCGGACCCCGCTCAAGGACCTGCTTGCGGGCCTGGATCCGGACACCTTCTGGCAGGTGCATCGCGGCGTGGTGGTGCGCGTGGCCGCCATCGACCGCGTGCGCAAGGACGAGCTGGGAAAGTGGCAACTGTGCCTGCGCGACCGGCAGGAATCGCTGCCGGTCAGCGGTGCGTTCCTGCACCGTTTCCGCGGCATGTAGACCGCTCAGGCCGTTGCGAAGAGGTCGCTTGCGCGTGCACTTGGCGCGGGAAGCCCGCCTTCCAGTTCCAGCAGGAAGCGCTTGGTCGGCAGGCCGCCACCGAAACCGGTGAGCGAGCCGTCGGCGCCGATCACCCGGTGGCAGGGCCGCACGATGGGCAGCGGGTTGCGGCCGTTGGCGGCGCCGACCGCGCGCATCGCCATGGGCCTGCCGATGCGTGCGGCCAGCTGCGCGTAGCTCCAGGTGCCGCCGTAGGGGATGGAGTCCAGTGCCTCCCACACCTCGCGCTGGAACGGCGTGCCGCGCGGTGCGAGGGGGAGCTCGAACGCGTGGCGGGTGCCGGCGAAATACTCGTCCAGTTGCGTCGCGGCCGCCTTGATCACCGCGTTCGTGCCTTCCCGCCAGTCAGCCCCGCGCTTTGCCCGGTGCCGGTTGTCGGGGAACTCGATGGCGCGTAGGGCGTCGTCGTCGGCGGCGAGGGACAGCGGGCCAACCGGGCTGTCGATGCGGGTCCAGTACGTGGTCATGTCGATGTCCTCGATCGTGATTGACGCGGGGCCGGCGCGGCCAGGGACGCCTGCCGCCACAGATGGATGACCGCATACGCGCGCCAGGGCCGCCAGGCTTCGGCGCGGGCCGACAGGGTCTTGGCGGTCAAGCGGGTGCCGCCTCCCGCCAGCGTCTTCTGCAACACCAGGTCCTCGGCGGGAAACGCGTCGGGGTGGCCCAAAGCGCGCATCGCGATGTACTGCGCGGTCCACGGGCCGATGCCGCGCAGGTCGACCCATCGCCCGGTGAAGTCCTGCAGGGTGCGCTCGGCGTGGAAGTCCACCCGGCCATCGAGCACCGCGGCGGCCACCGTGCGTACCGTGTCGGCGCGCGCCCGGGTCAGGCCGATCGCGGCCAGGTCGGCTTCGGCCAGGTCCGCGGGCGTTGGGAACAGGTGGGTCAGCCCCTCCGCCGGCGACGTTGCCAGCGGCGTTCCGAAGCGGTGCGCCAGGCGGGTGGCGAGCGTACGTGCGGCGGCGACGCTGACCTGCTGGCCCAGCACCGCGCGCACCGCGATCTCGAACCCGTCCCAGCCGCTGGGCAGCCGCAGGCCCGGCCTGGCGTGCAGCAGCGGACGAAGGCGCCGGTCGGCCGACAGTGCGTCGCCGATCGCCAGGGGATCGGCATCCAGGTCGAACATGCGCCGCAGCCGGTTGACCACCGGCAGCAGGCGGGCAGGCGAGGTGCCGTGCAGTTCCAGCCTAAGCGCGTGTTCGCCGCCCGGCCATGCGCCCACGCGCAGCCAGCCGGCGGCCGCGCCCGGGCCTTCGGGGGCCAGGACGCGGGCATACCCGTGGGAGTCCACGACCTCCACGCCGGGCAGCGAGCGCCCGCGCAGGAACTCGAGCATCGCCGGCAGGTCGTACGGCGGCCGGTAGCCCAGCCGCAGTACCAGCGTCTCGCCCATCGCCTCGCGCGGCCGCTGGCGCAACTCGCGAGGGGCCATGCGGTAGGCGTCCTTGAACGCGGTATTGAAGCGCCGCAGGCTGCCGAAGCCGGCCGCCATTGCCACGTCGGTGATGGGCATCGCGGTCTCGGTGAGCAGTTGTTTGGCGAACAGCAGCCGGCGGGTGCCATGCACCCCCAGCGGGGCGGCGCCCAGCCGGTCGACGAACAGCCGCCGCAACTGGCGCTCGCCCAGGTTCAGGCGTTCTGCCAGCGAGGCCACCGGGGCGTCCACCAGCGCGCCCTCCTCGATCAGCTTGAGCGCGCGGGCGACCGTCGTGTCGCCGCGCCGCCAGGTGCCGTCGCCGGGGGCCAGCTCGGGTCGGCAGCGCAGGCAGGGCCGGTAGCCGGCGGCTTCGGCTGCGGCGGCGTGGCGGTAATAGCTCACGTTTTCACGCCGGGGCGTCGGTGCCGGGCACACCGGGCGGCAGTAGATGCCGGTACTGCGAACCGCGGTGAAGAACAGCCCGTCGAACCGCGCATCGCGGCTCAGCCGCGCCTGGTCGCAGACCGCTGGGGCCGGCAGGGGCTCGAAGGCGATGTCGACGGGGGCGGAGAGGGCGACCATGGATGCAGGCTAGCACCGGGCCGGGGGAGGGACTCGCCGGATTCGGACATCATTATTGGCGCCCGGACAGCCCCTGCAGGAGCGGCTTCAGCCGTGATCGGATGCACGATCGCGCGACGGGAAAAGCATTGCGGCTGAAGCCGCTCCTGCAACAGCAACAGGGGTTGCAGGAGAGAGGTAAGTCGCGAGATCGTCAGGGCGGGAAGGTCGATCGCGATTCAGGTCGCTCCTGCAGGGGTCACGGATTCGTCGTGCGTAGAGCGGGGAGCAGCGCCTGCGCATCGCCATCGTTTGTCGCTGCCGGCACGCCAACCAGCCGCGCGAGCAACGGATACACGTCCACGTTGTCGATCGGTGGCAGCGCCACGCCGATCCGGAACGCCGGCCCATGGGCAATGAACAGGGCGCGCATCGACGGCAGGGCGGGATCGAAACCGTGCGAGCCGCGTTCGTGCGAGGGCCGGCGCGCCAACCTCTCACGTCGGATCGCGTCCCACCCTTCGTCCATCTGGCAGACGATCGCCGGCACGCGCCGGTGGGTGCCGTAGTGCCAGCGAGCCGGGAGCTCGCCCTTGCGCCAGCATTCGTATGGGCCCTGGCGCCCCAGCAGGCGGGCTTCCGCCTGCGTGCGTCGTCCGGGGAGCGGCTCGAAGCCGACCGATTGCCCGGTCGTCACCACCCGGGCGTCGGCCGGGTCGACCATGTCCTCGACGATCACCACCTGCCCGGGCGGCACCGGCGCCATGCCGTGGTCGGAGGTGATCACCAGGTTCACCGCGCCATCCAGCCCGGCGGCCCCCAATCCCTGCACCAGTCGCCCCAGCGCCGCATCCAGACGCGCCACTGCTGCATGGGCCTGTCGCGAATCCGGCCCGTGCTCGTGCGCGGCCGAGTCCAGGTGCTCGAAGTACAGCGTGGCGAAACGGGGGCGCGTCGCCGGGGGCTCGCGCAACCAGCCCAGCACGGTATCGACCCGGTCATCGATCGGCCGGTGCTTGTCGAACTCGTTCCAGCGGGTCGGGCGCACTCCGCCGACGGCGGCCTCGCTGCCCGGCCAGGACAGCGTCGCTGTCGGCAGGCCGGCGCGTTCGGCCGTGGCCCAGAGGGGCTCGCCGCCCCACCAGCGCCCATCACCCACGGCGGTCCGGTCGCCGAGCTTGAATCCGCCCAGCGCGGCGTCCTGCATGGTGTTGTGGACGATGCCGTGGCGGTCCGGCCTCAGGCCCGTCACCAGGGTGTAGTGGTTGGGGAACGTCAGCGAGGGATACGACGGGGCCATCCATTGGGCGCGTACGCCGCCCGCCGCCAGGGCATCCAGGGTCGGGGTCATGCCGCGGCCGAGGTAGCGCGGGTGGAACCCGTCCAGCGAGACCAGCAGCACGGAGGCGGTGGGTGCCGGCGCCTGCATCCCCCGGGGCGAGACGCAGGCGGACAGCAGCAGGACGATCAGGGCAGCCGAGGCGGTGGAGATCATTCGCATGGGGCCAGTGTGCCGGACGATTGTTGCCGGATCGCGCAGTTCGCCATCTCGCACGCTGGCCGGGAAGCCGAGACCGGAGCGGACGTGTCCCGCCGGCCCGCTCCAGCAGGCTGACGGTGCCGTAAACGCGCCGCTGGCGAGCGGCCCGTCGCCACCGGATCGGCGTATGGTGGGTGGGCGCAGCACTGCTGCAGTTGTGTCCCCCTACCGCGAGGTGACGCCATGAACCATCCGACGACCAAGCGCCTGCTGGCCGCCAGCGTACTGGGAGCGGCCGCGTTCGCCGTCTCCGCCCAGCCGCCGGCCGAAAGCGAGGCGAATACCCGAATCGAAGCCCACCTGCAGACCGAAGCCGAAGTGCAGGTCGATGCCGACCGCAATTGCATGCGCCATACGGGGACGCGTATCCATACCCGTACGACGCGCGAGAAGGGGCGCGATTGCGTAATGGCCAATGGACGTGTCTACAGCCGCAGTGACCTTGAGCGCACCGGCTCGGTGGACATGGCCGACGCGTTGCGCCGGCTGGACACCTCCATCTACTGACGGACTGCGCCCCGCGCAGCGACCTGACGCCCGGCGCCGCCGGGCGTCGTCGTTTCCGGCCCCCGCGCCACCCCTGCGATAATCCGGCACTTCGCTTCCGCCGCAGGGCCTGCCCGATGTCCACCCGCCACGACCCCTCCCGCACCGTCCGCGCCCCGCGTGGCAACGAGCTGAACTGCCGGTCCTGGCTGACCGAAGCCCCGTTCCGCATGTTGCAGAACAACCTCGACCCGGACGTGGCCGAGCGCCCGGAGGACCTGGTGGTCTATGGCGGCATCGGCCGTGCCGCGCGCGACTGGGAGAGCTTTGATGCGATCCTGGCGACGCTGAAGACGCTGGGTGACGACGAGACCCTGTTGGTGCAGTCGGGCAAGCCGGTCGGCGTGCTGCCGACCCACGCAGACGCGCCGCGCGTGCTGATCGCCAACTCCAACCTGGTGCCCGCCTGGGCGACCTGGGAGCACTTCCACGAGCTCGATCGCAAGGGCCTGATGATGTACGGCCAGATGACCGCGGGCAGCTGGATCTACATCGGCAGCCAGGGCATCGTCCAGGGGACGTACGAGACGTTCGTGGAGATGGGGCGCCAGCACCATGGAGGCAGCCTCCGGGGCAAGTGGATCCTCACCGCCGGCCTGGGCGGGATGGGCGGTGCGCAGCCGCTGGCAGCGTCCCTCGCCGGCGCCTGCAGCCTCAACATCGAGTGCCAGCAGAGCCGGATCGATTTCCGCCTCAAGACCCGCTACGTCGACGAGCAGGCGACCGACCTGGATGACGCGCTCGCCCGCATTGATGCCTATACACGCGCCGGCGAGGCCAAGTCGATCGCACTGCTGGGCAACGCCGCCGAAGTGCTCCCGGAGCTGGTGCGACGCGGCGTCCGGCCCGATGCCGTCACCGACCAGACCAGCGCCCACGACCCCGTGCACGGCTACCTGCCGGCGGGTTGGACGGTCGAGCAGTGGCTGGCCGGGCAACAGGCCGAGCCCGAGCGCGTGCGCGACGCGGCCAAGGCCTCGATGCGCGTCCACGTGGAGGCGATGCTTGAATTCCAACGCCAGGGCATCCCGACCTTCGACTACGGCAACAACATCCGCCAGATGGCCAAGGACGAAGGCTGCACGGCCGCGTTCGACTTCCCCGGATTCGTGCCCGCCTACGTTCGCCCGTTGTTCTGCCGCGGCATCGGCCCGTTCCGCTGGGTCGCGTTGTCGGGCGACCCCGAGGACATCTACAGGACCGATGCCAAGGTCAAGGAGTTGATCCCCGACGACGCCGCGCTACACAACTGGCTGGACCTGGCGCGGGAGCGCATCGAGTTCCAGGGCCTCCCGGCGCGCATTTGCTGGGTAGGCCTGGGGCTGCGCGACAAGCTCGGACTCGCGTTCAACGAGATGGTCCGCAACGGCGAGCTCAAGGCGCCGGTGGTGATCGGCCGTGACCACCTGGATTCGGGCAGCGTCGCCAGCCCCAATCGCGAGACCGAAGCCATGCTGGACGGCAGCGATGCGGTCAGCGACTGGCCGTTGCTCAACGCCATGCTCAACGTCGCCGGTGGCGCGACCTGGGTCAGCCTGCACCACGGCGGTGGCGTTGGCATGGGTTACAGCCAGCACAGCGGCGTGGTGATCGTCTGCGATGGCAGCGAAGAGGCCGACAGGCGCATCGCCCGCGTGCTCTGGAACGATCCGGCAACCGGGGTGCTGCGGCATGCCGACGCCGGCTACGACATCGCGACCCGGTGCGCGGACGATCAGGGGCTGAAACGACCGATGGCGTAGCCGCCACCGACCCGGCGCGGACCGTCTGTCGCAAGGGGTGGGGGCGGGTGGTCTGGATTCCCCGGGTTGGCTGCAGTGGGTCGCTCCGGAATCCTCGTGTGTGGCGGGGTCGCTGTTGACTCCTGCTTAATGCCGCCCGCGATTCAATGGCCGACAGTCCAGCATGGAGTCCGCCATGGTCACCGAACTGCCTGCACCGCCCCACGTCGTAGCGTTCCGAGTCGAGGGCAAGCTGACCGAGGACGGCTATGACGCCGTCGTGGCGGCGCTCGAGGCGCGGCTGGCCAGCCAGGAGCGCATTGCGGTGTTCTTCGACATGCGGGGCATGAGCGGGATGACGCCCGCCGCGTTCGGCAAGGACGTGGCGTACTCGGTACGCAAGCTGCGCGAGCTGCACCGGTTCGCGCGCGGCGCGGTGGTCACCGACAGCGACTGGCTGACCGGGCTGGTGCGGTTCGGGTCGGCGTTCTTCCCGCGCATCGACCTGCGCGTGTTCCCGGGTGCCGAACACGCCCCGGCGCTGGACTGGGCATCGACGCCCCTGCCGGACGCGGGTGGCTGAGCCCGTTCCGACGGGTCCACGGGTTTGCGCGCCAGGCGGCGCAAGACCCATATGCGTGCGGCGCCCCCTGGGCGCCGCACGCATGACTGGTTGGCCACACGCGTTCCAACCGGGCCTCTGAGGGCAAGGGCGCCCCGACGGGACACCGCGGGCACTTAGTGGTTACTTGTTCCCGGACGACGGCGTCTGCGCAAGGGCGCTGCCCGCGGCGGACTTGGACGTGTCAGAGGTCCGGCCATCGCGCAACACCTTGGAGGCGGCACTGGCGGCCTCCGCCGACGTGGCCTTGCCCGGTGCCTTGTGCTGGGCCAGCGCGCTGGCTGCCGCGGACTTGGACGCATCACCGGTTGCGTCGCTGGACAGGGTTTCCGACGCGCTGCTGGCGGCGGATCTGGATGTCTGCTCGTTCTTGGTCATCGGATGATCTCCTTGCTGGGTCCGGCGCAGGTCACGCGCCGGAATGGAGCGCAACACGTGCGCGGAAGGGACGGCTGCGCCGCCCTGCACAGTGCGAACGGCAGTTCCCGCGTGGTGCGGGTGCCACTCACTCCTGTCGATTGCCATCGACGTTGGCGCCTGGCGCCCGTTCACCGCGTACCACGCGGTAGTCGATCGGCTTGTACTGGAAGTTGTTGGATTGGCCGGCCGAGCACGCTGTCATCGCCACCACCAGTGGCATGCGCGCGCGCAGGCGGATCAGGTCGCCGGCGCGGCTCTTGGGGGGCAACACCTCGATACGGCCGGTATCGCCGTCCACCGAGACGTTCATGAACACGTTGAATGCAATCGGCACGCGATCGACCCCGATGCCATAGGGCGCCAGAGCCAGAGCGAGGTTGCCCTCGCATCCCGGCCGGTTCCCGGTCTCACCGTAGATGATCGAGAAGGTGTCCTTGGAGCAGGGCGTGAGGGTGAAGTCGTGACGGCCGCAGGTGTCCTGGACGATGTCGAACATCGGGCGGCTGCGGTTGGAGTAGAGCAGGTCGCCGGTGCTCAGCCAGAGCTTGGAGGCGTAGTCGATCGAACGTCCCGACGACAGGTACTCGTCCAGGTCATCACGGTTGAAGGCCACCAGGTCGCTCACCTGCTGACCCTGCGGGTCGATGACCAGCAGCTCGTCGCCTGCATCCAGTTCGACCGCGTGGGCCGAACACGGGGGAATACGAATGCAGTCCCGATCACTGCGGCCAGTCGCGTCGCCGTCAGTCACGCGGGCCTCCCGGGTTGCGGGATGCGTTGACGGGGTTGAAGGGGCACTTCCAGTCGGCTTCGACCTCGCGCCCGCTGTATTGCCGGGTCTCGGCCTCCACGCCGAAGTCGGCCAGGTTGGGGTTGATCGAACCCTGCAGGTCGAGGTCGCGGGCACGCGTGGCCTTCTGCATCTTGGCGTAGCGTCCGTCCTCGCGCAGGCGGTCGAACTGGACGTGGGAGTTGAACACCATCACCGGCCAGTCGAAGCGTCGTGCAACGCGCGATGCACCCGGATGCAGGCCGATCACGAAGAACGGGTGGCCCGCCAGGCTGAGGCTGAACTGCGGACTGTCGGGGTCGCGGCTGACGCCGTCCGCCCACGCGTGGCCCCGACGAACGTCGAGCAGGTGCAGGCGCTGCAGCTGCGACCACAGCAGCGCCTCGAACCGGGCCTCATCGGTGTCGGTCGGGCCGTCGAAGATCGCGACGAACGAATGCACCACCCTGGAGTCGGCCGGCTGTGCAGCCAGGCGCCGGGAAAACTTCGCAAGCCCATCCAGCAGCGGGGCATCGTTGCTGCGTTGTCCGAGCGGTGCCAATTGGATCGTGCGGATCGCGTCCTGCGCAAGCGCGGCCTTGGAGCCGACACAGGGGAACTCGGGGCTCTCGACATGGCGGATGAAGGCTTCACCAGGATCAGTGCCCTCGGGTGGGGTTTCGATCCGGTCGGGGGAGGGGACGTGGGCGAGCGGTGGTGACATGCCTCGGGCCTTGCACGGGGTGCTGCAGTAGGCATTCCAGACTAGGCACGCATGCGTGGGCATACCGTGCAGCCAGGGGCCAAAAGGGTGAATTGGCTGAACCTGCGCTGTGCGCGACACTGCCGCGCATGGCTGCCTCCTCCTCTTTCGAGCTTGGTCGCTTCGTCGATGCCCAGCGCGCTGCCTACGCCACGGCGCTGGCCGAGTTGCGCAGTGGGCACAAGCGCTCGCACTGGGTGTGGTTCGTCTTTCCGCAGTTGCAGGGCCTTGGCCACAGCGCCATGGCGCGTCGCTATGCGCTCGCGGGCGTGGAGGAGGCACGCGCCTACTGGGCGCACCCGTTGCTGGGCCTGCGCTTGCGCGAGTGCTGCCAGGCCGTATTGGAATCGGAGCAATCGGTGCGGTCGATATTGGGTCAACCCGATGACCTGAAACTGCGTTCTTGCATGACGCTGTTCGGCATAGCCACCAACGACGGTCCCTTCCAGCAGGTACTGGATGAGCGGTTCGAAGGGCGCGCGGATCCACTCACCCTGCAGCTGCTGCAGGGGTCCGCCGCCGACTGACCTTCATCCCGCGCCGTGCGTGCCGATCCTCAGGGAATGTCACCGCTGGGGTCGAAGGCATCCAGGATGGGGCACGGGCGGCCATCGGCCACGCCGCCGCAGCGGCCCGCCAGCCGCGAAAGTGCATCGCGTGCGGCCTGCAACTCGGCCAGCTTGCAGTCCAGTGCCGCGATCCGTTCCGTCGCCAGTTGATGCACCCGCTGCCGGTCGTGGGTGGCGTCAAGCGCGAGCAATTCGCCAATCTGCTCCAGGGTGAAGCCGGCGGCCTGGCCGGCGCGGATGAAGCGCAGGCGACGCAGGTCCTCGGCGCCGTACCGCCTGATGCCGGGTGCGTGGGTCGCGCCGCCGCGTGACGGGACCGGCAGCAGGCTGCGTCGCTGGTAGTAGCGGACCGTTTCCACGCCAACGCCGGCGGCGCGCGCGAAAGCCGAGATCGAGAGGTCGCTCATGACTGCAGGCTCATGCTTGACTCCGTACCGTGGTACGGAAGGTACACAGGTTCCTGCCCAGCAGCGCACAACCCAGGATCGCCCCATGAACACATCCCAACACGACACTCCAACCACCCCAACCGCCACCCCCGCCGCCACCGTCGGGAAGAGTGCGACGGTCCACCGCATGGTGACCGGCGAGCACGTGTGCCCTTACGGCATCAAGGCGGTCGACCTGCTCAAGCGTAAGGGTTACCAGGTCGACGACCGCCACCTCGCCACGCGGGCCCAGACCGATGCCTTCAAGGCCGAGCACGGCGTCGCCACCACGCCGCAGGTGTTCATCGACGGTCAGCGCATCGGCGGCTACGACGACCTGCGGCGGCACTTCGGGATGAAGGTCCGCGACCCCAAGGCCACCAGCTACCGGCCGGTGGTGGCACTGTTCGCGATGACCGCGCTGATGGCACTGGCAGTCAGCCAGCTGGTGGCGGGCACACCCGTCACGCCGCGTGCCATCGAGTGGTTCATCGCCATCAGCATGTGCGCGCTGGCGCTGCTCAAACTGCAGGACGTCGAGTCGTTCTCCAGCATGTTCCTGGGCTACGACCTGCTGGCCAAGCGCTGGGTGCCGTACTCCTACATCTACCCGTTCGCCGAAGGCGCGGCCGGCGTGCTGATGCTGGCCGGCGTGCTGACGTGGCTGTCGGCGCCCGTGGCGCTGTTCATCGGCACCATTGGGGCGGTGTCGGTGTTCAAGGCGGTGTACGTGGACAAGCGCGACATCAAGTGCGCCTGTGTCGGCGGCAGCAGCCGCGTGCCGCTGGGCTTCGTGTCGTTGACCGAGAACCTGATGATGGTCGGCATGGCGGTGTGGATGCTGGCCGCCCACCTGTAGTGAGCCCGGACTGCCCATCGGCCGCACCGCACCGCACCGCACCGCGCCACGGCAGCACCCACGTGCCAGGCGCGCGCCAGCGCGCTGCGTCTCGTCGCGCTTGCAGCGCCCCGTCCCGGATGCGGGCTTGGCCTCACCCGGGGGGCGCTCCACCTACCTGACCATGTCCTGGGGCGACTCCCCAAAAAATGCATATCGGCCGATCAAGCCCTTCTCCTACGATTGCTCGAGTGCCGGCCGCCTCAGGCTCAGCACCACCGTGGTGGCAATGATCACCGCGACCACGCCCAGCGAGATCCCGACCGGGATCTTGAACACGTCCACCAGCAGCATCTTGGTGCCGATGAATCCGAGTACCAGCGCCAGGCCGTAGGGCAGCAGGTGGAAGCGGTCGGCCATGCCGGCCAGCATGAAGAACATCGCGCGCAGCCCGAGCACCGCGAACACGTTGGACGTCAGCACGATGAACGGGTCGGTGGTGATGGCGAAGATGGCCGGGATCGAGTCCACCGCGAAGATCACGTCGGTCACCGCGATCATCACCAGCACCACGAACAGCGGCGTGTACTTGCGACGGCTGCCCTGGCCGATCCACAGCGCTTCGCCGTGGTAGCGCCTGACCAGTGGGAGGTGCCCGGTGATCCAGCGCAGGATCGGGTTCTTGTCCATGTCCGGCGCCTTGCCCGCTGCCATCCACATCTTGATGCCGGTCAGCAGCAGGAACGCGCCGAATATGTAGAGCACCCAGTGGAAGCGCACGATCAGCGCCGCGCCGATGAAGATCATGATCGCGCGCAGCACTATGGCGCCGAGCACGCCGATGATCAGCACGCGCTGCTGTGAATGCGCCGGCACGCCGAAGTACGTGAACAGCATCAGGAAGACGAAGATGTTGTCGATCGCCAGCGCCTTCTCCACCAGGTAACCGGTGAGGAACTCCAGCCCGACGCGGTTGCCGACGACGGGGCCGGCGGTGTCCACCATGTACCACCACAGGCCGGCGTTGAATGCCAGCGCCAGCATCACCCATCCGATGCTCCAGTACAGGGCCTCGCGGAACGTCACCTTGTGCGGTCCGCCGTGACGCATCAGCACCAGGTCGGCCAGCAGCGCCACCACCACCACCAGGAAGAATCCGCCCCACAGCCAGGGGTTGCCGATCGTGTCCATCCGTCCGCTCCGTCAAAGAAAAAAGGCGCCCTCGAACGCGAGGTTCGAGGGCGCCCATACGGACGGATACGTCGGTGGGTGACGTAGCCCGGGCATTGCACCTGTCGCCTTGCGGCGAAGGTCTTGCCCGCCTGCCAGGGCGGCAGGCTGCTGGACCGGGGCATGACACCCGAACTGACGGCCACAGCGATTGGGAGCTACTCCCCTTCGGGGCGCGATTGTTGCCGGGGCTTCGCGCGCGGTCAAGCGCCCCGGTCAGCCGCCCAGCAGCACCCGGTTCATACGCTGCACGAACGCGGCCGGGTCCGGCAGCGGAGCGCCGGCGGCGATTTCCGCCTGCTCCAGCAGCAATCCCGCCAGGTCGGCCGCTTTGCGGTCGTCGCCTTCGGTTTCAAGCCGCTTGAGCAGGGCGTGGTCCGGATTGACCTCCAGGGTTGGCCGGCTGTCGGGCAGGTCCTGTCCCGATTCGCGCAATAGGCGCGCGAAGTGCGGGGCCATCTCGTGGTCGGACAAGGCCAGACACGACGGGGAATCGGTCAGTCGCGACGACACCCGGACGTCCTCCACGCGCTCGCCCAGCAGCGACTTGATGCGAGCCAGCAGCGGCTCGGCGGCCTTGGCCACTTCTTCCTGCTTCTGTTTGCCGGCTTCGTCCACGGGCAAATCACCCTTGGCCACGTGCTGCAGCCTCTTGCCGTCGTACTCGTGCAGCGAGCCGAGCATCCACTCGTCGATGCGGTCGGACATCAGCAGCACTTCGATCCCGCGGGCCTTGAAAGCTTCCAGCTGGGGGCTACCCGCGGCGGCCGCATGGGTCTCGGCGGTGACGTACCAGACCGTGTCCTGGTTATCGGCCATGCGGGCGATGTAGTCATCCAGCGAGACCGATTTCGTCGCGCCCTCGCCCCTGGTGGAGGCAAAACGCAGCAGTCTGGCAATCCGTTCGCGATTGGACGGATCCTCCACGATGCCTTCCTTCAGCGTGTTGCCGAAGGCCTGGATGAAGGTGGCGAACTTTTCCGGCTCGTCGCGTGCCAGCGTCTCGACCAGGTCGAGCACGCGCTTCACGCAGCTGGCCTTGATGCGTTCCAGCTGGCGGTTGTGCTGCAGCAGTTCGCGGCTGACGTTCAGCGGCAGGTCGTCGGCGTCCACCACGCCGCGCACGAAGCGCAGGTAGTTCGGCAGCAGTTCCTCCGCGGCGTCCATCACGAACACGCGCTTGATGTAGAGCTTCACGCCCTTGCGCTCGTCACGCCCGCCCATCATCAGGTCGAACGGCGGCTGCGCCGGCAGGTAGAGCAGGGTGGTGAAGCTCTGGCTGCCCTCGACCCGGTTGTGGCTCCACGCCAGCGCATCGTTGAAATCGTGCCCCAGCGACTTGTAGAAGCCCTGGTAGTCCTCGTCGGAAATCCCGGACTTGGGCAGCGTCCACAATGCCGAGGCGGCGTTGACGGTCTCCCATTCGGGCGCCGCGTCGTCGACCGCGACTTCCTTTGGCATGCGGATGGAGAAGGCGATGTGCTCGGAATAGCGGTGGACCAGCGAGCGCAGGGTCCATGCCGTGAGGAACTCGTCCTCGTCACTCTTCAGGTGCAGCACCACGGCGGTGCCGCGCTCGGGCAGGTCGATCTGGTCGAGGGTGTACTGGCTCTGGCCATCGCTCTCCCATTTCACGCCCTCAGACGCGTCGGCGCCGGCGCGGCGGGTCAGCACGGTGACGCGGTCGGCGACCACGAATGCCGAATAGAAGCCCACGCCGAACTGGCCGATCAGGCGCGCGTCGGCCTTGGCGTCCTGCGCCATGGCGTCCAGGAACCGGCGCGTGCCGGAACTGGCGATGGTGCCGATGTTGGCGACCACCTCGTCGCGCGACATTCCGATGCCGTTATCGCGGATGGTGATCGTGCGCGCGGCCTGGTCGACGCTGATGTCGATATGCAACTCGCCCTCGCCGGCCATCAGCGCGGGATCGGCAATTGACTCGAAGCGCAGCTTGTCCAGCGCATCGGAGGCGTTGGAGACCAGCTCGCGCAGGAAGATTTCCTTGTGCGAGTACAGCGAGTGGGTGACCAGGTGCAGGACCTGGGCGACCTCGGCTTCGAAGGCGCGGGTTTCGGTGTTTGCGGTCATGGTGGGGTCCGGAGTGCGTGTTGCGGATGCGACTCCGGACAGTGGGGCCGGGCGGGGTGGAATCAAGCCATTGGCGGGTCCTCCCCGCTGGCTACGCTCCCTGCGGCCGGCGGGCGGGTCCCCGCCACCGGACCCGCGCGCTTCCCGCTTTCAACGCTCTCAGGACAGTTCGACGATGGGCTGGAAACCGCCGTAGATCATGCGCTTGCCGTCGAAGGGCATGGGGTTCTTAGCCGGGTCCATGCGCGGGTCGTCCATCATCTTCTTCATCCCGGCGTCGCGGGTGGCCTTGTCCGGCCACTCGATCCACGAGAAGACCACGACTTCTTCGGATGTGGCCTGCACGGACTTGCGGAAGTCGGTGACCGTGCCGTCCGGGACGTCGTCGCCCCAGCACTCCACGACCCGCAGGGCGCCGAACTCCATGAACATCGGGTCGACTTCACGCGAGTGGTCGATGAACTTCTGCTTGTTGGCCTTGGCTACGGCGATGACGAATCCGTCGATGTAGGACATGCGCTGCTCCTGACAGGGGTGCGGCGGGGCCGCGGGCACGCCGGTGGCGCGCCTTCAATGGTAGCGACGGATATGGGAAGTCGTTTTCGACACGCACCCCGGCCACCGTTCGCGGATGCGGTTAGAGGGGCAGCCCGTGGGGCCGCAGGAGTAACGGAAGTGGGTCGGCAGCGCGACCTCAGCCATCCTTCAGCCCGCGGCTGCCTTTCCGCTAAAGGGGCGCGCCCGTTCTACGTACACCCGCGGAAGCTGCCGGCGGAATGCGCGTGCCGCGTGATTGGAACGATGGGGCGGCGTTGTCGCGCCCTGGGCCATTGGCCCGAGATGAGCGGCCGCGCGCCCGGGAATGCAGACCCCCGCAGGCTTTGGCCTGCGGGGGTCGGGGTGGCCATCAGCGCTTGCGCTTGCGCGGCGCCGCGGATGCGTCCGGGGTGGTTTCGGTCGCCGCCGGAGCATCGACCTTCTGCAGGACGCGGGTCGTGCCCAGGACCTCGACGCGACCACCGCCGCGCTCGAAGTCGGCGATGTGTTCCGCGATGCGTTCGCTTTCGCTTCGCTTGGGGTGCGTGGAGCCGGACGTCGCGCTGCGCGACGTTTCACGCCGCGGTGAGCGGCCCTTCGGAGTAGCCATTCTCGTTCCTCTTAGCTTCGGCGATACGCCCCGGGCCGATTGCCCCGGGCGGCCATGCCGTCCCGGCACTATGCGCTGTTTCGGGCGTCGGCGCGCGTTTTGCGCCGCGCGGGCGGGAGCCGGTTCACGCAGCCGGGACAGCTCCCGCGACAAGAATCGAGGCTGGATTGGATATTTGGCGGAGTTCCCAGCATGGATACATCGATAGGCGGAAATGGCCGCGCAGCCCTCAACGAAGTCGCCAGCTGGGTGCCGCCCGTGGCGCGCATCGGGTATGCCGCCAAGGGCATCGTCTACGGACTCGTTGGCGGGATCGCGGTCAAGGCAGGCCTGGCGGCGGGCGGGCCGAGCGGTACCCAGGAGTCGCTGGCGTCGCTGACCGACGAGCAGGGTGGCCGAATCATGCTCATGGCGATTGCGGTGGGCCTGCTGTGCCACGTCGCGTGGCGCTTCGTGCAGGCGTTGCTGGACCCCGAGCACGTGGATTCGGGCGCCAAGCGCGTCGCCATGCGGCTTTTCTACGCATTGAGCGGCGTCATCTATGCCTCGTTGGCAGTGACGGCCTGGCAGCTGTCGCGCGGCGAGGGCGCGGGCGGCGATGGCCAGCAGGTGTGGGTGGCTCGCCTGCTCGACCAGCCGATGGGCGCGTGGCTGGTGATGGCTGCCGGGCTCGGCGTGGCCGGCTACGGCATCCACCAGCTGGTCAAGGCGGCCAAGGGCGATGTGAACAAACGGATGGGCGCCAGCGGCGGACACACCTCCCGCGGCTTGACCCTGGTCGGTCGCATCGGCACTGCCGCACGGGGCTTGGTCCTGCTGCCGGTCGGCTGGTTCACCTTCCGCGCCGGTCGCCTGTATTCGGCGGAGGCAGCCGCCGACACCGGCGAGGTGCTGCACATGCTGGGTGGGGGCACCCTGCTGGCACTGGTCGGCCTGGGGTTGTTGGCCTACGGCGTGCACCAGTTTGCCAAGGCCATCTACCGGCGGATCGAACAACCCGGCTAGGAGGTGGGCGCGAGGATCGAAGCGGGCAAGCCTGGGAGGCGGCGTAACCCAGAGATGGGCGGCGCGACGGCGTTTCGAGGTAGCCCACCGACCCGGAAACTGCAATTGATGGCCGCCAGGGGCGCTGCAGCAGTGGTTGACTGCGTCCCTTCCATTGGATCCCACACCCCCTCGCTGACGTGCCGCTTGGCCTGCACCTTGCAGGGAGCCGTGCGGCGCCGCGGGAATATTCATCGCGCATTACGTCCCGGACCGGGCGCGGCCACTAGACTTGAGCGGGCCGGCGGTGGACACCGTCACGCCCGTTTCTCATCCCGAGGTCCCCGTTGCGCATGCTTGCCCGCTCCCTGCCGTACCTGCTGGCCACTGCCCTGGTGGCGCTGGCCGGGTGTCAGCGTGGATCGGACGGGGCGTTCGCCGATCCGGCGCGAACCCTCGCCAACGCCGGCGAGAGTGGCGCGCTGGTCAATCGCGCGCCGCGCCCCGAGGCGGTGGTGCCGCCGGCGGAACGGACCGAGCGCGAAATCGACTGGCGGCCCATGGACCTCACCGACGGCCGCGCCTGGATCGGGTGTGACCCGGACTACGCGGCCGAAGGTGATGGCGAGCCACTGGCCAACCTTGGCTTCACCGCGATCTGGCACGGCGTCGCCGACTGCCGTGACGAGGGGCGGATGCGCCTGCGCTACCGCGGCAAGATCAATGCCGAGTTCACTGCGCTGATGGAGCGCGTCTCGGAAATCGCCACGATCCAGGGCGTGCACGGCCGGATCCTCGACATCGACTCGGCGGGCGGGATGATCGAGGACGGCATCCGCGCGGGCGACCGGATGGCCGAGGCCGACTGGACGATCTGGGTCCGCGAGGGCGCCGTTTGCCACAGCGCGTGCGTGCTGGTGCTGGCCGGGGGCGACATGCGCCTGATAGCCGGGGACATCGGCATACACCGCATGATGCGTATCGACTCGGAAGCCACGTCGCGCGCGGAGCTCAATCGCGAGCTGCGCGAAGTGCATGCGCTGACCGAGGCGTACCTGGAGCGCAACGGCGCGGCCGTCACCGTTGCCGACCTGATGATGACGGTCCCCAACCGCAGCCTGCGACTGCTGACGGGCGATGAGCTCTACCTGTTCGGCCTGACCGGGCCGAATGCGGTGGAAGACGACCTGGACCGCATCCGCCTCGGGCGCAAGTGCGGGGAGTCGTTCGTACAACGGCGCGACCGCTTCTTCCGGGCGTTCGACAACGAGTGCACGGCCCTGGCGGGGGAGGTTGATCAGATCAACGCATGCGGGCTGGCGTTGCGCCGCCGCTTCGGCTTCCCGGACGCGGCCTGTCCGTCCGACAGCCCCCTGTCGGAATACAACTGAGCCGGGCCTCGACACGGCGTTGATGCAGCCGGCGCGACCCTGCGGGTCCCCCCCCCGTTCCCGGAGCGCGCCATGTCCCCCAGCAAGCAAGCCGATCCGGGCCGTCCCCCCAGCGGGCGCGAAGCCGACCGCGAGCCGCGTGAGTACGGCCACAGCTCCGGCGACCGCAACACCAAGAAGAAGGAAGGCGACTTCGAGGCGCTGGAGGGCGGCGAGCAGCGCGACGCCGACCCCGAAGCTGCGACCTGAGCCAGATGCCCCCTGTGAGCTGGGCGTCGACCTGTTCCAGGGTTACCTGTTCGCACGGCCTCAGCTGGACGCGCTGGTGGAGCCGACGTTCCCCGCCGACTGACCCCGCCGATTCCGACTGGCAAAGAAAAGGCCCGGCAACCGCCGGGCCTTTCCATTCTTCCCGACTGCGCCAGGCTCAGAAGCCGCTGGCGTCAAGCCTGCCGTTGCTGACAACCTTGCCCTGCAGGGAGGGGGTGACGATGGCCGAGCCCATGATCGCCGCCTTGATGTCGGCGGCCGAGGCGCCGGGATGCGACGACGCGTACAGGGCCGCGGCGCCGGTCACGTGCGGCGTCGCCATGGAGGTGCCGCTGTAGCTGGCGTATCCCGAGCCGGTGGCACCCTTCGAACGCACGGGCACCGTCGAGATGATGTCCGAGCCCGGGGCCCCGATGTCGACCGTGGTTGCGCCCCACTGCGAGAAGCTCGACAGCCCCCCGGTGCGTGTCGTCGATGCCACCGCGATGATGTTCGGGTTGGCGTAGTTGGAGGGAAAACTTGCCTGGGCATCGTTGTCATAGGCCGAGTTGCCCGCCGCCGCGATGAACAGGATGCCGGCGTTGTCCGCGCGCCCGATCGCATCCTGGAGGGCCTGCGAAAAGCCGCCGCCGCCCCAGGAGTTGTTGGTGGCGACGATGTTGAGGCCGTGGCGGGTCTTGAGGTCGGTGAAGTAGTCGACCGCTTCGATCGCGTCGGCGGTGGTGCCGCCGCGCCGGCCCAGGAACCGGCCGCTGATCAGCTTGGCCCCGCTCCAGCACACGCCCGCCACACCCTTGCCGTTGCCGCCGACGCCGGCGATGGTGCCGGAGACGTGCGTGCCGTGGTCGTCGTTGCTGCCACCGGAATTGATGTCGTTGCTGCCGCCCTCGAAGTCCCAGCCGCGCACGTCGTCGACATAACCGTTGCCGTCGTTGTCGATGCCGTCGACCGGGTCGTGCGGGTTGACCCAGATGTTGGCCGCGAGGTCCTCGTGCTGGTAGTAGATGCCTTCGTCGATGACGCCGACCAGCACGTTGTCGCAGCTGGTGTGTCCGCCGGCCCATGCGTCGGCCGCCTGCGAGCCGTAGGGGTTGGACTGGCTGCCGGAATCACCGTACATGCCCCACAGCTGGCCACTGGTGGCGTAGGTGTCGTTGGAGACCGCCTGGTGCTGGTAGACCCAGTTGGGCTCGATGTACTCGATCGCCGCGTCGGCATGCATGGCACGCACGGCATTGGCGACGCTGATGCCCTTGGGCAGGCGGAGCAGCACGGTTTCCCCGCGCGAGGCACTGCCGCGGCGGATCACGTCGGTGCGCTGGCCCAGGCCGCGCGCCACTGCGTCGCGCTGCGCCGGGCTGGCGCTGTCACGGAACTTGACGATGACTTCGCCAGCGGCATGCGGGCGGCCAGCGTCGAGGCCGGCCAGGACCAGGTCCGGACGACCCGCGGCGGTGGCGGTGGATGCGAGGCCCAGCGAAACCAGGATGGCGGCGGTGAGTGCCGCCCGGGTGCAAGTGCGATTCACGTAGTAGAACCCCCGAGATTGGACGCCGGGGAAAGGCCCCCGGCGAAGGGGGAACCTACGGTCATGGTGCGGTGCGGCATGAACGATCCCGGGCCGATCCAAGGGTGCGTCGCGTCACACGCCTGCGCGTAAGTGGCTGGAAGAAAAGGGGGTTCCGACGCGGGTCGCCGCAAGCCAGGCGATCCGCGGCCGACGTGCGGCGGGTGCGGGGCGACAGGCGGGTTTCAGTGCCGCACGTTTCCGCCGTTATCGGCCGGCGCGGAAAGCGTCAGGTCGGTCGCCAATTGCGATTCGAACTGTTCGAAGGTCAGCCCCTGGGCCGCGACCTCCGCGGCAGCGGCCTGGTCCAGGCTGGGCGAGCAGCGCAGGTGGATCCGGGTGCCTTCGGCCTGGTGCATCACCGCCGCGCGCTTGAGCATCGCCAGCACCCGCGCGGCACTCTCGCTGCCTCCGACGATGCGGCCGCCCAGACCCAGTGTCCATTCGCCATCGCGGCGGACGATGCCGCCCAGCAAGGTGCCGGCCGCGTCGCGCAGTTCGGCATGGGCTTCGATTGCCGGGGCGGGCGATTCGGCGGGCGCATTGCGGGCTTTCGCCAGGCGGCGCTTGCGGGCATCGCGACGGGCTTTGGACTGGATCGACATTGAAGCGGCCTCGGCGTCGGTTGCGCCCCATGATAGCCGGGGCACGCGGCATCCCCCGTGGCCAGGGCCGGCCCGTTGGAACGTGGTGTCAGCCGGCTGATGGGCTGCCGATGATCCGTATGACCACCCCGTCGAGCGTCACGCTCTGGCCCGCGCGGACCTTGCAGGTCTTGCGCAGTTCGACCTCGCCGTCCACGCGCACCGCGCCGCTTGCCACCACCTGCTTGCCCGCTCCCCCGCTGTCGCACAGGCCAGCCAGCTTGAGCAACTGGTTGAGTTCGACGTGGTCCCGGTCGAGTTCGAAATCTATCGTCTGCATGGCAGGCATGGTACGTGCCCGCCATGCGGTGCGCGGCGGCCCGCCGGGGGTGTGCCCCATGGCTCGGGTATATTCCCGGGCTGCCCAGAACGGACCCATGCCGCCATGACCGAATCCGCGCCGCCGGCCAAGCGCTCGCCGATCGACCGCTTCCTCAACGTGGTGGAGGCCGGGGGCAACGCACTGCCGCACCCGGCGACGCTGTTCGCGATACTGGCGGTCGTCGTGGTCCTGCTGTCCTGGGTGGCCTCGCAGTTCGACATGTCGGTGCAGCACCCGACCACCGGCGAGCTGATCACCCCGGTCAACCTGGTCAGCGTCGATGGCCTGCACCGGATCCTCACCGGCCTGGTCACCAACTTCACCAGTTTCGCCCCGCTCGGCACGGTGCTGGTGTCGTTGATCGGCATCGGCGTGGCCGAGCATTCGGGCCTGATCGGCGCCGCCCTGCGGCAGCTGGTACTGGCCGCGCCGCGCTACCTGCTGACCCCGGTCATGGTGTTCGCCGGCGTGATGTCCAACATGGCCAGCGAGATCGGCTACGTGCTGCTGGTACCGCTGGCCGGGCTGGTGTTCCTGGCCGCCGGCCGCCACCCGATCCTGGGCATGGCCGCGGCGTTCGCGGGCGTGTCCGGCGGCTACTCGGCCAACTTGCTGCTGGGCACCATCGATCCGCTGCTGGCCGGGCTGTCGCAGGAGGCCGCGCGCATCATCGACCCGGCCTATACCGTCAGTCCCGCGGCCAACTGGTACTTCATGATCGTGTCCACGTTCCTGGTCACGGGACTGGGCTGGTGGGTGACCGAGCGGTTCGTTGCGCGCCGGTTCCCCGATGCCCCGAAAGCCGACGGGGCGGCCGACGAGATCGAACCGATGAGTGCGGCCGAACGCCGCGGCCTGCTGTTCGCGCTGGTCGCCACCGCCGCGGTGACCGCGCTGGTGTTGTGGGGCACGGTACCGGCGGACGGTTTCCTGCGCGATCCTGAAACCGGGGACCTGCTGAACTCCCCGTTCCTGCGCGGCATCGTGGCGCTGATCTTCCTCTACGGCGTGGTCGCCGGCGTCGCCTACGGCATCGGCGCGGGCACCATCAAGAGCGACGAGGACGTCATCAAGGGCATGGGCCAGAGCATGAGCACGCTGGGCATCTACCTGGTGCTGGTGTTCTTCGCCGCGCAGTTCGTGGCGTTCTTCAACTGGACCCAGCTGGGGCTGATCTTCGCGGTGAACGGTGCCGGGGTGCTTGCGCAACTGCAGCTTCCGGGAATCGTGCTGTTCGCCGCATTCATCGTATTGAGCGCTTTCGCCAACCTGTTCATGGGCTCGGCGTCGGCCAAATGGGCGCTGATGGCGCCGGTGTTCATCCCGATGTTCATGCTGCTGGGGTACTCGCCGGAGCTGACCCAGATCGGCTACCGCATCGGCGATTCGGTGACCAACATCATTTCGCCGATGATGAGCTACTTCGCGCTGATCATCGCCTTCCTCCAGCGCTACGAGCCCAAGGCCGGCATCGGCACCGTGATCGCGGTGATGCTGCCGTACTCGATGGTGTTCCTGGTCGGCTGGACGGCGCTGTTCGCGGTCTGGATGGCGATGGGCTGGCCGATCGGGCCGGGCGCGCCGCTGGACTACATTCCGGCGGCCTGACGCCGCCGCACTCACGGGGAGGGGACAGGGCATGGCGATCGAACTGCAGATGCTGGCGTGGTCGGTGGTGCTGGGGCTGGTGCACCTGCTGCTGGACGGCGCGCTCAAGACCCGCCAGCGCGGGTTGAAGTGGAACGTGGGGGCGCGCGACGCCGTGGTGCCGCCGCTTGACGGGGTCGCCGCGCGCGTCAACCGCGCGTGGCTCAACTTCATGGAGACCTTCCCGTTCTTCGCCGCCGCGGTGCTGGCGGTGGTGGCCGCGGGGCGCGGCGATGCCGATACGGCGCTCGGTGCGCAGCTCTACTTCTGGGCGCGGGTGGCCTATATCCCGCTGTACGCCGCCGGTGTGCCGTACCTGCGCTCGGTGGCGTGGGCAGTGTCGCTGTGGGGCATCATCAAACTGGTGTCGGCGCTGTTTTGAGCCCGCACATCGACGGACGGACCGGGCGGCGCTAGGCGGCCGCCGGGATCCCCGCATTCGCCGGCGCCAGCGCCGCCTCGCACAGGGCCCGCTTGCCGGCCGGCTTGAGCTGCTTGATGGCATATTCGGCCCGGCTGGCGGTGGCGCGGTCGGGGAATCGGAAACTCGCCAGCACGCGCAGTGGCGGGTGGGCCCGCGTGTAGCGGGCTCCCTTGCCGGCGGCGTGCTGTGCGTAGCGGCGCGCCACGTCCACTGCGATGCCGGTGTAGAGGCTGCCGTCACGGCACTCCAGCAGGTAGACGAACCAGGGGCGCATCGCCGCAGCATAGCGAGGCGGGGGCAGCCCGGCGAGGGGACGGCAATCCCTGCTGGAGGCCGGAAGCAGGGACCGCAAGGTGAACAGCACAGCCCCATACGCATGCGCACGGCGTTGTGGTCGACCCGCGTGGCCCACACAATGCGGTTCGTCTTCCGGAGAAATGCCCGCAGTGAGCGCCGTGAGCCCATCGCACCCGTCCACCAACCTGCGCAAGCTGTGCGCACAGTTCGCCAAGCCCCAGCTGGGTCGGGCGGTGTGGCAGCTGGTCAATACATTGGTGCCATTCGTCGCGCTCTGGGCGCTGATGGCCTGGAGCGTGGTCGGGCAGTGGGGCTATGGCTGGACGCTGTTGATGGCCATCCCCACCGCCGGGCTGTACGTGCGGACCTTCATCATCCAGCACGACTGCGGGCACGGTTCGTTCTTCGCCAGCCAACGCGCCAACGACACGGTCGGCCGCTGCCTCGGGCTGGTGACGCTGTTCCCCTACGGCTACTGGAAGAAGACCCATGCCGTGCACCACGGCACCTCCGGCAACCTGGACCGGCGCGAAATGGGCGACATCGAGACGCTCACCGTCGCCGAGTACCAGGCACTCTCGCCCTTCCGCCGCTTCTGCTACCGCTTCTACCGCAGCACGCCGGTGATGCTGGTGATCGGTCCCGCCTACCAGTTCGTCATCAAGCACCGGTTCCCGTTCGACCTGCCGTGGTCATGGAAGCGCGAGTGGGCCAGCGTCCTCCTCAACAACCTGATGCTGCTGCTGGTCGGTGCCGCCATGGGCTTCGCAATCGGCTGGTCCACGGTGCTGCTGGTGCACCTGCCGGTGGTGCTGATCGCCGGTGCCGCAGGGGTGTGGCTGTTCTATGTCCAGCACACGTTCGAGGACGCCTACTGGACGCGCGGGCAGCAATGGGATTCGCATGAGGCGGCGATTGCCGGCAGCTCGTTCTACGATCTGCCGCGCGTGGTGCACTGGTTCACCGGCAACATCGGCTACCACCACATCCACCACCTCGCCAGCCGTATCCCCAACTACCGGCTGCGCGAGTGCCACGAGTCGAGCCCGTTGCTGCAGGCCGCGCCGCGGTTGACCCTGTGGAGCAGCCTGCGCAGCGCGGGTTTGAAGCTGTGGTGCGAGGAATCGCAACGGATGGTGGGGTTTCCGGGTCGCTCGCGCCGCTGATCGCTGGCGCCCCTGGGCACCGTCCCCGCAGCAATGAGGCAGGTGCGTTGGCCGAGCCCTGTCCCGGACATCGCCACAAGGGCGCGCCGATGCTGCGATCATGGCGCCATGACCGACACCCCCACCCCTTCCGAACCCTCCGCCGAGCTGGCGTTCGCGCACCTGGACCTTCCGCCCGCCCTGCTGCAAGGCGTGGACGCCCTGGGTTACGACCGCATGACGCCGGTGCAGGCGCAAGCCCTGCCGGCGATCCTCGACGGGCGTGACGTGATCGCGCAGGCACCTACCGGCAGCGGCAAGACGGCGGCCTTCGGCCTGGGGCTGCTCGCACGGATCGACCCCTCGCGCATCCAGACCCGGGCGCTCGTGCTGTGCCCCACCCGTGAGCTGGCCGACCAGGTGGGCAAGCAATTGCGCCGCCTGGCGGTTGGCATCCCCAACCTCAAGCTTTCGATCCTGTGCGGTGGCATGTCGCTGGGGCCGCAGCTGGCGTCGCTGGAGCACGACCCGCATGTCGTGGTCGGCACCCCGGGGCGGATCCAGGAGTTGCTGCGCAAGAAGGCATTGCACCTGCGTGGTGTCCAGGTCCTGGTATTGGACGAGGCCGACCGCATGCTCGACATGGGGTTCGAGGAAGCCATCCGCGAGATCGTCGGCAAGACCCCGGCCGACCGCCAGGGCCTGCTGTTCTCGGCGACGTTTCCCGACGCCATCCGCAGCGTTGCCGCCGACTTCCTGCGCGATCCGGTCGAGGTCAGCGTCGGCGCGGAGGCCGCCGCACCGGCCATCGACCAGCGTTTCGTCGAGGTCGAGGCCAGCCGCAAGACACAGGCACTGGCGACCCTGCTGGTGCAGGAGCGCCCGGAGGCCTGCGTGGTGTTCTGCAACATGCGGCGCGACGTGGACGAAGTCGCCGGGTCGCTGCAGCATTACGGGTTCAGTGCGCTCGCGCTGCATGGCGACATGGAACAGCGCGACCGCGACGAGGTGCTCGTGCGCTTTGCCAACCGCAGTTGCAGCGTGCTGGTGGCCAGCGACGTGGCCGCGCGCGGGCTGGACGTGGAGGACCTGGCGATGGTGGTCAACTTCGACGTGCCCAGCGATGCCGACACCTACGTGCACCGCATCGGTCGCACCGGGCGCGCGGGCAAGGGCGGTCGAGCCTTCACCCTGGTCGATCCGCGCGAGGGCACGCGGGTGGCGGCGGTGGAGGCACGCATGGGATCGCGGGCCCGGTGGGAACGGGTGCAGCCCATCTCCGGCAAGCCCGGTGACGTGCCACCTGCGGCCATGGCCACGCTGCGCATCGATGCGGGCCGTACCGACAAACTGCGACCGGGCGACATCGTGGGTGCGCTGACCGGCGATGCCGGCCTGAAGGCCGACATGATCGGCAAGATCGACGTGTTTGCCACCCGGTCCTATGTCGCGGTGGCCCGCAGGCAGGCCGCGCATGCCGTTGCCCGGCTGCGCGAGGGGCGGATCAAGGGCAAGCGTTTCCGGGTCAACCCGCTCTAGCACGCGGGCGGGCGCGCTCGCGTCGTGCAGGCGGTGACCAAAGGCCCAGTGGCGTGGCCCGCGGGGCGGCGCGGATTGGACCGATGCGCTCGGGTAGGGCTGGAGCGGGGAATGTACGCAGTCAGTCGACGGCGCCCTTGGCCTCAGAGGTGCCCAGCATTTCCGGTTGGACGCGCGCAGGCCGGCCCAGCAACGGGTGCACGATGACGGCCGCCAGGATGACGACCACCCCGAGGTAGAACATCGGGGTCAATTCGTGCTGTTCGCCCAGCAGCAGGATCGCCAGCACGATGGCGTAGACCGGCTCCAGGTTGACCGCGAGCTGCGCGGAGAACGCGCTCATGTGGCGCAGCGCAACCAGCGACAGGGCGAACGGCAACAGCGTGCAACCCAGCGCCAGCACCAGCAGCAGGCCCAGGTCCCGGGCGCCCGGCACGATCAGCAGCGGGCCGGCGAAGGCGGGGAACACGAGCGGCATCAACGGCGCCAAAGCGGTCAATGCCAGCGTGCCTGCACCCAGTTCGATCCCGGTGATGGCCAGCGGATCGGCGCGGTCGCCCACGCTGTCCACCAGCCGTTTGTTGAGCGAGCCGAACAGCGCCACGAACAACGCCGACAGGGCGCCGACCACCACGCCGATGCGCATGCTGTCGGGCACGCCACCAACGACCAGTGCCACGCCCGGCAGCACCGCGATGCCGAGCGCCAGGTCGCGGGGTGAGAACGGCCGCCGCGCAAGCTTGGGTTCGACCAGCGCGGTGAACACCGTCGCCAGTGCAATGCAGGTTGCAGCCACCGATGCGTTGGCCAGCTTGATCGCGCCGTAGAAGGTCAGCCAGTGCAGCGCCACCAGCACGCCGATGCCGGCATAGGCGGCCACCAGGCGGGGTGGCATTGCGTGCAGGCTGCGCCATACCCGCGGCACCAGCGCCAGTGCCAGCACCACCAGGCCCATGCGCCACCACACCAGCGGCAGTGCCGGCATCGTGATCACCTTGCCGATGATCGCGGTGAAGCCCCACAGCAGCACGCAGAAGTGGATCTGGAGGTAGGCCTTGCGGGTGGGGGTCATCGGCATGGGGAAAGTTTGGCAGACCGGCGCGGCGTATGGACGGGTCGCGTTGCGTCGCGCACGGCCGCCAGGACACGCGCTTCCGTTCCTCGCCGCGTGTGCCGGGCCCACCTGTCGGCGGCGCGCGAGTTATCAGGGCCCATGGCTTGAAGGCGCCGCCGCCAACCGAGGACAATAGCCGCCCCCACCCACGGCAGCCGCAACGGATGCAGACCGCGCAGCCCGCAATTCCCCTGGTCCCGGGGGTCGAAACGGGCGGCACCGGAGCCTGGCGCACGCCGGTCGAGCTGGGCCTGCTCGGCGCCATCTGGGGCGCGTCGTTCCTGTTCATGCGCGTGGCGGCCGACGACTTCGGCCCCGCGCCGCTGGTGGAGATGCGTCTCGGCCTGGGCGCCGTGGTGTTGCTGCCTTTCCTGTGGCGGTCGCGCGCCTCGTTCCCTGCCCGCATCTGGCCCAAGCTGGTGGTGATCGGCGCGATCAATTCGGTGGTGCCGTTCCTGCTGTTCGCATGGGCGGCGCAACGCGCGCCAGCCGGCGTCGGCGCGATCAGCAACGCGATGACCGTCCTGTTCACTGCGCTGGTCGGGTTCCTGTTCTTCGGCGAGAAAATCGGGACGCGCCGTTCGGTGGCGCTGCTGGCCGGCTTCGCCGGCGTGGTGGTGCTGGCCAGCGGTCGCTCGGCCGGCGCCAGCATCGGGTGGGCGGTGGTGGCCGGCTGCACCGCCTCACTGATGTACGGCGTGGGCGCCAACCTGGTACGCCGCGAACTCGCCGGCCTGCCGGCCGCGGGCGTGGCCGCGGCAACGCTGGGAACATCGGCCTTGCTGGTTCTGCCAGTGGCCATCGCGCGATGGCCCCAGCAGCCGATTCCGCTGGAGTCCTGGTTGTCGGCGGGGATGCTGGGGGTGCTGTGCACCGGCATCGCCTACGTGATGCTCTACCGGTTGATCCAGCGCATCGGCCCCAGCCGCACCGCGACGGTCACCTACCTGGTGCCGCTGTTCGGCGTGGCATGGGCGTGGTGGCTGCTGGACGAGCCACTGACCGTGACCATGGGCATCGCCGGCGCGATCATCCTGGGCAGCGTGGCCATCAGCCAGCGCGCCCCGCGCTGAGCGACCGCATTCGGCGGGAACGCTTCAGCCGGGATCCGGCCTGCACGCCCCTGCAGGAGCCGCGCCCGTGCGATGGCCTCAGCCCGCGTCCAGCCGGGCCTGCAGCGCCACTGCGGCAGCGGGGTTGCGCTGCTTGGCCGCGCCGATGAAGAACACGAACACCTCGCGCGGTCGCTCCGGCGCCCGGGACGCCAGCACGGGCAGGTCCGACGGCATCCCACCCTGCGCCCATGTCCGGGTACGGCCGGCCCAGGCATCCAGCTCATCGTCCGGGTAGCCCTTGCCGATCGCGGCGCGCGAGCGCATCAGGCGCGCATAGACGAAGTCTGCAGTCACATCGGCCAGGTTGGGATGTTCCGTCGAGTCGGTGCAGACGATCGCAATGCCGTGCCGGCGGGCGAGCTGGACGTACGCGTCATCGACGAAACCGGGGTCACGCACGTCCAGCACATGGCGTAACGCACGCCCGTCCACGTCGGTCGGCAGCGCGGCGACGAAGTCGGCGAAGACATCCCGCTGCAGGGACGGCCCACCATCGAACTGCCACAGCAACGGTCCCAGGCGGTCGCCCAGCTCGGCAATCCCTTCGATGAACCCCTCCACCTGTCCGCCGACCTTCGAAAGGTCACGTGCCTTGACGATCCGCATCGGCGCCTTGGCGGCGAAGACGAAGCCGTCCGGGACCTCGTCGCGCCATCGCGCGTACGTCTGGCGCGACTGGGCGCGGTAGTAGGTGCCGTTGATCTCGATCGCCGTCAGCTGGCGGCTGGCGTACTCCAGCTCACGCCGCTGCACCAGCCCCTTGGGGTAGAAGGTGCCGCCGCGCCATGGCGCATACGTCCACCCGCCTATGCCGACGCGTACCGCGCCGGGGGCCTTGCGCGCGTTCAAGAGGCTCGACCCGCGCGGCCCGGGCCCACGTGGCCCGCCGCGCGAGGGCGCAGGCAGCACGACGTTCCGGACCTCAACCCGGCGACGGGCCGGGTGGTCGGGTATCGCTTGGGCGTGGCCATGGCGCCGCTCCGGATGCAGACGGCTGCAGCGTAGCGCCGGCGTGTCAACGCCCCGTGCGCGTCGCCTACCGGATCGGTTCGTCCAGCATCAGCTGGCGCACGAAGCGAACCGGAGGCGCGCCATACGACAGCACCTTGTCGTGGTAGGCCTTCAGGTCGAACGCCTCGCCGTCGCGGGCCTCGACGGCCTTGCGCATGTCGAAGTGCTCCTGCGCGCCGACGAAGTAGGTCGGCAGTTGCGCCGAGGTCAGCTGCGCACGCACCCACTTGCCCGCGGCCTCCCGCTCCTGCTGGAAGGTCCGGTTGACCATCAGGTCCATCGCCTGCTCGCGGGTCCAGTCGTCGACGTGGATGCCCTGGTCGAGGATCGCATTGGACACGCTGCGCAGGTAGAACTTGAGCTGCACCAGCCGGAACAACGGGTCGCCGTCGTAATAGCCGGCGTCGGCCATCACGTCTTCGGTGTACACCGCCCAGCCCTCGGCGAACGGCCCCGAGCGCAGCACGGCGCGAAGCGTGGAGGGGTGGTCGGCCGAGTGCACGCCTTCCAGGTAGTGGCCGGGCATCGCCTCGTGGATCGACAGCAGGTGGATCATCCGGGTGTTGTATTCGCGCAGGAACGATTCGACCTGCGCGTCGGTCCAGTCGTCCGGGATCGGCGAGACCGCGTAGAACGTGTCCAGCCCCTTGTCGAGCGGGCCGGGCGAGTCGCAGTACGCCACCGCCACGCCCTGCTGGAATTCCGGCATCAGGATGATCTTCACCGGGTCGTCGGGCACGGTGACCAGGTCCTTTTCGCGCACGAAGTCGGTGGCGACCTTGGTGGTCTCGGTTGCCAGCTCCACCACGGCCCCGCGCGCGGGGCGGTCGGCGTAGGCCAGCTCGAGCGCGGCCTCGATCGCCCGCTGCTGCTGCTCGTCGCTGGGCGAGTCGGGCAGACCAGGTGCGTCCTCGCGGTCGGCCAGCACGGTGCGGGCGATGCCGTACATCTCCCCGCGCACGCGCTCGATCTCCGCCGTCGCGCGCTGCTTGATCTGATCGCGCGACAGCGAGGCGTTGAGCGAGAACTTCAGCTTCTGGTCGTACAGCGCCTGGCCGATGCGGAACTCGCCCTTGGCATTGGGCACAAGCGTGCCGTCCAGCCACGCCTGGTGCTCGGCCACCGCCTCGCCCAGGGTGGCGACGGCGGCGTCGAGGCGCTCGCGGTCCGCGCCCGCCAACTGGTCGGCGGCGGGCAATACCAACTGGTCTATCAGGCTGAGTACACCCGCGTTCTGTTTGGCGACCGTCTCGGCATGGATCCTGGGCACGCGCGCGGGGTCCAGGTTCTCGCGCATCTGCGCGAAGACCTGCGGGATCTTTTCCATCCGCGCGCTCGCCGACTGCAGGCGTTCGGGCATTGGCGCGAACTCGCGCGCCATCAGGTTGTAGATCGCGCCGCCGGCCAGGCCGGTGTAGGCCTGCGGGTCCCATGCCCACGACTGCAGGGTCTCCACGTTCCATATCTCGCCGCGCAGCTGGTTGCGCAGGATGGCCGCGTCGACCTGGTTCTCGCGCGACAGCGTGGCCACGTCGATGGCGTCCAGCTCGGCCAGCATCGCCCTGCTGAAGTCGAGTGCGTTCTGGCGGCCGGCGGCGCTGAGGTCGTCGACCTCGTCGTCGAAGCGGTGGTCACCGATCTGCGTGGCCGCGACCGGGTTCAGCGCCAGCCAGCCGTCCAGCCAGCGCTGCGCGAGTTCGGTGAAGCGGGCATCGGCCTTGGCATCGGATTGAGAATCCGGTTGCGTGGCGGCGGGGGCGGCCTGTGGGGGTGACTGGGGCTGGCACGCCGACAGCGACAGGGTGGCAGCCAGCAGGACAGCGGCAAGCGGGGTGGGGCGCATGGGTCGGTTCCTAGAGGTCGCGCAGCCGATCGGCGCGGGCATCGCCGAGGATAGCTGCCACGACGGGGCGCGGCATGGACGCGGTTGCGCCGCGTGAGCGGCGCTGGGCGGTCAGGTGTCCACGCGGTGCGGGTGGCTGTAGATGTTGAGCGCTCCGCCGCGGGCGAAGGCGGCCAGGGTCAGTCCGGCGGAGCGGGCGGTGGCGATGGCCAGGTCGGTGGGCGCCGAGATCGCCACCACCAGCCCGATGCCGGATGTCGCGGCCTTGTGCACGATCTCGTACGACGCGCGCGAGGTGATGACCAGGAAGCCCGCAGATGCGTCTCGACCGGCGTGGGCCAGTGCGCCTACCAGCTTGTCCACTGCGTTGTGCCTGCCCACGTCCTCGCGCACCAGCAGCACGCCACTTTGCGGATCGAACAGGCCGGCCGCATGCACGCCGCCGCTGGCGTCGTTGAGCGGCTGGTGCGAGGACAGCAGGTCCAGCGCGTGCGACACGTCGCGGCGGTCGAAACGCGTTGTGGCGGCTACCAGGGGCGGGGGCCGCATCGCCGCCTCGATCGACTCCACCCCGCACAGCCCGCAGCCACTGCGCCCGGCAATGCCGCGGCGCCGGGTGTCCAATGCGTCGAACCGCGCCTGCGGGATCGCGCCGTGCAGGGCGATGCCATCGACGTGGCGCACGGTGTCGACCAGGTTGAACTCGCCGGGGTCGGCCACGATGCCTTCGCCCAGCGCGAACCCGAGTGCGAAGTCCTGCAGGTCCGCAGGCGTGGCCATCATCACCGCGTGCGGATGGCCGTTGTAGAGCAGCGCGACCGCGGTCTCGGCGATGACCGTGTCGGCGTCGGTGCGGGCGTCGGCGTCGCCGTCGATGCGGAGGCGCTCGACCTGGGAGAGGGCCTCGCTCAGCGGTTCGCGCACAAGCGCTTGCCCTTTTCGGTCAGCCACAGGGTCAGGCGCTCGCCATCGCGACTGGTGGTGACCAGGTCAAGGCCGTCGAAGCGCGGGTCGCTGCCCAGCGCCGACAGCAGGCGCTGCAGTTCACTCAGGCCGATCTCCAGCCGCCGCGCCGCCCGGTGGATCGACTGGCCGTCCTCCTCCGCCAGCAGCCGAAGCAGGCGCAGCCCGGGCTCGTCGGGACGGCCGGTGGCAGGTCCGGGGGCGGGGGTGGCGTCGGTCGGGTCGGCGTCGCTCATGCGGGGCTCGCGCTGGGTTCCGGTGCGCCGGCGCGCGCCAGGCGCACCGGGATGGACTTCGAGGTCGGAGTGCGGGCGCGCTCGGCGTGGCTGTCGAGCGGCACCAGCGGATTGGTCTCCGGGAAGTAGCTTGCCAGACAGCCGCGCGGGATGTCGTAGGCCACCAGCAGGAAGCCGCGCACGGTGCGCTCGCCGTCGTGCCAGACCGAGGTGATGTCGACGCGTTCACCGTCCGCCATCCCTAGCGCGGCCAGGTCCTCGGCGTTGGCGAAGCACACCCGGCGCTCGCCATGCACGCCGCGGTAGCGGTCGTCCAGGCCATAGACCGTGGTGTTGTACTGGTCGTGCGAACGCAGGGTGGTGAGCTTGAACGGCGCAGTGGTCCTCGCCTCGCATTTCCTGGTACCGGCGCCGGCGCCGGCCCCGGCGGCTTGAGCCGAGTCGTCCACCAGCGGGTGGACGTAGAAGCCTGCCCGCCCCGAGGCGGTGGGAAACTCCAGGTGGCGGGCCGGGTGCCGCAGGTGGAAGCCGCCCGGCACGCGCACGCGGGCGTTGAAATCCTCGAACCCGTCCACCACCCGGGCGATCCGCTCGCGGATGCGGTCGTAATCCTCCACCAGCCAGCGCCACGGTGTGCGGCTGCGGGGCAGGGTGGCCTCGGCAAGGCGGGCGACGATGGCCGGCTCCGACAGCAGATGGCCGGATGCCGGCGGGTTCATCCCGGCCGACAGGTGCACCATGCTCATCGAGTCCTCCACCGTCACCGCCTGCGGCCCGCCCGCCTGCACGTCGATCTCCGTACGCCCAAGACAGGGCAGGATCAGCGCATCGCGACCGTGCACCAGATGGCTGCGGTTGAGCTTGGTGGCCACGTGTACGGTGAGCGCGCAGCGGCGCAGCGCGGCATGGGTCTGCGCGCTGTCGGGCGTGGCCGCGGCGAAGTTGCCGCCCATGGCGAAGAACACCGTGGCGCGGCCGTCGCGCATCGCTTCGATCGCGCCGATGGTGTCCAGCCCATCGGCGCGGGGAGGCGTGAACCCGAACGCCTCGCCTAGCCGGTCCAGCAAAACGGGATCGGGTTTCTCGTGGATGCCCATCGTGCGGTCGCCCTGCACGTTGGAGTGGCCGCGCACCGGGCACGGCCCCGCGCCGGGCCGCCCGATGTTGCCGCGCAGCAGCAACAGGTTCATCAGCATCTGGATGGTGGCGACGCTGCGCCGGTGCTGGGTAATGCCCATGCCCCAGCACAGGATGGTCGCGGGACTGTCGATGTAGACCCGTGCGGCGCCCTCCAGCTGCGCCCGGGAAAGCCCCGACTCGCGTTCCAGGTCGGCCCACCGGACGCTGCGCAGGGAGGCGGCCAGGGCCTCATGGCCCGTCGTATGCGTGTCGATGAAGCCAGGGTCGATCGCGTCGCGTTCCACCACGACCTTGGCGATCCCCATCGCCACCGCCAGGTCGCCACCGATGCGAGGCTGGAAGTAGTGCGACGCGATGCGCGTGCTTCCCCCCAGCAGTTCCGACGGCACCTTGGGATCGGAGAAGCGCTCCAGGCCGCGTTCGCGCAACGGGTTGAAGGCCACGATCGGGCAGCCGCGGCGGGCGGCGCTGCGCAGCTCGGTGAGCATGCGCGGGTGGTTGGTGCCGGGGTTCTGGCCGAACACGAAGATCGCGCCCGCGTGTTCGAAATCCTCCAGCGTGACCGAGCCCTTGCCGCTGCCGATCTGCTCGCCGAGGGCGATACCCGAAGGCTCGTGGCACATGTTGGAACAGTCAGGCAGGTTGTTGGTGCCGAACTCGCGTACGAACAGCTGGTAGAGGAAGGCCGCTTCGTTGGACGTGCGGCCGGAGGTATAGAACACCGCCTCGTCGGGCGAGGCCAGGGCATTCAGCGCGGCGGCGATGCGCGCGAACGCCGCGTCCCAGCCGATGGGCAGGTAACGGTCCGTCCCGGCGTCGTAGGCCATCGGTTGAGTCAGCCGCCCCTGGGCTTCCAGCGCGTGGTCATCCCACGTCGCCAGCTCGTCCACCGGGTGGGCGGCGAAGAAGTCGGCGGCAACGCGCCTGGAGGTGGCCTCGTTGGCGACCGCCTTGACCCCGTTCTCGCAGAACTCGAAGGAGGAGTGGCCGTTGCGGTCCGGCCACGCGCAGCCGGGGCAGTCGAAGCCGGCCGGCTGGTTGGTCGACAGCAGGGTGTGCGCACCCTTGAGCAGCACATGGTGGCCGCGCAGCGCCTGCCAGCTGCTCCTGATTGCGTCGGCGCCGCCGGCGGGCTTGTCGTAGGGCTCGACCTGGGGCGGGTCACGCGGCGGGGGCGGGGCGTCGGGCATCGCGGTCCGGGTGGACGGGAGGCCCGGGCATCATAGCCCCGGCCCGCGACTTCGACCGGGTGTCAGTCCTCGTCGCCGTCGGATTCGAACTCCACCAGCACCCCGAGGTCGAACGCCAGTGCTTCCACCGCCTGGCGCACCTTGTTGGCGGTGGAGCGGTTGGGCGCTTCGATTTCCAGTGCGTGGGTGTCGTCGCCATTGAGGTCGCTCAACCCGGCGGAGCTGGAATCGGGATCGTCCATGTGCGGCATGAGATCGCTCACTTCCTCGACGTGTTCGATCCCGTCGATGCTGTGGAGAAGGTTGGCGATCGCGCGTGCCTGGTCGTTGTCGCCGGTGATGCGGATGCGGATCTGTGGCATGGCCTGGGCAGTCGTGGAGAGGGGCCTGCAGGCTAGGCAGCGCAAGGCTAAAAATACGTGACGGCAGTGCGTTGCCGCCGGCTGCTGCGGTACCTTGGCGCCATGGAAACCAATGCCGAAGACACCCCCACGCCCCCCGCGGCACGCACGGACGCCCCCCCGGTCGCGGCACGCGTCACCCTGCGCCCGCTGGAGCGCGGCGACCTGCACTTCGTGCACGTGCTCAACAACAACCGCAGCGTCATGGGCTACTGGTTCGAGGAGCCGTACGAGTCGTTCGTGGAGCTGGAGGAGCTGTACCGCAAGCACATCCACGACCAGTCCGAGCGCCGGTTCATCGTCGAGGACGACCATGGCGAGCGCGTGGGGCTGGTGGAGCTGGTCGAGATCGACCACCTGCACCGGCGTGCCGAGTTCCTGGTCATGATCTCGCCCGGCCACCAGGGCCGCGGCTTCGCCACCGCCGCCACGCGCCGGGCGATCAACTACGCCTTCCGGGTCCTGAACCTCTACAAGCTCTACCTGCTGGTGGACGTCGACAACGCCCGTGCGATCCGCATCTACGAGCGAGCCGGGTTCCAGCGCGAAGGTCTGCTCGTGGACGAGTACTTCAGCGACGGGCGCTACCGCAGCGTGATCCGCATGGCGCTGTTCCAGCACCAGTCGCTGGGCAGCGACGAGGGGCGACGGGACGCGTAGCGCGACCGCCGGCCCCGTCCCGGCCGGCACCCCCGTGCGGTGAACGTCGCTTTCCATCTGGACACCGCACGGGCTAAGCCGGGGGTGGAGAACGCCATCGCTCCGGCCCTCGCCGGGGTGCCGGGACAGGGCGTGCTACCCGGTTCGCGCCGCAGCGCCCGGGGACTCAATCGTCGGTGGCTTCGCTATCGGGTGCCGCCCGCACCGGCAGCGGCACGTTGCACAGGTCGATATGGCCGGCCGGGGTCTTGTACCAGGCGTCGCGGCGGTTGCGGCGAGCCTCCACCAGTTCGTCGAACAGCGCCGTGTCGGTGCGCATCACCTGCAGCGCGCTGCGCTCGGCCTCGGGCACCTCGGAGGCCAAGCGGATGGCGCGGATCGGGGTGCGCTCTTCCGCACTCTCGTAGAAGCCCAGCGGCCCGGTGCCGCGCGGCAGGGCCGACAGGCGCTCGATGCCCTGCAGGACCCGGCCGACCAAAGTGATGTTGCGGTCCAGCTGGCGCGGCGACTGGCCGGTCACCACGTACAGCTCGGTGCCGTTGCTCGAGTCGGCGGCCATGTCGCGGCCGGCGCCGACCATGCCGTAGCAGTGCGCCAGCCAGGCGGTCCCCGCATCGGGATGGCGCGCCGCCGGGAAGCCGTCGACGAAACCGACCTGCGGCGCCCAGCCATCGGGGTCGGGAAGCGGGTGGAAGTCGAGCCCCGCGGCCTGGCGCACGAATTCGGCCGGCAGCTTCGCCTTCGCTTCGCCCAGCGGCTTGCGGTCGGCCTCCTCCTCGGCGGGATCGCCCCACTGCACCACGAAGTTGTCGTGCGAACGGTTGATGCTCAGGCCGTCCCAGTAGTGGCCACGGGCCAGGGCGCGGATGTTGGCGGCGTGCTCCGGGGCGAAGTCCGGTGCCAGCTCGATCACCACGCGGCCGCTTTCAAGCTCCAGGTAGAGCGTGTCCTCGTGGGCGGGGGTGCGCCAATCGCCCGGCGTGGCGGCGGCGATGATCTCGTCCATGCTGCGGGCCGGCACCGGGTTTGACGTCGGCTGCGGCTGCGGTCCGGGCGCCTGTGCCAGCGTCGGGCCGGTGCTGGCGAGCATCAGGCCCAGGACCAGAAGGAGGGGGCGGCGGGCGAAGGTCGGGGTGGTCGGCACGGGCGTGGGCTCCTGGGGAGTGGGTCGGCCGATTCTGGCGCAGCCGGCCGCGCTTGTCCGGGGTGCGTGCCCGTGTACCGCGAAGCCGGCGCGCGCCCGCCTCGCGCGGTCCCCGGGCAGCCGGCCCGGTTCACGGGTCCGGCTGTGGTCTGCGAGCCCCCTGTGTCAGGGCCGCCCCGGGATAAAGGGGTCCGGGGTCAGAAGTCGAAGATGTCCCCCAGCAGGCTCTTCTTCTTGCGGTACTTGTGCTCGCCCTGGTACTCCCGCTCGCCCCGGTAACCGGGCTGCTGCGGGTGCTGCGGGGCATGTTGGACCGGCGGCGGCGCGGGCGCGGCGGCGGCGGGTGCCAGGTCGGCCGAGGAGCGCTCGATGATCTTGTCGAGCTCCCCGCGGTCCAGCCACACGCCGCGGCACTGGGGGCAGTAGTCGATCTCGATGCCCTGGCGGTCGGTCATCGACAGCGCGACATCACAGGCGGGACACTTCATTGGCGGCTCCAGTCAGGACGGAACCGCTGATCTCGGGATGCCCGCCCCCACTTTCAACGGGGCCTCACTTTTTCCGTGTCTTCTTTGCGGGCCGCGCGGGCTTGGCCCGCGGCGCAGCCACCGGCTCGGCGTACCGGGCGATGAAGTCGCGCACCTGCGGGTAGACCTGGGTGCGCCAGCGGCGGCCGCTGAAGATGCCGTAGTGGCCGGCGCCTTCGACCTCCAGGTGCTGCTGGTCCTCGGCGGGAATGCCGGTGCACAACCGGTGCGCGGCGCGCGTCTGGCCCTGTCCGGAGATGTCGTCCAGTTCCCCTTCGATGGTCAGCAGCGCGGTGCCGGTGATCCTTGACGGGTCCACCGTCTCGCCCGACACCTGCCATTCGCCCCGCGGCAGCAGGTGCTGCTGGAACACCACGCGGATCGTGTCCAGGTAGTAGTCGGCCGGCATGTCCAGCACGGCGTTGTACTCGTCGTAGAAACGGCGGTGCGACTCGGCGTCTTCAAGGTCGCCCGCGACCAGGTGCTGGTAGAAGTCCCAGTGCGATTGCGCGTGGCGCTCGGGGTTCATCGCCATGAAGCCGCCGTGCTGCAGGAAGCCCGGGTAGACGCGGCGCCCGCGGCCGGGGTAGTTCGCCGGCACCTGGTGGATCACGTTGTTCTCGAACCACCACAAGGGCCGGTGCACGGCCAGGTCGTTGACCTGGGTGGGGCTCTCGCGGGTGTCGATCGGCCCGCCCATCATCACCAGCGAGCGCGGCGTGGTTTCCCCGCGAGCGGCCATCAGCGAGACGGCGGCCAGCACCGGTACGGTCGGCTGGCAGACGCTGATCACGTGCAGGTCTTCCGCGCCGATGGTGCGGATGAACTCCTCGATGTAGGCCACGTAGTCATCGAGGGTGAACCCGCCTTCGCTGGACGGCACCATCCGCGCGTCGATCCAGTCGGTGACGTAGACCTTGTGGTCGCGCAGCAGCGTGCGCACGGTGTCCCGCAGCAGGGTGGCGTGGTGGCCCGACAGCGGCGCGACCACCAGTACCGGCGGGTCGTCCTTGAGCTCGGCGATGTGGCCGGCGTCGTCGGCATAGCGCTTGAAGCGCAACAGCCGGCAGAACGGCTTGCGCAGCATCTCGCGTTCGATCACCGGGTAGGTGCGGCCCTCGTGCTCCAGTGAATGGAGGTCGAACTGTGGCTTTTCGTAGTCCTTGCCGACCCGGTACAGCAGCTCGTATCCCGCCGCCATGCGGGTGGCGCCGGGGATCGTGGACAGCCAGCTGCCGGGCGCGCCGAACATCTTGGAACCGGCGTCGGCCCAGTAGGTCATCGGCGCCATCCATGCGCGGCCAAGCTCGTGCATCTGGTAGAGCAGCATTACGGGTCACCGGGGTCTAGTGGGCGGCGCATAGCGCCATGCTGCGTTGCAGCATACCGTACGAGGGCAGTGGGGAGATGAACCCGCGGGGCACCGTGCGCTTGGAACAGCCGTGTAGGAGCGACGTAAGTCGCGATTTGCAGCATCCGGTGTGACGGATCGCGACTTACGTCGCTCCTACAGGTGCGGTCGCGACCACGGCATGGCCTCACGTTCCCGGCACCTCCAACGCCACCGCATCGCCCCGCAGCGCCGGCGACAGCCACAGGTGCGAACCCAGCGCCACGAAACCGGCGGCCGCGAAGCGCTCGCGGTAGAACCGTGCCGGCCGGCGCTTGAAGCCGTGGGTGTCGCCGTCGATGCCGTCTTCGCGGGTGAAGGTCTCCAGGAACGCCACGCCGCCGCACAGCTCGGCCACGCCGGGCAGTCCGCGGTCGAACTCGCGCGCATCCAGGTAGTGCAGCACGTCGCTGCACACCAGCAGGTCGACGGGCGCGCACGGGCGCAGCATTGCGAAGTCGCCGAACGCGGCCTGGTGCACGTTTCGCCGCGCACCGAAGCGTTCCACCGCGTAGTGGCTGCTGTCGAAGCCCAGGTAGGCCACGCGCGGACGCAGCCTGCGCAGTGGCGCGCGCCACGCGCCTTCGCCGCAACCGATGTCGAGCACGCTGCGGATCGGACGTTCCAGGTGGTACTCGGCGGTCGCCACCGCCAGCGCGACCTTGCGCGCCAGCCGTGCGGCGCCGCCGATGGCCGCCGACTTCAGCGCCGGGTCGCGGTACCAGCGCTCGAAATAGGCATGGTCGTAGTGCTTGGTCATGGAGGGCCGGATTACGGGGGCGTGGCATCCTAGCGCGTCGCATCGACGCCAAATTCCGGGACCGCCGCATGAATGCCTACATCTGGACCAAGACCGCCCACCTGGTGTTCGTCATCGCCTGGATGGCGGCGGTGTTCTACCTGCCGCGCCTGCTGGTGAACCTGGCCGAGGCGGGGGACGTCGCGCCGGTGCGCGAGCGGCTGCTGCTGATGGGGCGGCGGCTGTACGGGTTCGGGCATGCCATGTTCGCCCTCGCACTGCTGCCGGGGCTGGCGCTGTGGATGCACTTCGGCATGGCCGGCGGCTGGCTGCACGCCAAGCTGGCACTGGTCGCGCTGATGCTGGCGTACTACATCGTCGCCGGCCGCTGGCTCAAGGGCGTGGCGGCGGGAACGAAGACGTTGCCATCTTCGCGCGCGCTGCGCTGGTTCAACGAACTGCCGGTGTTGCTGATGGTTGCGGTCATCTGGCTGGTGCTGGCCAAGCCGTTCTGACGCGGCGCGCACCGTCAATCGGCCCGGCAGCGGCCTTAGCCGCACGCCCTTGTAGGAGCGACGTAAGTCGCGATAGGCCAGGCCCCATCCAGTATCCGGTGCGCCGCCGATCGCGACCCACCGCGCTCCCACACCGGCCTCGTGATCCGGATCGCGGCAGGAGCCGCACCTGCGCGCGAGGCACGGAACGCCGGGAAGTTCGCGGACCCGGGTGCGCTGCGCTTACCCGGCTCTACTTCGCTGGCTTGCCTTGCCGATCCGCTCGCGCCCTCAGGGCGCGAAGGCGGCGGGGTCCGGCAGTTCGACCGGGACGCCCCGTGCATTGCACAGGCCGCGCGCGCACAGCGCCTGGCGCAGCCGGGGCGTGGCCTGCAGCATGAAATGGAAAACCGCGTTCTGCTCGACCGTGCCACGCACCGCTTCGCTGCCGGGGCCGCGCGCCCAGATGCCGACGTCGTCGCCGCCGTGGGTCTCGTCCTCCAGCGGGACCGTCGCCTCCTGCTGGAAGTACGTGTCGCCGGTATCCACGTCGGTCAGGTCCGGCCGGCCCTTGCGGGGTTCGAAACCGTCCTTGGCCGAATAGAAGGTGATCGGCTCGGGCGGCTGGGCCTTGTTGAAGCCGCGGTACCCGGGGCCGTTGGCGTAGCCGAGCGTGGTGTAGGGCAGCCCCAGTCCGTCGCGCGCCAGCACGTGGCCGCCGTCGCTCCGCGAGTGCTCCACCTTGCCGAGGATCGGATTGCCGCGACGCGGATACCCGCCGAAGGTCAGCGTGTGCCCGTGGTCGGCGGTCACCACGATCAGCGTGTCGTCCTGCGAGGTGGCGTCGATGGCGGCCTGCACGGCATCGCTCAACGCCACGGTGTCGTCCAGCGCGCGGATGGCATTGCCGTAGTGGTGGGCGTGGTCGATGCGGCCGGCTTCTACCAGCAGCACGAACCCCGCCTCGCTCCCCCGCAGCCGGTTGATGGCCTCGCGCGTGAGCTGGGCGAGCGACGGTTCGCCACCGGCGTCGCCCGCGCGGTCGTGCTCGAACTGCATGTGCCCGGGTTCGAACAGGCCCAGGACGGGAGCATCCAGCGGCGCGGATGCCAGCTGGTCGGCATTCCAGGCGAAGGTGCCGCCGGGATTGCGCTGTTGCCATTCGGCGATCAGGTCGCGGCCGTCGCGGCGCAGGCCCGGCCGGGTGTCGGGGTACTCCGGGTCTGGGCGGGTCGAGGGCATGAAGTGCGCGCGCCCGCCTCCCAGCAGCACCCGTGGGGCGCGGCCCGCCGGCAACTCGACGAATTGCCGGGCGATGTCGATGCAGCCCTGATCGCGCCCGGCGGCCGACAACTGGCTGTCGTCCTCCCAGTCGCGGCTGGCGCTGCGGGTGAAGGTGGCCGCCGGCGTGGCATGGGTCAGCCGCGCGGTGCTGACCACGCCGGTGGCCATGCCGGTTGCCGCGGCCACCTCCCACAGCGACAGCAGCGGGGCCTGCAGCGCCCCGGCGCAATCGCCCTTGGACGGCGCCGGGCCGATGTTGACCACGCCCGCGCGCGTCTTGACGCCGGTGACCATGGCGGTGATCGTCCCGGCGGAATCCGGGGTCTGCTTGTCGGTGTTGTAGGTCTTGGCGAACGCGGTGGCCGGGAACCGGTCCCAGGCGAGCTGGTTTTCCTCGCCGCTCCCGCCGTTGCGCTGGCCCTGGTGGATGCGCGCGGCGGTGACGGTGGTCAGGCTCATGCCGTCGCCGACGAACAGGATCACGTTGCGTGCCCGCCCCTCCATTGCGCCGCGCTCGGCGGCCTGCGCCGCGCCTGCACGGAACCACCACGCGGCGGTCTCGCCTTCCGGTCGCTGGATCGCAGGTACGTCGACATTCCATGCCGGTGCACTCGCGGCCTGGCGTGGCACGTATGGCGCCGTGGCGCACGCGGTGACCAGCGTCAGGGCAAGGGCAACGGCAACGCAGGCGCTACACGGTCGCGGCATCGGATGCACCGGGTTGGAAACAGCCCGCGATTATGCCGGCCCATTGTTTCCGCCGTGGGACGCCACCGTCCCGCCGGTGGCGTCGCCGCGCGCGCCGCGGTTCGCTACTGTGCGCGGTCACCCAACATCCGCCCGGGCGCATCGGTCGGGAGAGGCACAGGCAATGACCCTGGTTTCGGCATGGTTCCGCATTCCCTTCTGGCAGCGTGTGCTGGCCGGTTTCGTGCTGGGCGCGCTGGCGGGCTGGTTGATGGGGCCGGCCGCAGAGACCTGGTTCGGGCCGCTGGGCACGGTGTACGTCACCCTGATCAAGATGATCGCGGTGCCGCTGGTGTTGTTCGCGGTGATCAACGCGGTGGCCTCGCTGCACGGGCAGAAGTCGGTGGCCGCCCTCGGCGGACGCACCTTCCTGTGGTTCGCCGCCACCGCCGCGCTGGCCGTGGCGGTGGGGCTGGGCGTGGGCTGGTGGCTGCAGCCGGGCCTCGGGCTGGGCGGGCTGGCGATGGCACCGGACTACACGGTGCGCGAAATCCCGTCGCCGGTGCAGGTGCTGCTGGACATCGTGCCGGGCAACCCGTTCAAGGCGCTGGCGGACGGAAAGATCCTGCAGGTCATCGTCTTCGCCGGGCTGGTCGGTTTCGCGCTGGTCAAGCTGGGCGAGAAGACCGCCGGGCTGCGCAGGCTGGCCGGCGAGGCCAGCGAGGTGATGATCCAGGTCACCCGCTTCGTGCTCGAGTTCACCCCCCTGGGCACGTTCGGCCTGATCGCCGCGCTGGTGGGCAGCTACGGGTTCGAGCGCCTGTTGCCGCTGGGCACGTTCGTCTTCGCGCTGTACCTGGCGTGCGCGTTGCACATCGTCGTGGTCTACGGCGGGCTGCTGGCCGCACACGGGCTCAACCCGCTCAAATTCTTCCGCGGCGCCGCGCCCGGCATGCAGGTGGCCTTCGTCAGCTCCTCCAGCTTCGCCTCCCTGCCGGTGGCGATGCGTGCGGTCACCCACAACCTGGGCGTGGACAGGGACTACGCGGCGTTCGCGGTGCCGCTGGGGGCCAGCATCAAGATGGACGGCTGCGGAGCAATCTTCCCGGCGCTGACCTCGATCTTCGTCGCCCAGTACTTCGGCCTGCAGCTGGAGCCGACGCAGTACCTGATCATCCTGCTGGCCTCGGTGCTCGGCAGCTTCGGCACCGCGGGCGTGCCCGGCACCGCCATCGTCATGGTCACGCTGGTGCTGAGCGCGGCGGGGCTGCCGTTGGAAGGCATCGGCTACCTGGTCGCCATCGACCGCGTGCTCGACATGATGCGCACCATGACCAACGTCACCGGCCAGATGCTGGTGCCGGTGCTGGTCGCGCGCGAAACGGGCCTGCTGGACGAGGCGACCTACAACGCCGCCTCCAGCAATGTCGGATTGGCGCCGGACGAGGGTGGATCGCCCGAACGCGCCGGCTAGGCCTCCCCGGGCACCCCGTCCCAGGGGGGCGGGGTATGGGGGATTAATTCCGGCGCCTCCGTTTCATGAAGGTGTAGCCCTAACCCGTAAAAGGTCTTGACAGCCCCGGATGTGCGATGGAGCATCCGGAAAAATTGCGCCGAAACGCTAGGGACGACGGCTGCCACGCACACGTGGCCTATTAGGGAGCCAAGGATGGATCGCAACACCCGTAATGGATGGAGCGTACGCGGGGCCGCGCTCAGCTGGCCACTTGTAACTGGAATTTTCCTTGCGGCTGCCATTGCGCCGGCCGGTCAATCGCGAGCAGAGGAGATCCATGACCTGGAACGCGTCCCGGTGCACGCCGACGGTGCAGGACTGGGCGGAAGCTCGGTATCCCTCAGTTTTTCGGGGGGCGGTGGCGCAACGACACTGGATCCGGTCATTGTTCGTGGTGTTCGTCCTAATGACAAGGATGACACCGTCCCGACGAGTTCAGTGCTGGTCGACGACGTTGATCCGGATCCCAACCGCAGTTGCAGGGGAAATCCGATCATCCCTGCGACCGGCAACAAGATTGAGCCCGAACTGGATTTCGCCAGCGCTGGCGAAATGGGCCTCAGCCTGCAGCGTGTCTACAACCACTACTGGCAGGGCGCTGGGCTCTTCGGCAAGCACTGGGTCAGCAACTTCGACTACAGGATTACGTTCGGCACGACAGCCATCGATAGTTGCTATCCGCGGCCGGGGGGTGGCAGCTGCGGCATCGCTGCAAATACCGTGATCTACGCTTGGCGCCCGGATGGCCGGACAATCAAGTTCGTCAGGAACGCGACCGATGGCGTGTTTTATGAAGCCAAGGCCAGCCCGATTGCCCGCATCGTGAAGCAGGCCGATGGCAGCTTCCTTCTCCACTCCGAGACCAACGGGACCGAGCGGTACTCGCCGGCAGGCTACGTCACGGACGTGAGCAATGCGCAGGGTGTCGGCTGGGCGTTCTCTTACAGCGGAACGTATCCAACGCGCGTTACCCACACCTCGGGTCGATATATCGAGTTCGTCTGGAGCAGCGGACGCCTGACTTCGGTGCGTGATCCCGCCGGCAACTACTACGGCTATGCCTACCACGCCAACCAGTTCGGCGCTGGACTGCACCGCTTGGCATCGATGTCCATGCCCGGCTCGCCGGCAACGACGATCACCTACCACTACGAAATTTCCACCCGCCCCGGCGCACTGACCGGCAAGTCGGTGAACGGTGCCCGCTATTCGAAGTTCACCTACGACAGCAGGGGCTACGCCACCAGCACCGAGCACAATGGGGTCAGCAAGTACTCCTTCAGCTACACGCCCGGCTCGAACGGCCTTCTCACCGTCGTTGAAACCAATCCCCTCGGCAAGAAGACCACGTACACATTCCAGGGCGGGAAACCACGCACCGTCACGGGCCACCCCAGCACGTACTGCCCCGGGTCCACCTATGCGGAGACGGTTTACGACTCCTACGGGTATCCGCGCCTGAAGTCGGACTTCAATGGCAACGATACCTTGTACACGTACAACGCCAAGGGGCAGTTGCTGGAGCGGGTCGAGGCGTATGGCACGCCGTCGCCGCGCACCACCCAGTTCACCTGGGACAGTAGCAATCGTGTCATGACGGAAACCGTCGTTGGACTCTGGCGCAAGACGTTCGACTATGACGCCCTCAATCGACTCAGCCGCATCCGGCTGACCAATCTCTCCGCCCATGGAGTACCGAACCAGACCCGCTCGACGTGGCTGAGCTACAACTACCACGCCCCTATCAGCGGCAATATGGGGTCGGTCGGCATGCTGGCCAGCGTCAGCGTGGACGGTCCGCTTCCGGGCACCGGCGACAACTCGGTAGTCCGCTATGACGCAATGGGAAATCTCTCGTCCGTCTGGAGCGGGGACGGAACGGACCTGACTTACAGCCTCCACAACGCACTTGGGCGACCGGGCCGGGTTACCAATGCCAACGGCGCCCGGATCGATTACACCCGGGATGCCCGGGGGCGCCTGACCCGGGTTCGCACCTACCTCGGCGGGGCCGCCCAGGACACGAACTACGCCTACGACGGGGATGGCCGACTGGTCAAAGTCACCACACCGGACGGGGTGGCGACGGACCTCGCTTATTTCGCCAACGATCGCGACCTGCTCTACAGCGTTTCCATTGACTCCAACGGCCTCCTCGCGGGCGGCGGCACACAGGAGCAGCGCCGTTTCGGCTACTCACTGAAGGGCGACCCGACACTTGTCACCGACTATGCGGTCGAGACCTACACCGTATTGCGCTTTCGCTGTCTGCAGCCGGTCGGTGCGCCGCCCAGCGATTGCAACGAGCCCGACTATTACCCCGAGCAAGTGACTGGCCCGGTACAAAAACGCTCGGACAGTACGCTGTACGACGAACTCGGCCAAGTGCGCGCGCGCGTAGGCAACAACGGACAGAACGTTCGTTATGTTTACGACCACAACGGAAACGTCACAGCCGTCACCGATTCCCTCAGTCGGGTTACGAGCTTCAGCCACGACGCACTGGGCCGGCTGGTCAAGTCCGTTGGTCCGCTCAATGCCGTCTCCGAGTTCAGTTACGACATGGGTGATCGTCTTACTCGCGTCAAGGACGCGCGCGGCGTAGTCACCAGCTACGTATACGACGGTTTTGGACAGCTCTGGGCCCAGTACAGCCAGGACACGGGTACTACGCGGTTCGAGTACGACGCCGGAGGCCGGTTGACACGGCAAACCCGGAATGACGGTACCGCCACCACCTATGCCTACGACAGTCGGGACCGCCTGGTGTCCAGGCTGGCCGGCGGGCAGGAGCACCGGTTCACTTACGACTCGTGCACCAATGGAATGGGGCGCCTGTGCGGCGTGTGGGACCCAAAAGGGCAGCTTGATTACAGCTACTCCCCGGAAGGTCTGCTGCTGGCACAAACGCAGCGCATCGGCTCCAGCGGCATTGCCTTTGGCCAGGCCTATGCCTATGACGGCATGGGGCGAATGACGGGGATCAATTATCCGGGCGGCGTCAGCGTCGGGTATGGCTATTCCTACGGCCGCGTCAAGGCGATGACCGTGACCATCAACGGCAGCACGCGAAACGTGCTGACGGGCATCCAGTACCAGCCCTTCGGGCCAGCCGCCAACTGGACGTACGGCAACGGAATGACCCGCCTGATGCCCCGGGACATGGACGGTCGGCTGACCGGCATTCTCAGCAAGAATGGCAGCACTTCCGTCCAGAACCTGGGCTTCACCTACAACGCCAACAACGCGGTGACGAAGCTGACCAATGGCGCCAGCAGCGCGCTCACCCAGGGCTTCAGCTACGACGCCGCGAGTCGGCTTACGGGTGTGACAGCCAGCAACGCCAACCAGGCCTTTGCCTGGGACAAAACCGGCAACCGCACCAGCCACACCTGGGGCGGGGCGACAGACACCTACAACACCTCCGCGACCAGCAACCGGTTGCTCTCTCTCAGCGGTCCGCGGCCCAAGAGCTTCACCCTCAGCGCCAACGGCAACGTGACCGCTGGCGCCGGCGCCAGCTACACCTACGACGCCCACAACCGGCTGGTGCAGGCGGTCAAGGGCGGGGTGACGACCAGCTACTGGGTCAACGCCCTGGGCCAGCGCACCTACAAGACTCCGGCAGCACCGGGTACGGCGACCGGCTTCGTGTACGGACCCAGCGGGTTGCTGGACGTGGAGTACAACTGGAGCGGCAGCGGCTGGAAGCACTACCTGCGGCTGGGCGGGGAGCTGGTGGGTCTGGTCCGCGGCGGGCAGCTGTACTACGTGCACGGGGACCAACTGGGCCGACCGGAACTGGTGACCAACGCCAGCAAGGCGGCGGTGTGACGGGCCAGCAACTACGCCTTCGACCGGAAGGTGACGCTGGACCAGATCGGCGGACTCAACCTGGGCTTCCCGGGCCAATACTTCGATGCGGAGACCGGCAATTGGCAGAACGGGTTCCGGGACTACGATGCAAGCATCGGGCGGTACCTGCAGTCGGATCCGATCGGGTTGGCGGGGGGGTTGAACACCTATGCCTATGTCCGAGGGAATCCGGTTAATTACACGGATTCGTTAGGACTGATGACTGACTGTGAAGCCACGGCATATTTGAATGCGGGCATAAATGCCACCCTTCCAGGCGCGGCCATATCGTTCGCAGCAGATATGGCAGGCGTTGGATTAGTGATAGATGACGGGAAGATGGACGTAGAGTTCGGTCAGCACAACACAGGAACTGGCATTTCAGTCATTGGGCACCTTGTGGGGCAGTTGGGTGTTGCGCGTTACGACAACTATATTGAGAATCAACGAGCGCGAGTGGGCGAGTCTGGAATTTCAGATAGCCTCAGACGCGGGAGGATCAACCGGCTCAATGCCGCCACTTCAGGGGCGGCGACAACTCGGATTGTTTCGAAAGCTCTGGGTCCGATAGGTGCTCTTGCACAGTTGAGGCTTGACTTGGCCGCTTGCAAAGAGGCGTGCGGTGGTAAGCAATGAGAAGGCGTCAAATGTTTTCTTTTCTGTATGTGGCCGCCTTCCTTGGGTGCTGCTGGATATTTGTTGCAGTGGCAACTCAAGCCGCGGGCTCCGAAGAAGCCCGTGGCTTGCCGCTAACGGCGCTATTTGTGCTGCTCTTGGCTGATTCCTTTGCGCGACATTTGTTTGCGCGTCGGCGAGCTTGGATAATTTCAGCCAAGGCTGCAGTATTGGCCACTACTTTATGTGCGTTTCTGTCAGTCATTGCAATATTGGCTGCGACTGAAAGCTTATTTGACTTTGATTTTATTCGACGATCAGGAGCTTCCCTTATAGCCGCGTGGTGCTTTATTTTTAAAGCGGCGGCTGAACTTTTAACGTCGCGACTCACAGGTATTGAAACTGATAATGGGCTGGGATGATTTGGGATGTGCAGGGCCCGCAGGATGGGTTGATCGCAGCTATACCCATCGCCCGCGAATAGCGAAGTCCCGCCCTTGCGGGCGGAGTTTTTTTGCTTAGCTCGGCGTTCCGCATTTCGCGGGTGCCGCTCCGCTCAGCTCTATCGTGCTGGAGCAGTTGGGCTGACTATCCGCTTGACCTCCACGCCCTTGGCGTTGGCGCGTACGGTTAGGAAGCTGTGGATCTTGCTGTCACATAATTCGGCAATTCGAGCCCAGCGCCGGGATGAAGGACTTGCCGCGTTGCTGTTGGCGAACTCGCATTTGGGCTCATGGCGTTGGCTCCGGGAGCGCGCGGGATGGTCGGCCCGACGGAGACCTGGATGCGACGGCGCGTCATGGGCGCTAATGACCTCCTGGGCAACGCTTGCCGCCGGTCAAGCCCCATCCGGCTGACTCGTTCTTTCGCCGTTGCGGGATGCGCGCACGCGCTGTACCAAGAACTGGTTTCTTCTTTGCCCACGGCCGGTAGGAGGCCTTGAGCGCAGAGCTGCCCATTACTCCTGACGCACGAGTCCTAGGCGCGCGAGTACCGCCAGCTCACCATGCGCCCGTCGCGGTAGGGCATCACGCCGTGGAACGGGCGCGGGTCGTCGTCGAACACCATCGGCAGGAAGTGGCGGTCGCCCTCCCACATGGGGAGGCTGTCGAGCCGGTCGAGCGGCACCCATTCCAGCGTGCCCTCGGGGTTGCGCTCGAACGGCGTGCCGGAATAGTGCGTCACCACGAAGATGAAACCCAGCCAGTCCTCGCCGTGCTTGCCGAAGCCCGGCCAGCTGACGGTGCCGCGCAGCACCAGCGCATCACAGTCGATGCCGGCCTCTTCAAGGATCTCGCGGCGCATGCCGGCGAGCACGTCCTCGTCGGGTTCGATCTTGCCGCCCAGGCCGTTGTACTTGCCCAGCTGGTGGTCGTCCGGGCGCGCGTTGCGGTGGACCATCAGCACCTGCCTGCGATCGGGCGACAGCACGAATCCCAGGGTCGCGACGATCGGGGTGTAAGGCATCAGTCGCGCGCCCGCCGCTGCGTTTCCAGGGCGGTGTCGAACGCCGCTTCGGCCTTGTCGGCATAGGCTGCGCAGGTCATCGGGTCGGGGTTCGGGTTCGCCGCATCGGCCGGCGTCCAGCCAACGCCGCCGGGGTGGGGCGCGATCAGGACGTCGCAGGGCAGGGCGCGCACCCGTGCGAATCCGCGGCGGTAGTCCTCCACGATCCGCGGATGGCGCGGGTTGTCGACCAGCCGGTAGTCCGGCGCGCTGAGGCTGTCGACGTAGGCGATCGAGACCGGCGTGCCATCGCGGCTGTCCGTCCATGTCCAGCTGAGCGAGCCCGGCGTGTGCGCGGGGGTGAAATGCGCGGTGAAGGAGACGCCCCCCAGTTCGACCGTTTCCCCGTCCTGCACCAGCCGGTCGGCCAGGACCGGGGGGAACAGGATTGCGTCGCCATAGTGGATGTCGTCGCTGCCGCCGCGGGCGAGCAGGGCGGCGGACTCGGCGTTGCTGACCAAGGTGGCGCCCGTCGCACGCCGCAGCGCCGCCAGCGGGCCGGCGTGGTCGGCGTGGGCGTGGCTGTGCAGGATCAGCGTGACGTCGGCCGGGGCGATGCCCAGCGCTTGCAAATTGGCCAGCAGCATCGGCGCGGCCTGCGGCATTCCGCCATCGATCACCACCGCGCCGGCGCGGGTCCGCACCACCAGGGCCGACAGCCCCTCGGTGCCGATATACCAGGTGCGCTCGGCGATCTGGAACGGCTGGACCGGACGGCGCCAGCTGTCGGGCACCTCGTACGCCCGGGTTTGCGGGAGCACGGGCTGCGCGCCCAGCGGGAGGGGAAGCAGCAGCGCAAGCAGCGCATGCAACGGTAGGCGGCGGGCGTCGGGCATCGTGAGGGTCGCAGGGGTCTCGCGCATCCGGTGCGCGCGGGCAACAAGGGTGCCATCTGCAGCGCGGCCTGCCCAGCCGCGCGGCGTGCGGTGGCAGTGCTTCAGGCCGCCGGTGCCTGGCGGCGGGTGGCCAGTCGCGCGCCCAGCCAGGCCATCGGCAGCGGCAGCAGCAGGCCGCCGACGAGCATCCACGCGGGGTGCGGGATCATCGCGTAGTTGAGGATCACGCCCAGCAGGACCATCGCCCCGACGACCATCGCCGCGGTGCTTGGATGCGCCCGTGCGATGCGCGCCGCGACCCAGCCGCCCGACAGGGCCGCCACGGCATAACCGGCGAGCACGCAGGCCATCGCCACCGGCGGTGCGGCATTGATGAAAGCGGCCAGTGCCGCCGGGTCGGCCAGGTCGGTGCCCGGCGGCGGTGGATGCAGCGCCGCGCTGAGCATCTGCGAGAGCACGATGGCCAGCCAGGCGATGACGACGCCGGCCAGCACGCCGACGGTGGACCTCATTCCCTGCCGCATGCCGCGCCCCCGGTGGTGTCGAAGGCGCAGGATCGCCGTTGCCAGTTGACCCTGCAACCACGCCCGCCCACCCACAATGCCCGCCTGAACCCCCGCTGGAGCCAGCATGCCCGCCAACCCGTCCCGCCTGTCCATGCACCCAGAGCCCGCCGCATGAGCGGTGAGCAGCGCGAGCTCGTGCTTCGCTTCCTTGCCGAGCCCACCGACGTCAACTACGGTGGCAAGGTCCACGGCGGCGTGGTGATGAAGTGGATCGACCAGGCCGGTTATGCCGCGGCGGTCGGCTGGAGTGGGCGCTACAGCGTGACCGTGGCGGTCGGCGGCATCCGCTTCGTAGCGCCCATCCGCACCAGCGACCTGGTCACGGTCCGCACCAAGCTGGTCTATACCGGCACCAGCAGCATGCACTTCTCGGTCGACGTGACCGCGCGCGATCCCGGCCTCGAGGGCAGCGAGTCCACCCACGAGCGGCTGTGCACGCACTGCGTGATCGTCTTCGTGGCGCTGGACGGGGTGGAGGGCTCGCCCACCGCGGTCCCGGCGTGGACACCACAGACCGAAGAGGACCGGCGCCTGGCGACCTACGCCACCAAGGTCATGGAGCTGAGCAAGGGCATCGAGCAGACCATCAAGCGTTATCGCGAGGCAGGTGCCTGAGGCATCGCCGCGCCCTGCAACGAAAAAGGCACCCCGCGGGGTGCCTCTTGCTTACAGCCGGTGGCCGGGGATCAGATGCCCTCGACCCGGCGCGCGGACATGAACTTGCCGCTCCAGTAGCCGGTGTCCATGCGCGACACCATGACGTCCTTGCCGGTCCGGGGGGCGTGCACGAACTGGCCGCCACCGACGTAGATGCCGACATGGTCGACGGTGCCGCGCTTGCCGAAGAACACCAGGTCGCCCTCGGCGAGCGCGCTGCGGTCATCGATCAGGCGCCCGCGCTTGGCCATTTCGCGCGAGACGCGCGGCAACTCGATGCCCAGCGTGTTGCGGAACACGTAGCCGACCAGGCCGCTGCAGTCGAAACCGCTGTCGGGCGAGGTGCCGCCCCAGCGGTAGGGGGTGCCGATCAGCGCCATGGCGCTCTGCAGCAGGTTCTTGATCTTGCCGTCACCGGAGCCGGTTGCGGCCCTGGGGCCGACCATGCGGTTGAGGTCGGTAGCCAGGACCAGAGCGCGATCCGACAGGGTCATCGAGTCGGCCATCACGCTGCGGCCGAGGCCCGCGGCGTTGCCGGCGTCGGCGGACATGCCACCGGTGGAGGGCAGTTCCTGCGCCGCCACGGGCAGTGCGAACAGGCACAGCAGCACGGGCAGGATGGAGCGGCGGAAGGTCCGGCCCGGACGGGTCGGGGCGGTGGCGGCAGTGCGGCCGGGGCCGAAGGATCGGCGGGTCGTTAAAGTCGTCACGCATTACTCACGGTTTCATCACGCGGCGATCATGCCCTTGAAAGGGCAGCCGAAGGTGTAGATTCCGTTAACTTCTTGTTAACCAGGCCCGATGCGCGTCACGGTTTGGCCTATTTTCAGCGCAGGATGCGTTTGGCGCCGCTGTAGTTGTCCCGCCAGTAGTGGCCGTCCAGGTGGTCCAGCCGGACGGTTCCACCGGAACTCGGGGCATGCACGAAGCGCCCCTCGCCGACGTAGATGCCCACGTGGGTAACGCTGCCACCGCTGCCGAAGAACACCAGGTCCGCCGTGGCCAGCTGGCGTGGCGGGACTTTGGGCCCCTGGTAGTCGGCCAGTGCGCGCGAGGTGCGGGGAAGGCGGACGTCCAGCATGTCACTGAAGACGTAATTGACCAGCCCGCTGCAGTCGAAGCCGCCGTCGGGGGTGTTGCCGCCGTAGCGGTAGGGCGTGCCGACCAGGCTGATCGCCCGCATCAGCACGGCGTTCGCCGAGGCGGGGTCGGCCGGGGTGACCGCAGGCCAATCGCGCGTTGCCGCGGCGGGGGCCGGGCGCAGCGTGTCGCGCTTGCCGCCACAACCGCCCAGCAGCACCAGCACGGCCAGGGCCGTTGCCAGCGGTCGCAGGCCGGACGTGTCCAGGGCCGGTCGCGGACGATGCGCGGCCAACGCCGGTGGCGTGGCGGGGGCCTTGCCCGGATAATGTTCGGTCTTGTCCACGGCCGACAGCTTGGCGGCTGGCCGTCGTCGCGACAAGCCTCACGCCCCCTCGCCGCGCGCGGCATGCGCCCTGGGCGCCGGGAGCTTCCTTACACGCCGGCCGCGAAGGCCGACCACCGGGTGTGCCGATGAAGATCGAGAAAGACCGCGTCGTACGTTTCCACTACACCGTCTCCGAACAGGGCCAGGCGCCGCTGGAGTCATCCAACGACGGTGAGCCGCTGGCGATCCTGGTGGGCCACGGCAACATCATCCCGGGGCTGGAGTCGGCGATGGACGGCCGCGAAGCCGGCGAGACCTTCGAGGTCGATGTCGCCGCGGCCGAGGCCTACGGCGAGCGCCGCGACGGCATGGTCCAGCGCGTCCCCAAGAAGCACTTCAAGGGCGCCAAGCTGCAGCCCGGCATGCAGGCGGTGCTGCCGACCAACTTCGGCCCGCGTGCGGTGACCATCGAGAAGGTGGGCATGAGCGTGGTCGACGTCGACCTCAACCACCCGATGGCGGGCAAGGACCTGCACTTCAAGGTGGAGATCGTCGAGGTGCGAGAGGCCAGCGCCGAGGAAATCGAGCACAAGCACGTGCACGGCGAGGGCGGCCACCAGCACTGACGCCGGCGGTGGGGCGGGCGGCGCCGCGCTTCACGCGGGGCGTCGCGGCGTGCATCATCGGGCCTTTCCTGGCGGGGAGGCCCGGAACGATGACCACCACCACCGTGCTCACGCCCGTTGCGGCGGGCGAGCGGATCGAGGCCATGGACGTGCTGCGCGGGTTCGCCCTGCTCGGCATCCTGCTGATGAACATCGAGGCCTTCGTCGGCCCGCTGTTCGCGGCCATCACCGGCCTGGACCCCTCGCTGCGCGGCGCCGACCGCGCCGCCGATTCGCTGATCTACATCTTCGTGCAGGGCAAGTTCTACACCCTGTTCTCGCTGCTGTTCGGGATGGGCTTCGCGGTGATGATCGCCCGCGCCCACGCCGCGGACCGCGCCTTCGTCCCGTTCTACCTCCGGCGCACGCTGGCGTTGCTGGGGTTCGGCCTGGTGCACGCGCTGCTGGTGTGGTCGGGCGACATCCTGACGGTGTACGCGCTGATCGCGCTGGTGCTGTTGCTGTTCCGCAACACGCCGCAGTCGCGGCTGCCCAAGTGGGGCATCGCGCTTTACCTGGTGCCCGTTGCCTTGATGCTCGCCTTCGGCCTGCTCTCGACCGTGGCGCAGGGGGATCCGCAGGCGGCCGCGGCGATGAACGCCTCGCTCGCCGAACAGGGGCGGATCATGGACGAAGCGCTGCAGGGACAGCGGCAGGCGTATGGCTCCGGCAGCTACGCCGAGGCGGTCGCGCAGCGCGCCGAGGACCTCATGCTGTTCCTGGGCCACGTCGGCACGGCGATGGGCTGGCAGATCCTGGGCCTGTTCCTGCTCGGGGCATGGTTCGTGCGCAGCGGCGCGATCGCGCGTCCGGACGGGTTCCCGCGCCTGTATGCGTGGATGCGCTGGGTGGCGCTGCCGGCCGGGCTGGCCATGGCGCTGGCCTCGTTCTGGCTGATGCCGACCATGGACTACGCACGCATGGACATGGCCGCGGGTGGCGCGATCGCGCTGTCCATGGTCGGCAGCCTGCTGATGTGCCTGGGGTATGCGGCATGGCTGGTACGCGGGCTGCAGTCGCCGCGATGGGCCGGCTCGCTGGGGTGGCTGGCGCCCGCGGGGCGGATGGCGCTGACCAACTACCTGACCCAATCGGTCGTGTGCACCCTGCTCTTCTACGGCTACGGGCTCGGCTATTTCGAGCAGTTGTCGCGTGCCTGGCAGGTGCCGTTCGTGCTGGCGCTGTTCGCGCTGCAGGTGGTGGCCAGCCGGGCATGGCTGTCGCGTTTCCGTTACGGCCCGGCCGAGTGGGTGTGGCGCGCGCTCACCTACGGGCAATTGCCGGCGATGCGCGCGGTGGCGCCGGCGCACTGACGCCCCGCGACACGCAGCGTCGCGGCCTCCACGCCGGGACGGGTGGGCGCAGGGCCGTAGACTTCACGCATGGAGCAACGCGAAGACGTGGTGGTGGTCGGTGCAGGCGTGATCGGGCTGTCGTGCGCGCTGGCGCTGCTGGAGGCCGGGCGCGGCGTGCGGGTGGTCGACGCCGGGCGCGTGGGCGGCGGCAGTTCGCACGGCAACTGCGGCACCATCACCCCCAGCCATGCGCCGCCGCTGGCCGCGCCGGGGGTCGTGCTGCGGGCACTGCGCTGGATGCTGACCCCCGATGCCCCGCTGTACGTCCCGCCGCGCCTGGACCCGATGCTGTGGCGGTGGCTGTGGCGGTTCGCCGGCCGCTGCAATGCCGGTGACTGGCGCGCCTCGGCGCTGGCCAAGGCGGCGTTGCTGCAGGACTCGCGCGTGCGCCTGGGCGACTGGATCGGGCGGCACGGAATGGACTGCGGCTTCGTCGAGTCCGGCGAGGACTACGTGTTCCGCGATGGCCGGGCGTTCGAACACGGCCAGCGGGAACTCGGCCTGCTGCGCGAACTGGGGATCGCGGTGGAGGTGGTCGACGGCGCCGCCTACGAGTCGCTGGAGCCGGCAATGAAGCCCGGCGTGGCCGGCGCGATCCGGTTTTCGGGCGACGCGATGCTGCGGCCCGACCGCTATGTCGCCGAGCTGGCGCGGGTGGTGCGTGCCCGCGGCGGGCGCATCGACGAGGACCGTCCGCTGCACCGGGTCGATGCCTGCGCCGCCGGCCTGCGGCTGGACACCGGTGCCGGCGAGTTGCTGGCACGCGACGCGGTGGTGGCAGCCGGTGCCTGGTCGCCGCGACTGGCGACCGCCATCGGCGTGCCGGCGCTGTTGCAGGCGATGCAGCCGGGCAAGGGCTACTCGATCACCTACTCGCGCCCGGCGCGGGTCCCGCGGCGCCCGATGGTGCTGCGCGAACGCGCGGTGTGCGTCACCGCGTGGCCGGACGGCTTCAGGCTGGGCAGCACGATGGAGTTCTCCGGCTTCGACGCCAAACTCAATGCGCGCCGGCTGGCCGCCCTCGAGCGTGGCGCGGCCGAATACCTGCACGAGCCGGTCGGCGCGCAGGTGCGCGAACGCTGGTGCGGCTGGCGGCCGATGAGCTGCGACGACATCCCCATCATCGGCGCGGTACCGGGACGCCGGGGCCTGTGGCTTGCGACCGGGCACGGCATGATGGGCATGGGGATGAGCGCCGGCACCGGGCAACTGCTCGCCGACCTGGTCTCGGGCACTGCGCCCGGAATCGACCCCGCGCCGTACCGCGTGGAGCGGCTGGCCTGAGCAGACGGCCGCGCGTTGACGCAGCGCGGTCCAGACTGCGGGATTCATGACGCGGTGCCACGTGCATCCAGGGAGGACAGACATGGCGGACAATTTTGACCTGATCGTGGTGGGCGGGGGTTCGGGCGGCTTGGCCGGCGCGTTCCGTGCCGCCGAACATGGCGCCCGCGTCGCGCTGCTGGAGCCGGCGCAACTGGGTGGCACCTGCGTCAATGCCGGCTGCGTGCCCAAGAAGGCGATGTGGCTGGCGGCCGAGGTGGCGCGCCGGTTGCGCCTCGCCGGCGACCTGGGGTTCGCCACCGAGACCTGCGCGCTGGACTGGCCCGAATTCATCACCCACCGGCAGCGCTACATCAACAACATCCATGAGAGCTACCGGCGGCGCCTGGACGCGGCGGGAATCGCCGTGCTGCCCGTGCGCGCCCGCCTGACCGGGCCCGACAGCGTGGAGTGCGACGACGGCGTGCGCCTGACCGCGTCCCGGCTTCTGCTGGCCACCGGCGGGCATGCGTTCAAGCCCCCGCTACCGGGCGCGGAACTGGGCGACACGTCCGACGACTTCTTCCATTGGACCGCGCCCCCGCCGGAAGTCGCCATCGTCGGCGGCGGGTACGTGGCCGTCGAGCTGGCCGGCGTGCTGCAGGCGCTGGGCAGCCGGGTGTCGATGTTCGTCCGTGGCCCGCGGCTGCTGGAGTCGTTCGATCCGGAGCTGTGCGAGCGCCTGGCCGAGGACTACCGCCATGCCGGCGTGCGCATCCAGTTTGACTGCGGGGTTGAAGCGGTCGAAGCGGCAGGCGGCCCGCTGCGGGTGCGTGCCGGCGGGGCCGACCGCGGCGCGTTCGACAGCGTCCTGTTCGCGACCGGGCGCAGGCCCAACACGGCCGGCCTCGGGCTGGACGCGGCTGGCGTCGAACTGGATGCGCGCGGCCGCATCCGCATCGATGCCGGCCATGCCACGACCGCCCCCGGCGTTTACGCGGTTGGCGACGTGACCCCCGACCCGGCCCTGACGCCGGTGGCGATTGCCGCCGCGCGGCGGTTGATGGACCGGCTGTACGCAGGCGCCACGGCAACGCTGGACCTCTCGCAGGTGCCGACCGTGGTGTTCACCCACCCGCCGCTGGGTAAGGTCGGCCTGACCGAGGCCGAGGCCCGCCAGGTCCACGCGGAGGTGCACGTCTGCCGGAGCGGGTTCCGCCCCATGCTCGAGGCGTTGGCCGATTCCGAGCAGCGCAGCCTGTTCAAGCTGGTCTGCGTCGGCAGCGAACGGCGGGTAGTCGGCCTGCACCTGCTGGGCGATTCCGCCGACGAGATCCTGCAGGGGTTCGCGGTGGCAATGAAGCGGGGCGTCACCCTCGAAGACTTCCACGACACCGTCGCGATCCACCCCACCAGCGCCGAGGAAGTCGTGCTGATGCGTTGATCGCGTCCGCTCCTGCAAGCACGGCACCTGCGCGACAATCGACCCATGGACACCTTCACCCTGCACCGCGGTACGGCGCCGCTGCTCGTGAGCCTGCCGCACGATGGCAGCGCCATCCCCGACGAGCTGGCAGCACGCATGACGCAAGGGGCGCGCCGGGCGCCGGACACGGACTGGCACGTGTCACGGTTGTACGACTTCGCCCGCGCGCTGGGGGCATCGGTGCTGGTGCCCCGGTACTCGCGCTACGTGGTCGACCTCAACCGGCCGCAGGACGACACCTCGCTGTACCCGGGCCAGAACACCACCGGGCTGTGCCCGACGGTGCGCTTCACCGGCGAGGCGCTGTACCTGGAAGGGCAGGGGCCAACCACCGATGAGGTCGGCCGGCGCATCGAAACCTACTGGCGGCCGTACCACGAGGCGCTGCGTGGCGAACTCGACCGGCTGCAGGGGCTGCACGGCCGCGTCGTGCTGTGGGAAGGCCACTCGATCCGCGGCAGCGGGCTGCCGTTCCTGTTCGAAGGGCGATTGCCGGACCTCAACCTGGGCACCGCGGCCGGCACCAGTTGCACGCCGGCCCTGCAACAACGGCTGGAGACCGTGCTCGCCTCCCAGGACCGCTACGACTGGGTCGCCAACGGCCGCTTCAAGGGCGGCCACATCACCCGGCACTACGGCCAGCCCGGGCGCGGCATCGACGCCGTGCAGCTGGAGATCAGCCAACGCACCTACATGGACGAGGATTCGTTCGAGTTCGACGAGTCGAAAGCGGCGCACCTGCGCGCCGTCCTGCGCGACCTGCTCACGGCGGCGATGCGTCGGTAGAGCGGGGCCGGCTGCACGCATCACGCCCCGCGGAAGGGGCGGGGACGTGCGGGAGACCCCAGCGCATTGGGACCCGTGCGTTGCCGGGGCGACGCACGTCGCGATTGCACCGGTCCAGGCCGGAAAAGGGCCGCGACTGACGCCGCTCCTACAGCGCGGGCGGAGCTGGGGTTGCGGCTGAAGCCGCCTGCAGGCCCGGAGGACGCCGGCGCACGGCTACGGCTTGCGCGCTTCCAGCTCCCACAACAGGTAGCCGGGCGATGCATGGGAACGCTTGCCGCGCAACCAGCGCGACCAGCGTCGAAGCCGCCGGGAGAACCGCTTGAGCGATCCGTGGTTCTCCGCCGCCCCCGGGCGCGCGCTGTAGGCCTCGGCGCGCTCGACCCAGGCCACGCGCACCACGTCGAAGCGCCCTTCGAAGCCGTACATGCGTCCCTTGGGCGCATCGCCGCAGAAGTACTCGTGGCTGCGGTCGGTGATGAAATTGACGTGGGTCGGGTCGACGAACGCCTCCGGGTGCGGATACGCGGGGGTCAGGGCATAGAGCCGGCCGCCGGGTGCAAGCACGCGCCAGATTTCCTGCATCAGCCGTACGAACGGGAAGATCGTCCCGCCGCCCGTGGCGTCCGGAAAAATCCGCGGCACGTGTTCGATGAAGTCGTACGCAGACACCGAGCCGAAGCTGTCGTCCTCGAACGGGATCGGTCCGGTGACCAGGTTGGCCAGGCGCAGTTCGAAACCCTGCGCCGTGGGGGGGCGGCGGATGTCGATGCCGCACAGCTCCTTGCGCGAGTAGGGATTGCGCGGCGCATCGCCGCAGCCCAGGTCCAGGTGGCGGTCGGGCAGTGCCATCAGACCTCCAGCGTCGCCAGGTCGCCCTTGTTCTCCAGCCATGCCTTGCGGTCGGAGGCGCGCTTCTTGGCCAGCAGCATGTCCATCAGCGAGCGAGTCTGGTCCTGGTCGTCCACGGTCAGCTGGACCAGCCGCCGGGTATCGGGGTGGACGGTCGACTCGCGGAGCTGGGAGGGGTTCATTTCGCCCAGGCCCTTGAAGCGGGTGACGTTGACCGCGCCCCCGCCTTTACCTGAAGCGGCGCCCTTCTTCTTCTGTGCCTTCTCGCGCTCGATTTTCTCAAGCACGATCCGTTTCTCCTCCTCGTCGAGCGCGTACATCACCTGCTTGCCCACGTCGATCCGGAACAGTGGCGGCATGGCCACGAAGACGTGCCCGGCATCGACCAGCGCCGGGAAGTGGCGCAGGAACAATGCCGTCAGCAGGGTGGCGATGTGCAGGCCGTCACTGTCGGCGTCGGCCAGGATGATCACCTTGCCGTAGCGCAGGCCGGAGATGTCGTCCTTGCCCGGGTCGCAGCCGATCGCCACCGCCAGGTCGTGGACTTCCTGCGAGGCCAGCACGCTGCCGGAGGCCACCTCCCAGGTGTTGAGGATCTTGCCGCGCAGCGGGAGGATCGCCTGGAAGTCCTTGTCGCGCGCCTGCTTGGCGCTGCCGCCGGCCGAGTCACCTTCCACCAGGAACAGCTCGGTGCGCGAGAGGTCCTGGCTGGTGCAGTCGGCCAGCTTGCCGGGCAGGGCGGGGCCCTGGGTCACCTTCTTGCGGGTGATCTGCTTCTCGGTCTTCAGGCGCGCCGATGCGCGCTCGATCGCCAGCTGCGCGATCTTCCCGCCCAGCTCAACGTGCTGGTTGAGCCACAGGCTGAAGGCGTCGTGCGCCGCGCCCTCGACGAAACCGGCGGCCTGTCGCGAGCTCAGGCGCTCCTTGGTCTGGCCCGAGAACTGCGGGTCGGTCATCTTGATGCTGAGCACGAACGCGACCCGGTCCCAGACATCCTCGGGCGCCAGTTTCACCCCGCGCGGCAGCAGGCTGCGGAAGTCGCAGAACTCACGCAGCGCATCGGTGAAGCCGGTACGCAGGCCGTTGACATGGGTGCCGTGCTGGGCGGTCGGGATCAGGTTGACGTAGCTCTCCTGCACCAGCTCGCCATCCGGCGCCCATGCCACCGCCCAGTCGACCGTCTCGGTGTCCTTGTCGAGGTTGCCGACGAACAGTTCCGGGGGCAGCAGTTCACGGTTGGGGGCGTCGCCGTAGAGCTCGCCGCGCAGGTAGTCGGCCAGCCCGTCCTCGTAGTGCCACTTCACCGTCTCGCCGCTGGCGGCGTCGGTGAGGGTGACGGTCAGGCCCGGGCACAGCACGGCCTTGGCACGCAGCAGGTGCTTGAGCGCGCGAAGGTTGAACCGGGGCGTGTCGAAGTATTTCGGGTCGGGCCAGAACTGCACGCGGGTGCCGGTGTTCTTCTTCCCTACCGACCCGACGACTTCCAACGGGGTCGCGCGGTCGCCGTCGCGGAAGCTCATGCGGTACTCGTTGCCGTCACGCTTGATGCGCACCTCGACCAGGGTCGACAGCGCATTCACCACGCTGACGCCGACCCCGTGCAGCCCGCCGGAGAAGGTGTAGTTCCGGTTGTTGAACTTTCCGCCCGCATGCAGACGCGTGAGGATCAGCTCGACGCCCGGGATGCCTTCCTCGGGGTGGATGTCCACCGGCATGCCGCGGCCGTCGTCGCTGACTTCGCAGCTGCCGTCGGCGTGGAGGGTGACCTCGATGCTGCTCGCGTGCCCGGCCAGCGCCTCGTCCACCGCGTTGTCGACCACCTCCTGTGCCAGGTGGTTGGGGCGGGTGGTGTCGGTATACATGCCGGGCCGGCGCTTGACCGGGTCCAGCCCGGAAAGCACCTCGATGTCGGCGGCGTTGTAGCGGTTGTTCATTCGATGGAGGCGCAGCGAGGCAGGCGGCCGGCGAGGATGGGGCGGGTGGCAGGGACGGTCAAGGCAGCGGGCGGAGAGGGAATCGTCCTGACGGGCCGGCGTGTAACCGGTTACCCCGTGCGCGGCGACCTAAGTGCTTGATCGTTAAAGCTTCGTTTGTTCAGCTTGTAGACGGTTGCGGCTGGCTAGGGTCGGCGCGCCGCTGGAAAGCGGCCATTGACGATGCAGCCGCGCGCATCCCCCTGAACCTTCGCGCGCCGGTTGTCCACCCCTGTTCCGAACGTGTCACTTGAGTATCCGGAGGATCCACCGAATGAACATCCGCAAGCTGCTGCTCCCGACCTTCGCTGCCGCCCTTCTGGCCGCCCCCGCCGCGTTCGCACAGGACGTGTCGGCCGAGGTCGAGGTCGAGGCTGCCGCCGCCGAACAGGTCGCCGCCGAGGCTGGCCAGGCGGCCGACCAGGCCGAAGTACAGGCCGAGCAGGCCGTTGCCGCCGCCACCGCTGCCACCGCTGCCACCGGCGCCGTCGATGCGGCCGCCGATGCCGATGCCTCGGCCGACGCCGCGGCCACCGCCGAGCTCGATGCCCAGGCGGCTTCCGGGGACGCGGAGGGCGAGCTCGAAGAGGAAGAGGAGGGCGACGGCGCGCTGTAATCCCCTCGCGGTCCGCACTGGCGGGCGCTCCGGTCTCCGGGGCGCCCGTTTTCATTGCGGGGACGGTGTCCGGCGCGTGCGGGGACCGTCGCGCGGCGGTCCCCGGGCTCGCCGCGGCCCCCGCCAGCCGGTAAACTACCGCTTTCCGGAAGCGCGCTTCCCCATGACCCCCCCCCGTCCCAACACCCCGCTCGTCTTCGTCACCGGCGGCGTGGTCTCTTCGCTTGGCAAGGGCATCGCCGCGGCATCGCTGGCGGCCGTCCTCGAAGCGCGCGGCCTGCGCGTGACGATGATGAAGCTCGACCCCTACATCAACGTCGACCCGGGCACCATGAGCCCGTTCCAGCACGGCGAGGTGTACGTCACCGACGACGGCGCCGAAACCGACCTGGACCTGGGGCATTACGAGCGTTACGTACGGACCCGGCTCAGCCGGAAGAACTCCGTCACCACCGGCCGCATCTACGAGAACGTGATCCGCAAGGAGCGCCGCGGTGACTACCTTGGCGGCACCGTGCAGGTGATCCCGCACATCACCGACGAGATCAAGCGCTGCATCTCCGAGGCCACCGAGGGTTTCGACGTCGGCCTGGTCGAGATCGGCGGCACGGTCGGCGACATCGAGTCGCTGCCGTTCCTGGAAGCCATCCGCCAGATCCGCACCGAGCGCGGCCCGGACAAGGCGCTGTTCATGCACCTCACCCTGGTGCCGTGGATCGCCGCGGCCGGTGAGCTCAAGACCAAGCCGACCCAGCACTCGGTCAAGGAGCTGCGCTCGATCGGCATCCAGCCCGACATCCTGCTGTGCCGTTCAGAGCAGCCGCTGCCCGACAGCGAGCGCCGCAAGATCGCGCTGTTCACCAATGTGTCCGAGCGCGCGGTGGTGTCGGCGGTCGACCTGGACAACATCTACCGGATGCCCGGCAATTTCCATGCGCAGGGGCTGGACGAGCTGATCATCGAGCGCCTGCGGCTGCCCGCTGGCGAGGCCGACCTCGGCGAATGGGATGCGGTGCTGGATGCCAGCGAGAACCCGGTGGACGAAGTCACCATCGGCGTGGTCGGCAAGTACGTCGACCACCAGGACGCCTACAAGTCGGTGGGTGAGGCGCTCAAGCACGGCGGCCTGCGCCAGCGCACCCGGGTGAAGCTCAAGTGGCTCGAGTCCAGTGACGTCGAGCGCGAGGGCGCCAAGGCGCTCGAGGGCGTCGACGGCATCCTGGTGCCCGGCGGCTTCGGCGACCGTGGCTTCGAGGGCAAGGTGTTGACCGCCCGCCACGCGCGCGAGCAGGCGATTCCCTACTTCGGCATCTGTTACGGCATGCAGGCCGCGGTGGTGGATTACGCGCGCCACGTGGCGGGGCTGGCCGGTGCCAACAGCACCGAGAACGACAAGGCCTGCCCGCATCCGGTCATCGGCCTGATCACCGAGTGGCGCACCGCCGCCGGTGAGGTCGAGCGCCGCAGCGAGGACGGCGACCTGGGCGGCACCATGCGCCTGGGGCTACAGGACCAGCGGCTCAAGCCCGGCACGCTGGCGCGCGAGCTGTACGGCCAGGACGTGGTCGGCGAGCGCCACCGGCACCGGTATGAGTTCAACAACCGCTACCGCAGCCAGCTGGAGGACGCGGGCCTGGTGATCAGCGCCAAGTCCATGGACGACCTGCTGGTGGAGATGGTCGAGCTGCCGCGCGACGTGCACCCGTGGTTCCTGGCCTGCCAGGCGCATCCCGAGTTCCTTTCGACCCCGCGCGAAGGCCACCCGCTGTTCGTCGGCTTCATCCGCGCCGCGCGCGAGTACAAGGCGAACGAGGGCCAGGCGGGTGGGTTGTTGAAGGAAGCCAAGGCGTGACACGGGCACCACTGTGCGTTTCGGGTGGGAGCCGCGTCCGCCCGGAACCGGCACCGGCTCGCGCGGTCCGTCATCCGATCGCGGCTGAAGCCGTTCCTACAACGCTGCGGGGAGTAGCCCGATGAACCTGTGCGGATTCGAGATCGGCCTCGACAAGCCGTTCTTCCTCATTGCCGGCCCCTGCGTAATCGAGTCGATGCAGCTCCAGCTCGACACCGCCGGGCAGCTCAGGGAAATCACCGCCGCGCTCGGCATCCCTTTCATCTTCAAGTCCAGTTTCGACAAGGCCAACCGCACTTCGGTGTCGGGCTTCCGCGGCCCGGGCATGGAGGAGGGGCTGAAGATACTGGGCGAGGTCAAACGCCAACTGGGCGTACCGGTACTGACCGACGTGCACGAGTACACCCTGATGGACGAGGTCGCCTCGGTCGTGGACGTGCTGCAGACCCCGGCCTTCCTGTGCCGGCAGACCGACTTCATCCAGAAGGTGGCCAGCGCCGGCAAGCCGGTCAACGTCAAGAAGGGCCAGTTCCTTTCGCCGTGGGAAATGAAGCACGTCGCCGACAAGGCGCTGGCCACCGGCAACCGCGACATCATGGTGTGCGAGCGCGGCGCCAGCTTCGGCTACAACAACCTGGTCAGTGACATGCGCAGCCTCGCGGTGATGCGCGACACCGGCTGCCCGGTGGTGTTCGACGCGACGCATTCGGTGCAGCTGCCCGGCGGGGCCGGCGGCAAGTCTGGCGGGCAACGCGAGTTCGTGCCGGTGCTCTCGCGGGCGGCCATGGCCGTTGGCATCAGCGGCATCTTCATGGAGACCCATCCCGACCCCGACAAGGCGCTCTCGGATGGCCCCAACGCCTGGCCGCTGCCGAAGATGCGCGCCCTGCTGGAGACGCTGATGGCCATCGACGAGGTCACCAAGCGCAACGGATTCCTCGAGGCCGAGGCCTGATCTTCTGCCCCGGAGGCACGCCTACAGGCACGGACCACGCGCCCTGGATGTGCGTGCCCTGACCGCTTTGATGCGTGACACCGGTGGCTGAATCGCTTTTCCAATCAATTACGACCGAGCCCTATGACGACCATCGCCAAGATCCACGCCCGCGAGATCCTCGACAGCCGCGGTAACCCCACGCTCGAAGCCGAGGTCACGCTGGCCGACGGCAGCTTCGGCCGCGCCATGGTGCCGTCCGGCGCCTCCACCGGCACCAAGGAAGCGGTCGAGCTGCGCGACGGCGACAAGACCCGCTACCTGGGCAAGGGTGTGCGCCAGGCGGTCGAGAACGTCAACGGCGCGATCGCCAAGGCGCTTGCCGGCTTCGACGGCGCTAACCAGGCCGGGCTGGACCGCCGCCTCATCGACCTGGACGGCACCGAGAACAAGGGCCGCCTGGGCGCGAACGCGCTGCTGGGCGTGTCGATGGCCAACGCCCACGCGGTGGCGGCATCGAAGAAGCAGCCGTTGTGGCAGCACCTGGCAGGGGGTCGCGAGGTGTCGCTGCCGGTGCCGATGATGAACATCATCAACGGCGGCGCGCATGCCGACAACAACGTCGACATGCAGGAGTTCATGGTGCTGCCGGTCGGCATGGACAGCTTCTCCGAGGCCCTGCGTGCCGGTACCGAGGTCTTCCATGCGCTCAAGTCGGTTCTCAAGGGCCGCGGACTTGGCACCTCCGTGGGCGACGAGGGCGGCTTCGCGCCGGACCTGCGCAGCAACGAGGAAGCCCTTGAAACCATCCTGGAAGCGATCGGCAAGGCGGGCTACCGGGCCGGCGAAGACATCCTGCTCGGGCTGGACGTGGCCTCCAGCGAGTTCTTCGACAACGGCAAGTACCACCTGACCGGGGAGGGCAAGCGCCTGACCTCCGAGCAGCTGGTCGAGTTCCTCGCCGGTTGGGCCGCGCAGTACCCGATCATCACCATCGAAGACGGCATGGACGAGGGCGACTGGGACGGCTGGAAACTGCTGACGCAGAAGATCGGCGACAAGGTCCAGCTGGTGGGCGATGACCTGTTCGTGACCAACCCGCGCATCTTCAAGGACGGCATCGACCGCGCCGTGGCCAACGCCATCCTGATCAAGGTCAACCAGATCGGCACGTTGACGGAAACCCTGGAGGCCATTGCCATGGCCGATGCCGCCGGCTACGCGGCCGTAGTTTCCCACCGCTCGGGCGAGACCGAGGACACGACGATCGCCGACATCGCGGTGGCGACCACCGCCACCCAGATCAAGACCGGATCGCTGTCGCGCAGCGACCGTGTCGCCAAGTACAACCAGCTCCTGCGCATCGAACAACAGCTGGGCAGCGCGGCACGTTATGCCGGCCGCGACGCGTTCGTCAGCCTGAAGCGCTGAGCAGGCACGCCGCCGATGCCCTGGCTGCGGCTGCTGGTGGTGGTGCTGCTGGCGATGCTTGCCTGGTTGCAGTACCACCTGTGGCTGGATCCGGGTGGCCGCCAATCGGTTGCCCGGCTCGAATCGCAGGTGGTGCAGCAGTCGCGTGACAACGGCGGGCTGCAGCAGCGCAACGATGCGCTGCAGGCGGAAGTCGAGGACCTGAAGTCGGGCGAGGCGGCGGTCGAGGAGCGCGCCCGCAGCGAGCTGGGGATGATCAGGCCGGGCGAGACGTTCTGCCGGGTGGTGGAGCCGGCCTCGCCGGTCGCCGCTCCTGCTGTAGGGTCCGAGGACGCGGACTGAGTGGCCGGCCCGACATCCCCTTCGGTGTGGGCGGTGGTGCCGGCGGCGGGCCGCGGCACGCGTTTTGGTGGCGATGTTCCAAAGCAGTACCTCGAGGTTGCCGGCCGGAGCCTGCTCGAACACGCCCTGCATGCCTTGCTGTCGCATCCGCGGGTGGACGGTGCAGTGGTCGCGCTGGCCGCGGACGATGCGCGGTGGCCCGGATGGACCGCCCTGGAGGGCAAGCCGGTACTGCGCTGCGAAGGCGGCTGCGAACGCGCGGATTCGGTACTGGCCGGCCTGCACGCGCTGCCGGTCCCCGTGCCCGCCGATGCGCTGGTACTGGTCCATGACGCGGCGCGGCCGAACCTGGACGCCGCCGACCTTGGCCGACTGATCGATGCTGCTGCCCGCTCCCGGGACGGGGCGCTGCTTGCCGCGCCCGTTCGCGACACCCTGAAGCGGGCCGACAGAGCGGGATTGAGCGAAGCCACCGTGTCGCGCGACTCGCTGTGGCGCGCGATGACGCCCCAGGCCTTCCGACGCGACGCGCTGATGCGGGCGCTGCTGTCCGCCCGCGCAGCCGGTATCGCCGTCACCGATGAAGCGATGGCAGTCGAACGAACGGGGGGGCGGCCGCTGCTGGTCGAGGGGCGCGAGGACAACCTCAAGGTCACCACGCCGGCTGACCTGGGGCTGGTCGGCTACCTGCTGGCGGCGCGCAGCGGGAGTTGACGTCGCTCCTACAATGGCGATGCGGGAATGATCCGCGGCGAGAGGCGAGGGGACTGCATGACAATGCGCATCGGCCAGGGCTTCGACGTCCACGCATTTGCCGACGGCGACCACGTGATGCTGGGTGGCGTGCGCATCCCGCACGAGCGCGGCGTCCAGGCCCACTCCGATGGCGACGTGGTGCTGCACGCGTTGTGCGACGCGATGCTGGGTGCTCTGGCGCTGGGAGATATCGGCCGGCATTTCCCGCCCGCCGACGCGCGCTGGAAGGGTGCGGACAGCCGTGCCTTCGTGCGCCATTGCGACAGCCTGTTGCGCGAGCGCGGCTGGAGGGTGGGCAATGCGGATGTCACCGTGGTCTGCGAGCGCCCGAAGGTCGGTCCGCACGCGCAGGCGATGCGCGAATGCATCGCCGTGGACCTGGGCATCGATGTGGACGCGGTGAGCATCAAGGCCACCACCAGCGAGCAATTGGGCTTCACCGGCCGTGGAGAAGGCATCGCCGCGCAGGCGGTTTGCCTGCTCGTGCGCGCATGAGTGCAGCTGCCGGCGCGATGCCCCGGGCCCATGGCGAGCCCGTAATGGAAGCGCGCATGCGCAGCGTGCCGGAGGACTTCCAGGTGCAGGAGCTGCCGTCGTTCGAACCTTCGGGCAGCGGCGAGCACCTGCTGCTGACGATCGAGAAGCGCGGGATGAACACCGCGTTCGCCGCCAAGCAGCTGGCCGAGTGGGCCGGGGTGGCCGAAATGGCGGTCGGCTATGCGGGCCTGAAGGACCGCCATGCGCTGACGGTCCAGCGCTTCAGCGTGCACCTGCCGCGGCGCGTGGCGCCCGACCTGGCGCTCCTGCAGCGCGATGACGGCCTGCGCGTACTCGAACACCACTGGCATTCTCGCAAGCTGCCGCGAGGCGCGCTGGCGGGCAACCGCTTCGCCCTGGTGCTGCGGGACGTGGTGGGCGACCCGGAGGCCATCGACCAGCGGCTGGATCGCATCGTGCAGGCCGGCGTACCCAACTACTTCGGAGAGCAGCGCTTCGGCCGCGAAGGCGACAATGTCGCACAGGCACTGTCGATGTTCGCCGGTCGCCGCGTGAGGCGTGAGCAGCGCGGCATCCTGATGTCGGCAGCGCGGTCGGCGTTGTTCAACCGGGTGCTGGCGACCCGCGCGCAGCGCGGCGACTGGTGCCGCGCGCTGCCCGGCGAAGTGTGGATGCTGGACGGCACCCGCAGCGTGTTCGGTCCGCAGCCGCTGGACGCAACACTGCAAGAACGCCTGCAGCAGATGGACATCCACCCTACCGGACCGCTTTGGGGGAGAGGGGCGCTGCGGAGCGTGGACGAGGTCGCCGAGGTCGAGCGCGCCGCACTGTCGGACCCGGAGTCACTCGCGCTGCGAGGCGGCCTGGAACGCGCCGGCCTGTCGCAGGAGCGCCGTGCCCTGAGGGTGCGGCCGGTCCAGCTCTCGTGGGCGCGGCCCACGCCCGACTCGCTGGCAGTGTCCTTCAGCCTGCCTGCGGGCAGCTATGCCACCGCGGTGCTTGCAGAACTGGGCGGGGTCTCGGCCAGCGCGCCGTTCTGACGACCGTCTGTCGGCCGCACCCCGCGCGGGCACGGTCGACGTCGCCAGAGGGCGTATAAGCCGAAGTGGGCCCGGCAGCGGCCGGGCCGACCGGTGCGTTAGCACCGATTCGGAGGATGCCGTCATGAATGCGAAGTTGCGCGCTGCAACGCTGTCGCTATCGGTGGTGATGCTTTCGGCCTGCACGACGATGGATGAACGCTCCACCGCCATACCGGCGGCCGGGCCGATGACCGAGGAAGAACGCTACATCGCCTACGTCGAGCGGGTCGCGCGAATCCGGGGAATCGAAGTGGTATGGGTGAACAAACCCGAGGCCACGCGGAGTCTCGTCGCCAGCTCGGACGAGTGACCGTCAGCGCCGCCTCGGCGCCAGCAATACCAGCACGGCCCCGGTTCCGCCCTGCGCGGGCGGTGCCGAATGGAACGCCAGCACGTCGGCGCGCTGGCGCAGCACGCGGTCGACCACGTTCTTGACCACGGGCAGCCCGGGCCCGCCGAACGGGGCTTCGGCGTGCACGCCCTTGCCGTGGATGATGCGCACGCACCCCAGCCCGTCGCGCTGGGCCTGGGCGATGAATGTCCTCAGGACGCGCTCGGCCTCAACCGCACCCGCGCCGTGAAGGTCGAGCTCGTCCTGGGCCGCTATCTCGCCGCGCTTGAGCCGTTTGAACACCGGAACGGGCACGGCTTCGCGGCGGTGGGACAGCGCATCACCCGCGGCCAGCACGTCGGCCGCAGGCATGCGGCGCAGCGTGCGCACCGCTTCGATCTCGTCCAGTTCGGCCATCCGGGCGCGTGGCTTTGGCGGCGGAGGCGCGGGTGCGCGGTCGCTCGCCTGCAGGGGGCGCACGGGGCCTACGGCACTGCGGAACAGGTCGCCCGGGTCGGTCGCGGCGGAAGCGTCGCCGGGGTCCGATGGAGGTGTTGGCGGGCGGTCGCGCTTGGCCATGCCTTCAGCCTATCGTGAGTCGGTCGAAGGCGCAGGCGGCGGGCGTCGGCGGGGCATCGGCTATCATGGCCCGATCAACGCCGCGGTCCACCGGAAGCAAGGCCGGCGGCACGCCGACGCGCCGGAACGGGTGGTTCAAGGGAGTCCATGCAAGTTCTCGTAAGCAACGATGACGGGGTCGACGCGCCCGGCATCCGCGCGCTGGCCGATGGCCTGCGCTCGGCCGGCCACGCGGTGCTGGTGGTCGCGCCCGACCGGGACCGTTCCGGGGCCAGCAATTCGCTCACCCTGGACATGCCGATCCGGGTGGTGCAGCAGGACGAGGCATGCTGGCGCGTGTACGGTACGCCCACCGACTGCGTCCACGTGGCGATCACCGGCATGCTGCGCGAGGAGCCCGACATCGTGGTGTCGGGCATCAACAACACCGCCAACCTGGGTGACGACGTCATCTACTCCGGCACGGTCGCGGCGGCGATGGAAGGCCGTTTCCTGGGGCTGCCATCGGTAGCGGTATCGCTGGTCACCGACGACCACGTCGGGCACCACTACGAGACGGCGGCGCGCGCGGCGGTGGAAATCATCGCCCGGCTGCGCAGCGACCCGCTGCCCGCCGACACCATGCTCAACGTCAACGTGCCCGACCGCCCCTGGGACCGGATTGCCGGATTCGAGGTCACCCGCCTGGGTAACCGCCACCGCGCCGAGGACTGCATCCCGCAAAAGGACCCGCGTGGCCGCCAATGGTGGTGGATCGGTGCCGCAGGCCCTGAACAGGACGCCGGTCCGGGCACCGACTTCCATGCCGTGCGCACCGGCCACATTTCGATCACCCCGATCCAGGTGGACCTCACGCGCTACCAGGCGCTGGAGCAGGTGGCCAGCTGGGTCGATGGGCTCAAGCAGTCGCTGGAGCGTGGATCATGAGCTTGCGCATGCGACTGCAGCCCGAAGCGATCGGGTCGGGCATGACCTCGCAGCGCGTGCGCGACCGGCTGGTAGACCGCTTGCGCGAAAACGGCATTGCCGACGAGCGCGTACTCAACGCGATCCGCACGGTGCCGCGCCACCTGTTCGTCGACGAAGCGCTGGCGACCCGGGCCTATGAGGACACCGCGCTGCCCATCGGACATGGCCAGACCATCTCCCAGCCCTGGGTGGTGGCCAAGATGACCGAGGCGCTGCTGCAGGTGGCGCCGGCGCGGGTGTTGGAGATCGGCACCGGCTCCGGCTACCAGGCCGCGGTGCTCGCCGCGCTCGGCCTGGAAGTGCATACCGTGGAGCGCATCGGCGAGCTGCTGCGCACGGCGCGCAAGCGCTTCAGGCAGCTGGGGATGAACGTGCGCAGCAAGCACGACGACGGCCGCATCGGCTGGCCCGAGAACGGTCCGTTCGACGCCATCCTGGTCACTGCCGGGGCGCCGGCCGTGGTCGAGGCGCTCACCGCGCAGCTTGCACCCGGTGGCCGCCTGATCGCCCCGGTGGGTGGCGCGGCCTCGCAGGTCCTGTTGCAGATCGACCGCACCGGCGATGGCCGCTTCGAGCAGCGCGAGCTGGCGCCGGTCGTGTTCGTGCCGCTTCGGTCGGGCCTGGTGGATTGAACGTCGTGTTGAACCCGCGTTCACCCGTGGCTTGGGCAAGATGATGGGCCCGTCTTCGCCCCTCCCCGTTTTGGAACTCCCTGTCGAATGATGCTTGCCACCCTGCGTTTCCAGCCCCTCGCGTATGCCTGCCTGATCACCGTGGCGACCCTGTTGGGTGCGTGTTCCAGCAGCGTGGTTCGCGAGAGTGGTGGGCCGGTGGCGCGCTCCACGCCCAAGCCCGGTGCCACGGCGGTGGTGCAGCGTGGCGACACGCTATACCGCATCGCGACAGCCAATGGCATCAGTGCGCGCGACCTGGCGGCATGGAACTCAATCCCCGCGCCCTACACCATCTACCCGGGCCAGCGCCTGCGCCTGTATCCGCAGGCGGGTGGTCGCACGGCGGCATCGCGTCCGCCGGCGCCGCGCAGCAATTCGCGACCGGCCGCCGCCCCGTCGCGACGCCCGGCAGCCGCCCCTCCCGTCGCGTCCCCAGCCGCGCCCATGGCCAGCGGCGTGGCCTGGCGCTGGCCGGCCGACGGGGAGCTGATCGGCCGCTTCGTGGCCGGCGAGCCCACCAAGCAGGGCATCGACATCGCGGGCCCGGGCGGTTCGCCGGTGCGTGCCGCGGGCGACGGCGTGGTGGTGTATTCGGGGTCGGGACTGGTCGGCTACGGCGAGCTGATCATCATCAAGCACAACGAACAGTGGCTGTCGGCGTATGGCCACAACCGCAACCGCATGGTCAACGAAGGCGCGGTGGTCAAGGCCGGCCAGCAGATCGCCGAGCTGGGCCGTAGCGGCGCGCCACGCGAGATGCTCCACTTCGAGGTCCGGCACAACGGCAAGCCGGTCGACCCGCTGCGCTACCTGCCTCGCCGCTGAGGCCGGGCTGCCGGGTGGTACCGGCACGCGCCCCCGGCTACGTCCCGGGATCGAGCATGAACCCCGCAACGACCCGTCGACCTTCCCCTGCCAGGACGGTGTAGGTGCGAGCGGCCGCATCGTTGGCCATGACCTCCACGCCGACGCCGCGGCGCAGGCACACGGCCAGCACCGCGGCGGGCGGGAACACCTGGCGGCCACCCGTGCCAAGCACCACGACTTCGGGTTGCAGCTCCAGCAACGGCAGGAGGTCTGCCGGTTCAAGCGCTGCGGGCGAGGCGACGGGCCAGTCGGCCAGCAGCGTGCCGGGGGCGATCACGAAGCTCGAGGTCAGTCGGCGGTCGTTCACCAGCGCCGAGCGGCCATCGGCGCCGCGGAGGACGTAGGCGTGCCCGGCGGGCTCCAGGTGCAGCTGCATGTTCTTGGGCCGTGTACTACGCGCGCGGCAGCACGATCTGCCGGCGGTCGCGGCTCTGGCGGTACATGACCGCGGTGTGGCCGATGCGTTGCACCAGGACCGCTCCGGTCCGTTCGACCAGGTCGCCGACCATCACGTCGCGGGCCTCGCGGTCTTCGGCGGCAATCTTCACCTTGACCAGCTCGTGGTGCTCGAGCGCACCGTCCAGTTCGGAGACCAGCGCATCGGTGATGCCCTTGCCGCCGACCTGGAGCATCGCCTTGAGCCCGTGTGCCTGGCCGCGCAGGAAGCGGGTCTGGGCGGCGGTAAGCGAAGTCGGCATCGGGGCACGCGGTCGGGCTGGAATGGGCACGCAGGGTATCATGGCGGCCCCCCGTTCCCGCCCCTCCACAGCCCATGGCCACCCGCAGCAAGAGCAGCCAGCGCTGGCTCAAGGAGCATTTCTCCGACCCCTTCGTGAAGCGCGCCCAGGCCGAAGGCCTGAGGTCGCGCGCCGCCTACAAGCTGGAGGAGCTGGTGGAGCGGGACCGGTTGCTGCGTCCGGGGATGGTCGTGGTGGACCTGGGAGCCGCCCCCGGGGGCTGGTCGCAATGGGTACGCAAGGCGCTTGGGGAGCGGGGCCGGGTCGTGGCCCTGGACATCCTCGACATGCCGACCCTGGCCGGGGTGGAATTCCTGCAGGGCGATTTCCGGGAGGGCGCGGTCCTGACCCAGCTCGAGGCGATGCTGGAGGGCGCGCCGGTAGACCTTGTGCTGTCGGATATGGCCCCCAATAAGAGCGGAGTGGACGCGGTCGACATGCCCCGGGCGATGTACCTCGCCGAGTTGGCCATGGATTTCGCAGACCGGCACCTCAAGGTGGGAGGCGACCTGCTGATCAAGCTGTTCCAGGGCGTGGGCTTTGACGACTACGTGAAGGAGCTGCGCCGGCGCTATGAGAAGGTCTCGATCCGCAAGCCGGCGGCCTCTCGCAAGCGGTCTCCAGAGGTATACGCGTTGGCACAGGGCAGGCGTTCGCAAATTAAGTAAGGTGCGGCAATGGACGCCGCTCCCCCGGCGCGATGGCGCGCCATCGGTAACCTGGCCCGGTCGGGCCACAGGCAGGAATGAATGAACGACTTGGCCAAGAATCTGCTGTTGTGGGTCGTCGTGGCGGTGGTGCTGATGCTGGTGTTCCAGGCATTCGGACCGCGCACGGCGGGCACTGCCGCGTCCAGTGAAGTGACTTACTCGCAGTTCCTCAACGACGTGGAAGCCGGGCAGGTCAAGTCGGTCGAATACACCGAAAAGAGTGGGCTGTCGGGCAACGCACTCAAGTTCGTGCGCGCCGACGGCACCACCGGCACAACCAATGGCCCCCCCGATGACGCACTGGTCAACGTGCTCGTGCGCGAGAACGTGGAAATCACCCGCGTACCGCCCGACACCGGCCCGTCCTTGCTGTACATCCTCATCAACGTACTGCCGTGGGTGCTGATCATCGGTGTGTGGATCTATTTCATGCGCCAGATGCAGCAGGGCGGCAGCAAGGGCGCGATGAGCTTCGGCAAGTCGCGCGCCAAGATGCAGGGCGAGAGCGAGGTCAAGGTGACCCTGGCCGACGTGGCCGGCTGCGACGAGGCCAAGGAAGAGGTCGGTGAGCTGGTGGAGTTCCTGCGCGACCCGAGCCGGTTCCAGAAGCTGGGCGGCAAGATCCCGCGCGGCGTGTTGATGGTCGGTCCGCCGGGCACCGGCAAGACCCTGCTGGCGCGAGCCATCGCGGGCGAGGCGAAAGTGCCGTTCTTCAGCATCTCGGGTTCGGACTTCGTGGAAATGTTCGTCGGCGTCGGCGCCAGCCGCGTGCGCGACATGTTCGACCAGGCCAAGAAGCACGCGCCGTGCATCATCTTCATCGACGAGATCGACGCCGTCGGCCGTCACCGTGGCGCCGGCCTGGGCGGCGGCCACGACGAGCGCGAGCAGACCCTCAACCAGCTGCTCGTTGAAATGGACGGCTTCGAGGGCGGCGAGGGCGTGATCGTCATCGCCGCGACCAACCGCCCCGACGTGCTGGATCCGGCGCTGCTGCGCCCGGGCCGGTTCGATCGCCAGGTCACCGTCGGCCTGCCCGACGTCAAGGGTCGCGAGCAGATCCTGCGCGTGCACATGCGCAAAGTCCCGCTGGCAGACGACGTCGAGCCGATGACCATCGCCCGTGGCACGCCCGGCTTCAGCGGCGCCGACCTGGCCAACCTGGTCAACGAGGCCGCGCTGTTCGCCGCCCGCGGCAACGGCAAGGAGGTGCGCATGGAGCACTTCGACAAGGCGCGCGACAAGATCATGATGGGCACCGAGAACCGCTCGATGGCCATGAGCGAAGAGGAAAAGCGCAACACCGCTTTCCACGAGGCCGGACACGCCATCGTCGGCCGCCTGGTGCCCGACCACGACCCGGTCTACAAGGTCACGATCATCCCGCGCGGCCGCGCGCTGGGCGTGACCATGTACCTGCCCGAGGGTGATCGCTACAGCTACAACAAGGTCAACATCGAAAGCCGCCTGTGCTCGCTGTACGGCGGGCGCGTGGCCGAGGAGCTGATCTTCGGCGCCGACATGGTCACCACCGGCGCGAGCAACGACATCGAGCGTGCGACCAAGATGGCCCGCAACATGGTCACCAAGTGGGGCCTGTCGGAGCTCGGCCCGGTGACCTACGGAGAAGAAGAGGACGAGGTGTTCCTCGGTCGTTCGGTCACCCAGCACAAGAACGTATCCGACGAGACCGCCCGGCGCATCGACGAGGTCGTCCGCAGCATCCTGGACAACGCCTATGCGACCACCACGCGCATCCTCAAGGCCAACCTCGACAAGCTGCACATGATGGCCGAAGCCCTGCTCCTGTACGAAACCATCGACGCCAAGCAGATCGACGCGATCATGGAGGGGCGCAAGCCCGATCCGCCGGCCGATTGGGTGCAGACCCAGGCGGGCAAGTCGCCGCCGCCGGATGACGCCGATACCCCCGGTACGATCGGAGGTCCCGCGGCGCAGACGTGAGGGTTCGCGGTGTCGCGCGCTTGCCGCATTGATTGGAAAAGGCCAGAGTCCGCTCTGGCCTTTTGCATGGGTGCCGGTGGCCCGTGAAGACTCCACATCCGCGTACGCGCTCGATCACCGCCCCGATCCGCCGCCTGCTGCTCATGGCATTGGCCGCTGTGGTGCTGTTGCCGGCGCTGGGCATGGCGCTGGGGCAGCCGCGTGGCTATGCGTCGGCGGGCATAGTGCTGGCGGCGGTGTGGTTGCTGATGGCAGCGGTCGGCTTGCTGCGCCAGCGCAGGGGCCGCCGCAGTGAGTGACGGAATGTTCGATACGGCCAGGACGCTCGATTGCAACGGCCGGATCCTGCGCCTGGACCGTTGCCGGGTGATGGGCATCGTCAACGTCACGCCGGATTCCTTCTCGGACGGAGGCGCGCATTCGACCGCCGACGCGGCGGTAGCGCATGCGCTGCGGCTGGTGGAGGAGGGCGCGGACATCCTGGATGTCGGGGGCGAGTCCACGCGCCCGGGTGCGGATGCCGTGTCACTTGAAGAAGAACTGCAGCGCGTGCTGCCGGTGATCGAACGCCTCGCGCGGCAGGCGACGGTTCCGGTGAGCATCGATACCAGCAAGCCCGAGGTGATGCGGGCCGCAGTGGCGGCCGGCGCCGGCATGGTCAACGACGTACGGGCATTGTCGGAGCCCGGCGCGATGGAGGCGGTGTCCACGCTGGGCGTGCCGGTCGTACTGATGCACATGAAGGGTGACCCGCGAACGATGCAGGACGGCCCCGTGTACGAGGACGTGGTCGGCGAAGTGCACCGCTTCCTCGCCGAGCGCATCTTCGCCGCCGAGATGGCGGGTATCGACAAGAAGCGCATCGTCATCGATCCGGGATTCGGATTCGGCAAGACCCTCGACCAGAACCTTGCGCTGCTGGCGCAACTGGGGCACTTCGCCGGACTGGGCGTGCCCGTGCTGGCGGGCCTCTCGCGCAAGCGGCTGATCGGCGAGCTGACCGGACGCGACGTCCCCACCCAGCGTGTCCACGGTTCGGTGGCCGCACACCTGGCGGCCGCGCAGCGTGGCGCGAGCCTTCTCCGGGTCCACGATGTCGCCGCCACCGTCGATGCGCTCAAGGTGTGGGAGGCCGTCGCCGCGGTGCTCCTGCCGAGGGAGGCAGTGCAGGGCGGGCAGGGGCCGACGCACGCAATCCGCTGGCCCGATGACGACTGAGCGCGGCTTGCCGAACCCATCGCGGTGCCCGCCGCGGATCACGTTGGACACTTTCTCGCCAGCCTGATGCCCGGCTCGTGGAAAGCGCCTCGCAGGCACTTGTCCACAGCTTGGCTGGCCCGGTTGTCCACAGCCGCTGTGCATAAGCGGGTGGGGTTGCGCTCCGGCGCACGCTAAGCTGCCGGCCGGATTCAAAGGGGGGAGCCCGCATGACCGCAAGCACGCCATTGATCGTGACGTTCCTGCTGTACCTGCTTGCGATGGTCGCAATCGGGTTCGTGGCGTGGCGATCGACCAAGAGCTTCGACGATTACATCCTCGGCGGACGCAGCCTGGGCCCCGGCGTGACCGCGCTGTCGGCGGGCGCGTCGGATATGAGTGGCTGGCTGCTGATGGGCCTGCCGGGTGCGATGTACCTGGGCGGCGTGTCGGAGGCCTGGATCGCCATCGGGCTGGTGGCAGGTGCCTGGGCCAACTGGAAGTACGTCGCCGGACCGTTGCGCGTCTACACCGAGCGCAGCGACAACGCGCTGACGCTGCCGGATTTCTTCACCAGCCGCTTCGACGACACCGGTCGCACGCTGCGGATGCTTTCGGCAGTGGTGATCCTGCTGTTCTTCGCGGTGTACTGCGCATCGGGCATCGTCGCGGGCGGCCGGCTTTTCGAGAGCGTGTTCGGCATGCCGTACGCGCAGGCCATCTGGTGGGGCGCGGCGGTGACCATCCTCTACACCCTGGTCGGCGGCTTCCTCGCGGTGAGCTGGACCGACACCGCGCAGGGCGTGCTGATGCTGTTCGCGCTGCTGCTGACCCCCATCCTGCTGATCGTGGCCACGGGGGGGTTCGACACCACGCTGGCGGCGATCCGCGCCGACGCCCCGGCCCGGCTGGACTGGTTCCGCGGCGGCGACCTGGGCCTGGTCGGCATCGTTTCGTTGATCGCCTGGGGGCTCGGCTACTTCGGCCAGCCGCACATCCTTGCGCGCTTCATGGCCGCCGATGGCGTGCACACCATCCCCGCCGCGCGTCGCATCGGCATGACCTGGATGATCCTGTGCCTGGCCGGCTCGCTGACGGTCGGCTTCCTGGGCATCGGCTACTTCGCCATGAACCCGCAAGCGGCAGGGCCGGTGGCGGCCAACCCCGAGCGCGTGTTCATTTCCGTGGTCGAGCTGCTCTTCAACCCGTGGGTGGCCGGCGTCATCCTGTCGGCGATCCTGGCTGCGGTCATGAGTACGCTGTCCAGCCAGTTGCTGGTGTGTTCCAGCGTGCTGTCGGAGGACTTCTACCGTGGATTCCTGCGCAAGCACGCCAGCCAGACCGAACTGGTGTGGGTCGGTCGCGCCAGCGTGCTGCTGGTGTCGCTGGTCGCGCTGTGGCTGGCGCGCGACCCCGACAGCCGGGTGCTGGGGCTGGTGTCGTATGCCTGGGCCGGCTTCGGCGCCGCCTTTGGACCGGTGGTGATTCTGGCGCTGTTCTGGCAGCGCATGACACGCAACGGTGCGCTCGCGGGCATGGTCGTGGGCGCCGCCACCGTCATCCTCTGGAAGCAGGTGGCGGTCGGGATGTACGGAAGCGGGCTGTACGAGATCGTGCCGGGCTTCGTGGCCGCAACCGTCGCCATCGTGGTGGTGAGCCGGCTGGACCGCGAACCCCCGGCGCACATCCAGGCGGTTCACCAGCAGGTACGCGCCTCGCTGGGTGAAACCGGGCACTGATCGCGCCGTCCCCGCGAAGGCCCTGACGGTGAAATCGAGCGACCCGCGCCCCGTCGCGATTGCCCTCATGGGCCCCACCGCGTCGGGCAAGACGGCACTGTCATTGGAATGGGCAGCGGCGCTCGATGCCGAGATCGTCAGCGTCGATTCGGCGCTGGTATACCGCGGCATGGACATCGGCGCGGCCAAGCCCTCGCTGCAGGAGCGCGCGGGCATTGCGCACCATATGCTGGACCTGCGGGATCCCTGGCAGCCGTACTCGGCCGCCGACTACGCCGCCGATGCACGCGCCGCGATGGACGCGATTGCCGCGCGCGGTCGGATGCCGTTGCTGGTGGGCGGCACCGGGTTGTACTTCAAGGCGCTGCTGGAAGGGTTGTCGGACATGCCGGCAGCAGACGCCGAGGTGAGGCAGGCCCTGTCGGCACGCGCGGCCACGTCCGGCTGGTCGTCGCTGCATGGCGAGCTGGCGCGCATCGACCCGGTCGCGGCCGCGCGGATCCATGCCACCGACGCGCAGCGGATCCAGCGTGCGCTGGAGGTCCATCGAATCAGTGGACGGACGCTGACCGAGTGGCAGGGCCAGCGCCCCGCGCGGCGGCGCTTTCCCTTCCGCGTGCTCAAGCTGGTGCTGGCGCCGGGCGATCGCAGCGAGCTGCACCGGCGCATCGAACTCCGCTTCGACGCCATGCTTCGCGACGGTTTCCTGGAGGAGGTCGTCGCGTTGCGCGCCCACCCCCAGGTGCACGCGCACCCGTCCCCGATGGAGCTGCCCGCACTGCGTGCCGTCGGCTACCGGCAGGCACTCGAACACCTCGACGGGATGTGCGACGCCGCCACGTTCCGCGAGCGTGGCATCCACGCCACCCGTCAGCTGGCAAAGCGCCAGTTGACCTGGCTGCGCGGCCAGCGCGATGCACGCTGGTTCGATCCCGCGACCGACGGGGCGGGCCTGGCAACCGCGCGCCGACTGTTCGTGCCCGCTTCCGGCTGAGCCCATTCAGCCGCGGGTGGCGACCCGGTCGCGGAACGCTCGTGCCGGTGCGCGTCGAACGCCCGCGGTGCGCTACCATCGGTGCGTCGCCTGCGCCGGGGAGCGTCGCAGGCGATACCGCACTTGCCGCGTGGCCCGGTCGCTGCCACCGCACATAACTAGAACCATGCAGGGGAAACGTTAGATGTCCAAGGGGCAATCTTTGCAGGACCCGTTCCTGAATGCGCTGCGTCGCGAACGCGTACCGGTCTCGGTCTACCTGGTCAACGGCATCAAGCTGCAGGGCACGATCGAGTCGTTCGACCAGTTCGTGGTGCTGTTGCGCAACACCGTCAGCCAGATGGTCTACAAGCACGCCATTTCCACCGTGGTGCCGGCGCGGAACGTGCGCGTCGGGCCGGGCGGTGGTTACGTGCAATCGGGCGAGGGCGAGGGTGGCGATACCGGCTCCGATGAAGCCGAATGACATGCAGGTGAGGCCGGCGCGTGTTCTTTGAGCGATCCCGCAAGGGCGAAAACGCGCTGCTGATCCAGCCCCACGCAGGCGGGCCGGCCGACGAGGGCCTGCTCGAGGAGTTCGCGGAGCTCGCGCGTTCGGCCGGGGCGACGGTCGCAGGCGTGCTCAGCGCGCGCATAGACCGGCCCAACGCCGCGACCCTGATCGGCAAGGGCAAGCTCGAAGAGCTCAAGGCGGCGGCCGATGCCACGGGTGCCGACCTGATCCTGGTCAACCACGCGCTCACGCCCACCCAGGAACGCAACCTGGAGCGCGCGTTGCAGCGCCGGGTCGTCGACCGCACCGGCCTGATCCTCGATATCTTCGCCCAGCGGGCGCAGAGCCACGAGGGCAAGCTGCAGGTCGAGCTGGCGCAGCTGCGCCACATGTCGACCCGGCTGGTCCGCGGCTGGACCCACCTGGAGCGCCAGCGCGGCGGTTCCATCGGCCTGCGCGGTCCCGGCGAGACCCAGCTCGAGCTGGATCGCCGGATGCTGCAGCAGCGGCTGGAGTCGCTGCAGCGCAGGCTCGACAAGGTGCAGGTACAGCGCACCCAGATGCGCCGGGCGCGGCTGCGCAGCGAATTGCCCCGGGTTGCGCTGGTGGGCTACACCAATGCCGGCAAGTCGACCCTGTTCAACGCGATGACCGGTGCGGAGGCTTATGCCGCCGACCAGTTGTTCGCCACGCTGGACCCCACCGTGCGCCGCATCGACCTGCCCGGCGGCGGCGCGGTGCTGGCCGACACGGTCGGCTTCGTGCGCGACCTGCCGCACGCGCTGGTCGCGGCGTTCCGGTCCACGTTGTCGGAGGCCCGCGACGCCGACCTGCTGATCCACGTCGTGGATGCGGCCGACCCGTTGCGCGACGAACGCGTGGCACAGGTGGACGAGGTCCTGCTGGAGATCGGCGCGGCCGACCTGCCGCAGGTGCTGGTCTTCAACAAGATCGACCGGTTGGATGGCGGGAAGCCGCGGCTGGACCGTCCGGCCGAAGGCCCCCCGCGGGTCTGGCTGTCGGCCCGCGACGGCGTGGGGCTGGAGCTGCTTCGCGAAGCGATCGGCGAAGTGCTCGGCCTGCAGCGGATCCAGGGCTGGATCACCCTTCCGTCGCGCGCCGGCCGGCTTCGCGCGCGGCTGCACGAGTTGGGCGTGGTGCGCGAGGAGCGGCCCGGCAATGACGGCTGGGAGGTGCTCATCGACCTGGCACGGGCTGATGCACAGCGCCTGGCGGTCCAGGGCGACGGCGATGCGTTGCAGGCCTTGCTGGATGCCCAGCTGCCGCCCGACCTTGCTTGAGGCGGCCGGGGCCCCCACCTAGAATCAGCGGACGCCCCGTACCGTACCCGGTACCTGCGCGCACCTCGTCGTCCCATATGGAGCAGGCATGGCCTGGAATACCCCTGGCAGCAACCCATCCGGCGGAAGCCGGCCCCCCCGGCGCACTCCGGGCGGCAATGGCCTGGACGCCGTGCTCGACCAGTTGCGGGGCCTGTTCGGCGGCGGCGACGGCAACAACGGTACCGGCATCGCCCGCTGGGTCCTGCTCATCGGTGGCCTGTGGCTGGTGTTCAACTGCTTCGTGCTGATCGCCGAACAGCAGCGCGGTGTCGTCCAGCGCTTCGGCCAGGTCGCGCGGATCATGCAGCCCGGACCCAACGTCAAGTGGCCGTGGCCGATCGAGCGGGTCACCAAGGTCAACGCGACCCAGGTCCAGACCTACAGCCAGAACGTGCCGGTGCTGACCAGTGACGAGAACATCGTCCACGTCGAGATGAACGTGCAGTACCAGGTCAGCGATGCGCAGCTGTACCTGTTCGGCACCCGCGATGCCGACCAGGTCCTGGTGCAGGCGGCGTTGAGCACCATGCGCGAGCAGGTCGGCCGGTCCACCCTGGACACCGTTCTGGGCGCGCGCGACGCGTTGGCGGTGTCGGCGCGCGACCAGCTCCAGGCCTCGCTCGATGCCTACCGAACCGGCCTGCGGGTGACCGAGCTGAACCTGCCCAACGCGCGTCCCCCCGAGCAGGTCAAGCCGGCGTTCGACGACGTCAACAGTGCGCAGCAGAACAAGGACCGGGTGATCAGCGAGGCACGGGCATACGCCGCGCGCATCGTGCCGGAAGCCCGCGGCGAGGCGGCGCGGATCCGTGCCGCTTCGACCGGTTACCAGGAGGCCAAGGTCGCGCGCGCCGAGGGTGACGCGGCGCGCTTCTCGCTGCTGGTCGACGCCTACCAGAATGCCCCGGAAGTGACCCGCAAGCGTCTCTGGCTGGAAACCGTCCAGGGCGTACTGGCCGGCAACCGCAAGGTGGTGGGGGGCGATTCACGGCAGCTGATCTACGTGCCGATGCCGACCGACGGATCGTCGGGGGGCGCAGCTGACCGCGGCACCCGCCAGCCCGCGCTGGACCCGGAACTGCTGCTGCCGTCGGAGACGACCGGTACCAACACAACGCGCGGGGAACGCGCGGCGCGTCCCACCGGCCGTGAGGAGACGACCCGATGAAGGCTTCTGTCTGGATCGCCGGCGTGGTGATCGTGCTGTTCACGCTGCTCGGCTCGGTGTTCGTGGTCGGCGAGGGCAAGACCGCGCTGGTCGTCAACCTCGGCCGCGTCGTGCGCGCCGACCTCGAACCGGGCCTCCATTTCAAGTGGCCGATGGTGGAGACCGCGCGCATCTTCGACCGGCGCCTGCAGGTGCTCGACGCCGAGCCCGAGCGCTACCTGACCTCCGAGCGCAAGGACGTGAGCGTGGACTTCTTCGCCCTCGGCCGCATCGCCGATGCGCGTACGTTCTTCCGCGCCACCGGTGGCGACGAGGAGATCGCCGTGCAGCGCCTGGCGCCGATCATCAAGGACTCGCTTCGCAACGAGATCAACGCACGGACCCTGCAGCAGGTGGTCTCGGGCGACCGTTCCGACATCATTGGCGGCCAGCTCGAGGCGATCAACGTCGGCGCGGCCACGCTGGGCATCGACATCGTCGACCTGCGCATCAAGCAGATCGACCTGCCGACCGACAGCGAGGTCATCACCCAGGTCTACGAGCGCATGAGCGCGCAGCGCCGCCAGGTCGCCAGCCGGCTCCGGGCCGAAGGCGAGGAGCAGGCGCGCAGCATCCGCGCCGATGCCGACCGCGACCAGGTGGTGATCCTGGCCGAAGCCGAGCGCGATGCGCAGCGCCTGCGCGGCCAGGGCGACGCCGACGCGGCGCGCATCTATGGCGATGCCGCCAACCGGGATCCGGCGTTCTACACGTTCCAGCGCAGCCTGGAGGCCTACCGTGCCTCGTTCAACGACGGCAACAGCGTGATCGTGCTGGACCAGGACGACCCGTTCCTGCAGTACATGCGCAGCGACCGCTGACCCGGTCGCCATGAGCGAGCTTGTCGCGGCCCTGTGCCTGGTCGCCGTTCTGGAAGGGCTGTTCCTGTTCGCCGCACCGCGGGGCTGGAAGCAGGCGGTGGCCCACCTGCAGGCGCTGCCGGACCGCCAGCTGCGCCTGCTGGGGGGGCTGGTGGCCGCTGCCGGCGTGCTGTCGCTGTGGCTGGCGCGCGGTTGACGACAATGGTGCGGAACACCTGTTCCGGCGAGGGGACGCGGCGGCCCGTGCCGCGGAGCTGATGCGGGAGGCATGAAAAAGGCCGGGCAATCGCCCGGCCTTCTGTTTGGCGGAAGCGCGGGGGTCAGGCGGCGGCTGCCTGCTCCGCGCGCGGGCCTTCGCGCAGGGCGCGGCCGACCATGCCGACCAGCAGGTCGACCTCCTCGCTGGTGATGGTGAAGGTCGGGGTGAAGCGCAGCGAGTTGACGCCGCCGTGGATCACGCCGATGCCGCGCTCGCGCAGCCACTCCTCGGTGGAACCGGCGCCGAAGCACTTGAACTGAGGGCTCAGCTCGCAGGAGAACAGCAGGCCGGTGCCCTGCACCTTGGTGATGTGGCCGCCCAGTTCCGCCTTGAGTGCCTCCAGCTTCTCCAGCGCCTCCAGGCCGCGGTCGCGGATGTTCTCGCGCAGCTGCGGGGTCACCTTGGCCAGGACTTCGCAGGCGGTATCCAGCGCGCGCGGATTGGACGTCATCGTGTTCCCGTACAGGCCCTTGCGGTAGATGCCGGCGGTACGTTCGTTGACCGCCAGTACGCTGAGCGGGTACTGGCCGGCGTTGAGGGCCTTGGAGTAGGTCTCCATGTCGGGTGCCTCCACGCCCTCGAAGCCGGGGTAGTCGACGATCGACAGCACGCCTTGGGCACGCAGCCCGGCCTGGATGGAGTCGACCAGCAGCAGCGAGCCGTGTTCGCGGGTCAGTTTGCGCGCGGCCGTGTAGAACTCCACCGGCACGCCGCGACCCGGGTCGCCTTCGCCCATCACCGGCTCCAGGAACATCGCTTCGATGAACCAGCCGTGTGCCTTTGCTTCGTCGAACGCCTGTTCCAGCGCGGCGACGTCGTAGGGTTCGATCGCGATCACCGAGGACTCGCCGCGGTAGCTCGCCAGGTGCTGCAGGTAGGTCTTGCGAGTGGAATCCGAATACAGCGCGGGACGGTCGGTGCGGCCATGGAAGCTGCCCTTGACCACCAGCCGCTTGATCGTGCGCCCGTTTCCGTCCGTCATCGCCTTGGCATTGGCATCGGCGATGCGGGCGGCGAGGGTGACCGACTCGGAACCCGAGTTCAGGCAGAAGAACTTGGCATACGGGCAGTCGCGGCCCAGCCCGATGGCCTCGCGCAGCACGCGTCCGAAGCGCAGCTGCGACAGGCTCGGGGTCATGATGTTGGCCATCGCCTGCGGCTTGGCCATGGCATCGAGCACCGCCTGCGGCGCGTGGCCGAAGCCGAGCATCCCGTAGCCGCCCGAGTCATGCAGCACCGCGCCCTTCAGAGTGATGATCCACGGCCCGCGCGCGGTCAGCGCCACGTACGGGTTGACGCCGTCGTCGGGGTAGAAGTTGACGAAACCGGCCTGCACGGCGTGGACCTGGGCATCCTCGTCGAGATCCAGCAGCTCGGAGAACTCGCCCCGGATGCGGGTGTATTCCGCCGCAGCGGCGTCGACTGCGGCCTTGAGGTCGGCATTGTCGGCGAAGCGGGCGAGGGTGGCGTCGTCCAGGCCGATGGTGCGGCGCGCGCCGCCGTGGGCGCGCAGCGGGGCGAGGGTGTCGAGCAGGGGCATGGAATCCTCCAGGGGCCGGAACGAAAAAACGCGAGGGAGCCCTCGCGCTTGAATGGGGTCAATCAAAACAACAACTTGCGGCCAATTTTAGCATCCGGGCCGGGGCGGCGTAACCCCCTGCACCCACCCGCCCGCCCAGGCATCCACCCAGTCATCCGCGTGGCCGGGCGTTAGAACCGCCAGTTTGGCGTGGCGCCACGGCGCGGTCGATAATGCCGGCCCGCTGCTGGCCCCTGGCGCCAAGCCATCGCCTTGAAGAAGTCCGACTTCCACTACGACCTGCCGCCCGGGCTGATCGCGCAGGCGCCACTTGCCTCGCGTTCGGCCAGTCGGCTGCTGGTCGTGCCGCCGGCGCCGGCACCCTATGCCGATGCGTCGTTCGGCGACCTGCCCGGCCTGCTGTCGCCGGGCGACCTGCTGGTATTCAACGACACCCGTGTCATCCCGGCGCGCCTGTTCGGGCAGAAGTCGACCGGCGGCCGCGTGGAGATCCTGATCGAGCGCCTGCTGGGAGGTGACGAGGCGCGCGCGCAACTGGGCGTGAGCAAGTCGCCCAGGCCCGGCGCCCGCATCGAACTGGACGCCGGGGGCCAGGCCGAGGTGCTCGGCCGCGATGGCGAGTTCTACCGGTTGCGCTTCAACGTCGCGGCGCCATTGGAGTCCTGGCTGCTGGACGCCGGCCGGCTGCCGCTGCCGCCCTACATCCAGCGCGAGCCCGGCCGCGACGACATCGAGCGCTACCAGACGGTATTCGCACGCGAAGTGGGCGCGGTGGCGGCACCCACGGCCGGCCTGCATTTCGACGATGCCCTGCTGGCGGCGCTGCGCGACAGGGGCATCGACATCGGCCACGTCACTCTTCACGTGGGTGCGGGCACGTTCCAGCCCGTGCGTGTGGAACAGCTGGACCGCCACGTGATGCACAGCGAGTGGCTCAACGTCGGCGCCGGGCTGGTGGAGCAGGTCCGCCGCACGCGTGCCGCCGGCGGACGGGTGATCGGCGTCGGCACCACCGTGGTGCGGGCGCTGGAGTCGGCCATGCGGGACACGCCCGGCGGCGGGCGCGATCTGCAACCGTTCGCGGGCGAGACCCGGCTGTTCATCCTGCCCGGCTACCGCATCACCGCCGTCGACGCGCTGGTCACCAACTTCCACCTGCCCGAGAGCACCCTGCTGATGATGATCTCCGCCTTCGCCGGCAAGGACCGGGTGTTCGACGCCTACCGGCATGCTATCGAGCAGCGCTACCGGTTCTTCTCGTATGGCGATGCGATGCTGCTATGGCCCCGGCGCGACGGGGAGGGGGGGGCGTGATTGCGGGCCCTCTCCCGGCCGCGCTGCGAATCGTGCCGCAATGCCGAGCGCCTTTCCGGGGACGTCCCGCATGAGCCGCATGGACTTCCAGCTGCTGGGCACCGACGGCGGCGCCCGCCGCGGCCGGCTGACCTTTCCGCGGGGCGCGGTCGAAACACCGGCCTTCATGCCGGTGGGCACCTACGGGTCGGTCAAGGGGGTGTTTCCGCAGGACATCCGCGCTCTGGGTGCGCAGATGATCCTGGGCAACACCTTCCACCTGTACCTGCGCCCCGGGCTGGAGGTGATCGGCGAGCACGGTGGCCTGCACGGTTTCACCCGCTGGGACGGGCCGATCCTTACCGATTCGGGCGGTTTCCAGGTGTTCTCGCTGGCGCACAAGCGCAAGATCACCGAGGCGGGCGTGACCTTTGCAGCCCCCACCGACGGCAGCAAGGTGTTCCTGGGGCCCGAGGAGAGCATGCAGATCCAGAAGGTGCTCGACTCGGACGTGGTGATGATCTTCGACGAGTGCACCCCGTACCCGGCCACCGAAGAGGTCGCAGCCGCGTCGATGGAGCTGAGCCTGCGCTGGGCGGAACGCTCGAAGAGGGCGCACGAGGGCAACGACGCGGCGCTGTTCGGCATCGTGCAGGGCGGCGTGCACCGGGACCTGCGCAGCCGTTCGGCGGCGGCGCTGCGCGACATCGGCTTCGACGGTTACGCCATCGGTGGGCTGGCGGTGGGGGAACCCGAGCACGAACGCAACGCGATGCTCGACCACACCGCGCCGCAGCTGCCGCAGGACCGCCCGCGCTACCTGATGGGCGTGGGTCGGCCGGAGGACCTGGTGGAGTCGGTCGCGCGCGGGGTCGACATGTTCGACTGCGTGATGCCGACCCGCAACGGCCGCAACGGGCACCTGTTCACCTCGACCGGCACGGTGCGCATCCGCAACGCGAAGTACGAGCACGACCTGCGTCCGATCGAGGAAGGGTGCGACTGCCGGGCATGCGCCGGCGGCTTCAGCCGCGCCTACCTGCGGCACCTGGACCGGTGCAACGAAATGCTCGGGCCGATGCTGGGCACGCTGCACAACCTGCGCTACTACCAGCGCCTCATGGCGCAGATGCGCGACGCGATCGAACGTGGCGCATTCGCTGCGTTCCGGGAGGCCTTCCACGCCGCGAGGGCGTAAGCCGGGGGCCGGGATCGGAAGGTCAGGGCGGCCCCGGGGCTCCGCAGCAGGGTGCGGTGGCGGAGGCGTGGCATAATCCCCGGCTATTTTCAGATCCGCCAAGGCCCAGACATGAACCTGCTCGACCTCGTGATCGCCCCCGCCCACGCCGCCGCCCAGCCGGCCGCGCCCGGCTTCGGCATGTCGCTGCTGTTCCCGATCCTGCTGATCGCGATCATGTATTTCCTGATGATCCGCCCGCAGATGAAGCGCGCCAAGGAACACAAGGCGATGCTGGAGAAGCTTTCTCGCGGCGACGAGGTCATCACCAACGGTGGCATCGCGGGCACGGTCACCGACCTCGGCGACAGCTTCATCACCGTGGAGATCGCCGACAACGTGCGCATCCGCGTGCAGAAGGGCGCGATCGCCAACGTCCTGCCCAAGGGCACCTTGAAGTCGGCCTGAACGCCGCCACCCTCTAGGCTCGTTTCCGGCGGCCACCCGGCCGCCGCGGGGTCCATTCGATGCTGACTTACGCACGCTGGCAGTACATCGTCATCCTGATCGTCCTGGTGTTTGGCGGCCTGTATGCGCTGCCCAACGTGTTCCCGCAGGATCCCTCCGTGCAGGTCACCGCCAACCGGGGATCGGTGGTGGACGAGGGGCTGCGGTCCCGGATCCAGTCCGAACTCGGCGCCGCCGGGGTGTCGTTCAAGTCGGTGGACATCGACAACGGCAACCTGCTGGTACGGCTGCCCAACCCGGACATGCAGGTCAAGGCGGCCGACACCCTGCGCCCCGAGCTGGGCAACGACTACGTCGTCGCGCTCAACGTGGCGTCCACCGTGCCCGACTGGCTGGATGCGATCGGCGCCGCGCCGATGGTCCTTGGCCTGGACCTGCAGGGCGGCGTGCACTTCACCATGCAGGTGGACCAGGCGGCGGCCCTGGACAAGCGGCTTGACGTCATGGCCGAGGACATCCGGGTACTGCTGCGCGAAAACCGGGTGCGCTACCAGTCGGTCGAACGTCGCGCCGACGGCGCCATCCTGGCAACGCTGCCCAACGCCCAGGACGCCGAAAGCGCACGCAAGCTGGTGATGGAGAGCCTCGGGCAGGCCTCGCCGGGCATGATGGCCGGCCAGTCCAGCCTGGACGCGCAGGTGGAGGGCAGTACCGTGGTGGTGCGCATGTCGGAGGCCGAACTCGGCCGCCTGACCGCCGACGCCATCGAACAGAACGTCGGCACGCTGCGCAACCGCGTCAATGCGCTGGGCGTGTCCGAACCGATCATCCAGCGCCAGGGCGACGACCGCATCGTGGTGCAGTTGCCCGGCGTGCAGGACACCGCGCAGGCCAAGCGCATCATCGGCGCGACCGCGACCCTGGAGTACCGCGCCGCGCTTGAAGGCAATGCCTACGACGCGGTCGCGACCGGCATCGTGCCGCCCGAAGCCCGCGTCTACTACCGGCGTGACGTGGGGCCGGACGGCAAGCCGATCCCGGTGTTGCTCAGCCGCCGCGTGATCACCACCGGCGACCAGCTGGTGGGTGCGACGTCCGGACTGGACCCGCAGTCGGGCACCCCGTCGGTATCGGTGCGGTTGAATGCGGCCGGCGGGCAACGCATGTTCGACTTCACCAGCCAGAACGTCGGCAAGCCGATGGCGGTGGTGTTCATCGAGCGCCTTCCCGAGGTGCGGATGGTGGACGGCAAGGAAGTACGCACGACCCGGATCAACGAAGAGGTGATCTCGGTCGCCAACATCAACGGGGTGTTCGGCCGCGACTTCCAGACCACCGGCCTGGACAGCATGCAGGAGGCGGCCGACCTGGCGCTGCTGCTGCGCTCGGGTTCGCTGGCCGCGCCGATGGACTTCATCGAAGAGCGCGTGGTCGGCCCCAGCCTGGGCGCGGAGAACGTCGAGCGCGGTCTGAAGGCGATCGTCTTCTCGTTCGCCTTCACCCTGGTGTTCTTCGTCGTCTACTACCGCATGTTCGGCGTGATCACCTGCCTTGCGTTGATCATCAACCTGGTGATGGTGGTCGCGGTGATGTCGATGTTCGGCGCCACGCTCACCTTGCCGGGCCTGGCGGGCATCGCGCTGACCGTGGGCCTGTCGGTGGATGCCAACGTGCTGATCAACGAACGAATACGCGAGGAGTTGAGGGCGGGCCTCCCGGCCAAGGCGGCGATCGCTGCGGGTTACGAGAAGGCCTCCGGTTCGATCGTGGACGCCAACATCACCGCGATCCTGGCCGGCCTTGCGCTGTTCGCTTTCGGTACCGGCCCGGTCAAGGGCTTCGCGGTGGCACTGGTGGTGGGCATCCTGACCTCCATGTACACCGCGGTTTCGGCCTCGCGCGGCATCGCCACGCTGATCTACGGTGGCCGCCGCAAGCTCAAGTCAATCGCGATCTGACGGGGACGCATGATGAAACCTTTCACCCTGTTTCCCCACGACAGCAACTTCGACTTCATGCGCGTGCGCTGGGTCTCGCTGGGCATCGCCCTGGTGATGATGCTGGTGGCCATCGGCGCGATCGCCTCCAAGGGCTTCAACTTCGCGCTCGACTTCACCGGCGGCACCGTTACCGAGCTGCGCTTCGCGCAACCGGTGGACGTCGACGGCGTGCGCCAGCGGCTGGACGCGGCGGGCTACCCGGGCGCGCAGGTGCAGACCTTCGGCTCGGGCAACGACCTGTTGATCCGCCTGCAGCCCAAGGACGGTGCGGCCGGCGCCGAGGGCGTGGTCGATTCCGACACCGCCGCCGAGGTGCAACGGGCGGCGTCCACCGCCGACAACCCCGGCACGGTGCTGAGCAGCGAGTTCGTCGGCCCCCAGGTCGGCAGGGAGCTCGCGCTCAACGGCATCTGGGCGCTGATCTTCGTCGTCATCGGCTTCCTGATCTACATCTCGATCCGCTTCGAGAAGAAGTTCGCCATCGCCGCGGTCATCACCACGCTGCACGACGTGCTGATCGTCGCCGGCTGGTTCGCGCTGTGGGGCCACGAGTTCGACCTGACCGTGCTGGCCGGCCTGCTGTCGGTGATGGGCTTCTCGATCAACGACACGATCGTGGTCTTCGACCGCGTTCGCGAGAACTTCCGCTCGATGCGCGCGGACCCGGTGGCGATCCTCAACCGATCGATCAACCAGACGCTGTCGCGCACGATCATCACCTCGTTCGTGGCGCTGCTGTCGATGGTCGCGCTGTACCTCTACGGCGGTGGTTCGCTGGAAGGCATGGCCGAGTCGCTGATCGTGGGCATCATCATCGGTACGCTCTCGTCCATCTTCGTGGCCTGCCCGCTGCTGACGCTGGGATTCCTGCGGGTCACCAAGCAGGACCTGATGCCCAAGGCCCGCGACGAGGAGGCACTGGCGCGACGTCCCTGATGCCAGGGCGTCCGTGTCACGGAAAAGGCCGCGCGGTTGCGCGGCCTTTTTCATTGGCCAGGCCGGTCGCCGGCGTGGACGGGGGCGTCCCGCCCCCGGTCCGGCGCAGCGCCGCCACCTGCCGGTCAGTCGAACGAGCTGGCGTACCCGGTGTTGACGATCTTGTGCTGCAGCGCATCGGCGACCTTGATGTTGCCGGCCAGCAGCGGCCGCGGAGCGACGCCGCGCGCGTCCATCGGGCCCGTGCCGCGTCCGCGGAAGTCGGACACCTTGCCGCCCGATTCACGGACCATCAGTGCGCCGGCGGCGATGTCCCACGGCTTTACCCCTGCCTCGAAATAGGCGTCGGCGCGCCCGCATGCCACGTAGGCCAGGTCCAGCGCGGCCGAACCCGTGCGGCGGATATCCTCGGCTTCGGTCAGCAGCGTGTCGACGCACTTGAGATGGGCACTGGCGCGGCTGCGTTCGCGCGGCGGAAAGCCGGTGAACAGCATCGCCCCGGACAGGTCCCGACGGTCGGCCACGCGCACGCGCTTCTCGTTCAGCTGGGTCCCGCTGCCCCGGCTGGAGGTGAACAGCTCGTTGCGGAGTGGATCGAAGATCACCCCGTGGATGGGCTCGCCGTTCTCCACCAGCGCGATGGAGACGCAGAAGTGGGGGATCCCGCGAAGGTAGTTGCTGGTGCCGTCCAGCGGGTCGATGACCCAAGTGAAGCGGCTGCCGCCACGGCCCGGGGTCTGGCCGCTTTCCTCGCCGAGGATCGCGTAGTCCGGGGTGGAGCGGCGGAACTCCTTGATGATTTCCTTCTCGGCCAGCTGGTCGACTTCGCTGGCGAAGTCCATCCGGTCCTTCTCGACCACGTTGAGCGCGTCGAGCTTGTACATGTGCCGCAACAGCACGTTGCCTGCGGCGCGGGCGGCCTTGACCATGAGGGTGACGGCGGGTTTCTGCATGGACAACGGCCTCGCGGGAGGTGGGGGACGGACTGGCGGGGGAAAAGAGCGGGCCCGTCCTGGCGACGGGGCCGCGGAGTTTACCATTGCCCACCATGACCATCGCATCCGCCTCCGCCCCCGACCTTCCCGCCGCTGACGCTGCCACGGGCCATCGCCTGCGGGTGGTGCTGGTGGGCACCCAGCACCCCGGCAACATCGGCTCGGCCGCACGGGCGCTCAAGACCATGGGCCTGGCGCGGCTGGTGCTGGTCGCGCCGGAGAAAGCGCCCAACGCCGAGTCCAGCGCGTTGGCCGCGGGCGCCGACGACGTACTGCAGGCCGCGGAGGTCCACGCCACCCTGGCCGATGCCGTGGCCGATTGCCGGCTGGTGCTGGGCTGCACCGCACGCAGTCGGCGGGTGTCGCTGGAGGAGCTGTCGCCAAGGGCAGCGGCCCCGCGCGCGGTCGCCGCGGCGGCGGCTGGCGGCGAGGTGGCGCTGGTGTTCGGGCGCGAACGCACCGGCCTGGACAATGACGAGCTGCAGCTGTGCCACGCGGCCATCCACATCCCCGCCAACCCGGACTACAGCTCGCTCAACCTGGCCGCGGCGGTGCAGGTGGTGGCCTACGAGGTGCGGCTGGCGCTGATGGGGGACGCCGCTCCCCCGGCAGGGTCGAGCGACCGGGGGCATGCCACCGTGTCCGCCGACACCGCGGACCCGCGCGACGAGCCCGCCACCCACGCGCACCTGGAGGGCCTCTTCGCCCAGCTGGCCGACACCCTGGACGAGATCGACTTCCACAAGGGCAGGGCGCCCGAGTCGGCGATGCGCAAGTTGCGGCGGGTGTTCCTGCGGGCCGACCTGGACGTTCGCGAGGTGCGACTGCTGCGGGGCGTGCTTGCCGACGCCCAGCGCATGGCGCGGATGGCGGGCCACGATGGGGCCTAGGGTGCGGCCGCCAGGCCCGGTGCGGCGTTCGGTACGGTATCCGGCGGGCCCGGCTTGCATTACGCTCGCGCTCTGTCTTTGCAGTTTCCGGGGCCGTCCTTGATCGCATGCTTCAGTCGCCTGGCCGGGCTCGTGCTCGCGCTTGCGGCGGGCGCCGCCCTGGCCGCGCCGCCCCAGGTCTATGACGACCCCGGCGTGCTGGTGCTGGGGCGCATCAGCGACGACCCCAAGTCGCACTACGAGCAGCTCAAGCCGCTTCTGGACTACGTGGTCCCGCGGATGGCGGACGTGGGCATCCGCGAAGGCCGGATCCTGATGGCGCGCGATGCCCAGCAGATGGCCAGCTATCTCCGGCGCGGTCGCGTGGACTGGGTGACCGAGACCGCCGGTACCGGCATGCTGCTGCAGGCGCGGGCCAATGCGGCGCCGCTGCTGCTGACCGAGCGCGATGGCGTGCAGCACTACCACAGCGTCTTCTTCGCCCGCCGCGACAGCGGAATAGACGGGCTGGGAGACCTGAAGGGTCGGCGCCTGGCCTTCCAGTTGCCGTCCTCCACCAGCGCTTACTTCGTGCCCGCCGGCGCCCTGCTGGCCGAAGGGCTGCAGCTGGAAATCCTGTTGTCGCCGCAGGACCGCATGCAGTCCGAGGCGGTGGGCTACCTGTTCGCGCGCTCTGAACTCAACATCTCCACCTGGGTGCACAAGGGCCTGGTGGACGTGGGGGTGATGAGCAACCTGGACTGGGGCAACCCCCAGCGCATGCCCGCCGCCTTCCGCGACGACCTGGTGGTCTTCGCGCGCAGTGCCGACTACCCGCGTGCGATCGAACTGGTACGCGGGGACCTGGAGGCGCCGGTGCTGGCGCGCTTGCGCGAGGTGCTGATCCAGGCCGCACGCGACCCCGATGCCGGTGACGCGCTGCTGCGCTTCTTCAAGACCACCCGCTTCCTGCCGCTGGACGACGCCTCCCTGCAGGCGTTGGGGCGCATCGGACGCGACGTCGAACGCGTCCGCGCGGAGGTCGAATGAGCGTGAGACTGGGCCTGCAGGCCCGGTTCCTGGCGCTGATGGCGCTGGCGCTGGTGGTGGTCGTGTCAGGCCTGGCGTTGATGCTGCACCGGCAGGACCGGATGCAGCGCGAGGTTGAAGCGGTCAGCCGCGAGGCGCTCAGCAACGCGGTCGGCGACGGGCTGCGCAGGCGCGGGGCGGGCACCGTCAGCCAGCTGACCGAATCGCTCACCAATCCGCTTTACTACTTCGACCTGGACACCATCGGCGAGATCACCGCCGTCGCGTTGCGCCAGCCGGGCACGCGGTACGTGGTCGTGTTCGATGACGAAGGCAACATCGTCCACGACGGCAGCGACGAGATCCCCAGCTACGGCAAGCGCATGGACGATGCGCTGGCCTACGAAGCGGTCGCGGCCACCGGCCTGCACGTCCAGGTCACCGATACGCTGATGGACGTCGCCTCGCCGATCATGATCGGCCAGGAGCGCATCGGCGGCGTGCGGGTCGGATTCGACCTGGCCTCGGTCAAAGAGATGGAGGACGCCGCGGTCGCCGACCTGCGCGGACGGCTGGAGACCCTCGGCCGCCGTCATTCCTGGTGGATCGCGGCGCTGGGACTGGGCCTGCTGGTGCTGGGCGCGGCGATGCTGTGGTCGACCCAGCGCTGGCTGGTGCGGCCCATCCGCGAGCTGGCCGATTCGGCGCGATCCATCGAAGCGGGCGACTACGATATCGCGCCGCCGGTCAGCAGTCGCAGCGACGAGGTGGGCGACCTGACCCGCGCCTTCGGCCGGATGAGCCGCAGCGTGGCGCGGCACGACCGCGACATCCGCCGCATGGCGTACACCGACGCGCTGACCGGCCTGCCCAACCGGCTGGCTTTCCGTGAGGCGCTGGACCAGCGAGTGCTGCAGTTGCAGGGCGCGGGCGAGCCGCTGGCGCTGCTGTTCGCCGACATCGACGACTTCAAGCGGGTCAACGACACCCTCGGCCACGATGCCGGCGACGAAGTGCTGTTGCAGTGCGCCCAGCGCATCCAGGAGGTGGTGGCGCTGTATGGCGGACGCGACGCGGTGCTGGCGCGCTTCGGTGGCGACGAATTCGTCATCCTGACCCAGCCGGGGATGGGCGGATCGATCCGCAGCCTGGCCAATGACCTGGCGCAGCGGCTGGTGGAGACGATGCGCCAACCGGTGGTCGTACGCGAGCGCCCGCTGTTCCTGGGCATGTCGATCGGGATCACGCTGTTCCCCGACGACGCCACCATCGCCACCCAGCTGATGAAGAATGGCGATATCGCGATGTACCAGGCCAAGGTCGCGGGCAAGAACTGCCAACGCTTCTACAGCCGCGCGATGGACCAGGCGGTGGAGCGCCGCGTCACCCTGGAACGCGAGTTGCGCGGGGCGTGGGACCGGGGCGAGCTGAGCGTGCTCTACCAGCCGGTCTACCACCTTTCCAATGGCCGCATGGTCGGGGCCGAGGCGCTGCTGCGCTGGCGGCACCCCGAACACGGCATGGTCGCGCCATCGGTGTTCATCGAGGTGGCCGAGCAGACCGGGTTGATCGAAACCCTGGGCCCGCAGGTGCTTGAGGCGGCGTGCAAGGATGCAGTGCGCTGGCAGGAGCGGCGCGGCGACAAGGGCCCGCTGTTCGTGTCGGTGAACGTCTCGCCGCGCCAGCTGCGCACCACCACGTTGCCGCTTGTCGTGGCCGAGTGCCTGGAGCGCACCGGCCTGGATGCGCGCTGCCTGCACCTGGAGTTGACCGAAACGGCGGTCATCGGCGACGAGGCCCAGGTCAGCCGGCTGCTGGCCGAGCTGCGCCAGCAGGGCGTCAAGATCTGGCTGGACGACTTCGGCACCGGCTTCTCCGGCCTGAGCCACCTGCGCCGGGTACCGATCGACGGGGTCAAGATCGACCGCAGCTTCGTCGCCGACATCCTGCGTGATCCCGACGACCTGGCGCTGACCACCGCGATCATCTCGATGGCCCATTCGCTGGGCATCACCGTAGTGGCCGAAGGGGTCGAGCGCGAAGGCCAGTACAACCTGCTTCGCGAGCGTGGATGCGACCTGGTCCAGGGGTACTGGCTGGGCCACCCGCTTCCGCGCGAGGAATTCGAGTCGCTGCTGGGCTGAAAGGCGCCCGCCGGCCATGCCCGGGGGCGGTCAGACCAGGAAGTCGATCCAGCGCGCCGCCGCGCCCAGCAGGCTGCCCGACAACACGCCGAACACCGCGATGGCGACCGCGCCGGCCGCCCACGCCACGCCCATCAGGCGACCGTCGCGTTCCAGCAGCGCCAAGGCAAATGCGAGCAGCAGCGCGGCGAACAGGTAGTTGGTCAGCGGAATGGGCAGGGCCAGCAGCACCCCCAGCAGCACCAGCAGCAGGCCGGTCACCGCGCTGGCCAGGCGATGGTCGAGCATGGCTGCAGCGTGCGGCTTGACCACGCGCTCCAGTCGCGTCAGCCACGGTGCAAGCAGGTCGCGGAACCGGGCCATGGCGGCGCGGTGGGGTCCTCGGCGGGCGACGAACCCGGGCAGCCACGGCTTGCGCAGGCCCACCAGCAGCTGCAGGCCCACCAGCACCACCAGCGGCCCGCTGATCGCGCCCCCGACCCCCGGGATCGGGATCAGGGCGGGCAGGGTGGAGACGAACAGCAACATGCCGAACGAGCGCCGGCCCAGGCCGGTGAACACATCGCCCAGGCGCAGCACCTCGTCGGGATCACCCTCGGCGAACGCATCCAGCAGCACCCGCGTGCCGGCCTCGGGCGCGGGGCCCGGCCTAGCGCGTCGGGTCATCGGATGGGACCGCTTCGTCGCCGGCCACCCGCTGCAGCAGCAGCTTGTCGATGCGCGGGCCGTCGAGGTCGACCACTTCCACGCGCCAGTCGTCCCAGCTGAAGTGCTCGCCGGCGTGCGGGATGCGCCCGAAATGGGCGATCACCATGCCCGCGGCAGTGTGGAAGTCGTGCGTGTCCTCGTCGGGAAGGCGCTGGCCGTCCAGCAGCTCGCGCAGGTCATCGACATGCAGCGAGCCGTCGATCAGGTAGGAACCGTCGTCGCGACGGATCACCGGGGCGTCCGCGGGCACCGACTCGTGCGACTGGATGCGGCCGATCACCGCGCCCATGAGGTCGTTGATCGTGACCAGGCCGGTGATGTCGCCGTACTCGTCCACCACCAGCGCCAGCGATTGCTGCTCCTCGCGGAAAATCTCCAGCAGCTTCAGCGCATGGGTGGATTCGGACACGAACAGCGCCTCGCGCAACCGGTTGAACAGGTCCGGATTGGCCACGCCCAGGTCTTCGAGCAGCGACTTGGCCTCCAGCACGCCGATGACCTCGCGGTCGTTGCCGCGGTACACCGGGAAGCGCGAGAACGGGCTCTCGCGCATCGTGCGCAGGTTGTCCTCGACCGCGGCGTCCACGTCCACCCAGGTGATGCGCGTGCGCGGCGTCATGATGCTTTCAGCGGTGCGGTCGCCCAGGCTCAGCACCCGGTACATCATCTTGCGCTCGTCGGCATCGATCACGCCCTGCTCGTGGCTTTCGCTCACCAGCATGCGGATCTCCTCTTCGGTGACCTGCGCGGCCTGCGTCTTGTCCAGGCGCATGAGCTTGAGCAGGTAGCGGGTGCTCATGCTCAGCAGCCACACCGCGGGGGTCGCGGCGCGTGCGATGACATGCATGGGGGTTGCCACCGTGCTCGCCAGCCGCTCGGGCGCGAGCAATGCCAGCCGCTTGGGCAGCAGTTCGCCCAGCACGATGGTGAGGTAGGTGATCAGCGCCACTGCCAGCACCACGCCCACGTCGCTGGCGTATTCGCCCAGCGCCGGCACGTTGGCCGCCAGCCACAGGCCGATTTCACGACCGATGGCGTCGCCACCGAACATGCCGGTGAGGATCGCGATGAGGGTGATGCCGACCTGCACGGTGGACAGGAACCGCTCGGGATGCTCGGCCAGCTCAAGCGCCTTGCGTGCGCCCCGGTTCCTGGAGCCGAGTTGGCGCAGGCGCGGCTTGCGGGCCGTCACCACCGACATCTCCGACAGGGCGAAGAAGGCGTTCAGGGCGATGAGCACCAGGACGACGGTCAGCTCGAACATGTCGGCGCCTCCAGTCGATCAGGCGTCGGGCCCGGGGCGTGCCGGTGGCATGGCGGGGTCGGACGCAGGGTGCGTCCGCGGGGCGTTCGAGGGTCGTCGTCCATGGGGTGCAGTGGGGGCGGGGGCGGTGTGGAACTATGAAACGGAACCGATACTAGCAGGGCGACCCCGTGCAGCCGCCGTGACAGGCGGCCGGCGCGTCGGCTTATGATTCGCCCTGCCCCCGGAGTGGGGCACTGGCCCACGCCGCCGCACGGCGGCCCGACAAGGATGTTGACGATGATTCCCTCCACGACCCGAACCGGGCTGGCGCTTGCGAGCGTGGCCGCCGCCGGCATTGCAGGGCTGTATTTCTCCGGCTGGCTTGCGCTGGCGCTGCTGCAGGTGGACGCACCGCTGCAGTGGACCACCTGGTGGGGCTACGCGCGGGTACTGGACCTGCCGCAGCTGGCCCCGCATGCCGGGCGTGTGCGCCTGGCCGGCTGGGTCGGCTTCGGCCTGCCCGCGCTGCTCGCCACTGCTCCGCTGTACCTGGTGTTGCGACCCGCCAGACAGGCGCTGCATGGCGATGCGCGCTTCGCCCGTGGCCGGGAACTTGCGCGGCTCGGCCTGCTCAAGCCCAGCGACGATGGCCTCGTGGTCGGGCGCCTGGGCCGCAAGCTGGTGCGGCTTCCGGGCCAGCAGTTCGCGCTGCTGGCCGCGCCGACGCGGTCGGGCAAGGGGGTGGGCGTGGTGGTACCCAACCTTCTGGAGTACCGCGGCTCGGTGGTCGTTCTCGACATCAAGCAGGAGAACTTCGACCTCACCAGCGGCTGGCGCGAGGAGCAGGGCCAGTCGGTGTACCTGTTCAATCCGTTCGCCGAGGATGGCCGCACGCACCGCTGGAACCCGCTGGCCTACGTCAGCCAGGACCCTGCACTGCGCGTGTCGGACCTGCAGGCCATCGCGGCCATGCTGTACCCGGACGGTGACGACAAGCAGAAGTTCTGGGTCAGCCAGGCGCGCAATGCGTTCCTTGCCTTCGCGTTGTACCTGTTCGAGAACTTCGACGACCAGGTCGACACCGGCATGCCCGAATCGCTGTACCAGTTCCCCACGCTGGGCCGGCTGCTGCGCCTGTCCTCGGGCGATGGCACGGCGGTGCGCGATCACCTGCTGGCGCTTTCCCGGCAGCCGTTCCTGGGCGGGCCGGCGCGCAACGCCTTCGCCACCCTGCTGTCCCAGGCCGAGGAAACGCTCGCGTCCATCCTGGGCACGCTCAAGGAGCCGCTCAACCCCTGGGTCAGCCCCGTGCTGGACGCGGCCACCAGCGCCAACGACTTCCTGTTGACCGACGTGCGCAAGCGGCCGATGAGCATCTACGTGGCCATCGCGCCCAACAAGCTGGCCGAGGCCAAGCTCATCCTCAACCTGTTCTTCAGCCAGCTCATCCACCTCAACACGCGCGAGCTGCCGCAGGCGAACCCCGCGCTCAGGCACCAGTGCCTGTTGCTGATGGACGAGTTCACCGCCATCGGCCGCGTGGACATCATCGCCTCGGCGGTGGCGTACATGGCCGGCTACAACCTGCGCCTGTTGCCGATCATCCAGTCGCTGGCCCAGCTCGACGCGGTATATGGCAAGGACGTCGCGCGCACCCTGGTGACCAACCACGCCATGCAGATCCTGTTCGCCCCGCGCGAGCAGCGCGACGCCAACGACTACTCGGAGATGCTCGGCTACACCACCGTGCGCCGGCGGAACAGGACCCGCCAACGCGGCCTGCGTCGCGACGTGTCGATCAACGAGTCCGAGGAGCGCCGCGCGCTGATGCTGCCGCAGGAACTCAAGGCGATGGGGCCCCGGCAGCAGGTGCTGGTGTACGAAGGCCTGGCGCACCCGATCAAGTGCACGAAGATCCGCTATTACGAGGATCCCCACTTCACCGCGCGATTGCTGCCACGGGTAGAAGTGCCGGCGTTGGCGCGAACGGGGGCGGGCACGGACATCCCGGAGGCGACGACTCCGGCAGGCGCCCTGGCCGGTAGGGCGATGGCCGCGTCCCCGGGCTGATGGCGGTGCCGCTGTCCTGGGTCACGCGTCGAGCGAGGCCAGCAGGGCCTGGCTGATGGCTTCCGGCGGACGATGCAGCAACGACGGGTTGACCTGCATCGCGAAGGCGGTGGCGTCGGGCGGGCCGCCCGGCAGCAGCACGCCATGCTGGGCGGCGCGGCCCGCCAGCGCGTCCAGGTCGGCGCCGGGTGCGGACAGATGGAACCGGCTGGTGCCGTTCTCGACCTTGCGTGCGCTGAAGCGGCCACTGGCTTCAAGCAATGCGATCAACCGGTCGGCGGCGCCCCAGGCGCGCGCATAGTCGTCCTCGTAGCGCGGCAGGTGCAGGGGCACCAGCGCCAGGGTGGGCCACGCCTGCGGCAGCGAAGCGCCGAACATGCGGCGAACATGCGACAGGCCCGCGATCGTCGCCTCATCGCCCGCCAGTACGGCACCCGCCGTGCCGTTGAAGTGCTTCCATAGCGACACGTACACCGTGTCGAACATCGCCGCGACGTCGGCCACGCTGCGCCCGGTGTGCAGCGGCAGGTTGAACATGCGCGAGCCGTCCAGGTGCAGGCGGATGCCGCGTTCGCGGGCGAACCGGGACAGGCGTCCGGTCTGCTCCAGGTCCGCCATCGCATGGTCCAGACGCCGCACCGGGGATTCCACGGAGATCACGCCGACCTCGTTGGGAACGCGTCCGCCACTGGAGCGCTCGACCCACGGCGCAACGTCCTCGACGGACAGCGTCGCGCGCCCTTTCGCCAGCGGCACCAGGTTGAGCCCGCTCAGCGTGGCGGCGCCATCGCCGCTGTCGTTGTAGAGGTGGCTCTCGGCCTGCACCAGCACGCGGCGCCCGGCGCCGGCCAGCGTTCGTACCGCCAGGTGGTTGGCCAGCGTGCCCGACGGCAGGTAGACCGCGGCCGGCTTGCCCAACCGCTGCGCGAACGCGCGCTCGATGTCGGCCACCAGGCCGCCGTTGGAGTAGCTGTCGGGGGACCAGGCCCCGGTCCGCGCGGCTTCCTGCAGTTGCGCGGCGTAGTCCACTGGACCCAGGCCGAGGCCATCGGACCAGAAATTGACCGGCGGGTGCGGATGAGCGGAATTGGCCGCGGCCGTCGCGCCCGTCGCAGTGCTCGAGAGCGCCGGCCACCCTGCCAGCGGTGCGGTGGCGGCGATGCTGCCGGCTGCGAGGAACGTGCGTCTGTCCATTGGTGGCCTCGTGCCTGGCGGGTGTGACCGGCGGTTCAACCGTCGGACGGGGTGTCGTCGTCGCCCGTCTGCGCCTCGCGCACGATGCGCATGGCCTGCAGCAGGAACACCAGCATCATCCCCAGTCCGAGCCCCATCAGTGCGTAGCGCCACGCGCCCAGACCGTCCATCACGATGCCCAGCGTATTGAGGCCGATGCCGATCACCAGCAGCGGCATCCGCTGGGCGAGTTCGGGATTCATCTTGGTGTTGTCCATGTGCTCCCCCACGTGGAGGCTGGAGCCTAGCAGGACGTGGCGGCGGTGTGTCCGTACGCTGCGGCATGGGTGCCGCGAGGTTTCAGCCCCCCCTGTTGGAGCGAGGTGGGTCGCGATCTCGAACCCGACGGGCAAGTCCGGGTCGCGACTCACGTCGCTCCTACGAAGGGATGGGCATATCTGCGTTTCAGCCGGTAGCGGCCTGCGTCTTCCCGCCGCGGAACCGTCGCGAGAACCAGTCCCCCACGTCGTGCAGCACGGTGTACGCCGCGGGCACCACGATCAGGCTCAGCAGGGTGGAGGTGATCAGGCCACCGATCACCGCCCACGCCATCGGCGCGCGGAAGCTCGAATCGCCCGACAGCCCCAGCGCCAGCGGCAGCATGCCCGCGCCCATCGCCAGCGTGGTCATGACCACCGGGCGGGCGCGCTTGCGGCAGGCGTCGATCAGCGCCTCGTGCTGCGACAGGCCGTGCTCGTCCTCGGCCATCACCGCATAGTCCACCAGCAGGATGGAGTTCTTGGTCGCCACGCCGATCAGCATCAGCAGGCCGATCAGTGCCGGCAGCGAGAGCATGTTCTGGGTCAGCAGCAGCGCGCCGAACGCACCGCCGGCCGACAGCGGGACCGCGGTCAGGATGGTGACCGGCTGCAACGGGTGGTTGAACAGCAGCAACAGCACCATGTAGATGCACACGATGCCGGCCGCCATCGCAAGCGCGAAACCGGTGAACAACTCGACGAACACTTCCGCGTCGCCGGTGTTGAGGAAGTCCACGCCCGCGGGCAGGTTGTTGACGCTGGGCAGCTGCTGCACCTCCTGCATGGCATCGCCCAGTGGCCGACCGCTGAGCTCGGCGGTCAGGGTGACGTTGCGCTGGCGCTTGTAGCGCGACACCACCGATGGCCCGCTCCCCATTTCGATGTCGGCCACGGCTGAAAGCGGCACGGGGCCCTGGTTGCCGCGCACCTGCAGCTGGCCGATCAGCGACGGCTCGCGCAGGTCCTCCCGCGCGAAGCCGACCCGGATGGGGATCTGCCGGTCCGGCAGGTTCAGCTTGGCCATGCGCTGGGTGTAGTCACCCGCGGTGGCGACGCGGGCGGCTTCGGCGATGTCGGCCGTGGACACGCCTAGGTCTGCCGCGCGCACGGGATCGGGCACGATGCGGATCTCCGGGCGCAGCAGCGAGGCCGACGACGAGATGCTGCCAAGCCCCTCCAGTTGCCGCAGGTCGCGCTCGACCGCGGCCGCCGCGGCGCTGAGCTTCTCGGGGTCGTCGCCGGCCAGCACCAGCTGCATCAGTTCGCCCGGCTCGGCGCTGACGAAGCTCACCCGCGTGCCCGGCAGGTCGGCCAGGCGCTGCCGCACCTCCTGTTCCAGTGCCTTCTGGTCGCGGTCGCGGTCGTTCGACGGGCCCCAGTCCACCACCAGCGTGGCCTTGCGCGGATCGCCGGTGCCGGTGCGAGAGGGGTCGCCCAGGTCCAGCACGCTGCCGACCATGGTGAATACCTGTCGCATTTCCGGGATGGCGGACAGGCGCGCGCGTGCCTGCTCGGCGACCGCCACGGTTTCCTCGATGGGCGTGCCGGGCGGCAGTTCGATACCGAGGTTGCTGCGCCCCTGGTCGGATGTGGGAATGAACGTGGTCGGGATGAACGGCACCATTGCCAGCGACAGCACGAACAACCCGAAGGCGATCCACAGCGTGCGCGCGCGGTGGCGCAGGGCCGCATCCACCCACACGAGGTAGCGCTTCATCAGCCGCGATTCGGCGACATTGTCGGCATGCGGCTTGAGCAGGTACGCGGCCATCATCGGCGTCAGCAGGCGCGCCACCAGCAACGAGAACATCACCGCCGTGGCCGCGGTCCAGCCGAACTCGCGGAAGAACTTGCCGGCAATGCCGGGCATGAACGCCACCGGCACGAACACCGCCGCCAGCGTGGCCGAGGTCGCCACCACCGCGGTGCCGATCTCGTCGGCGGCCTCGCGGGCCGCCTCGCGCGGGGTCTTGCCCATGCCCAGGTGGCGCACGATGTTCTCGATCTCGACGATCGCGTCGTCCACCAGGATGCCCACCACCACCGACAGCGCCAGCAGGGTGATGATGTTGAGCGAGAAGCCCAGCAGGTGGATCACCGCGAAGGTCGGGATGATCGACAGCGGCAGCGCCACCGCGCTCACCCACGTCGCCCGCCAGTCGCGCAGGAACAGCCACACCACCACCAGCGCCAGCAGCGCGCCTTCCCACAGCATGGTCATGGACGAGGAATACGAGCGCTCGGTCTCGTCGACCATGTTGCTGACCAGGTCGAACTCCACCCCCGGGCGCGACGCAGCCAGGGCCTCGAGCGTCTGCTGGACCTCGGCCTTGACGTCGAGTTCGTCCGAACCCCGGCTGCGCGAGACCGAGAAACCCACCACCGGCTCGCCGTCCAGCAGCGCGACCTGGCTGGGGTCGGCGGCGGCATCGGTCACGGTGGCGATGGACGACAGCCGCACCGCGCGTCCGTCGGCCAGGCTGATGGTGAAGCCGCGCAGCTGCTGCACGTCCTCGACCGTGCCCACGGTGCGGATGGTCTGCTGCTCGCCGCCGATTTCGGTCCGCCCGCCTGGGCGCTCCACCTGGATGCGGGCCAGCTGCCGGCTCACTTCCGATGCCGTGACCCCGAAGGCCTGGAGCTGCTGCGGGTCGAGATCGATGCGGATCTGGCGTTCGATGCCGCCGATGCGCGAGACCTGCGCCACCCCGTCCACGCCGTACAGCGCGCGTGCCACGTCGCGGTCGACGAACCACGACAGCTGGTCGGGCGCCATCGCCGGCGCGGACACCGCGTAGGTCAGCAGCGCACCGCCGATCTCGACCTTGCTGACCAGTGGTTCCTGGATGTCCTGCGGCAGCTCGGTGCGCACCCGCGTCACCGCATCCTTGGTCTCGTCGAGTGCGGCGTCGATGTCCACCGACAGCTCGAACTCGATCATCGTCGTGCTGGTGCCCTCGGTGACGGTGGACACCACGCGCTTGATGTCGGGGATCGTCGCCACCGAGTCCTCGATGCGGCGGGTGACCTCGGTTTCCAGCTGCGACGGCGAAGCGCCCGGCTGCAGCACGGTCACCGTGGTCATCGGGAACGCGATGTCGGGAAAGCGCGCCACCGGCAGCTGGATGAAGCCCCATATGCCGGCCACGCACAGCACGAAGAACACCATGATCGCCGGCAATGGGCGGCGGATTGCCCAGGACGACAGCGTGCCGCCGCCGCTCATCGGGCGGTGGCTCCGCCAGCGCGTGGTGCGTCTTCGGCCGTGGGCGCAGTCGATGCCGGCACCACCCGCACGCGGTCGCCGTCGGCCAGGAACCCGGCGCCGCGCGTCACCACGTGCGCGCCTGCAGCCAGGCCGCTGCGTACTTCGACGAATCCGTCGTCGCTGCCCCCACGCTCGATGCGCTTGAGCGACACCGTGCCGTCCCCGCCGACCACGAACACCGAGGGAAAGCCGTCCCGGAGCACGACTGCGGCAACAGGCACGACCGGCACCCTCGCCATGCCAGTGTGGATCCGGCCTTCCAGATAGGTACCCGGCCGCAGGGCACCGGGCTCGGGGAGGTCGGCGAACACCGTACCCGTGCGGGTGGCGGCATCGACCCCGGGGGACACCGCTCGGACCACGCCGACGACCGCCGCGCCGCTGCCGTCGCGAAGCTCGACGCGGTCGCCCGGTTCCACCGCACCCAGGTCGGATGCGGAGAGCTCGGCGCGCCATTCGAGCGCGCCGTCCTTGATCAGGCGCAGCAACTCGCCACCCGCCGCGACCACCTGGCCGGGCTGGACCAGGCGCGCGGAAATGATGCCGTTGGCCGGGGCGCGCAGGGTGGCGAAGTCGCGGCGCAGCTGCGTGGCGTCGCGTGCGGCGCGGGCAGTCCCCACCCGGGCTTCGGCCTGGGTCCGCCCGGCGCGCAGTTCATCCAGTGCCGCCGCGCTTATGTACTGGCCCGCCGCCAGCTGGTTGCCGCGGGCGAGGTTGGAGCGTGCCAGCGCCGCGCCGGCCTCGGCTTCGCGGAGTGCGGCGTTCGCCTGGGCCAGGTCGGAGTCCAGTGTCCGCGCGTCCAGGGTGAGCAGCACATCGCCGCGTGCCACCGCCTCGCCTTCGTCGACGTTGACCGCCGTCACCCGCTGGCCACCCAGTTCCACGCCCAGCTGCATCTCTTCCACTGCGGTGACCGGTCCAGAGGCGGTGATGCCACTGGCCAGTTCGCGGCGCACCACGGGTGCGGTGGTGACCGCCATGGCAGAGGTGTCGGTGGTCGGCCCGGCATCCTCGCCAGCGCAGGCGGCGAGCATAAGTGCGGCGGCGAGGGCGATCAACCAGGAGCGGGGCAGGGCACGCATGGGCAGGGCGCCGGCATGTCGGCGGGCCAGTGTACTGGAGAGTTCATTAATTGGGTTTTCACCCGTGGGCCTCCGCCCGGGCGCGCATCCCATGCCCGCTGAGGCTGGGCGTGCAAGGGGGTGGGACGGTACACCCGGCTGGGCCGCAGGCCTGGGCCATGGCCCTGCCGTGTCGGATCGGGTCCGGCGTGGGTCTCAGGTCGATGCCTTCGATGGGCTGCCGCGCAGAGTCCGCGGTGCATTCGACGTCTGCAACGTGCCTGCCGTCCACGCTGACTTGGACACCGCCGTGGATTTGGTGCGCGTCGCTGAGCCGGTCGGCACCCCAGTACACGCTGTAGAAGGTGTCCCCGCGGTCCAGGCCCTACGAGATCGGCGTCCCGACAGCACTTTTCACTGTCGGCCGGCTCCGGCGTGGTAGCGGTGCCGGCGCCAGGCCAGCCAGAGCCAGCCCACGGCGGCGCCGGTGATGCCGCCCCACAGGCCACCCTGGGTGAACGACACCCCGAGGTAGTGCGCGATGGGCGCACCGATGGCGAACCCCACCAGGGTCATCGCGGCCACCTTGCGCCGTTCGCGCTCGTCCCACGCCTCCCGCGCCTGCCGTGCGCGATTGGCCTCGCGCTGCTGGTCGGGTTGCAGGAATGCACGGGCGATGGCATCGGCCTGGGCCCGATTCATTCGCTGCGGTTGCTCGTCCATGGATGGGGGGCGATGGCGGAAACTGGTGTGGATCGTATCGGATCGCCGGGCGCCGGCGAAATGCGCGGCGCGGGCCCGGCAGTCGAACCGGTGCGTCCGGCGTCAGGCCGGGGCCGCCCGGTCCGGGGACGGCTCACCTTCGTCTTCGTCCACGACGTAGTCGAGCAGGTCCTGGTCCCGGGGCTCGCCGTCGTTGAGGAAGACACTGATGTCGCCGGTCACTTCCAGGATGGCGAAGTCCACCTGCGACAGCGACTTGGCGCCCTTGAGCCGCAGTTCGGCGAACAGTTCCCTGCGCGTCGTGCGCTCGGTGTGGAGGGCGTCCCAGTGGATCGTGCCGTCCCTCACCAGGATGCGCGGGCGCGACTCGACGTAGTTGCGCACCGGGCGGAAACGTCCGCTGAGCTTCTCCAGGCCCACGGTCAAGGCGGTCACGCCCAGCAGGATGACCGCAGCGTAGGCGATCGGGACCTCCGGGTAGAGCAGTGCATCGCCGGCGGCCGAACCCAGCGCGATCATCAGCAGCTGCTGCATGGGGCTGAGGTTCTGCTGGCCGTGCTTGCCCAACAACCGCAACACCAGCAGCAGGATCGCGAAGATGATCAGCACCTTCAGGCCGATCTCCAGCATGTACAGCTTGGGCGGTATTCCCAGCAGCAGGCGCTCCCAGTCGAACACGGTGAAGTCGGACGTCATGGGCACTCCCTGCGCGGTGGGCTGGATGGGCCAAGTGTCGGCGCGCGCGCGCAAGGCCGCGGTGAAAACACGGGCGGCAGGGCCTGCTGAAGCGTTCACCGGGACCATCGGTGCCGTCACGGCGCGATAGCGGTGGGCCACCTAGCGTGTGGGCTTCCCCCCCACGTTCCGCGCGCCCCGCGCGGAAGCCCCAACAAGGAGCACCCGATGGCACGCAAGGCATATGACCCCGCCCAGTTGAACGAGCTGCTGTACCAGGCCCTGGAAACCGAAATGGGCGGCGTGAAAATCTATGAGACCGCGATCTCCTGCGCGGTCAATCCGGACCTGAAGAAGGAATGGAAGGAATACCTGGAGCAGACCCGCACCCACCGCACCGTGCTACTCAACGTGTTCGAGCAGCTGGGCCTGGATCCGGAGAAGCGTACCCCCGGCCGTGAAGTCGTCGCGCACCTGGGTCAATCGCTGATCATGGCCATGGACATGGCCAAGAAGGCCGGCGACCCGGCCGCCGCGGAGCTGGTCGCCGGCGAATGCGTGGTACTGGCAGAGACCAAGGACCACATGAACTGGGAGCTGATCGGCCTGATCGCCGAGAAAGGCCAGGGCGATGCGACCAAGGTGCTGAAGGCGGCGTACGACGCAGTGGAAGAGGACGAGGACCACCACCTCTACCACACCACCGGATGGACCCGGGAGCTGTGGATCCAGTCGCTGGGCCTGCCCGCGGTGCTGCCGCCGCCGGAAGAGGTCAAGAACGTCGAAACCGCGATCGGTGCATCGCGCGCCGAGCATGCGCGCGACGAGATGCTCAAGCACTGATCCGACCGCGTCCGCCCGGTGCCACGCGATACCGGGCGGCTGCGGGGTCCATAGCTTGCGGGCGGCGTCCGTTTGCCGTGCGCCCGCCCCCAGCGCTACGCCGTGTTGAAGAGGGCTAGGCCCTGGAGGGCGCGGCCCGAGCGGTCGAAACCGCTCACCGCCTCGTCAGGGCATGCGCCCTCCATGTCGCCCACAAACCTTCCGTGGTGGGAGGTGGTGGCTGGCGTGGGGCTGCACCACCGGTGTCGGCCATGTGCGCCAACCATGCGACGCTCTTGTCGAGCTGCGATGCCAGTGTTCGGTCGCCAGCAAGGTGAGCCTCGTCCAGATGGGCCATCAGCGCCTGCCGAGGCGTTCGCCACCCCGCGTCCATGGCCCCCAGGTCGACCCCCGAATTCACCAGCAGCTCGGCCGCGTCACGGGACTTGGGATAGTGAAGCGGGGTGGCGCCATGGTTGTCCCTGGCCGTCGCCTTCAAACCCGCGGCCAACAGCGCACGGACGGGTGCGGCGTGCAGTGCCCAGTGCAGCAGGCCGCCGCCCTGCGGACACTGGATCTCATTGCAGGCACCCGTCACCAGCAACATCCGCAGGCATTCGGCGTTGACGTGTCGCAGGGCGTGGAATGCCAGTGCGCGCCCGTCGGGCCCTGCGCAATCCACGCACGCGCCTGCCTGTATCGCCTCCCAAACCTGGGGCGCGCGACCGGCCAGCACCGCTGCCACCAACGCGTGGTCGGCGGGGCTGGAAGGCTCTGGCGGTGGAACGGGGCAGGGGGACTTCATGGGCGGCAATTCGGGGGAATCGTTGCACCATGGACCCGCGAGCGGAAAGACGACTGCATGGATCGGCGCTTTGGCGGTTTCGGCTCAGCTGCTCTTAAGCGGCGTTGCGTTGGCGTGATCCCACTCTACCTCGGCAGCGTGACCGATCAACCCGCCGGTTCACGGTGCCGGTGCGCCCGGGGCCTTTAGAGTCCGCCCATGTCCAAGGCGCCCAAACCTGAGATTCCCAGCCGGGCCGCGGCTGCGGCCGGTCATGCACGATGGCGTTCGCGACTGCATGTGTGGCTGGAGGGCGATCTGGCCCTCATGGATCCCGCGGAGCGGCAGGCGGTCGTGAACTGGCAGGAAGTGCAGACGCGCGCCGCGCTCGATGCCCTGTTCGTGCTGCTGCTGGGGTTGGCCGCGGCCAAGGTCGGCCTGGCGCTGGCGGGAGTCTGGCCGGTGCAACGGCCGTTGGCCGTCCACGCGGGTGCGCTGGCCGTGGCGTGCGCCGCACTGTGGCTGAGCCGGCGCTCGCGCAACCTTACGACCGAAGCCGCATCGGCCCTCGTCTACGTGGCCGCGGTGATGACGGTGATCTCCACCCCCGGCGTGCGCTGGGCCGACGAGGGGGTGGTGTCGCTGGGGGGCGCCTGGCTGCTTCCTCCCATCGGCATTCCACTGTTGGCGCGGCTGGGCAGCGCACTGACCTTGGCGGCCCTGTGCGTACTGGGCGTGACCGCGTACCTGGTGTTGTCTCCCCCGGACCCGGTCGCCTCGTGGGCCGTGGCCCTGTACCTGGCCATCGGCATCGGGGCCGGCCTGCTGTTGCGAAGGCTGCGCTCCGACATGACCATCCGCTACCGGCGGATGGTGGAAGAGGCCACGCGGCAATCGCGCATGGATCCGCTGACCGGCCTGCACAACCGGCGCGGCTGGCAGGTGCATGCCAGCGATGTGCTGCGCCGTTGCTACGAAATGCGCACCCCGGTGGCGCTGGTGTTCCTGGACCTGGACCACTTCAAGCAACTCAACGACACCCATGGCCATGTCGTGGGCGATCGCGTGCTGGGCCTGGTCGGACGCGTGCTGGAGGCACGGATCGCCGATGGGGTGGCGGCCCGCCTGGGCGGTGAAGAGTTCGCCTGCGTCCTGCCCGGCGCGGGCGCGCCGCAGGCATTGGCGTTTACCCGCCACGTCCGCGGCGACCTCGCGCAGGGCTCGCCGGCGGTGAGCTTCAGTGGCGGGCTGGTGGTGGCACGCCGCGGCGACTCGCTTGCCGACCTGATGACCGCGGCCGACAACGCCATGTACCGCGCCAAGGACGGTGGCCGCGACCGCGTAGTCGTGACCGACCGCAGCGGTGGCGACTGAGGGCCTGGCCTAGGTGGACGCCGCCTCGGGGGCCGAAACGCCCTTGCCGTACATGCCGGAGCGGTCGAAGCAGCACACCCGGCGCTTGCCCGTCGCCAGCATGTCGCAGGCGTTGCCGATCCGCCGCACGCGCGTGTCCTCGCGCTTGGCCGAGGCGATCCAGGCGATCCAGTCGTGGCGCGCGGCGGGGGTGATGTCATCCCATGTCGCCCGGGCGTCGGGCGAATCGGCCAGTGCCTTGCGCAGCCCGGCTGGCAGGCGCGGTTCGGGCATCGTTCCCGACGGGGTGATTTCCAGCTGGACCGTATCACCGGCCTCCGCTCCGGTGGCTTCCCGGAGTGTCCGCCCCACCTTCATCCAATGGTTGCCCTGGCCGTCGGGTTCCATCACCGCGGTGAAGGCCTGGCCGGCCAGCGTTCCTTCAACCCCGACCTGGCCACGCGAGGGCAGTTTCGCGCTGGCTGCCTTGGGCACCACAAGGAAGGTCCACGTCGCATTGGCGGGCTTGGCGGGCCGAAGCAGGCGGGCCTTGAACCGGACGGGGGCGTTTGCTGTGCTCATGGCGTGCACCGTAAACCATCCAGTGCACAGAACACGCCCGGATCGTTCCGCTCCAACGTGCGGCGCGGGTCAGCGTCCGATTACCGACAACCCCAGCGGCCGCCGCTTCGGGTCCAGGCCGAGCCCGTACTGCAGGCTGCCGCTGATGCGCTCGGCGATGTCCATCAGTATCCGGGTGTTGTCCGGGCCGACGGTCTCCATCGCGGTGCGTTCCCACAGCGCCAGCCAGGTGGTGAAGTGTTCGGCGTGGATGTGATGACCGCGATGTGCTGCCATCGGGTTGCCGCGATAACGCGCGGCACGCAGCGCGACCGAACACCAGAAGTCGACCAGGGTGGCCTTGTGTGCGTCCCAGTCGTGGACCGCGGCATTGAACACCGGCCCCAGCTCGGGATCGCGCCGCACGCGGTCGTAGAACCGGGCCACCAGGGTGGCGATGGCGTGTTCGTCCAGCGGTGCGTGGTCGGGCATGGGCACGGGAAAAGCAAAAAAGCGGGCCGACATTGTCGCCGACCCGCTCCCCCCTGCGTTGACCCAGGTCATCGAGCGCGCAGCGGCGGCGGGGCGGTCCCGCCGACGCGCGCGACATCCTGTTACGGCGTTTCCACCGCGCGGGTCAGGGTGCTTTCCAGCGTGTAGTTGGCCAGCACCGTGGCATAGCCCTTCACCTGGTAGGTGTAGGTGCCCGGCTCGGTCACCGCGAACTCCAGTGTCTCGGGGTTGGCGAGGGTGGCGCCGGAGGCGACTTCCACCCCGGCGGGGTCGAGCAGGCTGAAGTCGATGTCCACGCCGCCGTCCCAGCCCAGCGTGGCCTGGATGGTGGTCACGTCCAGGCCGACCTCGAACTGGAACTCGTCGATCTCCAGGTTCTCCGCCGACGGTCCCATGGTGCCGGTGAAGGTCTGCGTCTCGCGGACCAGTTGGGTGCTGGTGGCGAACAGCCCGCCGTCGAGCAAGGCGCCGTCGAAATAGACCGCGCCCTGCACGCCCCGCAGCTCCACACGGTGCAGCCCGCTGGACAGGTTGTTCAGGGCAAACCGGCCGTTGGAGGCGCCGGTGGCGTCATAGAAGCTGATCCGCCCGCGGAACACCGAGTCGACGTACACGTCGGCCAGCCCACCCTTGGGGTTGCGGGGGTACAGCAGCTGCATGGCCTCGCCCTGGAACGCCAGGTTGAGCCGCGGCACGGACTTGCGGGTCACCGACGCGGCGACGTGGCGGCCATCGGTGCTGGTGGTGCTGGAGACCGTCTTCCAGTTGCCGCTGTAGTCCAGCAGCGCGTGGTTGTCGGGCGTGGTGTTCCACATGCCCTGGCTGGACCACGCGGTGACGCCGTCGAGGAATGCCTGGCGGTTGCCTTCCGTACGCGAGGCCAGGTCCACCGCCTGGAGCACGTTGATGTAGCCGCCGCCTACCTGGTGGAACGCGTAGCCCGGCATCGGGGTGGCGCTGTCCATCAGGATCTGTTCGATCTGGTCCGGTGACAGCTCCGGGTTGGCTTCCAGCAGCAGCGCAGCGGTGCCGGCCACGAACGGGGTGGCCATGCTGGTGCCGCTGATGCAGTGGTAGTACGCGGTGTAGGTGGGGTTGGTCGGATCCACCACCGGGCCGAGCGCGCCGATCGCGGTGCCCGGTGCGCGGGTCGAGCAGATGCCCGAGCCCGGGGCGACCACGTCGATGTGCTTGTACGGGTCACCGGCAACGCCGCGGCTGGAGAAGTCCGAGAGGTCGCCGGCCTTGGTGCCCGAGCCGACGTTGATGACCCACGGCACGATCGCGTACGGATTGAGGGTGTCCTCGTCGGGGCCGTCGTTGCCGGCGGCGAACGCCACCACCATGCCGCGCTTGTAGGCCTCGAAGCTGGCCTGGTTGATGGGGTTGTTGGGGTCGTAGACGCTGACCGAGCTGCCCCAGGAATTGGTGATCACGTCGATCCCGTAGCGCTCCTGGTTGGCCAGTGCGTAATCGAAGCCCTGCAGCGCGAACAGGATGTTCAATCCCTCGCCAGTGCCCAGGCCGATCAGGTTGGCTTCCGGTGCGATGCCGTCGTAGTAGTTCGGGCGGCGCGGGTCGCCGGCCGACGCAAAACCGGTACCGCCGACGGTGCCGGCCACGTGGGTGCCGTGCCCGCTGGAGGTGTCGGTGTTGACCTGGTTCTCCAGGTAGGCGGTGGTGCCGGTCAGGCCCAGGTCGCCCACGATCTTGACGTTCTGGATGGTCTTGCTGCCGAACTGCAGGTCGGGGTGGTTGGCATCGATGCCCGAGTCGAGCACTGCCACTGTCACTCCCGCGCCCTTCAGCCCGATCTGGTCCTGCACGGCATGGCCACCGGTAATCTCGCCGGCCTCGTAGTTGAAGTACTCCAGCGGTGCATTGAAGTAGATGCTCTCCACGCCTTCCCACTGCGCCACCTGCTGGACCTGCGACGAGGTCAGCACCGCGCCGGCCATCGGCAGCACCTGCAGCGGGCGGGTGGTGGCGGCCAGGTTGGCCAGCCGGGCGATCTGGCTGCGGTCGCTGAAGGTCACCACCACCTCGTGCAGCGGCGCGGTGTCGAGGCGCTGCTTGAGGTCACTGGAGATGAGCGCTTCGGCCTGCGCGGCCAGCGGGCAGGCCAGGCCGGCGGAGATGGCCAGGGCAAGGAGGGCGCGGGAGGGGCGGTGGATGCGCATGGTCGGGTCCAGGAGGGAAGTTGGACCCCAGCATCCGCGCGCGCTGCGCGGGATCCCATCCGGCAGTGCCCCCGTGCAGGGGAGGGGAAACCACCCACGCCGCCCGTCCGGTGGGCGGTGAACGCCAGCCCTCGTCCCCGTCCTCGCCGTACTCGAGCGTGGGCGCCAGGGGTGCAAGGCACCCGCCCAGGGTGTGTGCGCGGTGCTGGAGCGCCTGCGCCTCGATGCACGCCAGCGCGGCCGCCACTTCGGCCTCCCGACGGCGCGTTATCCCGCCTTCGCACGCCAGTGCGTGCACCGTGGGCCAGGTCCCGCCGGCACCGGTGGCGGCCCCGGCCAGCTCGCAGGCCCCCGTGCGGTACGCGCGCCATGCGACATGTTCGTCTGCCAGCGCGCAGGGCAGTCGCCCATGTAACCCATGTCGTTCGCTTGCACGCTTGCCAGCAGCCGCGCATGCGCGGCCTGCAGCGCCGCATCCGCGGCATTGCGGCGTGCCGCCATCAGGTAGGCGGCGTGCATGGCGCTGCCATCCGGCCGGGTGATCGCGTCCTCGCTGGCCACTGCCGGCGCCGCCAGGCTGGCGGCGAGCAGCGCAACCCCATTCGCAAACGCATCGCCATGCGGCTACCTGGACGCGCGTGGCGGCCCAGCGTCGGCACCGGCGCACGGTGGCCGCGGTCGGACCGGCTTCAGCCGCTGTCGCGGGTGATGCAGTCTGGTGCGCTTCACTGGCGTGTACCGGGGTTTCGCGGACGCCCCTGCGTGTGGGGCTCGGCGGCGTATCCCTCCGCCTGGTTGCCTTGCGGGCAACACCCGGTCACTGCCCGGTCGCCTCGTGGCCCTTGACGTCGCACAGTGCTGACACGGTGCTGCCGTGTTGCCGGATCACGCTGAAGGCGCCGTCGGTTTCCAGCACGATTGCCTCGATGTCCTCCATCGCGGTGAAGCCCTGGCTGCGCACGGCGGCGCGCAGCTCGGTTTCCGTGACCCGCTCCCTGCGCAGCGCGTCTTCAAGCACCCGGCCATTCACAAGCAGCAACCGCGGCTCGGCCTTCACCCAGCGTTCGACCGTCGGGAAGCGTACCGACAACCGGGTGATGCACCATTGCAGCCCCACCAGCACCGCGAAGGACATCACGCCCTGCGCCAGCGACGTGTCCCTGGACAGCAGCGAGGTGGCCAGCACGGAGCCGAAGGCCACTGTCACCACCAGGTCGAACGCATTCCACTTCGACAAGGTGCGTTTGCCCGACAGGCGCAACAGTGCGACCAGTGCCACGTAGGCCAGGACGCCAACGACCAGCGTGCGGAGCAGGGTGGACCCACTGTCGAAAAACATCGCGCCTCCGGACTTCAACCTGTCGGGAGGTCGATCATGGGCCGTGCGGTGGCCATGCAACGTGACGCGTGACGCGTGGGCGGGCCTGCACCGGCACCGGGCCCGGGGCGTTGGCCCGATGGTGCCGCATCGCTTCCGAGCCGGGGTTCGTAACCTCAGTCCGCGTGGTCCGCCGAGGCGTGTGCACGGGGTGCGTCCTCCTCAAGCGCGCTCCAAAGGGACTTGAATTCCGCCACCGCCGCGGCGTTGTCGTCCAGGCCCGTGTTGGTCAGTTGCACCCGCGCCAGGCGAAGGCTGGGGTCGATGGCCAGTACCGTCGTCAGCCCGGGGTCGCCCCCGGTGTGCCCGATCGACCCGCTGGCCCGCATCTCCCAGAACAGCCCGTGGTTCTCCACCCGTGCCGGCGCGCCACGCAGGGGCTTGGTCCACTGCGGCTCCAGCATCAGCGCCACCACCGCCGGGTCCAGCGATGACGGCGCACCGAGCCTTGCCTTCAGCACCGCCTCGGCGAATCGCTGCATGTCGCTGCAGGTCGAAACCAGCCCGCCATCGGGATAGGTGACCAGCTGGTACGGCGGGACCGGGTCGCCACCCTCGTACAGGGTGGCCCTCGGTACGGCTGCCGGACCATGCGCAAAGCCCGGGTAGCCACTGTCGTCCATGCCCAGCGGCTGCAGGATGCGGCTTCGCACGTAGTCGGCAAACGCCATGCCGGTCTGCTGTTCCACTGCCAGTGCCGCCAGCGCGGCGCCGATGTTGCTGTACTCGTACCGCGTTCCCGGTGCCCATTCGCGGAACCGGTTCGGCCGCCGGGTGTCGGACCCCGCCCCCAGGTACGCCTTGAGGTATGCCTCCAACGCCATCGGCTGCGTCGCGAGCGGCACGTACGCGGCGCGATAATCGGTCTCGTCGTCATACATGCCGCTGCTATGGGTGGCGAGCTGCCGCAGCGTGACCGGGCGCCCGGGGTGGGCGGGGTTTTCGACCGGCCATCCCAGGGCGGCCTCCAGCGGGGCATCCAGGTCCAGCTGGCCGTCGCGCGCGAGTTGCGCCAGTGCCACGCCGATCAGGGTCTTGCTGACCGAGCCCACCGGCATCGGCGTGCGCGTGGTGAACGCGACCCCGCGGACGAGGTCGGCATGCCCGCCTGCAAGCTCCAGCCCGGCAGCGTCGTCGATACGCGCCATTGCGCAGTAGCCGGGAAGCGCTTCTTCGTCGTCGCCTGCCAGCGCCGACGCGGCAATCAGCAGAAGCACGAATACGGCGGCGGGGGCGTAGGACCAGGGCCACTTCGGCATGGTGTTTTCCTTCAAAGGCAATGCTTAGATTCTAGGCAGGCGAGCCGGCGCAGTCCGCGCGATCGCGTTGACGCTCCAGGCGGAAAACGCCAATCTGCGCCCCCACATGCACGGATCCGCCCATGGGTGCCGCCCGACCACTGGACGCCAAAGACAAGGCGCTGCTCACCCTGTTGCAGGAGGACGCGCGACAGGGCCATGCGAGTCTGGCATCGCGAACCCACATGTCCGAGTCCAGCGTGCGCCGGCGCATCGAGGCGCTGCGCCGAGAGGGGGTGATCCAGCGCGAGGTGGCCCTGCTGGATCGGGAGCGCGTTGAAGGCATCCAGGTCATCGTGCAGGTCAGCTTCGAGCGCGAATCGCTGGACTCCGTGCACGCCTTCCACAAGCGCATGTGCGCGCTGCCCCAGGTAGCGCAGTGCTATTCGGTCTCCGGGCCGGTGGATTTCGTGCTGCTGGTCCATGCCGGCGACCTGGCCGCGTACGAGCAGTGGGGGCAGCGGGAACTGATGAAGGACCCCGCCGTGCGCCGATACGACAGCATGGTGGTCTGGTCCACGGTGAAGTTCGACCCGTCGGTCCCTTTGCCCTGACCCGCGCACCTAGAAGGCCCGCAGCGGCCCGCGCCGGCAGTCAGCGGGTGCGGAACTCGCGTGAGAACTCCAGTGTCCCGCTCTGGCCCTGCGGCGACACCACGGTGACATCGAAGCGCAGCGTGTCCGGGAGCGTGACCTCCACGGTGCCTACGTGGTCCACCAGTCCGGCCACCCGCCGCTCTTCCAGCACGATGTCCCGGGGGGTGCCACGCAGGCCGGTCATCGTCGCCCGTACCTGCATGGGCGCCGTGGAGAGGCTTCCCATTTCGCCTTGGCGTGGCGAGACCCGCAGCATCACCAGGTCGTCGCGCTGTTCGATCCCGTGCTCGGCCGCCACTTCGGCCGGCATCTGCGAGGTCTGGATTGCCACCGCGGTGACCGAGGCTTCGCCCACCTGCGCCGTTACCTGGCTGGCGCTGCCTGGCGCGGTAATGGGCACGGCTGCCGGGTTGACCGCGGGGTCGTCGTTTCCGCAGGCGGTTGAGAGCGCGACGGCAGCCAGTGCGAGAAGGCGTATCGATACGGTTGCATTGTGCGAGCCGAGCAATCCGGCCGTTGGGGTGCGGGTGTGTTGGCGCATTTCACTCTCCCTGTCGGTAGGCGGCGACGGCCGCGGGGGGGCGCGATTTAACACGCGGTGCAGGGCACGCGGGGCCGAGTTGCCCCTTCCGGCGTCCTGCAATGGGCGAGCCTCAGGCTACCGGTAGCGGCATTACGCAAGCGCGAACATCGGGAGAGTGCCGGAAGACCAATCACCGACCGTCATGGCAGCGGATCCCGATGCGTATCCGCGCGGATATCGGGGAGAGCGCGACCGGGCTGTTCCAGGCGCATGCCGGCCGACGAAAACAGGATGTTGGGCCGTCGTACGGCATATTCACAAAGCCTTCACGTACGGATAACATCGCGTGGATCCCGGCAGCCTGCCGGGACATGAGTGGAACAGGGATAACAAGAATGAAGAAGACTCTGATCGCAACCGCTGCCCTGCTTCTGGCAGCACTGTCCGCCCCGGCTCTTGCGCAGGGCAACGGATTCATCCGTGGCGAAGTGGGCCGCAGCGACGTGAACCTCAGCATCGACGGTGAGGATGGCAGCGAGTCGGACACCACCTGGGGCGTGCGTGGCGGTTACTGGTTCAACCCGAACTTCGCGGTTGAAGGTTTCTACAGCCAGGTTTACAGCACCTCCTACGACGACGGCTTCGACACCTACAGCGCCAAGCTGCACGGCGTGGGCCTGGGCGTCGTGGGCAAGAAGAACTTCGGTGGCAACCACCAGGGCTTCTTCATCGGCGGTCGCGCCGGCATCGCGCGTGGCGTCGCCACGTTCGATATCGATGGCGACGTGGAAGACGCCGAGGCCAGCTCTGCCAAGCCGTACTTCGGCGTGAACGCCGGCTACGACTTCAGCGAGCGCTTCGGCCTGAGCCTGAACTACGACCGCATGCAAGCCGACGGTGACGGCTTCGATGTGGACGTGGACACGCTGACCCTGGGCGCAGAACTGCGCTTCTGATCCCGGCCGCGGCAGTTGACCGGAGGGCTGCCCAGTGGCAGCCCTTTTTTCTGGGGGATCAGGGAGCAACCCCGTCCCACCAGAGCCGGCTGGACCGCGAAAGCATGCTCGCGCCACCTCGGTAATCGCCGCTTTCATAAAGCGCCAGCGCCTTGTCCAGTTCCGCCCGGACCAATTGGCGACGCGGTACATCCAGGTCGGAGGCCTGGGCGATGTCGCCGCACAGCCGCCTCAAGCTCGACTTGAGCTCACGGTTGTACTCCAGCAGCCCGGCTTCCAGGACGTTCGAGAGGTCACCGAGCAGGCGTAGGCCATTGGGAGACATGGGGTTCAACTCCAGGATGGAAGGCGGGCTCGGGAAATGACGGGTCCTCGAACAGCGCAGTCCCCGGGTCAGGTGAACACGCGGGATGTCGTTCAAGGGGCGGATGCCCCAACCCCCTACTCGGCGCGCTGTGCATCGGATTGAACGCCGCCGAGCACAAGGACCGAGGTTTCGATGTCCCAGTCGAAGATTCGCGCTGTGCGGCCGACCACCCTCAGCCGGGTGCCGACCGGATACGTCGTCGGAATGAAGGCGGCCGCCGGCGATGCCGGCCTGTCACAGCCGTTCCAGGTCGAAACACTGATCCGGACGATTTCCCCCGAAGCTTGCCGGGGCGTCCACGGATCCAGCACCTCTACCTCCACCTGGGGGAATCCATCGGCGCTTTCCGAGTGGCCGACGACCCTCCCGACGAAGGCGACGAAGGACGCGTCGAAGTACGGAAGGGTGGCGCCGGCCGGCCCTGCGACCAGGGGCAACGGCGCCGGCGGGCTGCATGCGAAAGAGGCCGCGTACGGTGTTGCGGCGAGCAGGGCTGCAAGGGCAGCGCGCGTGATATCCACTTCTATGGAAGCTCAGGACGAATCCGGGCCGGATGCGGGCGCATTGTAGGGGTGGCAGGCCATCCCGGCGAGCAGTTCAGCACTCCGGCACCGTAGCGGCCAAGGCGATCGACGCACCCTCCGAAGTTGTTGCCAACGGGATCGCGCGCGGACGCATGGACGGGCGGACGATCCGGTCAAACCACTGCAGCGCACGCTCGACAGCCGGCGCGTATCGGTCACGCAACTGGCGTGCCTCGGCATCGCGGCGCGCGCGGCTGTAGGCGACGTCCTGCACCTTGGCGTTGCGCCCGGCCACCGCCTCCGCGCGCCGGACGAGGGGCTCGCGCTCCACCGGCAGGCAGAGCCACTGCGCGCATCGCCATGTGGTCCCGGGCAGGTCGTCGAGCATCGCCTCGGCGTGCAGCACCCGCAGCCGGTCCTTACCGTGCATATCGATCAGGTCCAGGCAGATTTCACGCTGCGCGGCCCATTGCAGGGCCGCTGCGGCCAGGATGTCAGGCGGCTCGAACGCCACGCGCGGGAGTCGCGAGTGCAGCGTGCTGGCAGCGAAAGCGCGCTCGACCAGCGTCGGGATCTTGGCCTGGGTTTCGGCCGACTTCTTGATGTTCGACACCAGGAAGTCCTCCAGCGAGGACGTGACAATCACCCCCCGGCTGCCCGGCGTGGCCTCGAGCAGGTCGCCCGCGATATTCAACGCGGCATGGGTGGGCTTGACCACCACGCTGCCTGACGGATGCCAGGGGCGGGCCAGCAGCCGGGTCACCGGTTCCACCAACCCGTCGATGGACGCGCCACCGTGACGCGCGTCGGCCAGCCGGCGCAGCACCAGGGGCTCCTTCAGCGCGACCTGGTAGGGCGGCAGGTGCAGCGCGCGCGCCAGCAGGGTGGAGCAGCAAAACGAGGTATGGAAGATCCAGCCGATGTTGGCCTGCGGCAGAGCCGTGGTCGCTGCCACGTCCAGCGGAATCGGGCTGGCCTGCGACAGCGCCGCCGCGATGCGATTGTCCAGGAAGGTGGACTGCTCCAGCACATCCGTTTCAAGGTGGAGCATCGCCACACGCCGACCATGGACATCCAAATCAACCGGAAACCAGTGCGCGTCAAGGAGCCTATGCCGCAGCTCGTCTGCCGCGGCATGCGGGAGGGTGGGGGATGGAGGCAGCTGCGACATTCCATCAAGCCGGATGGGGGCCCCGGCCACCGCACGGGGATGAGCGACAGGGCGGCCGGGCGTGGATAGGGAGACACGTGCGCGAGGCACGGGTCGGGGGCAAACACGGGCGTCGCCACCCGAGGGCAGCAGGAAGCCAGCAGAGCGGCGAACAGCGGACACGCAGCGAGGCGATCGATGCGCGCCCATATCCGCCGGAGGAAACTAGCGGAGGTCGGGCCCCACCGGACAAGGCCGAAGGTCACCCGCGTATGCCACGCGTTTGGCGGTGGTTCAGCATCGGAATGGGGACGTTCGTCGCTCGCGGCCAGGCATTCCCAAGCCCGACCCGCGCGCGGGCAAAAACAGGTTCCGCGGAGGCCCCCTTCCTGCGGCGGGGCCAGGCCGCCCGTTGCCCCCGGGGTGTCCTGGCGCACGCTCGGCATACCGACCGTCACTCCACCGCGTCAGGGTCGCTCTCGGCCACGACCCGGTCGCGCCCTTGCCGCTTGGCGTCGAACAACAGCTCGTCGGCACGCTTGAGCAGCGCATCGGCCGAACGCGTTTGGGCATCTATCGACGCCACCCCGAGGGAGACCGTGAGCGGCCCAAGCGGACGCCCGCCGAAATTCAGCGAAAGCTCCGCGACCAGCTGCCGGATTTGTTCCGCGCGCGCGATGCCGTCCCGGATTCCAGCCTGAGGCAAGACCAGTACGAATTCCTCGCCGCCGTGGCGGCAGGCGATATCGCTGGAGCGGGTACTGGTGGAGAGGATCCGACCCACCTGCTTCAGCACGTGGTCGCCGGCATCGTGACCGAACGTGTCGTTGAAACGCTTGAAGTGGTCCACGTCAAGCATCACTACGACCAGCCTGTCGTCGATGCGTTGCGCGCGGTCGATCTCCCGCTGCAGCGTCTCCTCAAGGTAACGGCGGTTGAACAGTCCGGTCAATGGATCCTTGATCGACTGCTGCCGCAGGGTTTCGCGCAGCTTGAGGTTGGCAAGTGCGATGCCGACCTGCTCGGACAGCGCGGCGACCAGCAGGTTGCGCGTCGCCTGGGCGGCGCCCTCGACCTCGCCCTCGCCATCGTTGAACTGCAGGTGCAGCATTCCCAGCGCATCGGACTGCGCCTGCAGCGGCGCACACTGGTACTCCACGCCCGGTAGGGCATCGCCGATGTGCGCGCACAACAGCGGCGAGCCAGCCCGGGCCGCGTGCGTCTTGCCCAGCCGCAGCGCCCAGCAATTGGCCGGGTTGAAGAAGTCGTCATCTCCCTGCGGAGCCCCGAATTCGGCCACGCGCTCGAGGTGGTCGCGTGAGGGGTGCAGCAGGTAGATCATGCCGGATGAATCCTGGAGAAGGGTCTTGCAGTAGCCGGGGAGGATCTCCAGTGCCTCGGTCAGCGAGCTACTGGCCTGCAGCATCCGGCTCAGCTCGTTGAGCACGCCGAGCACGCGGTTCTGCGTCTGCGCGAGCTCCACGCCGGCCTCGAGTATGCGGTTGAGTTCGCCGATCCTCTGCTGGATCTCATGCCGCTCGTGGATCTCGAGCTGCAGCCGCTCATGGGTCGATTGGAGTTCCGCGGCCATGGCGTCGAAAGCGCTGCCCAGCTGGCCGATCTCGTCGCGTCCCCTGACCCGCGCGCGGGCCGAGTAATCCCCGGCCGCCAAGGCGGTCGCCGCGCTGGCCGTGGTTCGCAGCCGGCGGCTCGTGGATCGACCCAGCGCGAAATACTCGATGAGCCAATAAAGTGGAATCAGCGCCAGCAGCAACAGCATCGATTGCAGGAAGGAGCGGCGCACGCGGCGCTCGGCCAGAGCGAGGTCCACCTCGACCACGACGGTGCCGATCTGATTGCTGCGGCGCACGGGATCGTAGCGGCCGAGGATGGGTGCCGTGATCTGGATGGTTCCCTTCCTGGTGCCGCCGACTGTCTGCTGGGGCGCATCCTGCTGCAGCGGCCGCGAGTCGGCTACCACCGTTCCAGACGCGTCCAGGAACCGCAATCGGGAAACGTTCACCAGCTTGCCCGACAGCCGATCCGCCACGCCCTGCAGCACGCCCGGCTGCAGCCGCTCCGGGTGCTGCCCAAGCTCCTCGCGGAAGATGGCGGCGGCGGTTTCACCCACCCGGGCGGCTTCGCCATGAACGCTTTGGCGCAGCGTTTGCAGATGGAACAATCCGACCGCGCCCAGCACCACCGCCAGCCCGAGCAGCTGCACGATGAACGACCTGGCATTAAGGCTGTGCAGCCAGGGCTTCATGGTGCCGTTCCCGCAGGTCGGGCGCGCAGGGCCATGAGCCCCGCGCCCAGTAGCAGTCCTCCCAGAAGCAGAAGGCCTATCGGGATGTAGCGGGTGCTTGAGAGAATAGCGATGCGCAGCCCCCACGCCTCCTCGACGCGCCGCACCACGTCGTTGCCGGATGACTCTGCCGCCCAGCGCAGGACATTGCCGCGGAATGCACCGGTGCGCGTGTCCACCAGCGCGTCCCAGGACTGGCAGCCTTCCGCGAGCTTCAGCACGACACCGGTCACCGGCTCAACCCAGAAGGTGATCCCATACTGGTCCTGCCAGCAACGGATCTCCTGTCCGGCGGGAATGTCCATGGCCGGCTCGTCCCCCGTGCCACGGTAGAAATCGGTGTACTCCATCGCCCCGGAATACCCGAAGCGATAGGCCGGCAGACCCTCCACCAGTTCCTCGCCCTGGAACCGGAACGGAACCCCCCTGAGGTAGGTGTTGCGCAGGCGATACGTCCGGCGCTGGGTGTTGCGCGGGAAAACGAAATAGTCGCTGGAATAGGCAGGGGTGGCATGGCGCCCGGTTCGGGGATCGACCGGCACCTGGAGCGTGTAGTCGTAGATCTCCTCGCCGGTACGCGGGTCGCGATTGACGTACGAATCGGTGAGCACGACCCGGTGTGGGCGGCCCGTCTCGTCGATGACCCGCGCGTGGCGCTCGTAGATCGCGGTCGTGTCGGCCTCGGGAAAGAGGCCGGTTGCTGCATCGGGTTGGGTGGTCGCACCCACGAAAACCGAATCCGAACTCCAGCCGCGGGGGATACGCACCGACCAGTGGGCCGTGGCGAGCAAGTGCACGACGCCGCCCAGCACCAGCGAGGCCACGCCGGCGAGGACAAGGTTCCTGGCAGTTCGATGGGAGTGCAGCTCTGTCATCGAGAAAGTTCTTTACATGGCCGCATGGGCCAATGTGCAGAAACGGGAATGGTGGCGGAAAGCTTTAGCTAGACATCCTTAATTGAGGCTTCTCGGGCCGACCTAGGGGCCCAAGGTGTATTGAATCCGGCCGCAATGGAAGCGACGGGGTCAGTATGGTGCCAAGCCGTGACCTGTTTCCCCCTGGCGCTTGCTGGGTTAAGTCGTGCCGCGCAGTGGTATCGGCGAAATGTTAGGCGCCCCGGGTGAAAGAAAAGTAAGTGCCACACCGACGGCACCTGCAGACTGAACGGCGACCCGGGCGAGCGGTGATGGCAGGGCGCTCGATGCCCTGTTCTGGAAACTTCTTTATGGAACCGGGACACGACGCGGAGTTTCAAGGAGGCTTCCGGGTCAGCGCCGCGAACAGTGCAATGCGGGTCGACCCGGTGGAAAGGGGTCGGGACGGCGAGCCGCCTGCGCCTTGTGCCGGGGTCGGACTCGGAGATGCCTGCAGTGCCTTGGGTGGCCGCTAGTCGCGTGGTACCTGTTGTGCGGGGGCCGCATCGCGGGATTGCCAGGGCCACCGGCCCTCCAGCTCCACCTGCAGCGCCATGCTCAGGAAGGTGCGGATCAGCACGATGAGGCCCAGCACCAGTACGCCGTCGAGGGTCGGGCGCACGGCGACCGTACGAATGATGTCGGCGGCCACCAGGAACTCCAGCCCCAGCAGGATCCCGCGTCCGATGTCCTGCCGGAACTGGCGGTACGGATCGGACGAGCTCCCCCAGAAACGGACCGCCCGGACGGCCGCAACCGCCAAACCCAGCACGACGGCGGCCACTCCGATGCCGTCCAGGACTGTTGCCACCCCATCGATTACGTCAGTGAATGTCTGCAAGGTTCCGCCGTGAGTCCGAGTGATCGCACTACAACCCGCGCAGCTGCGACGTTACGCGATAACGCGCACCCTAGAAACCATCGTGCCTTGCTGCCGGGGCGAGGGCCACAGCCTGGCACCAGCAGGCAACGCAGCGTCGACACCGGCGAATATGCCCGGCACCACGCCCAGCCGTACGACCTGGCTGGGCTAGTAGGGACCTCCGGTCCGAGTGAACCGCGCACCCGCACCGCTGCGTTGGCGCACGGCGATGGCAGCCGAACCGCCACACAGAGGACAAAGCCGTGCCACACGTGGTGTTCCGGGCCCGAACGGGCCGTTAGGCCTGTTGCGCCGAAACCTGGTCGATCTTGCCTGCTGACAGGATGTCCTCCGCCAGCATGGGTCTCCGGAGACGCCGGGTTTGCCGCAGGCGACGAAGCGCGCCGCGCGTGTCATACATCAATTGCCAGTGGTAGTAATTGATGTGCTCCAGCATCGCGAATGCCCAGAGACCCGCTCCCCACGCGAGATCGGTGGCGGCGGCTCCGCGCTGGAATGTGAAAACGAGCGCGACCGCCGCCACCGCCAATGCGATGACATTGGACAACCGAAAGAACCGGAACAGGCCGGCAAGCCAAAGGGGCAGCGCTACGCCGCGCGCGTACTGGCGGTACTTCAGTGCCCAGTACAGGGCGCCCTGGACGAGGATGTAGCACACCAGAAGCAGCGGCGGCAGGCGAACGGACCAGGCCACTTCTGCACCGGCGCTCATCCAATAGGCCGGCAGGACGGCCAGCGCGACGGCGGCGATGACCGCTTCCGACGTGCCGAGGTATTTCATGCGTGCGACAAGGTTGGAAATTGATGACATTCGAGATGTACTCCCAAGGAGGCTCGGCGCCTCGGTTCACGGCTTGCGCGGCGCGGCAACTCCCAGGTCGCTCAGGGGCTCGCGTGCGCTGGTGCGGGCAGAAGGATGCGCGCCATCATCTCATTCGTGGTCGACTCCGCATTGATGTTGCCTCCGGTGAATACCTCAATTGGATCCCGCCTGGGAAGGGGATGGACCTTTGGGCCTTTGTTCCCGGGCAGCGTGACGGTCTCTCGCCCCCACGCGGCGCCGGTGGATGTGCTGGTCTGCATCGCGGTGACAGGTGCAGTACTGCACGCCGTTGCAATGCGCGGGGCAATGGCGACTACGAGAGGTCACATATCGCTGCCTGGGCGCTAGCGCCTGAGCTTAACCGCGCCGCGAACCGGCCCGGGGTCGGGTCACTTGCCGGGGCCGACGAGCTCAAGCCGGATCTCCCCACCCGGCGCCATGCCACGCGGCACCCAGCCCTGGGAAAGGTAGAAGCGCTCGGCACGTGTGCCGGGATCAGTGGTCAGCCAGAGGCTTACGTGACCCAGTGACCAGAGCCAGTTGACCATCGCGGCATGGAGCGCCTGGCCGAAACCGCGTCCCTCATGAGCGGGGTCGACAAACATCGCCCACACAGTGCCGGTCCGATAATCGGTCGCAAACGCGAGGACCCGGCCGTCTACTTCGATGACCCATGTGCGGCCCAACGCACCCAGGGCGGCCATGTAATCAGCCTCGGTGATGCGAGAGGGGTCGGAGAGAACGTTCTCGCGCACGGCCTGGCGCACGCGTTGCGTCGCGGGGATATCCGTTGCAGTGGCGGGCCGCGGTATCACGGGTCCTGGCAACGGACTAGGCACCGCCGCGACGCGGCGCTGGCTACAGTGGATTGCCGGATTCGCGGCCGGCACTCTTCCGGATGATGGTTTCCTTCAGGTGGCCCACCGGGATGCCGAACAGCGTGATGACGCCGACGTTGTCGATGGTTCTTCCGTCCGGCAGCAACCTCAGGTCCTGGCGCACGAAGAGCGGGCCCTTGGCCCGATAGTGCAGGGTCAAGCGCGAGCCGGACGTCACTCCCGTGACAGGACCGGCCGCGTCACTGAGCGTGGCGGAGTAGCGACCGGGGCCGACGCTGGTGATCACCCAGACCCGATCCCGGGGCGGTTTTCCCTGGAAGAAAATTCTCTGTTCGAGGCGGAAGGTGCCGTCTGCCTGTGTCCTTCCAAGGCTTTCCACGCGAAAGGGACGTGGCTTTCCAAGCAGGAACGTCAGGGTCCCGTTGCCCTCGCTTTCCCCACTGAAACCGGTCCGGGGAGTGAACTCGATGGGCTTCACCTCGGCCAGCGAGGGGGCGCCCATCAGCAGGGCAGCGCCCGCAACGGCCAGCAGGAATCGAAATTCAGTCACACCTGTCACCTGCATTGGGCCGCGCCGGGAAGCGGCGTCGGCCTGGTCGAATCGCGAGTGGCTGGCTCATCCAGCCACCTCGACTGTACGCCCGCCCCGGCGAGCTCACCCGCCGGGGCGAGAAAATCGATCGGGAGCCCTTGCCAGGCGCTGGGCCAACCTCCGCGCCTTGCATCAGCGCTTCGGGACCTGCCCTTCTGTCATGCCTGGCTCCCCGGTTACATCTGCTCCGCTTCCAGGCCGATGTTGCCACTGTCGCCGCGCCATGGCACCCGCCAGGCGCCCCGGGTCGGGATGCACATGCACCGGGCGCCCCGCCCGTAGTCACATGGCGCACCGCGACCAGGCGTCGACGCCGTCGTGGGCAGGGTGCCCCTGGCCGACGGCCCCATGCCCCGCGGCCACGCCGCGCGCGTTGGCTAAAGAACCTGCCTCCTGGGTCCGGGGGGGATCGGTGGTCCCCTGTCCCGGTTGACCGGACTTTGACCGCGTTCTCCTCTGCTCATTTTGTAACAAACCCTGCATAGCCTCGCCCGGTCTGGCCGCTCCCATGGATGCGACGGCCATGGGTTTCGCCGCTGAGCGGCATATCGGGGAGCACCATGGGGAAGATCGGCACACGGCTGCGCGCCGGCCTGTTCGGGCTGGTGGCATTGGCGACGTCGACGGCGAACGCCGGCGTTTTCATCAACGAGTTCCACTACGACAACAACGGCACCGACACCAACGAGAAGATCGAGGTGATCGCGCCCGCCGGCACCAGCATGACCGGCTGGAAGATCGCCCTCTACAACGGCAGCAACCGTGCGCGCTACGCCACCTTGAGCCTGTCGGGAACGGTTGCCGACCAGTGCGGCGGCTATGGCACCGCGGTGGTCGCCGCGCCGGGCATGCAGAACGGGGCACCCGATGGCCTCGCCCTCATCGATGCCAACGGCACGCTCGTGCAGTTCCTGAGCTATGAGGGCAGCTTCACCGCCAGCGATGGCCCGGCCGCGGGCCGGACCAGCACCATGATATTGCCGTCGGAAACCAGCACTACGCCGGTCGGCTACTCGCTGCAGTTGTCTGGCAGCGGCGCCGCGTATGCCGACTTCAGCTGGCAATCGCCGCGCGCGCATTCGTTTGGCGCCTGCAATGCCGGGCAGAGCTTCAGTGGCGGCAGCACGCCCCCGCCATCCCCCGCGCCGACGGGCTACTACAGCGGCGTCAACACCTCCAGCGCTGCCAACCTGCGTGCCACGCTGCACGCGGTGATCGACGACCACAAGCGCTTCCCCTACACGTCCACCGCGACCGACACCTGGGACGTGCTGGAGTTCGCCGACGAAGACCCGCTCAACGCCAACCGCATCCTCGACATCTACAAGAACGCGTCGTACGCCGAGGTCGGTGGCGGCAACACGTATTACAACCGCGAGCACACCTGGCCCAAGTCGTACGGCTTCCCCACCGATGGCGCGGCCAACTACCCGTACACCGACATGCACATGCTGATGCTGTCCGACAGCAGCTACAACAGCTCGCGCGGCAACAAGCCCTACGGCAACTGCACCTCCAGCTGCACCGAGTATCCGACCCAGTCCTATGCGGGACAGGGCGGCGGCAGCGGGGTGTTTCCCGGCAATTCCAACTGGGCCAACAGCAGCATCTGGCAGACGTGGGGCAAGCTGAAGGGCAACGTTGCGCGCGCACTGCTGTACATGGACGTGCGCTACGAGGGCGGCAAGCACAACGTCACCGGTGTGAACGAGCCGGACCTGCGCCTGACCAACGACCTGGGCCTGATCAAGACCACCAGCGGCAATGCCAGCATCGCCTACATGGGCCTGCTGTCGGTCCTGCTGCAGTGGCATGCGGCCGACCCGGTGACCGAGGCCGAACGCATGCGCAACGACGCGATCTACAGCTACCAGGGCAACCGCAACCCCTTCATCGACCACCCCGAATGGGTGGCGTGCGTGTACCAGAACGTCTGCAACTGAGGCGTATCCAAAACCCCCGGCTGGCCCTTCCGCCAAAGCGGCGGGGCCAGCCGACGCGCCGCCCCGCACCGACGCAGGTACCGATTATCGGGTTGCGTGGAAGGTAGGGTCCGGCCGCTGCTTGGCCGAGGTGACCCGGGCCCGCCCATGGCCGTGGGGCTCCACGGTACCGTCCCGGATGAAGTCCATCGATAGCGAGAGGTAGCCGTCCGCGTACCGGGTCCGCGTGCGGGTGCCGTCGGCCGCCGTGGTGAACTCGGCGATCCCGTGTTCGGTATCGGGAAACACCACGGTGGTGATGGGCTTGCCCTCCGAAGCCAGCACGGCCAGGCGACGCAGCGTTTCGGCGGGGGGCGCCTCGGTATCGTGCTCGGCGATGATCCACATTTGCGGCGCGGTGACCGCGCGCAGCACGGGCATCGGGTCGTGGTCCCACGGGGTCCCCTTGTCCATCCACGGCAGTGCCAGGCGGGACACCCAGGTCGGGTAACGAAGCAGGCTTCCGGTGTATTCGCCCTGCATCACCGGCCACCAGGGCGCCTTGCGGTGCCTGCGCCGCACGTCCCGGAGGTCGGCGAAGGCCACTGCCGACCGCGTTGCCATCACCCGGGCGGTCGCGTCGGTCACTTCCCGCGCCGCCGCGAGCGCCGGCGCCCCGTAACCGGCTGCGGCGAGCTCCTGCATGACCTGCCCGCGGTCCTCGGCAGCCGGGCTCTCGGCAAGACCGTAGGCCACCACCAGGAAGTCGGTGGGCGTCCGGGTTGCCGCGAGCGGTGCCACCCACCCACCCTGGCTGCTGCCATGCAGGCCGATGCGCGCCACGCGGGCGCCGCCAAGACGACGGGCTTCGGACATCGCGGAGACGGCATCGCCCGCAAGCACGTCGAAGTCCTGCGTGTACTTGCCGTCCGATCCGCCCGTTCCGCGCTTGTCATACACGAACACACCTATTCCCTTGGCCGGGAACAGGTGCTGCAGGTGGTAGTAGTCGACGCCGGAGTAACGCTCAGAACCATGGACGAGGACGACCACCGGCGCAGCGCCGCCGCCCTCCGGCATGACCAGGCGACCGCGCAGGGTGACGCCCTCGGCAGCGAAACGCGTGTCGGTGACGTCCAGCGCCACCCGCGTGCCGTCGCGGTTATCGAAAGTGATCCAGCCCTCCCCGCAACCGCCGAACCGCACCGCAAGCGGATCCTCCAGCGGGGTCCACCCCGCCTGCCCGCGCCACATGCCATCGGCGGACCGGGCGAGGGAGCCGGTGCGGCCATCCACGCGGTGCCAGCGCACCACGCCCGGCACGCTGCTGGCATTGATGTCGATGACCTCGCCATCGGCCAGCCGGTAGGCCCCCACGTGGCAGGCCGGCTCGGTGCCGGCATTGCCGCCCGCGAGTGCAGTGCACGGCGTTATCGATGCGGCCAGCGCCAAGACAATGCTGTATGCCTGACTACGCATGTCGCGATTTTCCTTTTGGTGAGAGATCAGTGTCTGGCCGGGCACGACCCAGCAAGGCCGAGCCGAGGGTCCGGTATGGGAGGGGTCTACCGCTTGCATCGGGCCGACCCGCAACGGGCCAGCCGGCGGGTTGTTGCAATGAACAACGACATTCGAGTGAAGCTGCGATCGGGGTTCGGCTTGAACGAATTGTGGGAGCCCGCCTCACCGCGAAGGCCAGCGGCGATCCAGGCCGGAAGGGCTCGTCATGGCCAACCCTGTAGGGCCATGGAACCCCAGCCCCACAGGGCAGCGCCGGCAATAACTGCGGGAATCACCAATCGCGCGTTTGACGCGAACAGGATGCCAAGCACGATCGCGAACAGGATGAGAGTCTCCAGCCCGGTCAGACTCACGCTCAGCAGTGCCAGCGTCGTCGCGGCGATGAGCCCGATCACGCCGGCTGCCACGCCTTCCAGGAATACGCGGATAGAGGGGCGGTGCACGAGGCGCTCGAGGGCGTCGTGGCCGACCAGGGTGAAGGCAAACGCCGGCAGGAAGATTCCGACCGTCATGGCCACTGCGCCCCACGGCCCTCCGCCGAGATAGCCCACGAAGGTGGAGAAGATGATCAGGGGTGCCGGCAGTAGCCCCGACAGGGCAAGACCGTCCAGGAACTGCGCATTGCTCATCCACGCGCCCTGTGTCACCGCGTCGCGCTGGAGGAACGGGATCACGGTGTAGGCGCCACCGAACGTCAGCAGCCCCGCCTTCAGGCCGGACCAGAAGAGCGCCCACAGCGGCATCGTTGGCGAGCCGAGCACATCGCCGCCTGAATCCGACGTGCGGCTTAGCGCATCGAAACCGGCCAACCCGCCCGCATTCCACGAGACTGCAATGACGGCCGCCGCCGCAAGCACGGCCAGACCGACCGCGCCGGCCCGCAGTTTGCGCTGCGACAGCAGGTAGATGCCCCCTGTGACCGACAGGACGATCGCGAAATGAATGCCGGTCAAGTGTGCGCCGGCTGCCAGGATCGCGATCGTCCACAACCACCGGTCCGTGACCACGTGGCCGCCGATGCGGAAGACGGCGCGGACGATCAGTGCCGCCACTGCGACCTGTACCGCTGCGAACACCGCCTGCACGCCCTCGGTCTTGAGCCCGTAGCGCACATACGCCCACGAGAGCGCAAACATCAACAGGAAGCCCGGTAGCATGAAGCCGAGACCGGCCACGATGCCGCCCCAGCGGCCGCGCGAGCGCATGCCGAAGTAGACGCACAGTTCGTGTGCCTCGGGGCCGGGCAGGATCTGGTAGACCGCGAGCACCCGATTGAAGTGCCCACTGCTGATCCAGCGGTCCAGCTCCACCAACTCGTGCCGAATCATTCCAATCTGGGCGACCGGGCCACCCCACGCCAACGCCCCGAAGCGCAGGAAACGCAGGAACAGCTTTAACCAAGGTTCTCGCGGCACCGTGTACTGGCCACCAGTGACTCCTTGGTCAGACGTGGGCACTTGAGGCTGCGAAGACATGGCAATACCGCCCTGTAGTGCGTCGCTCGGCGCCGATCAGGGTATCGCACCTGGCCAACTCCGCCGCAGTGGCGTTCGCGCAACTCCTCGGAGGGCTGTCACGGATGAGTCGCACTGCGAAGCGACGTCGGCTTGCAACGCAGGAGTTGCAAGAGAGAGAAAGCCATCTTCGGAAGTGCGGCATGCGGCGCGGCGTAAAAGCCGCCAATGAAAACACCGGGCAAGCAGTCGCCCCCGTCAGGGCAAGGTCACCCGGGCGGAGAGAGGAGGGGAGGCATCTTTCCACCTCACCCCGTTCGGTTGGAAGCACTGCCTGGTCAGAGTGCAGGTATCAGCAGGACCGGCTGGTCCAGCACGCAGCGCGGTGTGCACAGGAACAGTAAGCCTGGGCGCTTGGTTCCGGCCCGGCCAGCAGCAGGATCGACTGCCATCGGCCATCGTCGGACTGCATGCGCAGGCGCTGCGTGTCGGGCCCGATCATGGCCAGTATTTCCGGCCGAAGCGTGTGCCCGGCCGGCGTGCCGTCATCGAGCAGCGCGCGTACTGCTGCCGGGTCGAGCGTGTCCGCAACCGCGGTGGTGAAGCGGGCCTCCGCGGGATCCGGATCACCGTCGACCGCCGCAAACAGGAGGGCGATCGTGTGGGTGTACATGGTGATGCTGCTGGCATACACCCATTTCGTCTGAGCGCCCCCGGTCAGCAGGTCGCCGGCGTTCGAGCAGACGATGGACGCGTAGCGGGCGAAGCCACCCGGCAGCGAGGGGCGGCTGCCGTCGCACTCAACCAGCTTCAGGCCCTGCTGTCGCTCGTAGACGCGCTGCAACGGGTCCGGCTCGGCGTCCGGCCCGGCCGGTGGGGACGGTGCCACGCCGACTGTCGCCCGACTGGGCCCGGCCTCGGCGGGCACAGGTGGCAACGACTCTTTCGCGCCGTTCGTGGCGGGACCCGCACCGTTGCGGTCGACATGCTCGTTCCGCTGGCCCGGATCATCGCGCTCGGCTACGCGCGGCATCCCCCACGCAGGCAACCGCAGGGAATCCCGGGGCTCGGACACCATATGGACCACCGCATCCGGTGCGATCGCAAAGGCGGCAAGCGGGATGCCGACCAGATAGATCAACACCCTGCCGATCCACGCGCGTCGTCGTGGGCTGTTCAACGAGGGCCTTGCATCGACGGCGGTCGGGACTTGCTGCACATGAGCGGACACTCTCGGGTTTGGATTGCTGGGGAAACTGGGGGTCAGAGTGGCCTTTCTCACTCCAACGCGGGAAAGTGCACTCTGCCCCCTGACTTCCTTCCCGAGTACCCCTTCGACCGACAGTCGGCGGACAGCCCCGGCAGAACTGAGGAATCCCAATGACCCCCTCGACCCATGCATATGTGACGCCTGGCCTTCTGCTGATGATGCTCACAATTTCCGGTTGCGCTACCACGCGGTGCGAGGCGATCGACGAAGACCGGGCGCGGGAACTGGCGCTTGCCCATGCAAACGTGGACCCCGGGAACTGGAGGATCAACGTCACGCACCCCGAAGCATCGTACTGGGTCGTTGGGTTCGTAAACACGGACGACCGGGTCGATGATGCCTTCGCGGTATTCCTTGACGATTGCGGCACAGTGACCCAGCTGAGGGGCTCGCCTTGAGCGTTGAACCTGCCGCCGCCAGGGCGCCTTGAGGACTAAGCAGGGAGCCCACTGTGTTCGCTAGCGCCCGAACCCAGCCGGCTCGCGAAGCGGGATCGGCTTCAATGAACTGTCAGCCGTCAGCAGGCCTGATGCTTGAAGGCAGGGCCTGGAAATCCGGGGTCTCCGGCAATGAGCGCAAAGCGGTTAGCAGGGGGCCGGGAGGCGTGACCAGCTTGCGCAGGGAAAGGTCCAGCCAACCTCCTGCACTGGTCACTCCTGCCGCCAACTGCCCACCGACCCGCCAGAACTCGTTCCTCAGGAGGAAGCGACTGCCGTCGTCCGAGAGTCCCGCCAGGGCCAGGGTGACCCGGAAGGCTTCAAGCAACCGGATCTCGCGGAAGTACTCGATCTCGTCTTTGCGCACGACCGGGCCAATCTGCTGTCGCACGAATTCATCCATGGGGAATCCGTGCTCGGCGAAAAACATCATTCGGGTATCGGCAGATCTATCGAGAAACGCCGTGTTGCGCATGTGGGAGTTGAAATCCATGTCTCCCCAGCCGGCAATGAACTGTTTTTCGAACATTCGACGCCCTCCTTAGATGGTCTGGCGGCTGATGCCTGGGTCAAGCGACCGCCATGTGGGAACCGGGAGTGGGAGAGGAACAACGTCAGCAACACAACCCGACGAAGCGGTTCCGCTGGAACGAATCGTCAGGTGCGCAGCCGGCTCGCCCCGAACGCCGACCAGGCGCCCAGCCCATGCTTGCGGGCAAGGCGGCGGGTGAACCCTGCCACGATGAGGCCGAAGAAAGCGCCCGTTGCCATGGCTACCACACCTGCCTCATCGAGCGACATGGTGCGTACGCCCCTGTTGCCCATGTACCAGGCGAAAGACCCGAACAGCACGCCGAAGACCGTGCCACTGAAAAGCGCGAGCGACAGGAAGCGCATGTAGAGCGGGGGTGGGAGCTCAACGCCCCACGACCAGAGCAGCTCCCAGAGGGGAGGCGACGCAGTGCCCGGCCCAATGCCCTTCTCATCCATCAGGCGCTTGTAGGCTTCAATCTTGCGAGCGTGTGTCATGTGCACCTGGAAGTTGGGTTGGGCCGTACCGCGAGGCGGCATCGGAAGAGCGGGGTGAGGTTCCACCGGAAGCGAGACGGACCTGCTGGGTTGCTTCAACCCCGACCAAAAACTGGCTGAGAACTGAGGTCAGGGTGGCTATTCTCACTCATGCACGGGAACGTGCCTCCCACCCTTTTTTCCGTTAGTCGCCGCCGTGCACCCAATTCAGTACTGGGTCCACCCACGCGGGGAGCGGCATATAAAACGCACCATGCCATTTGCCGGTCGAAATCTTGATCTCCTTGAAGGACCGCGGCTGTTCGGGCTGGTCCGCGAGGGGCATGCAACTCCCCGCTAACGTGTCGCTTGCCTCATAGACTGAAAGTATGCGGCCGGTGAGTCGGATATTCGGCGGGGTGGACCCGCCAGGGCAAGCTGCGAGCAGCACGAAGCGGACTTGCGGCCGCCGCAGAAAGCTGGAAACGCGCGTTGCGATCCCGCCGCCCTTCGAGAAGCCAGCGACAACGATGTTTCCGGGTGGAACGCCGCGATCAATCAAATCTTCGACCTGAGAGACAACAGCGCCGGCATACTTGTTCATATCTGTTCCACGCGGTCGCTGGGCCGAAATGACCACTGCTCCCCGGGATGAAAGAGCCTCCAGTACGGCGGGATAGTCGTAGAGCCCGTAGCGTATATCGGTGGGGCGAGGCCCGGAATTCTCGATGATTCGCCCGTGCAGGTAGATCAGGTAGATCTTCGTGGGCTCAGTAGATTCAGGTACGTCGGTATAGACGACGCTCGCATGTGCCGGCATGAAGAACGTGAGCAAAATCAAAGGCCAGGCTTTCATCGATTTCTCCACGGCGGATAACGCTCAGCAGACGAGAACGGGGGTCAGGAGAACGGGGGTCAGAGTGGCCGTTCTCACCCGTGCACAGGAAAGTGCACTTGACCCTTGGTTTCCCTACCTGACCTTAAATTCGAACGTCTGTCGTACACGGGCAGCTATGGGTACGCCGCCCTTCGTAGCAGGCTGGTAAACCCATTCCTTCATCGTAATGATTGCGTGGTTGGCGTACTTCTCGTCTGTGGCGCTTTGTATTTCGAAATCTTTGGGTCGGCCGTCCTCGCCAATGGTGTAGGTGATTACGGAGGTCCCGGACTTCTTAGAGAGCACTAGGGATACTGGATAGATAGGAGCTTTGCCTTTCAGGAGCTTCGGCGGCGTGTCCCAATCGGAGCTTTCCGAGCCGACTATACGACTGGTATCAAGGCTCGTGTTGGCTCTCGTGCTCGGTGGGTGCCCAGTGGCTACGCAGCCCGAAGCAGCAGCGAAAAGGGGCAGTGCAAAGGCTTTCCAGTTCACGTGTAATCTCCATTGTCATCTATTAACGAAGCCGGTTTCAGAGTGTCCTTTCTCATGCACGCGAAAGTGCACTCCAGAGGGGCTTTCCACTCATGCACGGGAAAGCGCACTCTGACCCTTGTTCTCGTTAGGCGCGAAGCCAGAAATTAAGGCGGAAAGAATCTGATGAACTTTGTTGAAGGGGATGCGCAGCGATCTTTGCAACTGCTCATTCCACGTTCTCTGCGCTTTCGGTCTTCTTCTTAAGTAGCTCGCTTACGCCAAAAATGCAAAACATAGCGCCGATTCCATAGAAGGCAATGTCGTTTCCGATGTATCCCGCAATCAGAAACAGGATGCCGGGGGCGGCCCCGAACAGAGCCCGGGCATATCGAGTCGAAGCGGTAGAACTCATAGCGTTGCTCCTATCAGATTGTGCAGGCATGTCAGAGCGGTCTAACGGCTGAATTAAGCCGACCCGCAGCGCGAAGAAGAGCAGGGTAAAAGCTCGGGTCAGAGTGGCCTTTTTCACTCATGCACGGGAATGTGCACTCTGACCCCTGTTTTGCCTGTTTCAGCAACGTAGTGCGTATGAGCGCCACAAAAAGTCGACTCTGACCCCTGTTTTGACTCCTGTTTTGGGGTCGGTCCCTGGCTATCTACGGTGTCGGCAGGCGGGGGGCGAACTTGAACAAGGCCCACATTGAGGGCAGTCCGAGGGGCTATCCACCATGCGGGTCAGGAAAACGCGGTTGGGGTCCGCCTCGTAGTCGCCGAAGGGCGGGCAGGTGACGAAGCCGTGTGACGCGTACAGCCGGTGCGCGGGCGCGAAGTACCGCCTGGATGCATCGGTGCACCGCGCCCCGAGAAGCGCGTGACCGCGAGACGTCCACATGTGCACGGTTGCAAACGTGTCGGCCCAGTCGTCGAGCGGCGGCAGTTCGGGCCACGGCGCGTTGGACTCGTTCATTCGCCTGCTCCTTCCGTCCACGATGTGCAGTCAGGGTGCTACAGAACCGGGGGCGCTACAAAACCGGGGCCAGCGTGGTCTTTCTCTCTCGTTGGCGGGAAAGGGCACTCTGACCCCTGTTTCACCATTTGCTTGTCGGAGCGCCACGACCTCGGTATAAGGCTCTGCAACTGCTCGGGTCTACCTGGCAGCCAGTCCTGTAATCGCTTATCAGCGCCTGGACACGTACCGGTGAGATGCCTCTCGTCGGGTTCCGCTGCCTTCCATTTCGGAAGGCGATTGAGCCCTATCGATCGAGACCTCGCCGATGAGCAAATCCTTATCCAGACTCCGCGCCCGCGCATACAGTGCGCAAGGACATCGCTGCTTTTACTGCCGCTGCTTCATGTGGCTAGGCAGTGCCGACACGTTCTGTACTCAATTCCGCCTTAGGTCCGGGCAGGTGCTCGCGCTTCAATGCACCGCGGAGCATCTCGTGGCACGTCAGGACGGGGGCACTGACTGCCGCGAGAACGTCGTTGCGGCCTGCCGGTGGTGCAACCGGAGGCGACATGCTCGACCGAAGGCAATGCCGGTGGACAAGTACAGAGACCATGTCGCGTGGCGAGTGAAGCAGGGGCGGTGGCATGGCTTCGACGCTGCGAGTAAGGGCCTGGTCGACTTGTCACTCCTTGAAGAAGCGCGTAACCGCAAGGACGCCTGAAGAAAAGAGGGCCGCCCAACAGGCGGCCCTACCTATCCAGTGCGGCACCAGACCTTTATTGCCGTCAGGACGCCTTGAGGCGGGCGACCAGTTCCTCGGCGTGCTTCTGCATTAGCCCGTCGGTGGTGCCCCACGCGGTGGAGTTGAATGTCTCGACGTCGAAGTTGCCGACCTGCGCGCCGCCCGCGTCCGTAACGCGGACGCTGCTGACGATCTTGTCACGGCCGGCCATGATGCCGGCCCAGAACCGCGCGCCGTTGGAGCGCACGTAGTAGTGCTTCACCACCACCTCGATCTTCGGATTGGCGGTGCCGGCATCGATCAAGCCCGCCTGGCGCAGGTGCGACTGGATGACCCCGTCCAGCCGTGCGATCCCCTCGTGGTCGTCCCCGCCCTGGTTGGAGAACGCATACGCATACACCTGGTCCGCCGGCGCGCGGTGCGCCTGGTGCACGGTGCTGGTGGTGGAGCAGGCGGCGAGCAGCAGAATGCCGACCGTAATGGCCACAGATCGAAACATGTGAATCCCCCTGTTGAAGTAACAACGACTACTGCGAAAAATCGACTCTGACCCCTGTTTTGGATTCGAAGGGGTAGAACTCATAGCGTTGCTCCTATCAGATTGTGCAGGCATGTCAGAGCGGCCTAACGCCTGAATTAAGCCGACCCGCAGCGCGAAGAAGAGCGGGGTAAAAGCTCGGGTCAGAGTGGCCTTTCTCACTCATGCACGGGAATGTGCACTCTGACCCCTGTTTTTGCTGTTTTGCTTTTACCCGGGCTTGGCCGGTCGTCGGCTCTGTACTCGCTACTCAACTCGCATCCTATTTTGTGGATGCGGCTATTAAAAATGCCAGTCTCGGTCACGTCAGAGAAAGTCTACTCTGACCCCTGTTTCCCCTGTTTCCAAACGCGGGCAGTCTAACCTGGCTCGTTGTTTTTTTTATCCTTTCGCGCGATCAGAAAGCTCGCCGAGGAGTACGCCGTAACGCGGAGCGTATGAGTCACAGAAAAGCTGGACGTCAGCAACCAGCTGTCCGCTATTTACGTCCGGCAAAAGAACTACTCGATGAAGCTGCCCATCATGCGCGTCTGGTGGATACGTAAGTGTGCCGACGTAGTCGCCAATATGAGTATTTGTGCCCAGTATTACATCTCGGATTGGCGAAGGCCCCTTTATCAAAGACAAGGCCCCCGTTGCGGCTGCCATTCCCAAGCCGATCTTGGCCACCATGCGTGCGAATTGCGCGGGATGAGTACTGACAGAAGGCTTGATGGCGGACGCGCTAAGTTCTCGTAGTACAGAAGCAGGATCCGCGCCGAAAGAAACGGTGGCGATTCCAACTACATCAATGCCTGGCTTGGATGGTTGTCCAGTCGCTAGCCTAGCGGGCGCGAAGTCGGGGAACGGTACAAGGATTGGATACCTATCTAACGGCAGCTCAACCGTTACTTCACCGCCTCCCCGAACGATCACCAGTGGATAGGTCGCCGGCGCATCCTTGTGCTTGCGCCGGGACTGCAGTGCCCGGAAGACGCGCACTGGCCTTAGCTCGCCACGCAATATTGCTCGTTCAACGCGACTTGTTTCGGTAGCGCAACGAAGGCAGCTTGCGTCCGGTAGTTCTAGGGTGCCACCAAGTCCGAAAGGCACAATGTGCTCAGTGGTGAGGCCCTCCAGTGAGTCGCAGTATATGCAACTGCCGTACGGAGGGTATCGTCTTCTTTCAAGCTTCTCGAGCGACGGGTAGGGATCTGCCACAGCTACCTCCTTGCGCTACGAGCCCTCAACTGTCCGCGCTGAGCAAGCCATACAGTTCAAGAACTGTTTGTCGCAACGGAAGCAAGATGTCAGGTTGGTGCTCTGATTTTTCGATTAGCCAATCGGAGAATGAATCTTTTGCCTCCGGAGTGGGCGCGAATATGTATAGCCTCTGCGCCTCGTCGCCAGCCAGTCGCGATGAAAAGCGCGGATACAGCTCGGGTGTAAGCAAATCAGTAAAAGGGGATTCACCGAGTTCATATGCTCCCTCACTCAGCGCTTGAAGACGAGTCTCTCTAGAAAATATGTTCTCCATGGTTCCAGGCCAAGCGCTTTGAGGGATGCCTAGACTCGTCATCTCTTCTAAGAATTCGTCGGGAAGCCACAATCTGCACCACCAAGTCTTGTTGGAGTTGTGGACAACCCACTTTCCACCCCGAGCAGTGAGCTTTCCGTCCTTGCGAAGACTCCTCCCCTCGCCATCGTTATCAACAAGTACATACAACCTTCGGGCGGGGGCTAGTGTTCGTAGCACAGTTCCATTGGCTTCCAGGCTTTGCATTTTTGTAGTGCCCGCGCACGGCACCAAGCGAAGGGGGTGCTCCTCACCCACAAAGACCTTCCAGGCCGCCAGCAAAAGCCTCGCGTCTGTTTCGCCCTCCACAAACAATATCGGAGTGCCAGATTCTTTTGCCTTTTCGACAAGGGCGGATGACTCGTTCTCCAAGTGTTGAATCTTTTGAGATGCTTCATCCAAGTAGGAGCTAATGACTGCGAGGTGAGGTGTTTCCCCCATCAGGTCAGCTGGCAGAGAGGCGGCGTCTAGGCCGCTAATTTGCTTTAAGGTCGAAATAGGCTTGGTGTATCCTTCGGGCGACTTCTTACTGACGAAGTACTTCTTAAGCCCGTCCTGATCAAGCCTGAAGAATGCAGGGCTGTGGCTTGTGAGGAAAATCTGCTTGTTTGAGGACTTGCTGAATTCAAGAAACCGGTTCGCCTCATGTATCGCGGCCGCAAGCTCTAATGAATTCTCGGGCTCCTCGAAACCCCAAATATGATAGTCCTCGCTGCCCCTGTCTGAGAGGAAGGCTAGGATTTCTGGGATGTGCCTGACTTGTACGCCGTCACCGCGCTGCAGCGTCAATGAGTAGGAATCCCCCTGCTCACTTGTGGTCTCAAAATCCAATGAGCGAAAAAGCTCAGTGAGATCTGTTGGGGGTGCGATCGTACTTGCGATACCCAGCGTTCCCAGAATACCTTGGCTCAGCTGAGCAGTCTTGTCCTTGAGTTCGCCAGAGAAGGAGTCGAGAGAATCGTTGAATTCCTGCTGGCTTGAGAGAACCGAGTAAACCTTGCCCAAAAGTCTCTCGAAGATGGTTCTATCTTTGATGGCGGGAACGTAGTGAAACTTTACTTTATTAAAAAAGCGGGTTAAATAGTGCTGTTTAGTGGCGTCAACCGAATTTTCGAAACCGGGCTCGGATTGTTTGTGAACACTCCATTGCTTCTTTACCCAAAAGGTGTCCCCCAGAGAGTTGCGCCAATTTGACGGCGAAATGAAATGAATTTTTATGTAGACGAATTTTCGAGCCCCTTGACTGCCAGCCGCTTCTTCCGCCCGGCAATGATTGAAGTCGCGATCAAAGTTAAAGGCAAGCTCTGGGTTAGTGTGCCCTTCAAAGAACAGATTCAGAGCACGAAGAAAGTTGCTCTTTCCACTATCATTTCGTCCAAAGAAGACAGTTAAGCCTTCGAGGTCTGAAATGCTCTCTTTATAGATAGAACGGAAATATGCAACTTCTACTCGTTCGATTAGTTTCACTTGCCCCTTCCCCTTTTCCTTACCCCCAAGGCCGCCCCAAAGCCAACTTAACCGCCATCACCCCCGGCACCGCCCGCAACACGTCCATCAATTCCGCATCCACCCGTACGGAACTGGTGCCATTGAGATCGAGCATACCCGCCGCCCCCGGCCGCAGCAGGTCCAGCCGCAGCGGCGTCCCCCCGGGGCGGTGTTTCGAAAGCAGCGCATCCACCCGGTCCCAGATCCCCGGCACCCGCAGGTCCAACCGCAGCGACAACCGCTTGGCGTGCTGGGAGCAGATGTGGCTGTAGTCCCAGCAGCGCATCGCTTTGAGGGCGAAGCCGCCACTGAAGGCGTCCTCGCGCAGGCCGCCCTGGATGACCAGCAGGCGGTCGCGGGTCAGCAGGGGGGCGAACTCGGCGTAGGTCTCGCCGAAGAAGGCGCATTCCAGGCGGCCGCGGCCGTCCTCGATCTGCACGAACATCTGGCTGTCGCCCTTCTTGCGCAGGGCGACCACCTGGCCGGCGACGACGGTGTCCACTTCCGGGCGCCAGCCGCCGCGGGCGCTGTCGGGGCGGGTGGCCCAGATCTTTTCCAGGTCGCCCAGGTCATGGCCGGTGAGGGCGTGCAGTTCGTCACGGCAGGGGTCGAACGGGTGGCCGCTGAGGTAGTGGCCCAGGGTGTCGCGCTCGCCGTTGAGCACCTGGGCCAGCGGGTATTCGTCGGTTTCCGGCAGCTCGATGTGCAGCGCCGGCGCGGCGGTTTCCCCACCGCCGAACAGTGACACCTGGCCGGCGGCGCGCTCGCGTGCCAGCTGGTCGGTGGCGCGCAGCACTTCGGGCAGCTGCAGCATCAGGCTGGCGCGGTTCTTCCCCAGCGCGTCCAGCGCGCCGGCCAGGGTCAGTGCTTCCAGGGCGCGGCGGTTGAGCTTGCCGTTGTCCACGCGCTTGCAGAATTCCAGCAGGTCGCCGAAGCGGCCGGCGCCGTCCTTGGATGGACCGCCGCGCGCTTCCACGATGGCCTCGCAGGCGCCGCGGCCCACGCCCTTCACCGCGCCCAGGCCGTAGCGGATGGTGTCCGGGGAGGTGGCTTCGAACATGTACGCCGAGACGTCCACGTCCGGCGGCAGCACGGTCAGGCCCATCACCCGGCACTCGTCCAGGAAGCCGGTGACCTTGTCGGTGTTGTCCATGTCCGAGGACAGCACGGCGGCCATGAACTCGGCCGGGTAGTGCACCTTCAGCCACGCGGTCTGGTAGGCGACCAGTGCGTAGGCGGCCGAGTGCGACTTGTTGAAGCCGTACTCGGCGAACTTCTCCATCAAATCGAAGATGGGCGTGGCCACGTTGGGGCCGATGCCGCGCTCTGCGCAGCCGGCCTCGAACTTGGCGCGCTCCTTGGCCATCTCCTCGGGCTTCTTCTTGCCCATCGCACGGCGCAGCATGTCCGCGCCGCCCAGCGTGTAGCCGGCCAGGACCTGGGCGATCTGCATCACCTGTTCCTGGTAGACGATCACGCCGTAGGTCGGGCTGAGCACCGGCTCCAGCAGCGGGTGCGGGTAGCTGACCCGGGTGTCGCCGTGCTTGCGGTCGACCCATTCGCGGTCCATCCCGCTGCCCAGCGGGCCGGGGCGGAACAGCGCCGCCAGCGCGATGATGTCCTCGAAGACATCGGGCCGGGCGCGCTTGAGCAACTCGCGCATGCCGCGCGATTCGAACTGGAACACGGCGACGGTGTCGCCGCGGGCGAACAGCTCGTAGCTGGCGACGTCGTCCAGCGGCAGCGCGGTGATGTCGAGCGGGGCCTCGGCGGCGGCGGCGCGGCGTTGGTTGATGGCCTTCACCGCCCAGTCGATGATCGTCAGCGTGCGCAGGCCGAGGAAGTCGAACTTCACCAGCCCTACGGCTTCCACGTCGTCCTTGTCGAACTGGGTGACCGGGCTCTTGCCGCGGCCTTCGCCGTCGTGTTCGGCGAACAGCGGGCAGAAGTCGCTCAGCGGGCTGGGCGCGATGACCACGCCGCCGGCGTGCTTGCCGGCGTTGCGGGTGAGGTCTTCCAGCTGCCGGGCCAGGTCGAGCAGGTCGCGGACATCTTCCTCGCTGTGGTAGCGGGCGATGAGGTCGCCCGATGCCAGCTCGGTGTTCTTGCGCGCGGCCTCCGATTCGCCCAGCGCGTCGTCCAGGCAGATGCCCAGGGTGTTGGGGATGAGCTTGGCGATGCCGTCGACGAAGCCGTACGGGTGGCCCAGCACGCGCCCGGTGTCGCGCACCACGGCCTTGGCCGCCATGGTGCCGTAGGTGATGATCTGGCTGACGCGGTCGCGGCCGTAGGTGCGCGCGACGTAGTCGATGACCTCGTCGCGGCGGTCCATGCAGAAGTCGATGTCGAAGTCGGGCATCGACACGCGTTCGGGATTGAGGAAGCGCTCGAACAGCAGGTCATAGGGCAGCGGGTCCAGGTCGGTGATGCCCAGCGCCCACGCCACCAGCGAGCCCGCGCCCGAGCCGCGCCCGGGGCCCACCGGAATGCCCTGCGCCTTACCCCAGTTGATGAAGTCCGCAACGATCAGGAAGTAGCCGGGGAACCCCATCGAGATGATGACGTCCAGCTCGGTGTCCAGCCGCGCGGTGTAGTCCTCGCGGGTGTGGCCTTCCGCCAGCGGGGCCTTTAGCAGCCGCTTGTCCAGGCCCTCGTGCGCCTGGCTGCGCAGCCACGATTCGATGGTGTGGTCGTCGGGCACCGGGAAGGCGGGCAGGTAGTAGGTGCCCAGCTTCATCTCGACGTTGCAGCGCGTGGCCAGCGCCAGTGCGTTGTCGACCGCGTCGGGCACATCGCCGAAGAGCGCGCGCATCTCGTCGCAGGACTTCAGGTACTGCTCGGGCGTGTAGTCCTTGGGGCGCTTGGGGTCGTCCAGCACCCGGCCGGAGGCAATGCACACGCGTGCTTCGTGAGCGTCGAAGCCTTCGCGGTCGAGGAACCGGGTGTCGTTGGTCGCCACCACCGGCAGCCCGCGCTTGGCCGACAGGTGCAGGGCGAGGCTGTTGTAGGCGTCTTCGCCATCGCGCCCGGTGCGGGTGAGTTCCAGGAACAGGCGGTCGTCGAACACGCCCTGCCAGTCGGCGACGGCGGCCTCGGCCAGCTCGTGCCGGCCGCCCTGGGCCAGGCGCCCGGGCAGGCTGTGCACGCCGGCCAGCGCGAACAGGCCGTCGTTGTCCTCGCGCAGCCAGTCCGGGCGCAGGATCACGCCGTCGTGGCGGTGGCCCTCCATCCACATCCGCGTGAGCAGGCGCGACAGGGTGAGGTAGCCCTCGTGGTCGCGGCACAGCACGGTCAGGCGGGTGGGCGATTCGTTGCCGTCGGCCAGCGCCAGGTCGGCGCCGAGGATCGGCTTGATGCCGGCGCCCTCGGCCTTCTTGTAGAACTGCACCGCCGCGAACAGGTTGTTGATGTCGGTCAGCGCCACGGCCGGCTGGCCCAGCGCCACGCAGCGCTTGACCAGCTCGCCGACGCGGATGGTGGAGTCGGCCAGCGAGAACTCGCTGTGCAGGTGGAGGTGGACGAAGGGTGCGGACATGCCTGCCTTGCGATGCGGCCGGCCGATGCCGGGCCCGGGACGGCGGCAGGCGGCGTGCGAGCGGGCAGGTTAGCAGCCCGGTCCGGGGGTACAAGGCTTGACAGCTGGGCGGGTTGGGCCACGCCCGCGGGGCCGGTGTTTCCCGAAGGTTGCCGGCGCTTGCAGGAGCGGCTTCAGCCGCGATGCCCCGCGTCGGGCGCGCCGGGTGGGTTGTCTGTAGGAGCGACGTAAGTCGCGACCGGATCCCGGTGTGCGGCGCACGTCGAGGGTGGCGCGGGTATCCGGGGTTGCGCGGTCGCGACTTACGTCGCTCCTACAAGGGGGTGGTGGGTCGTCGGTAAGGCGGGCTCGAGGGTGGGGCGGCTTCGCGGTCCGCTCCCACAGCCGGCGTGCGGGGGGTGAGCCGCGATGCCCTTTCCCGAAGGTGTTGTAGGAGCGACGTAAGTCGCGACCGGATCCCGGTGTGCGGCGCACGTCGGGGGTGGCGCGGGTATCCGGGTTGCGCGGTGGCGACTTACGTCGCTCCTACAAGGGGGTGGTGGGGGCGTCGGTAAGGCGGGCTCGAGGGGGGCGGTTTCGCGGTCGCGGCTGAAGCCGTTCCCACAGCCGGCGTGCGGGGGGTGAGCCGCGATGCCCTTTCCGGGAGGTGTTGTAGGAGCGACGTGAGTCGCGACCGGATCCCGGCGTGCGGCGCACGTCGGGGGTGGCGCGAGTATCCGGGGTTGCGCGGTCGCGACTTACGTCGCTCCTACAGAGGGGCGGGGGCGCGGGTTGACGCGGAAAGCCGCTCCTACAGGGGCGTCTGCAGGAGATGCTTGAGCCGTGATGCGCCGGCCTCAGTGCACGCGGAACAACGGTGCCGAGGACCTCACGTAGCAGCCGTCGCGCACCGCGCGGCAATGGGCGGCCAGGGCGGCTTCGGCGCGGGCGGCATCCTGCCAGTCGCCGCGGTCGAAGTGGAACCCGCCCGTGGCCGCGCCGCGCAGGGCTGCCTCGACCCGGCGCAGGCGGCAGTAGTCCAGGTACTCGGCCACTTCGTCGGACAGCCGCGGCCAGGCGGCGTCGACGACGATGGCATCGTCCAGCCGGCCGACCTGTCGCAGCGCGTCGGGAATCAGGTCGTGGTCGCCGCGCACGTAGTCGACCACTTCAATGGCGATGTCGTACGCGTCGTTGGCCGGGGTCCAACCGGCGTCGGCCAGCAGCCGGGTCAGTACGACCGCGCGGCGCAGGCGCTGATGGATGGCGCGGAGCGCCGCAGCGCCGGCCTCGCTCGGTTCACACACGCGCCGGGCGGCGGTGGCCAGGGCGTCGTATTCCAGCGCAGAGGTGGCGGGGTCGAGTCGGGTGATCAGCCCGTTGAAACGGTCCAGCGCGGTGTCCGAGGGCTGGTAGCAGTGGACGCGGCGGCGGCGGTGTGGACGGTCGGCGGGGGCGGCGGCCACCAGCGGCGAGAGGCGGGCCGTCAGGGTCTGGGCAATGGCGTTCATCGCGGTTCTCCGGTTGTGGGACGCCGGCGGTTCCGGCGTGGCCACAGCGTCCTCCTCGCCGGGTGCGGGGTCATGATGGCCGCAGGTGTTTTCCGTCCGCGTTGTCATAGGTTCTTAAGGCGGTCATGAGGTTTTTGCGATGGAACCGTCAGGGCACGCCGGGGAGGGGGGTTGGGGGGGAGAGCGCTACCGGTTCGGGCCGGTGGTGGTCGATCCGGCCGCGCACACCCTCACCCGCGACGGCCATCCCATCGCCGTGGAGCCCAAGGCGTTTGCCGTGCTGCTGGCGCTGCTGGCGCGCCCGGGCGAGTTGATCCACCGCGACGATCTGCTGGACCGGGTCTGGGGGCATCGCCACGTCACGCCGGGCGTACTGACCCGGGCCATCGGCCAGCTGCGCACGGCGCTGGGCGACGATGCCCACCACCCGCGCTACATCCAGACGCAGCACGCGTTGGGCTACCGGTTCATCGCGGCGCTGGAGGGGGCCGACCCGGCACCGGCCGCGCCCGCCGCGACACCGGTCGGGGCCGTGAGTGGAGCCGCCGACGGACCGGAGCAGGGTCGGCCGCGCGAACCCGAAACGGAACCGGAACCGGACGACGCGCCTGCGGCGGCCGCCCCCCCGCTGTCTGCAGCGGTCGCGGTGCCCGCGGGCCCGGGCGAGGCGGTGCCCCCGGTCGTGGCTGACCGGCGGGCGCCGCAGGCGCACGGCACCTGGGGTTGGGGCGCGGCGCTGGTGCTGGTGGCGGCCGGGGCGGTGGCCTGGCTATCGCGCGACGGCGTGCCACCGGCCACCGAGGCGTCGATCGCGGTGCTCCCGTTCGCCACGCTCAGCGACGCCGCCGGCGACCGCTATTTCGCCGAGGGACTGGCAGTGGAGCTGCACGGCGCCCTGGCGGGCGTGCCGGGCCTCAAGGTGGCGGCGTGGTCGCCGGTTGCCTCGAGCCAGGACCCGGCGGAGTTCGGCCGCCGCCGCGGGGTCGCCACGGTGCTCGATGCGAGCGTGCGCCGGGATGGTGGCCGGGTGCGCATCAACGCGCGGCTGTCGGACACGCGCAGCGGCTACACGCTGTGGAGCGAGACCTTCGACCGCGACAGCTCCCAGATTTTCGCAACCCAGGCCGAGATCGCCGGGGAGGTGGTGCACGCGCTGGTCGGGGTGATGCCCGACGGCGGCGAGGGCCTGCGTCGACGCCTCGTCCCCACCCGCAACGTGGCCGCCTTCGATGCCTACCTGCAGGGCGTCCAGGCGCTGCTGAAGGGAGGCGCGGCCCGTGACGGGGCGGAGGCGCATTTCACCCGCGCGCTGGAGATCGACGCCGGCTTCGCGCGCGCGCAAGCCGGTCTGTGCCGGCTGGGCGTGTGGCGGTTTGAAAACCACGGCGACACATCGGCGTTCGAAGCCGCGCGGGTGGCGTGCCTGCGCGCGAACAACATGGACCCCACGCTGGGCGAAGTCGCGCTGGCGCTGGGCGATCTCTACCGCGCCCAGGGCGAACTGGAGCGGGCGGCCAGCTACTACGCCAGCATCGAAGCCGATCCCGCGCTGCGGCCGCAGGCACTGGTCGGGCTGGCCAAGCTGGACATCGCCCGGGAGCGCCCGGCGGAGGCGCTGGCGCGCTTCGATGCCGCCCTGGCGGCGCGACCGGGCGATGCGCAGCTGTATGCCGAGCGCGGCTACCAGCAGTTCCTCGCCGGCCAGCTGGAGCCGGCCATCGATTCGCTGCGCAAGGCCACGCAGCTGGAGCCCGGCGATGCCTACCACTGGAGCACCTACGGCGGCCTGCTGCTGACGGCCGGTCGCCGTGGGGAGGCGGCGGCGGCGCTGGAGCAATCGCTGGCGATCGAGCCGGTGGAGTCGGTGCTCAACAACCTCGGCACGTTGGCCTACCAGGATCGCGACTACGCCGCCGCGGCCGGCCACTACCGGCGCGCGGTGCACCTCAACCCCGGCAGCTTCGAGCTGTGGGGCAACCTGGGCGATGCGTTGCTGGCGCAGGCGGGGTTGCGCACGGATGTCGAGACCCGGGAGGCCTACGGCCGGGCGGCCGCCGGGGCGGCGGCCTACCTCAAGCACAAGCCCGGCGACGCGCGGGCGCAGGCGGCGATGGCCTACTACCGGGCCATCCAGGGTGATCGCGACGCGGCGCTGGAGCACGCCGCCCGTGCGCAGTCGGCAGGCGACGTACCCGAGGACGTCGCCTACTACCTGGCCGAGGCCTTCGCCTGGCTGGATCGGCCCGGTGAGGCGCGCCGCATGCTCGCGGCTGCGCGCGCCGATGGCATCCCGGAGGTCCGCATCACCGCCAATCCCCTGCTGGCCCGCATCGACGGGGCGGCGACCCGCGGCCCCTAGCCGCTTGCAGCACGGCGCTGCGTGGCGCCGATCCAACCGGAGTAATGAGATGAGCGACTCCCCGAGTGCCCGTGAGGTGACGTTGCAAACCCCCAGTGGCGAGCAGGTCGTGGTGCGACTCGCGATCAGCGACAGCGGCGACCCCAGGGTGCCATCGCCCTACCCGCAGCGTCCCGGCGACGGCCTGGCACTGCTCGCGATCGACGGGCAGTCGATCCTGGAGATCAATTGGGAAGTGGCGCTGTTGGCAACCAGCAACGTGGAGGTGTCCCCGCCCCGCCCGAAGTAGGCGCCCCCGGCCGCAGCGGACCGCGGGCGGACACGTCAGGCCGGGAGCATCGGCGCGGCGGCCTGCATGCACGCCGATACCGGCGCGAAGCTGCGCCGATGGTGCGGGCACGGTCCATGCGTACGCAGTGCGGCCAGGTGCGCAGGCGTGCCATAGCCCTTGTGCAGGTCGAAACCGTACTGCGGCCACTGCGCGTGCAGCTGTCGCATCAGCCGGTCCCGGGTGACCTTGGCCAGGATCGACGCGGCCATGATCGCGCGGTCGCGGGCGTCGCCACCGATCAGCGCTTCGGCCGGGCAGGGCAGGCCGCGCGGGAGCGCGTTGCCGTCGATGCGCGCAAGCTCGGCGGCATGGGCCACGCCTTCCACCGCCAGGCGCATGCCCAGCATCGTGGCCTGGTAGATGTTGAGCCGGTCGATGTCGCCGACTTCGATGCTTACGACGTGCCATGCGATGGCACGCTCGATGATTCGCTCGTACAGCTGCTCGCGCCGCCGGGCGTTGAGTTGTTTGGAGTCGGCCAGCCCGTTGACCGGCGTGCGCCCGGGTCGCAGGACCACCGCGGCAACCACCACCGGGCCCGCCAGGGGGCCGCGACCGGCTTCGTCGACGCCGGCGACACGGCGCGCGCCGGGTGCCACCGGAAGGTCGAACGCGAGCTGGGAGCCGTCAGCCATGGGGTGATTCTGCATCGCCCGAAGGCCGCTGTCCCGGGGCGGCGAGCAGGCCGATGACGGCGTCGGCGGCGCGGGCGGAGGCGTCCTGCCGCAGGGTCTCGTGCAGGGCCGTGAAGCGGGGCTCGAGCCGGGCCGCCACGGAGGGGTCGCGCAGCGCGGCAAGCGTCGCGTCGGCCAGCTTCCCGGGGGTGCAATCGCGTTGCATCAGCTCCGGGACCAGCGCCTCCCCGGCCAGGACGTTGGGCAGGCTGTAGTGGTCGACCTTGAGCATGCCCAGCCCCTTGACCAGCGCGTGGGTGAGCGGCGCGACCTTGTACCCCACCACCATCGGACGCTTGGCCAGCAGGGCTTCCAGGGTGGCCGTGCCCGAGGCCAGCAGGATCGCGTCGCTGGCAGCCATCACCGTGCGGGCGTGGCCATCGACCACGCGCAGCGCCGGGCGCAGCACGGCGGCGTCCGGGTGCGCGGCAAGCACGCGGTCGAACGCGGCCCGGGCTTGCGGCCCGGCCATCGGCGCAACGACCTGGATGCCGGGTATTTCGGCCACTACGCGGGCGGCGGCGGCCAGGAAATCCGGCGCCAGGCGTTCGACCTCGCCCGTGCGCGAACCGGGCAGCAGCGCCAGCATGGGGCGGGCGCTGTCGACCTGGAGCTGGGCGCGTGCGGCGCCGCGTTCGGGCAGCAGCGGCATTTCATCGGCCAGCGGATGGCCGACGAAGCGCGCATCGACCCCGTGGGCGGCGTAGATCGGCGGCTCCATCGGGAACAGGCACAGCACCAGGTCGGCGCTCCGGCCGATCTTCGCCGCGCGCGTCTCGCGCCACGCCCACACCGACGGGCTGACGTAGTGCACGGTGCGGATGCCGCGCGCCTTCAAAGCGCGCTCGAGGCCGAGGTTGAAGTCCGGCGCATCGATGCCGACGAACACGTCGGGTTGCCAGGCGAGCAGGCGCTCGCGCAGCCCGCGCCGCAGCCGCAGCAGGCGCGGCAGGTGGCGCAGCACCTCGGCCAGGCCCATCACCGCCAGCGCGTCGGCGTCGAACCACGTCTCCATGCCCGCGTCGCGCATCTGCGGCCCGCCTATGCCGGCGAACGCCGCGTGCGGGTGGCGGCTGCGCAGTTCCGCGATCAGCCCCGCGCCCAGCAGGTCGCCGGAGGCCTCGCCGGCGACCAGTGCGATGCGGAGGGGGCGGGACGCGGCGTTCGGGTTCATGGGTCCGGGATCGATGCGCAAGCCCGCATTGTGGCCGAAAGCCGGCGTCGTTCCGACCTGCGGGGCGGCTGCGCTTCCTGTAGGAGCCACTCCGGCCGCGATCACGGTCACCGGAGTGCATCGCAAGCGTTGTAGGAGCGACGCAAGTCGCGACCGCGGGGCTTCGAGGTGCTTGCGATCGCGACTTGCGTCGCTCCTGCAAAGGTATTTGCCGGTGACAGGGCTCCTGCAGGAGGACCCGTGCAATCAGCGCAGCAGGGGGCGGTCGCCGCTCTCGATGAAGGCCAGCAGGGCACGCACGTCATCGCTCTCGTCGGCGAGCGCGGCCAGCTTGGCGCGGGCGTCGTCCAACGACGCGCCAGCCATGTAGATGGCGCGGTAGGCGCGCTTGATCGCGCCGATGCGCTCGCTGTCGAACCCGCGGCGCTTGAGGCCTTCGCTGTTGATGCCACGCGGCCGGCCGTAGCCTTCCTGGGCCACCATCACGAATGGCGGCACGTCGCCGTTGACGAACGCCCCCATGCCGATGAAGGCGTGGTCGCCGATGCGGCAGAACTGGTGGATGCCGGCGAACCCGCTGAGGATGACGTGGTCGCCGATGGTGACGTGGCCGGCCAGGGTGGCGTTGTTGGAGAACACGCAATGGCTGCCGACGAAGCAATCGTGGGCGACGTGGGTATAGGCCAGCAGCCAGTTGTCGTGGCCGATGCGGGTGATGCCGCCGCCGCCGCCGGTACCGCGGTTGACGGTGGTGAATTCGCGGAAGGTGTTGCGGTCGCCGATTTCAAGTTCGGCGCGTTCCCCGGCGAACTTCTTGTCCTGCGGGTCGCCGCCGATGGCGCAGTGGCCGTGGAAGGTGTTGTCGCGGCCGATCCGGGTCGGGCCCTTGACGCTGCAGTGCGGGCCGAAGGTGGTGCCTTCGCCGACCTCGACGTCCCCGGCGACATGGCAGAAGGCGCCCACCTGCACGCCCCGCGCCAGCCGTGCGCCGGGTTCGACCACGGCGCTGGGGTGGATACCGGGCGCGGCGCCGTCCACGGTCAGGCCTGGACCTCTGCACACAGGATGTCGGCGCACGCGGCCTGCTCGCCATCGACGCGGGCCACGCCGCTGTACATCGCCATGTTGCGGATCACCCGCTTGAGGGTGACCTCCAGTTCAAGCCGGTCGCCCGGCACGACCATGCGCGAGAACTTCGCCCCGTCGATCTTCACCAGGTAGAAGAGTTTCCCCTCGCTGGTGCTCTGCTGGCTGAGCTGGGTCAGCAGGCCGCCGGCCTGGGCCAGCGCCTCCACCACCAGCACCCCGGGCATGACCGGACGGCCGGGGAAATGGCCGTTGAAGAAGGGTTCGTTGCACGACACGTTCTTGTAGGCCAGCACGCGCTTGTGGGCCTCGAACTCGACCACGCGGTCGACCAGCAGGAACGGGTAGCGATGCGGCAGCAGGGTCTGGATCGTATTGGTGTCGATAGGCAGTTGCAGGGTCGAGCTCATCATCATTCCTTGTCGGCGGCGTTGACGCGTCGGGCCAGGGCGTCGAGCTGCCTGAAGCGGGCGGCGTTCTTGCGCCAGCTGCGATTGTCCATCAGCGGGGTCCCCGAGGAGTACTCGCCGGGCTCGCGGATGGAGCGGGTGACCAGGCTCATCGCGGTGACGACGACCCGGTCGCAGATTTCAAGGTGGCCCAGCACGCCGGCCGCGCCGCCGATCAGGCAGTGCCGGCCGATGCGCGCGCTGCCGGCAACGGCCGCGCAGCCGGCCATCGCGGTATGCGCGCCGATGCGCACGTTGTGGCCGATCTGGATCTGGTTGTCGAGGCGCACGTCCTCCTCCAGCACGGTGTCCTCTATGGCGCCGCGGTCGATGGTGGTGTTGGCGCCGATCTCGCAATCATCGCCGACCACCACGCCCCCCAGTTGCGGCACCTTGACCCAGTGGCCACCGTCCATGGCCAGGCCGAAGCCGTCCGCGCCCAGCACCGCACCGGGATGGATGCGCACGCGCTCGCCCAGGCGCACCCGACCGACCAGGGTGACCCGGGCCACGAGGTGGCTGCCGGCGCCGACGATGCAGTCCTCGCCGATCACGCAGCCCGGGCCGACCACCGCGCCGGCAGCGACGCGGCTGCGCGCGCCAACCGTGGTGAATGGGCCGATGCTCGCATCCGGATCGACCTGCGCGTCGTCGTCGATCACCGCCGAAGGGTGGATCCCCGCGGGCGCCTCGCCGCGTGGCTCGAACAGGGCGGCGATCCTGGCGAAGGCCACGTACGGGTCGCGCGCGATCAGCGCGGTGCCCGCGTAGCCTTCTGCATCGTCCTGGCGCATCACTACCACGCCGGCGCGGCTGCCGGGGAGCTGGGCGCGATACCGCGGGTTGGCCAGGAACGCGACCTGGTCGCCGGCCCCGGAGGCCAGCGTGCCCACGCCGCGAACGACGCAGCCCCCGTCGCCGTGCAGGCCGAGCCCGAAGTGCTCGGCCAGCGCGGCGGCGGTGTACGTCGCGGGTTGCATCAGCGGCGTGGGTGGCGGGGACGCAGGCGCGCGGCCGTCGTCAGAACTGCCCACCGAAGGTGAACTGCAGGCGCTCGATGTCGTCGCCCTCTTCCTTCTTGAGCGGGTAGGCGTAGCTGATCGAGATCGGGCCCATCGGCGAGCGCCACATCAGCGACACACCGGTGGACGCACGCAGCTGGCCGGCGTCGAAGTTGTCAGCGCCGTCGAACACGTTGCCGAAGTCGACGAACGCCGAGACGCGCGCGGCCGGGGTATCGAGCAGGGTGGGGAAGTACATCTCCAGCGAGCCGACCGTCTTGAGCGAGCCACCCACCGGCTGGGTGAAGGTGCTGCCCGCCACCGGTGACGCGCGGGGGCCCAGGGTGTTGTCGGTGAAGCCGCGCACCGAACGGCTGCCGCCGGCGTAGAAGTTCTCGAAGAACGGCAGGCCGTCGGCGACGACGGTCTTGTTGTAGTCCGGCGAGCCGGGCAGGCACGGCTCGGTCGGATCCGGGCCGGGCACGAACACCGGCGGGGTTGCCGGATCGCCGTCGGTGTCGACCACGGACCCGGGGGTGAAGCAGATGTTGCGGCTGATCGGGTCGCTGTAGCTGTCGCCATAACCCAGCTCGGCGCGGGTGTTGAGCACGAGGTGGCGCGACAGCGGCCAGAACTTGGAGAAGTTGTAGTTGAGCTTGTAGTACTCGACCGTCGAGCCGGGCAGGGTCGCTTCCAGCCACACGCGCTGGTAGGTGCCGGTGGTCGGGGTCAGCGCATTGTTGAGCGTGTTGCGGGCCCAGCCCACCTCGCCCCGCCAGGCGTGGAACGTACGCTGCCCGACGGCGTCGATGTAGTCGACGATCGGCTCCGGGGTGGACCCGCGGAGGGCGAAGATCTGGTTGCTGTCGATGCCGAACAGGGCGGTGACCGTATCGGTCTCGGTGATCGGGATGCCCAGCACCGTCTGCGCCGCTCCGCTGGTGCTGGAGTAACGCGCGGTGTTGAAGTCGGAGTTGTCGAACTCGCGCCACCACAGGTTGTAGCCCAGCGACACGCCGTTGTCGGTGAAGTACGGGTTGATGAACGAGAAGTCGTAGCGCTGCAGGTAGTCGTTGCGCTGGGCCTGCACCGAGATGCGGTTGCCACTGCCCAGGAAGTTGTCCTGCGACAGCTGGATCTGCGTGGTCAGGCCGGTGAGCTGCGAGAAGCCCAGGCCGAACACGAAGCTGCCGGAGGTGGTTTCCTTGACGTTGTAGACCACGTCGACCTGGTCGTTGGTGCCGGGCACGGGCTGGCTTTCCACGTCGACGCTCTCGAAGTAGCCCAGTCCCTGCAGGCGGATCTTGGAGCGGTCGATGGCGGCCTGCGAGTACCACGCGCCCTCGAACTGGCGCATCTGCCGACGCAGCACCTCGTCGCTGGTGCGGGTGTTGCCCTTGAACACGACGCGGCGCACGTTGACGCGCGGGCCGGGCACGACCTGCATGTTGATCGCAACGGTGTTGTCGTCGCGGTCGACCGCCGGGATCGGGTTCACCTGGGCGAATGCATAGCCCACGTTGCCCAGCGCGGCGATGATCGAGTCGGAGCTGACTTCCAGCAGCCGGCGGGAGAAGGTCTGCTCGGGCTTGACCAGCACCAGCGCCTCGATCTGCTCCTTCGGCAGCACGGTGTCGCCGGAAACCTGCACGTCCGAGACGGTGTAGACCTCGCCTTCGCTCACGCCGGCGGTGATGAACATGTCCTGCTTGTCGGGACTGATCGCGACCTGCGTGGAGTCCACGCTGAAATCGATGTAGCCCCGGTCCAGGTAATAGGAGTTGAGCTTCTCCAGGTCGCCGGAGAGCTTCTCGCGCGAGTACTGGTCATCGCGGCGGTACCAGCTCAGCCAGTTGCTTTCGGCCGACTCCCAGCTCTCCAGGATCTCGTCCTGCTCGTAGCTTTCGTTGCCCACCAGGTTGATGTGGCGGATCTTGGCCGCGTCGCCCTCGTCGATGTCGATGGTGACGTCGACGCGGTTGCGGTCCAGCCGGGCCACGGTCGGGGTGATCTGGACGTTGTACTTGCCGCGGTTGTTGTACTGGCGGGTCAGTTCCTGGGTCACGCGGTCCAGGGCGAGCCGGTCGAAGGTGTTGCCTTCGGTCAGGCCGATCTCGTTCAGGCCGGTCTGCAGGTCTTCGGTCTTGATGTCCTTGTTGCCGACCAGCGTCAGCTTGTTGATGGCCGGGCGCTCGGTGACCGTCACCACCAGGATGTCGCCCTGGCGGCCGATCTGGACATCCTCGAAGAACCCGGTGGCGTACAGCGCGCGTACCGCAGCGCCGGCGCGCGCGCGGTCGACGGTGTCGCCGCGCTCGATCGGCAGGTAGGTGAACACGGTGCCGGCGGCGATCCGCTGGAGCCCGTCCACGCGGATGTCGCTGACCCGGAACGCATCCGGTGCCGGCGCGTACGCGGGCTGGGGCGCGGCGGGGGCGGCGAAGGGGTCGGTCGCGGACGGGACGCCGGTCTGGGCCGTCGCGGGCAATGCCGGCGCCAGGGCCGTGGCGAGGGCAAGGGCAAGCAGGCGGCGGGAAGGCAGTCGCGTCATCAGGAGGTCCGGTTGGGAAGCAGGGTCGCCGCGGGAGGCGGAGGGCAGGGCAGGCGGCATCAGCGCACCAGGTTGTTCACGATGTCGTTGTAGAACGCCAGGCCCATCAGGCTGGCGATCAGTGCCAGGCCCACGTATTGCCCGGCGGCCATGACTCGTTCGCTGACCGGGCTGCCCTTGACCAGCTCGATAAGGTAATACAGCAGGTGACCGCCGTCCAAGATCGGGATCGGCAGCAGGTTCAGGATGCCCAGGCTGAGCGAGAGCAGCGCCAGCAGCGACAGGTACCAGGCGAGGCCCTGGTCGGCGTAGGCGTTGGCCGCCCGGGCAATGGTGACGGGCCCGGCGACGGTGTTCTCCACCGCCACCCGGCCGGTGAATGCGCGGCCGATCATGTCCAGCAGTTCGCCGGCCTGGTGGAGCGCCTCGTTGAGCGCCGCAGGGACCGCCTCGACGGGTCCGTGGCGCAGCAGCGCGTCCTTTTCGGGCAGCGCAGGGCGCGCGGACGCAATGCCCAGCGCCCAGTAGTCCCCGCCGGTGGCGTCCTGCGTCCGCCGGGGCAGGATCTCCAGCGCCAGCCGCTCGCCGTTGCGTTCAACTTCCACCATCGCCGGCTCGCCGCGCTCGCCAATGGCCTGCGCCAACGGCCCGATCTCCTCCCAGCCATCGATCCGGGTGCCGTCCAGCGCGGTAATGCGATCACCTTCGGCCAATACCCCCCAGGCGGCGGAGTCCGGGACCACCCGGCCGACGACGGCCGGGACGTCCATGTGGCGCGGCGACAGGCCGATGACCTCGATCGCCCGGCGCTCGTCGAACTGCGGCGGCAGGCGGTCCAGCGCAAGCGCCACGGTGCGCTCGCCGCCGGCGGCGTCGCGCAGGGACACGGGGACCTCGACGCGGTCCAGCGCCGCGGGCAGCAGCGCCATCTGCACCTCGCTCCAGGTCGGGGTGGCGCGCTCGCCCACCGCCAGTACCGTGTCGCCCCGTTGCAGGCCCGCCTCGGCTGCCAACCCGCCGACCGCACCCAGCACCGGCGCGTAATCGGGCCGGCCGACCACGAACATGGCCCAGAGCAGTGCCACGCACAGCAGCAGGTTGGCGACCGGACCGGCGGCGACGATGGCGATGCGCCGCAACACCGACTGCCGGTTGAAGGCCTGGTCCGCCTCGCCGGGGGCAACGTCGCCCTCCCGTTCGTCGAGCATCTTGACGTAGCCGCCCAGCGGGATCGCGGCGATGGCGTACTCGGTGCCGTCGCGGCCCCGTCGCATCCACAGCGGCTTGCCGAAGCCGACCGAGAAGCGCAGAACCTTGACCCCGCAGCGCCGCGCCACCCAGTAGTGGCCGAACTCGTGGAAGGTCACCAACACGCCGAGACTGACCAGCAGCCACCAGATGGAGCCGAACAGTTCACCCATGTCGGTGGCTCGCGGAGGGGGTCATCGGCTGGGGCTCATCTGGGCGATCTCGCGTTCGACGTGGCGGCGGGCAGCCGCGTCGGCGTGGTGCAGGGCGTCGAGCGAATCGGCCGCTGCCCCCGTGCATCGCGACAGGGCGGCCTCGACCAACCGGGGGATCGCAAGGAAACCCACCCGTCGCTGAAGAAAGGCTGAAACCGCGACCTCGTTGGCGGCATTGAGCACCGCGGGGGCCGAACCGCCGGCCTCCAGAGCGTCGAAAGCCAGCCCCAGGCAGGGGAAGGCCTGCAGGTCCGGGGCCTCGAACTCCAGCCGGCCGCCCTCGGCCAGCAGGTCCAGCACCGACACGCCCGAGTCCAGGCGCTCGGGCCAGCCAAAGCCCACCGCCAGCGCGGTGCGCATGTCAGGCAGGCCAAGCTGGGCCAGGGTGGAGCCGTCACGGAATGCGACCAGCGAGTGCACCAGGCTCTGCGGGTGCACCAGCACGTCGATCCGCGCGCGCTCCACGCCGAAAAGGTGGTGGGCCTCGATCACTTCCAGGCCCTTGTTCATCAGCGTGGCCGAGTCGACCGAGATCTTCGGGCCCATCGACCACTTGGGATGGGCGACGGCCTGCTCGGGGGTCACCGGGCCGAGCGCATCCCGGCCCCAGCCGCGGAACGGACCACCCGATGCGGTCAGGGTGATGCGTGCCAGCCCGGCCCGGGCGGCGGCGTCGGGCAGGCACTGGAAGATCGCATTGTGCTCGCTGTCGATCGGGACGATGGTCGCGCCGCCGTCGCGCGCGGCGCGCATCAGCAGTTCGCCGGCCAGCACCAGCGACTCCTTGTTGGCCAGCAGCAGGCGCTTGCCGGCGCGGGCCGCGGCGAGCGTGGACGGCAGGCCCGCCGCGCCGACGATGGCGGCCACCACCGTGTCGCAGGCATCGCCCGCCGCCAGTTCACAGATCGCATCGGCGCCGGCATGGGGCTCGGTGTCGAGGCCGGCATCGAGCAGGCCGTCGCGCAGGGCCGCGTATCCCGACGCATCGGCCACGGCGGCATGCCGGGGACGGTGCGCGCGGCACAGGGCAAGCAGCGCCTCGACGTTGCTGCCGGCGACCAGCACGTCCGCACGCAGGCGATCGGGGTGGCGGGCGATGACATCCAGCGCGGAAGCCCCGATGGAGCCGGTCGCACCCAGCACGGCGATAGTGCGCATCACCCGTCCCGCCGCATCAGAAGCCGACGACGGCTTTGCCGAGCGCGAACACCGGAAGCGCGGCGAGCACGCCGTCGATGCGGTCCAGGATGCCGCCGTGGCCGGGGATCAGGTTACCGGAGTCCTTCACCCCGGCATGCCGCTTGAGCAGGCTCTCGAACAGGTCGCCGACCACCGATGCCAGCGCCGCGGCCATGGCCACCAGCGCCACCCAGGGCAGCTGGTCCGGGGTGGCGCCAGCCAGCAGGCCCAGCAGCGTGCCCGCGGCGACACCGGCGATGACGCCACCGGCCATGCCCTCTACGGTCTTGTTGGGGCTGATGTTGGGCGCCAGCTTGTGTCGCCCTAACTTTCGGCCGGTGAAGTACGCGCCGGTATCGGCGGCCCAGACCACGCCCAGCGCAGCCAGCAGCCAGTAGTGGCCGTTGGGCTCCTCGGCGTGGATCCATGCCAGCGCGCACCACGCCGGCACCACCGCCAACGAGCCGGCTGCCAGCTTGAACACCCGCGCGTGGGTGTCGTGGTCGCTGGCGAAGCGCGGACGCCCGAGCCAGAACAGTGCCAGCAGCCACCACACCACGCCGACCAGCGTGGCCACCTGCAGCAGCACGAGGCTGAAGCCCGAGGGGCCGCGCGAGCCCCAGACGATCGCGACCATCATCGCCAGGTTGGCCACCAGCAGCACGGTGCGCGCCAGCGCGTCATCGATTTCCGCCAGTTCGAGCCACTCCCACAGCCCCGCCAGGAACATCAGCGCCGCCAGCAGCACCATCCATTCGGTGGGCAGGAACAGGATGCCCAGGATGGCCACGGGGGCCATGACCAGGGCGGCGAGGACGCGGGTTCGGGTCATTCGGGAGTCTCTTCGGGGCGGCCGGCCACCTGTGCGCCGGTCAGGCCGTAACGGCGCTCGCGCGAGGCGAAATCATCCAGCGCGCGTTGCAGGGTGGCGGCATCCAGCTCGGGCCACAAGGCATCGGTGAACCACAATTCGGAATACGCCAGCTGCCACAACAGGAAATTGCTGATGCGCTGCTCGCCCCCGGTGCGGATGAACAGGTCGGGGGCGGGCAGGTCGGCCAGGCAGACACGCTCGCCCAGCAGGGCCTCGTCGATCGCCTCCGGGTCCAGCCGTCCCGCCGCGACCTCGCGGGCCAGCGATCGCGCCGCCTGGGCGATGTCCCAGTGGCCGCCGTAGCTGGCCGCGATGTTGAGGGCCAGCTGTGTGTTGCCGCCGGTCAGCTCCTCGGCCGCCCGCATGCGCTCGACCAGGGCGGGACCGAAGCGGTCGCGCTGGCCGATGAAGCGCACGCGCACGCCGCGCCGGTGGAGTTCCTCGACCTCGCGGTCCAGCGCGTTCAGGAACAGCTTCATCAGGGCCCCGACCTCGTCTTCAGGCCGCCCCCAGTTCTCGCTGGAGAAGGCGAACAGGGTCAGCGCACCAATGCCATGCGCCAGGCAGAAGTCGATGCAGGTGTTGACCGCCCGTGCGCCCGCGCGGTGGCCGATGGCACGCGGCCGGTGCCGGCGCTCGGCCCAGCGGCCGTTGCCATCCATGATGACGGCGACGTGGCGGGGGATGCGTGGCGTGCCGGGGGTTGGACCGGAAGCGGGCATGGGGCCTGGTCGACCCTCAGACCGCCAGCAGTTCCTGCTCCTTGGCTTTCACCACCTCGTCCACGTCCTTGATGGCCGAGTCGGTCAGCTTCTGGATGTCGTCCTCGGTGCGGCGCACGTCGTCCTCGGTCACCTGCTTGTCCTTGAGCAGTTCCTTGACCTGGTGGTTGGCGTCGCGGCGGATGTTGCGGATGGCCACCTTCGCGTCCTCGCCACCGGCGTGGACGTGCTTGGAGAGCTCCTTGCGGCGCTCCTCGGTGAGCGCGGGCAGGTTGATTCGGATCACCGTGCCGGCGGTGTTGGGCGTCAGGCCCAGGTCGGAGGCCAGGATCGCCTTCTCCACCGCGGAGACCATCGGCTTTTCCCACGGCGTGATGGTCAGCGAGCGCGCGTCGGTGACGGCCACGCTGGCGACCTGCGACAGCGGCATGTCGGAGCCGTAGTAATTGACCTTCAGGTGTTCGACCAGGGCGGTGGACGCGCGCCCGGTGCGTACCTTGGTCAGGTCGTGGCGGAAGGCCTCCACGCTCTTGGCCATGCGCGTCTGGGCATCTTTCTTGATCTCGTTGAGCATCGCCGGCTCCGGTCCAATGACGGTAATCGCGGGATTATAGCCGGCGGCTCCCGGCCCGGGACCCGCAGCGGGCCGGCGACGGCACTTCGGAACGACCCCACTGCAGCCTCCCTGCCTCCACCGTGGCCCGCGGCGGCCTCAGTCCTGCGACGCGTCCCCGCAGCCGTCCCCGTGTTCGACCTGCAGCGTGGGGTGGGTGATGCCGAAGCGTTCCGACAGTTCGCCCACGGTCCGGGCGATGAAGGCGTCGTGCCCGCTGTCGCAATGGCGCACGACGTGCGCGGTCAGCGCGATGTCACCGGCACCCAGCGGCCAGATGTGGACGTGGTGGACCGCCGCGACGCCCGGCTGCCGTCCAAGGAAGGCGCGCACGTCCCCGGCGTCGATCCCGCGCGGGACTGCATCCATGGTCGCGGCCAGGCTCTCGCGCAGCAGGCCGAAGGCGCTGAACGCCACGACGGCGCCGATCAGCAGTGCCACCGCCGGATCCAGCCATGCCCAGCCCAGCCACCACATCCCCAGGCCGGCGACCACAGCGGCTGCCGAGACGGCCGCATCGGCCATCAGGTGGAGGAACGCGCCACGGCGGTTGAGGTCGTGGGCTTCTCCACCGCGCACCAGCCACGCCGCTCCCAGGTTGACCCCGATGCCGAGCGCGGCCACCACCACGACCGTCAGCGCCGGGATCTCGGGGGGATCGCCGATCCGGCGGATCGCTTCCCACCCCAGCGCACCGGAAAACGCGACCAGCAGCAATGCATTGGCCAGCGGCGACAGCAACGTGGCGCGGCGCCAGCCGTAGGTGTGGCGTCCGCGTGGCGGCCGCCGGGCCAGCACCGCTGCGGCCCATGCCAGCGCCAGTCCCAGCACGTCGCCCAGGTTGTGCAGGGCATCGGTGAGCAGTGCCAGCGAACCGGTCGCGAAGCCGTACCCGGCCTCTACCGCGGTGAATGCCAGGTTGAGCAGGGTCACCGCTGCGAAAGCGCGGGTGCCGCCGTCGTGGCCATGCGAATGGTGGCCGGGGGGACCATGGTGGAGATGCATGGGGCGCATGCTGGCATGCCCCGCGTGGACGCGACGCGTGCCTCCCCGGCGGGGCTCAGCCGCGTCCGCGCACCAGCGTGCCGATTTCCTCGCCGCGCAGGATGCGCAGCAGGACGCCCGGCTGGCCCATGTCGAAGATCCGAAGCGGCAGCTCGCTGTCGCGGGCCAGCGCGAAGGCCGCGGTGTCCATGACCTGGAGATTGCGTGCCAGCACCTCGTCGTAGCTCAGGCGGTCGTAGCGGACCGCGTCGGGATGCTTCTTGGGGTCGCGGTCGTAGATGCCATCGACCTTGGTGGCCTTCAGCAGCAGGTCCGCGCCGATCTCGATCGCCCGCAGCGCGGCGCCCGAGTCGGTGGTGAAGAACGGATTGCCGGTGCCGGCGGCAAACACCACCAGCCGGCCTTTCTCCAGGTGGCGGATGGCCCGGCGGCGGATGTAGTCCTCGCACACGTCGTTGATCTTGATCGCGCTCATCACCCGGGCCTTGCCGCCCAGTTTTTCGAGCGCGTCCTGCATCGCCAGCGCGTTGATGACCGTGGCCAGCATGCCCATGTGGTCGCCGGTGACGCGGTCCATGCCGCCGGCGGCCAGCCCCGCGCCGCGGAAGATGTTGCCACCGCCCACCACCAGCGCGATCTCGGCACCGGCCTGCTGGGCTTCGATCACCTCGTGCGCCAGGCGTTCGATCACCTTGGGATCGATGCCGTAGTCCTCCTGGCCCATCAATGCCTCGCCGGACAGCTTCAACAGGACGCGGCGGTAGGCGAGCTGGGACATGGCGATTCTCTGGCGTGGGCAAACCCCGGAAGTCTAGCCGAGGTAGGGGGGCGGCCACGAGTTGCGTTCCACTGTCCATGTCAGGCATCGCACGCTGCATCCACTCCGGCAATCGCGCAGCGGCAAGGCCGGTGGTTGCGCGGGAGTGGTTGCGCACGTGTTACAAGACGCCCGGGTCGCGCCGGCCGGGTTGGCGGCCATGAGCCCCGCGATGTCCTCCACCTTCGCGCTCCGGGCGCGGCCCGAGCCGGGAGTTCCTGCTGCTGTCGACCTGCATGCCCTTGCGCTTTGTCGCCATCGTCCCGGCCATATCGGTCCCGGGGCGGGGCGCGTGAGGCCCTACGCGGCAGGCGAGGCCGCCGGCGACGGGTTCGAGGCCTTCGTGCAGGCCCAGCGCCCGATCCTGGTCGGTTACCTGTGCCGGCGCGTGCCCGAGGAGGATGCCAAGGACATCGCCCAGGAGGCTTTGGTGCGGATGCTGCGCTACCGCGCCTACCCGCAGGACCAGCTCAAGGCCTTGATGTACCGGATTGCCACCAACGTGATGCTGGACCGCGCGCGTCGCGAGCGCAGCCGGGGTGCGCCGCTGCACGTGAGCCTGGACGGCGAGCACGATGCCATGCCCTCGGACGAGCCCCCGCACGAAGAGCGCCTGGCATCCCAGCAGGCGCTGGAAGACGTCAGGGCCGCGATCCTGCAACTGCCCGATCGCTGCCGCGAGGTGTACCTGCTCAACCGGATCGAGGGCATGAGTTACCCGGCCATCGCCCGGCACTGCGGCATTTCCGTCAAGGCGGTCGAGAAGAACATCGGCCGTGCGCTGCGTCTGTTGCGCGAGCGCCTGGCCCAGCACCACCGCCAAGGAGGCGACCGATGAACCCCATGTCCGCGCCCGATCGGGTCGCGAATGACGCCGCGCACTGGCTGGCCCGGTTGGAGTCCCCCGAGTGTGAGCCGGCCGAGCGCGCTGCGTTCGAGGACTGGCTTGCCGAGTCGCCGTCGCACCTGTCGGCGTACCTGGAAATGGAGCGGCTGCACCGGGAGGCAGCCGCTCTGGAGGGCGACGAGCTGCTGCGCGCCGCCGCGCGCCGGGCGCGTCGCAGTGCCGCAGCGCCCCGCAGTGCGGGGATCGTGGGCCGGCTGGCGGCCGTCGCGGCCACCCTGGCGATTGCCGCCGGCGCGGCCTGGTGGACCCTGCGCCCGGTCGCGGCGCCCGTCGAGGAATCCGTCGCACATGCCACCGCGGTGGGCGAGCAGCGGCAGGTGGTGCTGGAGGACGGCACCCGCATGGTGCTGGACACCGATTCCCGGGTACGGGTCCGCTTCGGCGTGGATGCCAGGGCGGTGGTGGTCGAGCAGGGGCGGGTGCAGTTCGAGGTCGGACGCGATCCCGCGCGGCCGTTCCGGGTTGAAGTGGGTGCAGGCGTGGTGCGCGACATCGGCACCACCTTCCAGGTCGCCCGTCGCGGGGACGCGAGCCAGGTCGCGCTGGTGGACGGCGTAGTCGTGGTCAGCGGCACCGGTCGCGACAGCATCACCCTTGCGCCCGGCCAGCAGGTTGCGCTGTCCGCCGAGGGCCGGTTGGGCGAAGTCGCAGCGATGGACCAGGCGTCCGCGGTTGGGTGGCCCAAGGGCGAGCTGGTTTTCCAGCAGCGCCCGTTGTCCAGCCTGCTGGAGGAGATGAACCGCTACTCCACCACCCAGGTACGGCTTGCCGACCCCGCGCTGGGGGACATCCGCGTCAGCGGCGTGTTCCACATGCACGACCAGGCCGCACTGGTGGCGGCGCTTGAGCGCGGCTGGTCGCTGCGTCCCCGTCCGGCGCGGGACGGCCACATCGTCCTGTACCCGCCGGCCGGGTAGCCAAGGCACGGCCCCCACGGCGGGCTGGGCCTTCAGTTGCCGTCACCGCGTCGCGGGGCGTCGCACCGAATCGCACCGCACCGCGCCGGACCGCATTGCAGGCGCGCCTCGCCCACACCGCAGCGAGAAGCCCGTTCATCGTTGCGCGTCCGCAGGGGCTCTCGTATGGTGCGGGACCTGCTTTTCCCGTGCCCCGTTAATGGCCTGGTCCCGCGTCGCGCTCGCCATTTCCGGTGTGCTCCTGGTTGCCGGCTTGACCACTCCGACGCCCGCCCTGGGCGCGGGGGGCGACGGTCGAGTGCCGCCCGCGCGGGTCGCATTCGACATTCCCGCCGGGGACCTGGGCCTGGCACTGGAGCGGCTGGCCACGCAGGCCGGGCTGCAGTTGCTGTACCCCCCCGACGTGGTCCGTGGACGACGGGCCAGGGCGCTGAAGGGCACACTCGCGCCCGGTGAGGCATTGCGCAAACTCGCCGGCGCGGCCGGGCTGACCGTCCAGGTGGTCAACGCCAACACCTACGTGCTGGGAACGCGGGTTGCAAAGGCGCGGGCTGCGCCTGCGCCCGCCCGGCCCAAGGCGCCCGTCCACGTGCCGGTGCCTATCCCCACGGTGTTCGTCACCGGCACCCACATCCCGCGTAGCGACATCGGCACGCTGACACCGTCCCCGGTAACCCTGATCAGCCGCGAAGAGATCGAGGCCAGCGGCCACCAGACGCTGTTCGAATTGCTGCGGACCCAGCCCGGCATGCTCGGCCACCACCCGGTAGCGGTGGCGTCCGATGGCGGGTCGGGCATCCAGCAGCCGTTCGCGGCCGCTGCCACCACCAGCCTCAACGCCCTGGGCCCGCGGGCGACGTTGTTCCTGGTCGACGGCCGCCGGGTGGCGAACTACGGCCTGATCTCCTCGGAACTGGGCGGCCTGGCCGACCTGGACGCGATACCGCTGACCATCGTCGAACGGGTCGAGATCCTGCGCGGCGGGGCTTCGGCCACCTACGGGGCCGACGCCATGGCGGGCGTCGTCAACATCATCCTGCGCAAGCGGCAGGACGGGGGCGAGGCCGTGGTCCGGCACGGGCAGTCCTCGCGGGGCGATGCACGCGAGTCCCGCCTTGCGGTCAGCCATGGCTTCGATACCGGGCCTGCCGGCCACGCCGTGTTGGGCATGGACGTGCTCCAGCGCGACGAGCTGCTCGGTGCGGCGCGCGAATGGCGGACCATGGACCTGCGCCGCCACGGGCTGGGGGACCGGCGGATCCCGCTGGGTTACCGCGACTACGACTTCAACCTGGTCAAGCGCCAGTGCGCGCATGCACCGGCCGACGTGGCGGACGACTGCCTGCTCGACATCCCGGCCTACACCAGCCTGCAGCCTTCCAGCCGGCGATGGTCGCTGTACGGGCACGTCGACCGGCCCCTCACCGACGCCATAGACCTCTCCGTCGACCTGCGCGCCGGCCACGCCAGCCAGACCCTGAGCAACGCGCCGTTCCATGCGCGGGTAAGCCTGCCGGAGAACCACCCGGACCATTGGCCGGGCGCCGACCTGGATTACGCGTTCTTCGACATCGGCCCGGTGCGCAGCCACGGGGACACGCGCACGCTGGACGGCACGGTGGCGCTTTCGGGCTGGCGGGGCGAGTGGGGCTGGAACGCGTCGATCTCCCACCATCGCAACCGCGTCGACAGCCGCATCGAGGGATTGCTGCGCTACACCCAATTCGACCGCGTGACCGATGCGGGCGGGTACAGGTTCGACGGCACGCACAACTCGCCCGGGCTGCTGGCCTCCCTGTCGCCTCCCATCACGGTGCGCGGCGAAGCGACGCTGCAGCAGGCCGGGTTCGATGTCCATGGCACATGGTTCTCGTTGCCGGGCGGGCCGGTTCGGGTGGCGGCCGGCCTGGAGCTGCTGCGCGACGTGCTGGAGCACCGCCCGGACCCGCTGATGGTCGACCAGGACATCGCACTGGGCCCGCAGAAGGTGCCGGTGGACAGCCAGCAGCGCGGCGGCGGCGTGTACGCCGAGGTCAACCTGCCGTTCTCGCCGCGCCTGCAGATGGACGTTGCCGCACGGGTGGACCAGCGCGAGGGATACGGCCGCCGCTGGTCGCCCAAGATCGGAATCAAATGGAGCCCGATGGACAGGCTCACCCTGCGAGCGGCAGGGGCCACCGGGTACCGCGCGCCGTCGCTGTTCGAGACGCGCCGGCCCAGCGTCGTCGACGAGCTGGACCTGGTGCGGGAAACCCCCGGGCTTGCCCCTTGCGCGTACGTGTTCGCATTCGGACCGGATGAGCGCTACTGCCTGGTGGGGCGCAGCGCCCGCGACAACCCGCACCTCCAGCCGGAGACATCGCGCAGCCACACCTTCGGTCTTGTGTGGGCGCCGGCCGGCCACCTGAGCGCGAGCGTCGACTACTTCCGCATCCGCCGCAGCAACGAGATCCTGCCGGGAAGCGCCTCGGACGATCCGGCGGCGTTCCCGCTTTCCGTCGTGCGCGACGAACTGGGCCGCCTGGTCGGCCTGGATGCCTATTTCGCCAACGTCGGGATGACCGACGTGCGCGGCTGGGAGCTCGACCTGCAAGGGCAGTGGGAAACCGCCCGCTCGGGATTCACCGCGCGCCTGGCGGCGCATTACCTTGACCGGCTGGAGCGGGAATCGGTGCCCGGCGCGCCCCGACTGGACCATGCCGGATACGCCGCGCCCACCCACAGCGCACTGGCATCGTTGCAATGGCGTCGCAGCGGCTGGCAGGCGACGGTGTCAGCGCGGGCGCTGGGTCCGGTGCAGGTCGGTGGCCCGGGAGCCGGGTGCCCCCGTGCAAATCGCGAAGCCGGGCGCTGCACAACGCCGGCCCGTACCACCTTCGACCTGGACCTGGCCTATACCGGCTGGCCCGACTGGCGCGTCGCCCTGAACATCCGCGACCTGGGTGACCGTACCCCGGTGGATTTCGAAATCGACCGTGGCGGCTACGACATCGCGCAGGACGACCCGCGCGGGCGCTTCCTCCTGCTGAGCCTGCTTCGGCGCTTCTGACCCGGGCCGCACACCGCAAAGCCGACGAACCCCGGGGTAGGGGGGTGGCGTGGCCGTTGCGTTACCACTCCCGATGCCTGCTCCACGAGCGGGCCGACGCCGCCGGCGAACACGCCGGCCATGTTGAAACAGGGGAGAGGGTTACAGATGCAGCGCAAGCAGAAGGGTTCGGCAGCACACCGCGGTTCGCGTGGACATGTACGTTCCGCATTGTCCAGGGCGATCGTCGGCGCACTGCTGCTGGGCAGCATGGGCGTCGCGGTGGCGCAGCAGGGCCCGCAGTACGACGAACAGGGCCAGGTCGGTGATGCCGACAGCTGGAAGACCGACGAGTTCAATGCCGACTGGGGGCTCGGGGTAATCGGTGCGCACCATGCGTATGCGCGCGGCCTGACCGGGCGTGGCGTGCGCATCGGCGTGATCGACGGAGGTTCTGCGTTCGGGCATGGCGACTTCGCCAACGGCGACCACCGCGGCATCCGCATGGCGGACCCGGGCTGCGAGAACCGCATCGCCCTCAATGGTCCCGACGCCTGCTACATGGCGGACGGCGACCAGCCCGGCATCGACTACTTCCACTACACCGACGAAGACCGCGCGTTCATCCAGTTCCTGATCGACATCGGCTACCTCATCCCCGATGCCGACGAGATCCTGGAGTCGTGGGCCGGCTTTGCCTACAACACCCACGGCACGCACGTGGCCGGCACCATTGCCGCCAACCGCAACGGACAGGGTTCGCACGGCGTCGCGTTCGGCGCGGACCTGACCGCTGCGCGCATGTTCTCCAACAGCTACATGGACCTCGATGCGCTGCTGGGCTGGGGTGGCGAGTCGTACTCGATCGGCCCGGGCGATGCGGCGTTCGCCGACGTGTTCGCGCAGATGGCCGCGCAGGGCGTGCGTGCGATCAACCACAGTTGGGGCCTGTCCCAGGAGCCGACCACGGCCGAGGACATGGACTGGTTGTACAACGCGCCGGGCGTGGCCGAGTACCTGTCGATCTTCACGAATGCCGGCATCCGGGACGGAATGATCCAGGTATGGGCCGCGGGCAATGCCTCCGGCAACATCGCCGGCCTCTACGCCACCCTGCCGCGCTGGGTGCCGGACGCCGAGAAGTACTGGCTCAGCGTCGTCAACGTCAACCAGACCGGCGAGATCGACGGCAGCTCCAGCACCTGCGGGCTGTCGATGGACTGGTGCATCGCGGCGCCGGGCACCGACATCACCTCGACCGTCGTGGGTGGCGGGATCGAGGGCGAAGTCGTGTATGACGACGAGGGCAACGTCGTGGGCCTGGACATCACGTCAGAGAACCCCGAGTACGGCCACGGCGACCTGACCGGCACCTCCATGGCGGCGCCGCACATCACCGGCGCGCTGGCGCTGTTGATGGAGCGGTACCCGTACCTGGACAACCCGCAGATCCGCGACATCCTGCTGACCACCGCCCGCGACCTGGGCGAGGAAGGCGTTGACGCCATCTACGGCTGGGGCCTGCTGGACCTGCAGAAGGCCATCGAAGGCTACGGCCAGTTCCGCGTCGACACCGACGTGGTCATGAACAGTCGTGCCGGCGGCGCCAAGGTCTGGGAAGGCCTGGCGTGGGACGACTGGACCAACGACATCGGTGGCCCGGGCCGGCTGACCAAGTCGGGCATCGGCTGGCTGAGGCTGAGCGGCGACAACAGCTTCAACGGTGCCACCATCGCCGAAGGCATCCTGGAGCTTGACGGTGAGAACGCGCTGTCGGGCAACGTCGAAGTCGACGGCGGCGCGTTGATCCTCAACGGGTCGCTGCTCGACACCGACCTGCTGGTGACCGACGGTTCGGCGCTGGTCTATGGCCAGCAGGTGGGCGGCAGCACCCACGTCGGCGTCGACGGTCGCTTGCTGGGCACCGGCACGCTGGGCGACACCGTCGTCACCGGCGCCATCGCACCGGGCGTCTCGCTCGGCACGCTGACGATCGATGGCGACCTGGACCTGTCGTCCAGCTCGATCTTCGAGCTGGAGCTCGACTCGGACGAATCCGACCTGCTGTACGCCACGGGCACCGCCACGCTGGCGGGTGGCACCCTGCAGATCGCGCAGGTGCCCGGCTCGTACCTGCTGGGCCAGTACTACGAGTTCCTGTCGGCCGACGGTGGTGTCAGCGGCGCGTTCGGCACCGTGGACTCGTCGTCGATCTCCCCGTTCCTGGACTTCAACCTGGTCTACGGCACGGACTACGTCGCACTCGACGTGGTGCGTGGCATGGCACTGGCCGATGCTGCCGTTACCGCCAACCAGCGTGCGGTCGGCGCCAGCGCGGACGCGCTGGCGATGGACCATGTGCTCGCGCAGCGCCTGACGCAGCTGTTCCCGGAGCAGGCGTTGCCTGCGCTGGACAGCCTGAGCGGTGAGTTGCACGCCAGCGCGCAGTCGGTGCTGGTGGACAGCCAGCGCCATGTGCGCGAGGCGGCGCTGGCACGGTCGCAGGCCGGCACCGGCGCGTTCGCACCGATGGCCACGGGCGAGGCGGGTCCGGCGGCGTGGATCGAAGTGCTTCGCAGCGGCGGCACGCTCCAGACCGACGGCAATGCCGGCCGGGTTGACTACAGCGGCAATGCCACCCTGCTGGGTGTCGACTACCGCTTCGCCAATGGCTGGCGCGTGGGCGTCCTGGGTGGCATGGACCGCAACGACATGTCCGTCGACGGCCGTGGCACCGACGGCGACATCATCGGCCGCCACGTCGGCCTCTACGCCGGCCAGGCATGGGGCGGGCTGGGCCTGAGGATGGGCGTGACCCACGCGCAGGGCGAGGTGGACGTGCAGCGCACGGTTGCCTTCCCGGGCGTGCAGGACCAGACCCATGTCGAGTACGACACGCAGTCGACCCAGGCGTTCATCGAAGCGGGCTACCGGTTCGCTGCCAATGCGTGGGAGATCGAGCCCTACCTGCAGTACGCCCATGTCTCGTACGAGATCGACGGCTTCCAGGAAGAGGGTGGCGTGACCGCGCTTCGCGGCACGGGCACCGAGGGCGACATCGGGCTGGCCACCGCAGGTGTGCGCTTCAACCTCAACCTCAAGGGTGCGCAGCAGGAGCAGAGCTGGCTCAGCCTGCGTGGCGGCCTGGGCTACCGCGATGCCACCGGCGACCTCTCGCCGGCTGCCACGGTGGCCTGGCAGGGCGGCGATGCGTTCGTCGTCCGCGGCGCGCCGCTGGCAGACGGCGCCACCGTCGCTGAACTGGGCTTCGGTGCCCGGGTCGGCGAGTCGAGCCTGTTCGAGTTGACCTACAGCGGCCAGTACGCCGACGAAGCGCGCGACCACGGGCTCAACGCCCGCTTCTCGATGCGTTTCTGATCGCGACTCGTTTTTGACGCACCCCGCGTAACAGGGGTCGGGCGGAAGCATTCGCCCGGGGTGGTGCCAGGGATTGGCGCCATCGACCAGGGAGGGTCGGCTCCCGGTGCAGGCGGAACTTCGGGGTCCGCCGCGCCGGGAGCTTTTTTTTTGGGGGAATGCACTGATCTGCCCGCCCAATGACGCCTTGCAGGAGCGGCTTCACCCGTTCCCGCAGGAGCGATTCAAGTCGCGAGCGGGACAGCCCTCGCACCTGCACGCACAGGAAACCATGTGGCTCCTGCAGGCGCGACACTGCAAGGCGGTCGATTGCGGCCGGAACCTCTCCTGCCTTATCCAGTCCCCGGCGCACATGGGTGCGCCGGGTGCCGGGTGATCAGGCTCGCGTGTCGTGACTGACGTCGTTCCTGCCTGAAGCTTCGTGGAGGGGGTTTGGCGGGAGCGCACGCGCGCCGCTCGAGTCTGGATCGCGGCCTGAGCCGTTGCTGCACGGCGCAGTACGGGCCGCAACACAGGCCGCGCCGGTACACGACACCTGCAACAAAAAAGGCCGCGGGAATCCGCGGCCTCTTCCGGTACTGCAAGGGCAGGCGTGGCTTACGCCAGTCCGGCCTGCTTCATGACTTCGGCGTGGAAGTCGTCGGCCTGCTTCTCGATGCCTTCGCCAACCGCCAGTCGCACGAACTGCAACACCTCGGCGCCCGCCGCCTTCAGCGCGGCCTCGACGGTCTGGTTGGTGTCCATGACGTAGGGCTGGCCGGTCAGGCACAGCTCGTTCACGGTCTTGGTGACCTTGCCGGAAATCATCTTCTCCAGGATCTCGGCCGGCTTGCCGGTGTCCTTGACCTGGGCCAGGGCGATTTCCTTTTCCTTGGCGACGAAGTCCGCCGGGACATGGACCGGCGAGATGTACGGCGGGTTCATTGCCGCGACGTGCATCGCCAGGCCACGGGCCAGCTCCGGGTTGCCGTTCTTGACCTCGACCAGCACGCCGATGCGGCCGCCGTGGACATAGGTGCCGATGGTGTTGGCGCTGTCGATGCGCGCCATGCGGCGGACTTGTACGTTCTCGCCGACCTTGGCGATCAGGGCCGAGCGCGTCTCTTCGACCGACTCGCCCGAGGCCAGCTTGGTGGCCTTGAGCGCGTCGACGTCGTTGGCGGACAGCGCGGCATTGGCCACGGACTCGGTGAAGGCGACGAAGTTCTCGTCCTTGGCGACGAAGTCGGTCTCGGAGTTGATCTCGACCAGCACGCCCTTGCCGTCGGCCTGGGCGGCGGCGATGCGGCCCTCGGCGGCGACCCGGCTGGCCTTCTTGTCGGCCTTGGCCAGGCCGGACTTGCGCAGCCACTCGGCCGCGGTGTCGATGTCGCCGTTGTTCTCGGTGAGCGCCTTCTTGCACTCCATCATGCCGGCGCCGGTGCGCTCGCGCAGTTCCTTCACCTGGGATGCGGTGATTTCAGCCATGGGGATCTACCTCGGTATTGGTGATGTTGTAGGAGCGACGTAAGTCGCGATCACCGGCGCCGGCGGGAAATCCGGATCGCGACTTACGTCGCTCCTACAAAAGAGCTGGAACGCGACCGCGCACGATGGCGCGGCCGCGTGGCACGTGTCTTACTCGGCGGACTTGGTCTCGTCGGCCTTTGCGTCGTCGGCCTTGGACTCGTCGACCTTGGCATCGGCGGGTGCGGCGTCGGCCTTGACGTCCGCCGGAGCGGCCCCGGCATCGGCGGTCGGCTCGTCGGCCTTCTTGGCGGCGGCCTTCTTGGCCGGCGCACGGCGGGCGGACTTGCCCGACTCGTCGCCGGACTCGGAGAAGTCCTCTTCGCGCACGCTGCCCGGGGTCGGGGCGGCGGCCTTGCCTTCCAGCACGGCGTCGGCGGCGGCGCGGGCGTACAGCTGCACGGCGCGGATGGCGTCGTCGTTGCCGGGGATCGCGTAGTCCACCAGTTCCGGATCGTAGTTGGTGTCGACCACGGCCACGACCGGGATGCCGAGCTTCTTGGCTTCCTTGATCGCGATGTCCTCGTGGCCGATGTCGATCACGAACAGCGCGTCGGGCAGCCGGTTCATTTCCTTGATGCCGCCCAGCGATGCGAGCTTCTTGTCGCGCTCGCGGCGCAGGCCCAGCACTTCGTGCTTGACCAGCTTCTCGAAGGTGCCGTCGGTCTCGGCCGCTTCCAGCTCCTTCAGGCGCTGCACGGACTTCTTGACCGTGGCGAAGTTGGTCAGCGTGCCGCCCAGCCAACGCTGGTTCATGTACGGCATGCCGCAGCGCTCGGCCTCTTCCTTGATCGACTCGCGCGCCGAGCGCTTGGTGCCGAGGAACAGGATCATGCCGCGCTTCTGGGCGATACCCGAGAGGAAGTTCATCGCGTCGTTGAACAACGGGACGGTCTTCTCGAGGTTGATGATGTGGATCTTGCCGCGGGCGCCGAAGATGTACGGACCCATCTTCGGGTTCCAGTAGCGGGTCTGGTGGCCGAAGTGGACACCGGCCTCCAGCATCTGGCGCATGGTGATCTGGGACATCGTGTTGAACTCCAGGCAATGGAACCGGCCGCCAGGGTTGTGAGGGCGGCTGCCGCGGCACGGGGCCGTGGCGGGGTTCCGGGGTTGGGCCTCCCCGCTGCCTCGTGGCCAGATCCCGGCAGGCAAGGCCTGGTGGGACACCCCGGCACGGGGTATTGCAGCGGGTGTGTATTCACCGGTGACGCCCGGTGTTGGCGGCTGGCAGGCACGGGGCCCGGGTCAGCCGCGGAAGTCTAGCGGGTCGCGGCGCGCGGGGCAATCGGAAGCGGCATGGGCCTTGATGGCATGGACAGTGGCGCAGGGGGGGGCGACCGGGCGTGGTGGCAGCGCGGGCAGGCCTTTGCTGGTTCAGCGGCGGTGGGCCGGGGCGGTGATCTTTCCGTCCCGCGTGCCGTGGGGGGGGCGTCGACCGCGCTCGGTGTCCAATCGTGAGAATCCGTGGCGAATCCCGACACCCCGCCCAGCCGGACCCCGCCATCCCACACCCACGGGCGCATCGGCGATAATGGCCGGATGCCGATCACCATCAAATCCCCCGAGGACATCGAGAAGATGCGCGTCGCCGGCCGCCTGGCCGCCGAGGTGCTGCAGGTCGTCGCCCCGCACGTGAAGCCGGGGGTGACGACCGAGGAGCTGGACCGCATCTGCCACGACCACATCGTCAACGTGCAGCAGGCGGTGCCTGCCAACGTGGGCTACAAGGGCTTCCCCAAGACGGTCTGCACGTCGGTCAACAACGTCATCTGCCATGGCATCCCCAGCGAGGCCAAGGTCCTGAAGGACGGCGACATCGTCAACATCGACGTCACCGTCATCAAGGACGGCTGGCACGGGGACACCAGCCGCATGTATTTCGCCGGCACCCCATCGGTGATGGCCCGGCGCCTGGTCGACGTGACCCGCGAGGCCATGTTCCGCGGCATCCGTACCGTGCGCCCGGGCGCGACGCTGGGCGACATCGGGGCCGCCATCCAGCAGTACGCGGAAGGCGAGCGTTTCAGCGTCGTGCGCGAGTACTGCGGCCACGGCATCGGCCAGATCTACCACGAGGAGCCGCAGGTACTGCACTACGGCCGCGCGGGCGAAGGCGTGGTGCTCAAGCCCGGCATGACCTTCACCATCGAACCCATGATCAACGAAGGCGCGCGCCACACCCGGCTGCTGCCCGATGGCTGGACCGTGGTCACCAAGGACCGCAAGTTGTCCGCGCAGTGGGAACACACGGTGGTGGTGACCGACGACGGCGTCGAGGTCCTCACCCGGTTGCCGGGCGACGACAACGACCTATGAACCCGGGCGACGCCGGAGACGCCGCCCCCGCGGCAGTCGGGGCGGAGCGACACCCCGGGCCTGACGACTCCGCCTGGGCGGGGCAGGTGCGCGAGCAGCTGGCCGAGGCCGATGCCGGCTTCGCGGCGCGGTTCGACCAGGGGGCCGAGGTCGACCGGCTGCTGGCCGAGCGTGCCGCCGTGGTCGACGGCCACGTGCAGGCCGCCTGGCAACGCTGCATCCCGCCGGAAGCGCCACTGGCGCTGTTCGCGGTGGGCGGTTACGGGCGCGGCGAGCTGTTTCCGCAATCGGACGTGGACCTGCTGGTGCTGGCCGAGCCCGAGGCATCCCGCGCCTGCGCCGATGCGCTGGCCCGCTTCTTCGCGGTGCTGTGGGACGCCGGGCTGCCGGTGGGCCATGCGGTGCGTTCGCTGGACCAGTGCACCGAGGCGTCACGCGACGACCTCAGCGTGCTGACCGCCCTGCTGGAGGCGCGCCCGCTGGCGGCCAACGAGCTGGAGCGGCGGGAGCTGCAGACCGCCGCCTCGCCGCGGCTGGTGTGGCCGCCGCAGGACTTCTTCGAGGCCAAGAGCCGCGAACTGCGCGACCGCCACGCCCGCTACGGCGACACGTCCGACAACCTCGAGCCCAACCTGAAGGAAGGCCCCGGCGGCCTGCGCGACGTGCAGACGCTGCACTGGATGGCGCTTCGCATCATCGGCACCGCCGACCTGGAGGCGCTGGTGGCCTTCGGCCAGCTGGGGGCCGACGAGGTCAGCAGCCTGGAGCGGGAACGCCGTGCGCTGTCGCGGTTGCGCTTTGGCCTGCACCTGGTCGCCGACAAGCGCGAGGAGCGGCTGCGGTTCGACTACCAGAAGCCGCTCGCGGCCCGCCTGGGTTTCGAGGACACCGGCGAGACGCTGGCCGTCGAGCAGATGATGCAGGGCTTCTACCGCAGCGCGGCGGTCGTGCTGCGCATCGGCGAGCGCCTGCTGCAGCGGTTCGAGGAACAGCTGGAGGGCGAGGCGGAACCGGCGCCGATCGACGAGCGCTTCGACCTTCGCCGCGGCTACCTGGCGGCATCGTCGGAGCAATGGCCGCGCGAACTGGGCGACGTGTTCGACCTGTTCGCGACCTGGGCCGCGCACGGCGAATCGGTCCGGGGGCTGCATTCGCACACCGCGCGCGAGCTGGCCGAGGCGTTGCCGCGCCTGCCCGGGTTCAAGCAGGCCGACGTCGACCTGCGACAGCGCTTCGTGCGCCTGTTGCGTGGCCCGCAACCGGTGCAGACGCTGACCCGCATGGCGCGCCTGGGCGTGCTGGGGCGATGGATCCCCGCGTTCGCGCGGGTGTCCGGGCGCATGCAGTTCGACCTGTTCCATGTCTACACCGTCGACCAGCACACGCTGGCCGTGCTCAAGAACCTCGCCGCGTTCGCCTCGGGCGAGCGCGACGAGCGGTTCTCGATGGCGCACGAGGTCTGGCCGCGCCTGCGCAAGCCGGAACTGCTGTTGCTGGCCGGCCTGTTCCACGACATCGCCAAGGGCCGCGGCGGCGACCACTCCGAACTGGGCGGTGACGACGCGCGCGAGTTCTGCGAAGCCGTCGGCCTGTCGGCGCCCGACACCGCGATGGTCGAATGGCTGGTGCGCCAGCACCTGCTGATGTCGCGAACCGCCCAGAAGGAGGACATCACCGAGCCGGAGGTGATCCATCGCTTCGCGGCCAAGGTCGCCGACCGCGAGCACCTGGACCACCTCTACCTGCTGACCTGCGCCGACATTGCCGGCACCTCGCCCAAGCTGTGGAATGCGTGGAAGGACCGGCTGATGGCCGACCTCTACACCGCCACCCGCCTGGCGATGCGACGCGGGCTCGAGCACCCGGTGGCGCTGGAGGAGCGGATCGTCGAGATCCGCGAGACCACCCACGCGATGCTGTCGGCACTGGGCCATGACGACGCGGCGATCGAGGCGATGTTCGCGCGGATGCCCGATACCGGTTTCCAGAGGGGGCGCCCCGACCAGCTGGCGTGGCAGGCCGTCGCCCTGCGCGGGGTCGGGCCCGGGGACACCCGGGTGCGGGCGCGGCCGGTGACGGCCCAGGCCGGCGCGCTGGAAGTGTTCGTCCATTCCCCCAACCGTGATGGTCTGTTCGCCGCGATCGTCGCCAAGCTCGACCGCCTTGGGCTGGCGATCCTGCAGGCGCGCGTGCTGGACGGCCCGCAGGGCACCATCTTCGATACGTTCGAGGTGATTCCCTCCGACCCGCGCTACACGCCCACCGCCGACGAGGTGGAACGAAAGCTGGCGGCCGCGCTCGATGGACCCCTCGACGGGATCCGCCCCGCGCGCCGCACCCAGCCGCGCCACCTCCGGCATTTCCGCATCCCGCCGCAGGTCGCTTTCGATGAAGGTGGCGAGGGCCGCACGACGTTGAGCTTCGTCTGCACCGACCGTCCCGGCCTGCTGGCCGAGGTTGCCGCGCTGCTGCGCAACCAGTCGCTGCGCGTGCATGACGCGCGCATCGCCACCTTCGGCGAGCGCGCCGAGGATGTGTTCCAGCTGACCACGTCCGACCCGGAGGGCAAGGGCCTCCGGCTCGATGAACCCAGGCAGCAGGCGCTGCGCGAAGCGCTGCTGGATTGTTTCGAAGGAGAAGGCACATGAGTTCCAGCAAGCCGCGCAAGAAGGCCGGTCCGAAGACCCGCACGGCCAAATCCGCGACGGGCCTGGGCAAGGGCAAGGGCAAGGGTGGCAGCGCAGCGCCGGCCAAGCGCCCGTCGGCCGCCGCCGGGTCGGGCAAGGCTGCGGTGAAGAAGGTTCCCGGACGCAAGGTGCCCGCGCCCGAGTCACCTGCACCCAAGGCCAGCGCCAAGCGCGTCGCCAGCGGCAAGGCCACCGCGCCGAAGGCCGCGCCGGCCCCGCGCAAATCGGGCAAGGCCGCTGCGCACGACGAGCTCAGGTTCCTGATCGAAAGCGCGTTCGAGCGCCGGTCGATGCTGACCTCCGACGAGGTGGAAGGCTCGACCCGCCCGGCGGTCGAGCGTGCCATCGAAGGGCTGGAAAGCGGCGAGTTCCGCGTCGCCGAGCCCGACGGCGAGGGCGGCTGGTCCGTCAACGAGTGGCTGAAGAAGGCGGTGCTGTTGTACTTCCGCACCCAGGACATGGAGCTGGTCGAGTCCTACCCCTCGCCGTTCTGGGACAAGGTGCCGGCGCGCTTCGCCGAGTTCGACGAGGCCGCGTTCCGCAAGCTGGGCGCGCGCGTGGTGCCCGGCGCGATCGTCCGCCGTGGCAGCCACGTCGGCCGCGACGTCGTGCTGATGCCCAGCTTCGTCAACATCGGCGCGCACGTCGGCGAGGGCACCATGGTGGACACCTGGGCGACGGTCGGTTCGTGTGCGCAAATCGGCAAGCACTGCCACTTGTCCGGCGGCGCCGGGATTGGCGGCGTGCTCGAGCCGCTGCAGGCCACCCCGACCATCATCGAGGACCACTGTTTCATCGGCGCACGGTCGGAAGTGGTCGAAGGCGTCATCGTCGGCCACCACAGCGTGATCGGCATGGGCGTGTTCCTCGGCCAGTCCACCCGCATCTACAACCGCGCCACCGGTGAGGTCAGCTACGGCCGCATCCCGCCCTACAGCGTGGTGGTGTCGGGCCAGCTGCCGTCGGCCGACGGCACGCACTCGCTGTACTGCGCGGTGATCGTCAAGCAGGTGGATGCCAGGACGCGCAGCAAGACCAGCATCAACGACCTGCTGCGCGGCCTGGCGGAGTAGGGCATGGCGACCACGCTCTACGGCCTGTCCAACTGCGATACCTGCCGCAAGGCGCGCAAGTGGCTGGACCGGTTCGGGGTCGAGCACGCGTTCGTCGACTACCGCGACCAGCGCCAGCGGCCACAGACCCTGGCGCAGTGGCGTGATGCGCTGGGCGGCTGGGACGCGATGATCAACAAGTCCTCGACCACGTGGCGCACGCTGCCCGGCAACCGCAAGTCGCCCGGCTCGGACGCGGAGTGGAACCTGCTGTTGAAGGAGTACCCGCAGTTGATCCGGCGTCCCGTGGTCGTGACCGACGACGCAACCGTGACGCAGGGGTTCTCGGACAACGGCTTCAAGAAGCGGTTCGACGTCCAGTAACGCGCCAGATCCAACGACGACCCACGAAAAAACTGCCCATGAGTGACGTGCTCGACCTCACCTGCGACCTCATCGCCCGCCCTTCGGTCACTCCGGACGACGCGGGCTGCCAGGCCCTGGTGGCCGGTCGGCTGCAAGCTGCCGGATTCCGCTGCGAGCACATCCGCCTGGGCGAGGTCGACAACCTCTACGCCACGTTCGGCGATGCCGCTGCGCCCACGCTCCTGCTGCTGGGCCACACCGACGTGGTGCCGCCGGGACCCAGGGAGGCGTGGGCCAGCGACCCCTTCGTACCCGAGGTGCGCGACGGCATGCTGTACGGGCGCGGCGCGGCGGACATGAAAGGCAGCGTGGCGGCCTTCGTGGTGGCCGCAGAGCGCTTCGCCGCTGCCAACCCGCAGCCCGCAGGACGGCTGGCGGTCCTGCTGACGTCCGACGAGGAGGGCGACGCGATCGACGGCGTGCGCCGTGTCGCCGAGGTGTTCCGTGGGCGTGGCGAGCGGCTCGACTGGTGCATCACCGGCGAGCCGTCCTCAACCCGGGCACTGGGCGACCTGCTGCGGGTCGGCCGGCGCGGCAGCCTGTCCGCCCGGCTGCAGGTGCGCGGCGTGCAGGGCCACGTCGCCTACCCGGAGAATGCGCGCAACCCGGTGCACCTGGCGTTGCCGGCGCTGGCCGAGCTCACCGCACGCAGCTGGGACCAGGGTTACGAAACATTTCCCCCCACCAGCCTGCAGGTCAGCAACATCACCGCGGGGACCGGCGCCAACAACGTGATCCCGGGGGTGCTGGAGGTGCAGTTCAACCTTCGCTTCAACCCTACATGGACGGCCGAGGCGCTGGAGCGCGAATGCGAGGCGGTCCTGCGTGCCAATGGACTGGACTACACGGTGCACTGGCACCGCAGCGGCGAGCCGTTCCACACCCCGGAAGGCGCTTTGCGGAAGGCGGCGCGCGAGGTGCTGGCGGCGCATCGTGGCCAGCAGCCCGAAGAGAGCACCGGCGGCGGCACCTCCGATGCGCGTTTCATCGCCCCGCTGGGGACCCAGTGCATCGAGATCGGGCCGGTGAACGCGAGCATCCACCAGGTCGACGAACACGTCAGCGTCGCCGACCTCGAGGCCCTGCCGGGCCTCTACCTGGCGCTGATCGGGAAGATGCTCGTCCCATCGGCTGCCACGTAGGAGCGGCTTCAGCCGCGAACGCACGTTTTCAGGAACCCCTGTAGGAGCGACGTAAGTCGCGACCACGACAAGGGACGACGCTGCGGATCGCGACTTACGTCGCTCCTACAGTCGAATTCGAAATCCGCGGCCGCGGCTGGAGCCGCTCCTGCACGATCAGCGCCTCGTGGGCGGCACCAGGCGCAGCGTGTGTCGGGTCTCGCCCGGCAGGAACGGCGTCGGCCGGCCGTGTACCCAGTCGTCGTGGCCGGCGCCCCAGAAGGGTGACAGCGGGTGGCCACTCTGGCCGCCGGGCATGTGCGCGATGCCGTGGGATTCGCGTCCCGGGGACACCACCATCCGCTGCGAGGCGCCGGCACTGGACGACTGTGCGCGCGGGGTGAGGGTGTCGCCGGCGAGCGGCTCGCGTGGCATGCACAACAGGCGCTCGCCAAGCAGCGGAATGGCGGGGGCCAGCGGATGGCAGATCGCCGCGGTGTTGCGCTCGGCCCACGTTCGCCCGGCCAGCGGGCCGCGGTCGCCGAGATCGTCCAGGATTTCGCGCGCGGCGTCTTCCAGCAGCGCATCCCAGCTGTCGAATGCAACCGGCAACAGGTGCGCCGGCCGCTGGGTCACCAGGGGCCAGGCGACGCCTTCCAGCTGCGGCAGGTCGGGCATCGGAACGTCGGCCCCCAGCGCGGCGCGCGCCGGTGCCAGCAGCCCCCGGGCAATGCGCGCATGCACCATGTACCGCCAACCGCGCACCAGCCGATAGCTGGCGGTGTCGCCGGCGGCGCGAGCGGGCCAGGCGGGGTCCGCCGTGGCCAGTGCCTGCAGCGCGGGCGTGCCGGCGACCGCCGCGCGTTCCTGCAGCAGGCGCCACCACCGTTCAAGGAACAACGCGCGGTCGTCGAGCTGGATCGCCAGCAGGTCCTCTTCCTCGAAGCGTTCCCTCGCCTGCAACTGTTGGCGGATCATCCAGGCGCGCACGCCCATGACGTAACCGCCATCGCCGATGGCCGCCAGTGCATCGCCATCGACCACCCGGCTGTTGGCGGTCCACAGGCGCTGGCCGGGCGGGTCGACCACGGCCGGGTTGCCCCGGCTCGACAGCGCCCACGGGACGCAGGTGCCGGCAGCGACGGCATCCGGCCCGGCTGGGCCAGTGCCCGGCGGCGGGTCGTGGTCGCAACGCGGGCCGGTCGGCATCGGCCCCAGTACCCGCCAGCCGATGCGCCCGGAACGGTCACCCGCGACCAGGTTCTGGGCGGGAATGGCGGCGGCGTCGGCGGCGGCGAACAGGGCGTCCAGCGAGCCTGCCTGCGCGAAGTCGAGCACCCCCAGGTCGAGCGACCCGGGCAGGTGCGCCGCCCAGCGCAGCGCCAGCGCATCGCCGTCGGGGGTTTCGTGCAGCAGGGGGCCCCAGTCGGTCTCGCGCACCTCCAGTTCGACCGCGTCGCCGCCTGCGACCTCGATACGCTCGACGTGCGTCCGTGCAGTGGGGCAGTCGGTCGCGCACCCCGGCTCGCGCCGCCAGTCGGCCCAGTCGCCGTAGCTGTTGGTGAATCCCCAGGCCACGTGGCCGTTGCTGCCCACCACCACGCCCGGAAGGCCGGGCAGGCTGAAGCCGGTGACGTCGACGCGGCCACCGGGCGCGCCGGGGTCGGGGTAGCGCAGGCGCACGCGGAACCAGATGTTGGGCGCGCGCAGGCCCAGATGCATGTCGTCGGCGACCATCGCCCCGCCGTGCGAGGTCAACGCACCGGATACCGCGAAGTTGTTGCTGCCCCGCGCGAACGGTGGCTCGGCGTCGCCGGTGTCGCCGGTGGGCGGCGCCGGCAGCGCGCGCAGGTCGAGCGCCTCCGGACCGGGCAGGCGGGCCGGGCCGCGCGCCGCGCCCTGCACCGGCGCATCCCACTGGCTGCCATCGTGGGCCAGCAGGTCGTACAAGGCCGGCGGCAGGTGCGGGCGGACGCGCAGCAGTCCCAGTTCGCGCGCGTTTCGCTCGTCCTGCAGGTCGAAATACATCGCGTAGCCGACCAGCGACGAGTCGGCCGGGCGCCACGGCTCGGGCCCCCGCCGCAGCAGCAGGTACGGCCATGGTTGGGCGGCCAGGTCCGCGAGGCCGGCGTTGACCCCCGCGACATACGCCCGGGCTTCCTGGCGATGGGCGATGGCGATCGATTCCAGCCCGGCCTCGGCCCGGGCCCGCATCCGGTGCATCCGCTTCTCGCGGTCGTGGTCGAGGGCGCGCGGGCCGAACAGCGCGGCCAGCTCGCCCGCGGCGGTGCGGCGCAGCAGGTCCATCTCGAAGTAGCGCTCCTGCGCGTGCACCCAGCCCAGCGCCCGCATGGCGTCGACCCGGCTGCCGGCGTCGATGGTGACCACGCCGATCGCATCGCGGTGCACGCTGGCCGCCGAGGCCAGGCCCGCCAGTGGGCGGTCGCCGTCCAGCACGGGAAGGCTCTCGCGCATTGCCAGCCAGCCCGCCAGCGATGCCAGCAGGACGAAGCCCAGCAGGGCCAGCGCCCCCCGTTTGATCCAACGTGCCATCCGCCGCTCCCCCGGTTCCAGCGGGCATGCCCCGCGCCGCGTGCCGTGGTCGGCGCGGGCCGTGGCGCACGTTCACCCATTCGACCGCCCGCTTGCAAGCGCGGGCCACGCTGCCCCAGGATCGGTCCATGCCCGCACGCCACGCCCGACGTCGCCACTCGTCCGCCCGACCGGGCGCCATGGCAGCGCTTGGACGGCCGTGCCCCGCCGCGTCCAACAACAACCGCAATACCCAGCCCCGCCTCGAGCAGGCCGGCGACTAGCGCGCGCTCCCCGCGCATCGCATTCCCGGGCCTGCACTGCGAAGTGCGGGCCTTTTTGTTGGCCATCGTTATTGCCTTCCCTTCCTAGTGCTGCGCGAGGCATTCGAGGGCTACCTGCCCGAGGCGATCCTGTGGCGGCAGAAGGAGCAGTTCAGCGATGGCGTCGGCTACGACTGGATGACGGCCTCAAGGCACATGCGGCCGAGCACGTCAGCGACCGCGAGTGCGGCACGCTGGCGGCAACGCCGTTTACACCCGTGGACACCCCGTGGGTGACAATGCGCGCCATTCTTCGTGACGACGGATACCCCATGGCCGGTGCCAGCCTGTTGACCCTGTTCGACGACATTGCCAGCGTGCTGGACGATGTCGCCATCCTGACCAAGCTGGCCACCAAGAAGACCGCCGGCGTACTGGGGGACGACCTGGCGCTCAATGCGCAACAGGTCACCGGGGTCAAGGCGGCGCGCGAGCTGCCGGTGGTCTGGGCGGTGGCCAAGGGATCGTTCAAGAACAAGGCGATCCTGGTGCCGGCGGCGCTGGCGATCAGCGCGTGGCTGCCGGTGCTGATCGTGCCTCTGATGATGATCGGCGGCACGTTCCTGGTGTACGAAGGCATGGAAAAGCTCGTGCACCGGTTCCTGCATTCGCGTGCCGAGGACGAGAAGCACCACGAGGAGCTGGTCAAGGCGGTCGCCGACGAGCAGGTCGACCTGGTCGAGTTCGAGAAGGACAAGATCAAGGGCGCCATCCGCACCGATTTCATCCTGTCGGCGGAGATCATCGTGTTGTCGCTGGGGGTGGTGGAAGCGCAGCCCTTCACCCAGCAGGCGCTGGTACTGGTGGTGATCGCGCTGGGCATGACCGTGGGCGTGTACGGCCTGGTGGCCGGCATCGTGAAGCTGGACGACGCGGGCATGCACCTGGCCGAAAAGGGCGGGGCCACCGCTGCGTTCGGCCGCGGCATCCTCTACACCGCACCGTGGCTGATGAAGTTCCTGTCGGTGGCGGGCACGGCGGCGATGTTCCTGGTGGGCGGCGGCATCCTCGTGCACGCCATCCCGGTGCTGGCGCACTGGGTCGAGGACGCGGTGCCGCAGGGCATCGCCGGCACCCTGCTGTCGGCGCTGGCCAACGCGGTGGTCGGCATGGCCGTCGGTGCGGTGGTGGTGGCCGTGGTGACCCTGGTCAAGAAGATGCGCGGCGGCGACAAGGTCCAAGCGCCGCACTGATGCGGGTGCGCGGCGCCGTGGCCTGCCCTGGAGGAGCGGCTTCAGCCGAGGTGCGTCCACCACGCCCTGTAGGAGCGACGTAAGTCGCGATGTGCATCAGCGTGCGACGCAAGCGTGTTTCGGTCGCGACTTACGTCGCTCCTACAAGGGTGTCGTGGGGGTCGTTGATGAAACCGTTCCCGCAAAGCCCGCGGCGTGCTCAGCGGCGCTGCAGCCGGTAGGCCACGGTCTCCAGCGAGGTGACGCCGTCGGCCACGAACCCCGGCTGGGACGCCAGGATGTCGCGCCGTTCCAGGACCTCGACGGTCCAGTCACGGCCATACAGGTCGCGCACCTCTCCCTCGTCCACGGGGAACGGCGGGCCGGCCTTTTCGTGCGGCGGGTACTCCAGCGTGACCAGCAGTCCGCGGCAGCCCGCCGGCAGGCGTGCGTACAGCTCGTGGACGTAGCGTCGGCGCAGGTCGGGTGGCAGGGCGATCAGCGCGGCGCGGTCGAACACGCCTTCACAGTCGGCCAGCACGCCGGCATCCAGTGCGAAGGCATCGCCGTGGATGAGCTCGATCGGTCCGGCGGCGTAGTGCACGCCATGGCGTGATTCGCGGCGTTCCGGCGCCAGGCCGTGTTCCTCGAAGAACGCCTCCACGGCCTGCCGTGACAGCTCCACCCCCAGCACCCGGTGGCCCTGCGCCGCCAGCCACGCCATGTCCAGCGACTTGCCGGCCAGCGGCACGAACACGCGCGCGCCGGTGGGCAGCCCGAGCGTCGGCCAGTACCGGACCAACAGCGGGGTCGGCGCGTCCTGGTGGAAGCCGATGCGGTTCTCCGACCAGCGCTGGAGCCAGAAATCAGGGTGCATGGGTGTGCTCCGTGTGTGTGTCCCGGGATCCTCTGCCGGCTGCCCACCCGGTCGCGGCAGCGTGGCGCCGTCGACTCACTCGGCCGACCCGGCGTCCGTCTTTTGTCGCGCAGGGATCAGGCCCGGTTGCGACACGGTTCCATCGCGCCGCCGCGCGCGATGGAACACGCTTCCTATTCGACACCCAGGCCTTCGACCTTCTGCCACCCCCTCGGCAACAACCCACCCCGGGTAGCGCGTCCACCGATGTAGGCGTCCAGGTCCTTCCACGACAGGGTCATGGTGCGGGCGCCGGACCTGACCGACAACGTCGTGCCGGGCGACACGACGGCAACGGCCACGACGCGTTCGGTGCCGAGCTTGGCCTTGGGGATGTCGATCAGCTTGTTGCCCTTGCCCTTGTCCAGCTCGGGCAGCTCGGCAACGGGGAAGGCCAGCAGGTGGCCGGCGCTGGTGGCGACCACCACGCGGTCGTTGTCGAGGTCGGCCACTGCCGCAGGCTGCACGACCCTGGCGCCCGGGGTCAGCGACAGCATCGCCTTGCCGGCCTTGTTGCGGCCGACCAGGTTGTCGAAGCGGGTGACGAAGCCGTAGCCGTGGCTGCTGGCCAGCACGAAGCGGGTGTCCGGCTCGCCGCTGGCGACAGCCTGGAACGACGCGCCCGGGGCCGGCGAGAAGCGGCCGGTCAGCGGCTCGCCATTGCCGCGCGCCGAGGGCAGCCCGTGCACCAGGGTGGAGTAGGCGCGGCCGTTGGAGTCCAGGAACGCCACCTGTTGCGTGCTGCGGCCGCGCGCGAACGCCAGCAGCGCATCGCCGTCGCGGTAGCTCAGGCCGGCGGCGTCGATATCCCCGCCCTTGGCCGCGCGCACCCAGCCCTTCTCGCTGAGCACCACGGTCATCGGCTCGCTGGGCACCAGCTCGGTCTCGCTCAGGGCCTGCGCGGCGCCGCGCGATACCAGTGGCGAGCGGCGCGCATCACCGAACTTCCTGGCATCGGCCAGCAGCTCGTCCTTGATCATCTTCTTGAGCCTGGCCTTGCTGCCGAGGGTGGCGACCAGGCGGTCGCGCTCGCTGGCCAGTTCGTCCTGCTCGCCGCGGATCTTCATTTCCTCCAGCCGCGCCAGCTGCCGCAGGCGGGTCTCGAGGATGTAGTCGACCTGCTCGTCGGACAGCTCGAAGCGCGCCTGCAGCACCGGCCGCGGCTCGTCCTCGCTGCGGATGATGCGGATCACCTCGTCCAGGTTGAGGAAGGCGACCAGCAGGCCCTCCAGCAGGTGCATGCGGCGCTCGACCTTGTCCAGCCGGTGCTTGAGGCGGCGGGTGACGGTGTCGCTGCGGAAGGTCAGCCACTCGGCCAGGAACGCCTTGAGCCCCTTCACCTGCGGGCGCCCGTCCAGCCCGATCACGTTGAGGTTGACCCGGTAGCTCTTCTCCAGGTCGGTGGTCGCGAACAGGTGGCCCATCAGCTGGTCGATGTCGACCCGGTTGCTGCGCGGGACCAGCACGATGCGGGTCGGGTTGGCGTGGTCCGACTCGTCGCGCAGGTCCTCCAGCCAGGGAAGCTTCTTGGCCCGCATCTGCGCGGCGATCTGCTCGATCACCTTGCCCGGCGAGGCCTGGTGTGGCAGCGCGGTGACGACGATGTTGGTGCCGTCCTTTCCGTAGATGGCCCGGGCGCGCACGCTGCCGTGGCCGGTCTCGTACATCGCCAGCAGGTCCGCGCGCGGGGTGATGATCTCCGCGGCGGTCGGGTAATCCGGGCCGAGCACGTGCTCGCACAGGTCGCGGGTGGTCGCGTCGGGGTCCTCCAGCAGGCGCACGCAGGCGCTGACCACCTCGTTGAGGTTGTGCGGCGGGACGTCGGTGGCCATGCCGACCGCGATGCCGGTGGTGCCGTTGAGCAACAGGTGCGGCAGCCGAGCCGGCATCCACGAGGGTTCTTCCAGGGTGCCGTCGAAGTTGGGATCCCAGTCGACCGTGCCGTGGGCCAGTTCGCCCAGCAGCACCTCGGCGATCGGGGTCAGCCGCGATTCGGTGTAGCGCATCGCCGCGAACGACTTGGGGTCGTCGCTGGAGCCGAAGTTGCCCTGGCCCTCCACCAGCGGGTAGCGGTACGAGAACGGCTGCGCCATCAGCACCATCGCTTCGTAGCAGGCGCTGTCGCCGTGCGGGTGGAACTTGCCGATCACGTCGCCGATGGTGCGCGCGGACTTCTTGGGCTTGGCCGTGGCGTTGAGCCCCAGCTCGCTCATCGCGTAGATGATCCGGCGCTGCACCGGCTTGAGGCCGTCGCCCAGGAAGGGCAGGGCGCGGTCGAGCACCACGTACATCGAGTAGTCGAGGTAGGCGCGCTCGGCGTACTCGCGCAGCGGGATGGTCTCGAAGCCATGGAAGGCGGGTCGTACGGGGTCGGTCATGGCGGTGCGGGGATTCCGGTCGGTTGCCGCGTGATTCTAGCGGCGGGGCGGCGGCGCTCGGCCGGGCAGTTTGCGTGCCGCCGCGGGCGGGGGGCAGATCGGGACGGCGCGCGGGCGGGCCGTGCTACCGCCCGGGAGCGGCCACGCGGTGCGAATCGCGGGGCTCCGGTGGCTGGAAATGGAAACGGGCGACGCGCTAAGGCGTCGCCCGGTCGGATGCGGAGCGACGGTAGCCCCGATCCCGGCCCGCTTCAAGCCCGCCCCGCCCCGATGAATCCAACGCCGTGCACAAGGCGTATCTCCCGGCAACTCCAGTGCGCAGGTCCATCCGTGTCCAGTCATCCGTCCACGCCCGGACAGCTCCCGGTCCGCGGCCCCGTCCATCGACGCGCCCGGCGGCGAACCGTTGCCGCCCGGTCTTGGCTACACTCGGCCACGACCACCACAGGGGCCGCGACCGCCATGGGCGAGACACAGGCAGTGCAGGAAGCCACCACCACGGCCGAATTGGCGGACCACCTGGTGGCGGTTGCAGGGGGCGATCGCCGTGCGTTCGAGCGGGTGTACACCGCTACGTCGTCAAAGCTGTTCGGGGTGTGCCTGCGGGTGCTGCCGGACCGCCAGGAAGCCGAGGACGTGCTGCAGGAGGTCTACGCCACCGTCTGGCGCAAGGCCGGGCAGTTCGATGCCAGCCGCGCCAGCCCGATCACCTGGCTGGCCATGATCGCGCGCAACAAGGCCATCGACCGGCTGCGCGCCACCCCATCCGCCGCGCGCACCGCGCCGATCGAACTGGCCGAGACGGTCGCCGACCCCGCCGCATCACCGGTGTCGGAAGCCGAGGCCTCGGTGGACCGCGAGCGGCTGGGCTACTGCATGGACCAGCTGGAGACCCGCCGGCGCTCGCTGATCCGCACCGCCTTCTTCGAAGGCGCGACATATGAAGAACTGGCCCAGCGCATCGGCTCGCCCATCGGCTCGGTCAAGAGCTGGATCCGGCGAGGCCTGATGCAACTGCGCGCGTGCCTGGAGCAATGAGCATGGACGAGCGCGACTTCGAGCAGTTCGACCAGGACCCGCCGGGCGACGACCTGCAGGCGGCCGAATACGTGCTTGGCGTGCAGGCGGGCGATGAGCGCCGCCGCAGCGAGGCGCGCATGGCCGCCGAACCCGCGTTCGCCGCGCTGGTCGCGCAGTGGGAATACCGCTTTGCCGCGCTGATCGCGGAGATCGCCCCGGTGCCCGTCCCCGCGCACCTGTGGCCCCGGCTGCGCACGCACCTGGGCTGGCTGGCGGTGGAAGGCGCGCGCGCGCCGTTGACGCAACGCGTGTCGTTCTGGCGCGGCGCCACCGCCGCTGCGCTGGCAACGGCCGCCGCCCTTGCAGTGGTGGCCGTGCTTCGGCCCATGCCCGGCCCGGTGCCCACGACGCCGCCGGTGGCGGTGGCGCCCGATCCGGTCGCACCCCCCGCCGAGCAGCCAAAGCCGGTGGTGGTGCTGGTGCGCGACGACGGCCAGACCGGTTGGCTCGCTGCGGTCGATGCCGCCACCGGTGCCGTGACCATGACGCCGGTGCCGACACCGGGCGATCCGGATGGCCGGGTCGGCGAACTGTGGCTGATTCCGCAGGGCGGGGCGCCGCTGTCGCTGGGCTTCGTGTCCAGCGAGCGGGCGCATACCGTCGGCGTCCCCGATGCGCTGCGCGCGCACCTGGCGGTGGGGTCGACCCTGGCGATCTCGCTGGAGCCGGAGGCAGGCATTCCGCATGCCGCGCCGACCGGGCCGGTGGTGGCGCAGGGCAGCATCCTGACGCTCTGAGGCGGTGCCCCGCGCACCCCGGTGTCCGGGTGTGCAGGGAACAGGGTGGCCGCGGCGCATGTCGCGCTGCCACCCTTTCGCGACCGACCTTGGCGTGAGCCGCCTGCATCCGCCCCCATGGCTGGCCCGTATGTGCAGGCATGGATTCCACCGCCACCCCGCGACCGTTCCCCGCCGATGCTCTGGATGACGCGGCCGATGCGGCCAATGCCGACGTCCTCGTAGCGACCGCATCCCCTTCGCGGCCACGCACCGCCCCTGCCAGCGGCGCATGGGCCCGTATTCGCCGCTGGTTCGACACCGCGACCGACGGCCCCGACGGCCCCGACGCGGACCGCGTCGACTGGCTGCGAGCCGTGCCCTTCGTTGGTCTGCACCTTGCGTGCCTGGCAGTCTTCTGGGTCGGCGTGTCCCCGGTTGCGCTCGCCGTGGCGGGGGCGCTGTACGCGGTGCGGATGTTCGCACTGACCGGCTTCTACCACCGCTACTTCTCGCACCGCACCTTCCGGACCTCGCGCGCGATGCAGTTCGCGTTCGCGTTGATCGGCGCCTCCAGCGTGCAGCGCGGGCCGTTGTGGTGGGCCGCGCACCACCGCAACCACCACCGACACGCCGAGACCGCGCGCGATCCCCACTCGCCCACCGTCCATGGCTTCTGGCGCAGCCACGTGCTGTGGTTCCTGACCCCGCGCGGCTTCCACACCCATTGGGAACGCATCCCCGACCTGGCCAAGTACCCCGAACTGCGCTGGCTGGACCGGTTCGACACGCTGGTACCGGTGCTGCTCGCCCTGGCCCTGTACGCAACGGGCGCGCTGCTGGAACGCGTTGCCCCACAGTTGGGCACCAGCGGCGGACAGATGCTGGTGTGGGGATTCTTCGTCTCGACCGTGGTGCTGTTCCACGCCACCGTGACCATCAACTCGCTCGCCCACGTCTTTGGCAGCCGCCGGTTCGACACCCGTGACGACAGCCGCAACAACCTGTGGCTGGCGCTGCTCACCTTCGGCGAGGGCTGGCACAACAACCACCACTTCTTCCCCGGTACCGTGCGCCAGGGCTTTCGCTGGTGGGAGGTCGACCTGACCTGGTACGGCCTGCGCGCGATGGCCGCGCTCGGGCTGGTGCACGACCTCAAGCCGATCCCGGACTGGGTGCTGGCCAGGGCGAGGGAGTGACCGATGCGCATCGCGGTCATCGGCAGCGGTATCGCGGGCCTGGCATCGGCGTGGCTGCTCTCGCGGCGCCACGAGGTGACCCTGTTCGAGGCCGAACCCCGGCTGGGCGGGCACACCCACACCCACGACATCCTGGTGCAGGGTCGGCCATACCGGGTGGATACCGGCTTCATCGTTTTCAACCCGGCGCACTACCCGCTGCTGCAGCGGCTGTTCGCCGAGTTGGGCGTGGCCTCGCGGCCGACCACCATGAGCTTCTCGGTACGCAACGAGGCCAGCGGCCTGGAGTACAACGCCACCGACCTGGATGGCCTGTTCTGCCAGCGCCGCAACCTGGTATCCGGGCGGTTCTGGGGAATGCTGCGGGACCTGCGGCGGTTCTACCGGGAGGCGCCGGTCCTGCTGGAAACCGCGGACCCCGGGCCAAGCCTGGGCGACTACCTGCGCGAGCACCGGTACGGCGCCGCCTTCCGCGACGAGCACCTGGTGCCGATGGCGTCGGCACTGTGGTCGTCCTCCTGCGACGACATCCTCTCGTTCCCGGCGCGCTACCTGGTCCAGTTCATGGCCAACCACCAGATGCTGCAGGTGTCGGGCCGGCCGCAGTGGCGGGTGGTGCAGGGCGGGTCGTCGACCTATATCGAGGCGATGCGCCAGCGCTGGCGGGTGCGCGAGCGGATCGCCTGCCGGGTGCACGCGCTGCGGCGCGACGCCGACGGGGTCGAGGTGGAATCGATCATCGGCCGCGAGCGCTTCGACCACGCCGTGCTGGCCTGCCACGGCGACCAGGCCTTGCGGCTGCTGGCCGATGCCGGCCCGGCCGAGCGCGACATCCTCGGCGCGATTCGCTACCAGTCCAACGACACCGTGTTGCACACCGACGCACGCCTGCTGCCGCGCAACCGCAAGGCGTGGGCGGCGTGGAACGCACTGCTGCCGCGCGAGCCCGGCGACGCGTGCACGGTCAGCTATTGCATGAACCTGCTGCAGGGCCTGGATGCGCCCGAGCCGCTGGTGGTGACACTCAACCGCACCGGCGCGATCGACCCGGCGCGGGTGTTGCGGCGGATGGATTACCGCCATCCGCTGTACTCGCATGCATCGGTGGCCGCGCAGGCGCGCAAGGTCGAGATCCAGGGCCGCAGGCGCACGTGGTTCGCCGGTGCGTACTGGGGCTGGGGCTTCCACGAGGACGGCATCCGCAGCGCGGTGGAGGTGGCACGCGCGCTCGGCGTGGCATGGGACGCCACGTCGACCTTTGCCAAGCCGCTGGAGCGTGACGCGGCTCGCGCGGTGCCGGCATGACCCCGGCACTCGCCAGCGCAGTCTACGAAGGTCGGGTAATGCACCGGCGCAGAAGCCCGCATGCGCACGCCTTCGGCCATTCGATGGCGCAGCTTTACATCGACCTGGCCGAGCTGCCGACGTTGTTCGACCGTCACCGGCTGTGGTCGGTCGACCGGCGCAACGCGTGCGAGTTCCGTCGCAGCGACTACCTGGGTCCGGATGAGATCCCCCTCGAGGAGGCGGTGCGGCAACGCGTACAGGCGGCCATCGGCCGGCGCCCGGCCGGACCGGTGCGCCTGCTCACGCACCTGCGCTACTTCGGCCACGCCTTCAACCCGGTCAGCTTCTACTACTGCTTCCACGCCGACGGCGTCCGCCTGGACTGCATCGTCGCGGAGATCACCAATACGCCGTGGAAGGAGCGCCATGCCTACGTGTTGCCCGTGGAAGCCGCGCGGCCCCGCGGGCGCACGCTGGAGTGGCGCTTCCCCAAGGCCTTCCATGTCTCGCCATTCATGCCGATGTCGCGCGACTACACATGGCGGTTCACCGTTCCCGGCGATTCCCTGCACGTGCACATGGACGTGTCGGCCGGGGGCCGCGACGAGTTCGACGCCACCCTTGCACTGCATCGCAGGCCGCTGGACGGGACCGCGCTCGCCCGGGTGCTGTGGGGCTATCCGCTGATGACCCTGCAGGTGGTCGGCGCGATCCACTGGCAGGCGCTGCGGCTGTGGCTCAAGGGCAACCCCGTGCACGACCACCCCACCCGCAGGAACTCCCGATGAACCAGCGCACCCGCACCGTCACCGGCGCCGCCAACACGGCCAACGCGTCCAGTATCGGCGACACCGGTGGTACTGCCCCGGGCGTCCTCGAACGCACCCTGCGCCGGCAACTGCTCGCGCAGATGCACCGGATGCGCGGGGGGCGGCTGGTGCTGGTCGATGCGCTCGGCGAGGCGGTGCTGGGGGAAGCGGGCGAGGGCGGCCTGCAGGTGCGCATCCTCGTCCGTGACATGCGCTTCTACCGCGCCATTGCCGCCAACGGCAGCGTGGGCGCAGGGGAGGCCTACATCCAGGGCTGGTGGCAGTGCGAGGACGGCACCGGCATCCCCGGTGACGGACTGGTGGCGCTGGTGCGCCTGCTGGTGCGCAACCGCGACCTGCTCGACGGCATGGAGTCGGGCCTGGCGAAAATCGGCGGATGGGCGATGCGCGGCTGGCACCGGCTGCGTCGCAACACCCGCGACGGCAGCCGGCAGAACATCGCCGCGCACTACGACCTGGGCAACGAACTGTTCTCGCTGTTCCTGTCGCCCGACCTGATGTACTCCTCGGCCATCTGGGCCGGCGACGCCGGGACCGGGCAGGGCGACACGCTGGAGGCCGCCTCGACCCGCAAGCTGGAACGCATCTGCCAGAAGCTCGACCTCAAGCCCGGCGACCGGGTGGTCGAGATCGGTACCGGCTGGGGGGGCTTCGCGCTGCATGCCGCGCGCCACCACGGGTGCCATGTCACCACCACGACGATTTCGCGCGAGCAGCACGCGCTGGCCGCCGCGCGCGTGGCCGGGGCCGGGCTGCAGGACCGCGTCACCCTGTTGCTGGAGGACTACCGCGACCTCACCGGGCGCTTCGACAAACTGGTGTCGATCGAGATGATCGAGGCCATCGGCGCCGAGTACCTCGACACCTACTTCGGCAAGCTGGGCGAGCTGCTCGAACCCGACGGGCTGGCACTGGTGCAGGCGATCACCATCGAGGACCACCGCTACCGGCAGGCGCTGCGCTCGGTCGACTTCATCAAGCGGTACGTGTTCCCGGGCAGCTTCATTCCCTCGGTCCACGCGATGCTGGCAGCCAAGACCCGCGCCAGCGACATGGCCCTGACCCACCTGGAGGATTTCGGCGGCTCCTACGCGCTGACCCTGCGGGCGTGGAGGCAGCGCTTCATGTCGCGGCTGCCCGAGGTCCGCGCGCAGGGGTTCGACGAGCACTTCATTCGCCTGTGGCAGTTCTACCTCGCGTACTGCGAAGGCGGTTTCCGCGAACGCTCGATCGGGGTGGCGCACCTGCTGCTCGCCAAGCCGGGCAACCGGCGGCCATCGCTGTTGCCGCCGCTGGCGGTACGGGCATGAGGCGGGCATGGCGATGACCGGCTCCCGGCTCGAGCTGGCCGGCAACGTACTGGGCAACCAGGCGGTCTGGCTGTGCGCGGTTGCCGGCGCGGGTCGGGGGCTGGCGTGGCCCGGGGTGGCCTCCGCGCTCGTCTATTGCACGTGGCAGCTGCGGGGTCCGGATTCGCGGGGCATGGACCTGAAACTGATCGTCGCCGCTCTGCTCATGGGCAGTGCGATCGACGGGGCGATGGCGGCATCCGGGTGGCTCGCCTACGCCGCGCCCTGGCCGTCGGCCGGCTTCGCGCCGGCGTGGATCCTGGCCCTGTGGGCGGCATTCGCGATGCTGCCGATGCATGCGCTGGCGTGGTTGCGGCATCGTCCGCTCCTCGCGTTCGCGCTGGGCGCCGTGGGTGGCCCGCTGGCGTACCTGGCCGCCGCGCGCGGCTTCGGCGCGGTCGCACTCGCCGGGCCACCGCTGGCGACCGTGTCGGCGTTGTCGGTGGCGTGGGGCGTCGCGCTGGTGGTGCTGATGCAGCTGGCGGTGCGCGCTCGGGGCCGCGCGCGTCCTGCTCCGGCGATGAAGGGAACCGGCGCATGAGCCTGCCTGCAGTGATCGGTCTGGCGTGGGCAGGGGCCGCAGTGGCGATGGCAGCCGGCTGGCTGTGGCAGCGCCGCCGCGCCAATGCCGGCATCGTCGACGTCATCTGGGCCGCGGGCGTCGGCGGCAGCGCGTTGCTGTATGCGCTGCTGGTTGATGCCGCGGCGTGGCCGCGCGCGACACTGGCCCTGCTGGGCGGCCTGTGGGGCCTTCGGCTGGCATGGCACCTGTGGCTGCGCGTCCGCAACGAGGACGAGGACGGTCGGTACCGGCACCTGCGCACGCACTGGCAGGGCCACCAGGGGGCATTCTTCCTGTTCTTCCAGGCCCAGGCGCTGCTGGTGGTGGTGTTCTCGCTGCCATTCCTGGCGGTGGCCCGCAATCCGGTGGACGGTTTCACCGGATGGTGGCTGGCGGCGGTGGCGGTCTGGCTGGCCAGCGTGGCGGGCGAGGGCATCGCCGACCGCCAGCTGGCCCGCTTCCGCGCCGACCCGGCCAACCGCGGCCGGACCTGCCGGGCGGGGCTGTGGCGATATTCGCGCCATCCCAACTATTTCTTCGAGTGGACCCACTGGTTCACCTATGTCCTGCTGGCGGTCGGCTCGCCGATCGCATGGCTGGCGTGGGCCGGTCCACTGGTCATGTATGCCTTCCTTCGCTGGATCAGCGGCGTCCCGTACACCGAGGCGCAAGCGCTGCGCACGCGTGGCGAGGACTACCGGCACTACCAGCGCACCACGCCGATGCTGATCCCCTGGTTTCCCCGCGACGCCGTCCCCGACGACCCGCTCCAGACGGTCACGGCCGACTCCCCCGACTCCCCCGACGCCTCACGCAAGGATCCCGAATGAATGCCCTGGTCGATACCGAACTTCCCAGCGATCGCCCGGGTCCCGGCCTGCTGGGCCTGGCCGAGCGTGGTCGCGTGCCCGACGCGCTGCTGCGGCTGGGCATCCGGCGCATGTGCGAGCAGCGCCTGCGCGAGGAGTCCGAAGGCGGTCTGCAGGCGCAGGCCGAGCGCTACGCCCGCCGCATCGAGGCGTTGCGCGCCAGTCCGGTGGCCATCCATGCCGACGCCGCCAACTCCCAGCACTACGAGCTGCCGCCGGCATTCTTCCAGCACTGCCTGGGCAAGCGGCTGAAGTATTCAAGCTGCTACTACCCCACGGGCCACGAGAGCCTGGAGCAGGCCGAGGAGGCGATGCTCAAGCTCTATGGCGAGCGCGCCCAGCTGCGTGACGGCCAGGCCATCCTGGAATTGGGATGCGGGTGGGGTTCGCTGACGTTGTGGATGGCCGAGCGATTCCCCGGCGCGAAGATCACCGCGGTCTCAAACTCCGCGCTGCAACGCGAGCACATCCTGGCCCAGTGCAAGCGGCGCGCGCTCTTCAACGTCCGTGTGCTGACCTGCGACGTCAACACGCTGGAGCTGGACGCCGGGCAGTTCGACCGCTGCGTATCGATCGAGATGTTCGAGCACATGCGCAACTACGAAACCCTGCTGGGCCGCATCGGTCAGTGGCTGAAGCCCGGTGGCGCGCTGTTCGTGCACATCTTCCAGCACAGGGCGTTGATGTACCCGTTCGAGACCGGGGGAGAGGGCAACTGGATGGGCCGGCACTTCTTCACCGGCGGCCTGATGCCGGCGGCCGACACCCTGCTGTGGTTCCAGCGCGACCTTCGCATCGAAAGCCGCTGGGTGCTGGACGGGACCCACTACCAGCGCACCGCAAACCACTGGCTGGCGCGTCAGGACGCCCAGCGCGACGCGGTGATGGCAGTGCTGCGCGACGCGTATGGCGAGGCGGGCGCGGCGCTGTGGTTCCAGCGCTGGCGGATGTTCTGGATGGCGTGCGCAGAGATGTTCGGCCTGCGCGGCGGGCAGGAGTGGGGGGTAGGCCACTACCGGTTGGTCAAACCGGGCTGATGCCACCGCGTCGAGGCAACGGGCCCGCCGACAGGCGCTGGCGGGCCCATTGTGCGGCGAGCCCTATTTTTTCGGCGGCAGCCAGTCCTGCTGGATGGCATAGGCGGCCCAATAGCTGCGCCAGTCTGCGCCCCTGCATTTCGGGCAGGGTTTCATGTGCACCATCCGCAGCAGCCAGAACCCGGGCTTGTCGTATCGGAACCGTGCGACGCCATCGCCGTCGGTCTTGACCGTTCGCGAGCTGCCGTGTGATTTGAAATCACCCGTGGGATGGTGGAGCACCGTCAGCGTGGCGCCGGCCAGTGGCTCGCCCTGGAACAGCACTCGCGCCCTGAGCTCCTCGGCCGCCTGTGGATCGTGGGGCGCGTCGAGCAGGACGATCTCCAGTGGCAATCCGATCACTGCCGCGTGCACGTCGTGGCTGCCCGCATCGGGTCCAGTGACCAGGGCCTTGATGTGGCGGGTGTAACGCTCGCGATCCTCGCCCGAGGCCGTGGGCGTCTGCCGGCGCTGCAGCGCCAGCATGTCTCCGAGATGCTCTTCCTGGAGGTAGCTGGCGAACTTCTTGTTCGGCAAGGCCAGCGTGACCGGCTTGCGGTTCAGTACCACCATTGCGGGCGTGGGCGTATCCCGTGGGAGCGTGTGGTACGGCAACGCTCCATTCCTTGCGCTTCCGATGATGCTGCGCTTGCCTTCCGGGGTGATGAGGCGCAGGGAAATGGTGCTGGCCGCATCGTAGGCGCGCACTTCTTCAGCGTGGAGGGCGTGGCCCAGCTGCATCCTCACGGCCGGCGGAGCGCTGTCGTCGGCGCGTTCCCCCGCCAGCCAGAAGTCGTGCGCGCCGGCGACACCCGGGAGGGTCAGCAACGCCATCATGGCGGGTACCAGGAAGCGTACGCCGGACGTGGATCGACCGTGCGGGTTCTTCATTGCCCATCTCCTTGCGAGGGTGGAAATTCGTCGTGGCGCAGCCGCGGCGAGCCGCCGTTACGCCGGTCGAAGAGCGTTCAACTCCAGCTGTATACGTGGGTTGGGCGAATCCGGAGGCAGTATTGACAACCCCATCGCCGCATCGCAACATACGCGCCCCGCACAGCCACACGCGTGCGGGTTTGCCCAGGTGGCGGAATTGGTAGACGCACTAGCTTCAGGTGCTAGCGGGGGCAACTCCGTGGAGGTTCGAGTCCTCTCCTGGGCACCATCTTATAGTCCGACGACGACTACCAGCGTCCCGGCACCCCGCGAAGAACCCCGCCCCGGCGGGGTTTTTTGTTGCCTGCTCGTCCGAACCAATCGACCCATCTGTGGAGCCGGTACGCCGCACAGCGTGTACTGCCGGAAGGGGAGCCTATGGCGTCTGATGGGGCCCTGTGCGGAGTGGAGCAGAGCTCCAGGCCACGACGCTGCGCGGCAATGTCCTCTCCGCATGTTTCCAACAGGGGGCCCGGAGCAGCAGCGGCCCGTCGCTGCCGGTGCCGCGACCTAGAGGAAGTGCACCGGTTCGCCCAGGGCGTAGCCCTGCCCATAGTCCACGCCGATGTGGCGAAGCTGCTCGAGGATGCGCTCGCTCTCGACGAATTCGGCCACGGTCTTGAGCCCCATCAGGTGGCCGATGTCGTGGATGGCCTTGACCATGGCGTAGTCGACCGGGTCGTCGGCGATGTCGCGGACGAAAGCGCCGTCGATCTTCAGGGCATCGACGGGCAGGCTCTTCAGGTAGGCGAACGACGACATGCCGCTGCCGAAGTCGTCCAGGGCGAACTGGCAGCCTTCGGCCTTGAGTTCATGCATCAGCCGCACCGCATGGGCCATGTTGCGGATGGCCGCGGTCTCGGTGATTTCGAAGCATATGCTGCTGCCGGGCACTCCTGTTGCCGCAAGCAACTCGCGGACGTGCCCGGCCAGGTGTGCATCGCTGACCGAACCGCCCGAGAGGTTGATCGCGTAGCGTGGGCTCCCGGCCTCGGGGTCGGCCTGGATCCGGGCGCCGAGGTGGCGGCAGACGGCGCCGATCACCCAGCGGTCGATCTCCGGCATCAGGTTGTAGCGCTCGGCTGCCGGTATGAAGGACATCGGTGGAACCAGCTGGCCATCCTCGCCCCGCATGCGCAGCAGGATTTCGTAGTGGGCGGGACCGGGCGGGTCGCCGAGCGAGAAGATCTGCTGCACGTACAGGACGAACCGCTGCTCACGCAGCGCCTTGCGGATCTGGCCGACCCATTCCATCTCGCCGTGGCGGCGCGCCAGCTCCTCGTCGCCGGCGCGATAGGTGTGGACGCGGTTACGGCCCAGGTCCTTGGCCAGGTAGCAGGCTTCGTCGGCCTTGCTGAGGATGTCGGCCACGGTCATGGTGGTGTCGCCGAAGCAGACGTGGCCGATGCTCACGCCCACGTTGAAGGTGTGGCCATTCCACGCGAACGGGAATTCGGTGATCGCCTGCCGCAGCTTTTCAGCCACCTGCAGCGCGGGCAGCTCGGCGCAGTCTTCCAGCAGCAGGCAGAACTCGTCGCCCCCGATACGGGCCAGGGTGTCGCGACTGCGGACCAGGGGCCCCAGCATCTGGCTGAGCTGGCCCAGCAGCTCATCGCCGGCGATGTGGCCACAGGTGTCGTTGACCACCTTGAACTGGTCCAGGTCGAGGTACAGCAGTGAATGCACATGGCCCAGCCGGGATGCGGAAACCAGCGCGGCATCGACGCGCCGTTCGAGTTCGGCGCGGTTGGGCAGCCCGGTCAGCGCGTCGTGCGTGGCCTGGAACGAGAGCTGGGCGGCCAGCTTCCGCCACTGCGACACGTCGCGGAACGCCACCACCGTCCCGGCGCGATTGCCCGCGCGGTCGCGCAGCTGGGTGAGGTTGCCCTCGATGGCGATCGTGGTGCCGTCGGGCCGGCGCAGGAACGGCGCGGTGATAGGCAGCGGTGCGCTTTCGTCAGGCCCATCACGACGCGCGCTGTCCAGCGACTCCGGCTCGCCCTGCGCATCCTCCAGCGCCAGCACGTCGCCGTGGCTGCGCCCGATTGCCCGTGCTGCGCTGAGGCCGGTCAGTAGTTCGGCAGTCGGGTTGAGGTAGGTCACGGTGCCGGCCTGGTCGACGACGATCACGCCGTCGGCAATGGCCCCCAGCGTCGCCTGCGCACGCTCCTTCTCTTCGAAGATGACCTGTTCGGCGTGCTTGCGGTCGGTGATGTCGCGGAACATGCCGACGAAATGCACCTCGCCGCCCAGCTCGATTTCAGAGAACGAAACTTCGATGGGCAGTTCGCTGCCGTCACGTTTGAGCGCGACGGCCTCGGTCGAACGCCAGTCCAGTCGGCGCACGCCAGTGTCGAGGTAGCGCTGCAAGCCGGCCAGGTGGCGGGCGCGCAGCCGTTCGGGCTGGAGCAGCGCGAGCGGCTGGCCGATGAGGGCCTCGTGCTCATGTCCGAACAGCGCCAGCACGCTGGGATTGGCGAAGCGGATGGTGCTGTGGCGGTCCATGATCACGATCGCGTCGGACGTGGTGTCCCAGACCGAGGTGTACAGCAGCTCCGCCCGGGCCTGCCGGCTTGCGGCCCTGTCCAGGGCCTTGGACTTGCGGGCCACCTCGTCTTCCAGCTGGTGCTTGACCTCATGCAATTCGCGATTGACCTGGTCGCGCTCCACCACGGTGTCCTGCAGGCGTCGCACCGCGCGGCGCAACTCCAGCCATTTCACTACCTGCTGCGCCATGACCTGCAGCGCGAAATGCTGGTGCGCCGTCAGCTGTCGCGGCACGCGATCCATGACCGCCACCGTCCCGACCGCAGAGCCGGCGGACGTCACCAGGGGATAGCCGGCGTAGAAGCGCAGGAAGGGGGCGGCGAGCACCATCGGGTTGTCCCGGAACCGCGGGTCCAGCTGCGCGTCGGCCACGACCAGCACCTCGTGGTGCATCAGGGTGTGGGCGCAGAAGGCGACCTCGCGTGGGGTCTGGTCCATGTCCAGCCCGATCCTGGCCTTGAACCATTGCCGGGTGCCGTCGACGAAGGTGATGGTGGCGATCGGCGTGTCGCACACCTGCGCGGCGAGCGCCGCGATGTCGTCGAGGTCGAGCTCCGAGGCGCTGTCGAGGATATCGAAGGACGCCAGGTCCGCAAGGCGCGCGTCCTCGTCCGGCGGGATGGGAAAGGAGTCGGAACCCATGCCGGCATCATATACACCGCCCCGGTGGTCACCGCATCCACTTCACGCCCGGCCGCAGGGCCCGGCCCGACATTGCGCCCAGCGCGTGCATCGGCCCGGTACGTCCATCGCGGCCGGGTTCACCTTGCCCGGAGCGGTGCTCGCTTACGTTCGAGGCCGGCATCGGCGGGCAGGGCCCGCGCGCGAAAGGAGTCCCAATGGCACCCCGGAAGACCCTGAAACTGGCGACGTACAACGTCAACGGCATCGGCACGCGGTTGCCGAACCTGCTGGACTGGCTCGGCCGGGAGCAGCCCGACATCGTCGCGTTGCAGGAATTGAAGGCGGTCGACACCGCGTTCCCGGCGGCGGAACTGGATTCCGCCGGCTACGGCGCGATCTGGCAGGGGCAGCGCTCGTGGAACGGCGTGGCGTTGCTGGCGCGCGGCGCGGTGCCGGTCGAGAGCCGCCGCGCCCTGCCTGGCGATGCCTCGGACGCGCAGGCCCGCTATATCGAGGCGGCCATCCACGGCATCGTGGTGGCCAGCATCTACCTGCCCAACGGCAACCCGCGGCCGGGCCCCAAGTACGACTACAAGTTGCAGTGGATGCAGCGGTTGGCGCGCCATGCGAAGACGCTGGTCGGGCTGCCCCATCCGGTCGCCCTGCTGGGCGACTTCAACGTCATCCCCACGGATATCGACGTCTACGACCCGAAGGCGTGGCGCAAGGACGCACTGATCCAGCCCGAGGTCCGGGAGGCCTTCGAATCGATCGTGGAACAGGGCTGGACGGATGCGCTGCGGCAGTCGAGCGGTGAGCGCGTGGTCTACACGTTCTGGGACTATTTCCGCCAGCACGCCGAGCGCGACCGTGGCCTGCGCATCGACCACCTGCTGCTCAATCCGGTGCTCGCCAAGGACCTGCAGGAGGCCGGCGTGGACCGCTGGGTGCGGCTCCAGGACAAGGCCAGTGACCATGCCCCGACATGGGTCACGGTGCGCGCGCCCAGCGGGGTCTGACCGGCTCGCGGCAGGGGCCCTCCGGAACGGAACGCGTGTTCGGTAGGCGAGGCGGAGCCCGGGTTCAGTGGTCCGGGACGGCCGGGGCGGGACGGGGCGCGAGGGTCGGTGGCGATGCGCGGCGACCCAGCCGGAGCGCGTTGGCCACGACCGAGACCGAACTCAGGCTCATCGCCAGCGCCGCGATCATGGGGGTCAGCAACCAGCCGGTCAGCGGGTACAGGACGCCTGCCGCCAGCGGCACGCCAAGCGCGTTGTAGAGGAACGCGAAGGTCAGGTTCTGGCGCATGTTGGCCACCGTCGCCTCAGACAGCAGGCGCGCCCTGGCGATCCCGCGCAGGTCGCCCTTGACCAGGGTGACCTGGGCACTGGACATCGCCACGTCGGTGCCGGTGCCCATCGCGATGCCGATATCGGCCGCCGCCAGCGCCGGGGCGTCATTGATGCCGTCGCCCGCCATGGCCACGCGGTGGCCTTCGCTGCGCAGCCGCTGGACCAGGGCGACCTTGTCGGCCGGCCGCACTTCGCCATGCACCTCGTCGATCCCCAGGCGGTCGGCGACGTGCCGGGCGGTGGCGATGCCATCACCGGTCGCCATCACCAGTCGCAGTCCCGCGTCGCGCAGTTCGGTGATCGCCGCCGGCGTGGACTCCTTGATGCGGTCGGCTACCGCGATGATGCCCAGCAGTCGTCCATCGGCGACCACATGCATGACGCTGGCGCCTTCGCCGCGCAGCGCATCGGCGCCCTCGCGCACGGGTGCAAGGTCGATGCCCAATTCGTCCATGAGCGCGGAGTTGCCGATCGCCACCGTGCGGCCGTCGACCGTGCCGCGCACGCCAATCCCGGTGGTCGACTCGAAGTCCGCGGACGGGAGCAGGGCGAGCCCGCGCGCGTGCGCCTCCGCCACGATCGCCTCCGCCAGCGGGTGTTCGCTGGCCTGGTCCAGGCTCGCCGCGATGCGGATCACCTCGTCGCCGGCGTGGCCACCCACGGGGACCACGGTGCGGAACGCCGGCCGGCCCTCGGTCAACGTGCCGGTCTTGTCCACCACCAGCGTATCGATGGTGCGGAACCGCTCGATCGCCTCGGCGTCGCGGAACAGCACGCCCTGCTGTGCAGCGCGACCGGTGGCAACCATGATCGACATCGGCGTGGCCAGCCCCAGCGCGCACGGGCACGCGATGATCAGCACCGACACCGCATTGAGCACCGCGAACGTCCACGCCGGCTCCGGGCCGAACAGCCCCCACGCCAGGAAGGTCGCCAGGGCGACGGCCACCACCGCCAGGACGAACCAGTAGGCCACCTTGTCCGCCATGCGCTGCATGGGTGCGCGCGAACGCTGCGCCTGGGCCACCAGTTGCACGATCTGAGACAGCACGGTGCCGTCGCCCACCCGGTCGGCACGGATCACCAGGGCGCCGGTGGTGTTCATGGTGGCGCCGATCACGGTGTCGCCGGGCTTCTTGCCGACCGGCATCGGCTCGCCGGTGAGCATGGACTCGTCGACGCTGCTGCTGCCCTCCTCGACCGTGCCGTCGACCGGGACCTTCTCGCCGGGGCGCACCCGCAGGCGGTCGCCTTCGCGGACCTGGTCCAGCGCGACGTCGGCTTCGGTGCCGTCGGGCTGCAGGCGGCGCGCGGTCTTGGGCGCCAGCCCCAGCAACGCCTTGATCGCCGCGCCGGTACTGGCGCGGGCGCGCAGCTCCAGCAGCTGGCCCAGCAGGGTGAGCGAGACGATGACCGCCGCGGCCTCGAAGTACACGCCCACGCGGCCGTGCTCGCGGAACGAATCCGGGAACAGGCCCGGTGCCACCGTGGCCACCACGCTGTAGCCGAACGCCGCCGCGACACCCACGCCGATCAGCGTCCACATGTTGGGGCTGCGGTTGCGGATCGACTGCACGCATCGCTGGAAGAACGGCATTCCCGCCCACAGCACCACGGGGGTTGCCAGCCCCAGTTCGACCCAGGCGCGTGTGTCGTGTGGCGGCCACGCCAGCGCGGGACCCGCCATGGCCAGCACCAGTACCGCCAGCGTGAACGGCAATGTCCACCAGAAGCGCCGCGAGAAGTCGCGCAGTTCCGGATTCTCTTCCTCGTCCAGCGAGGGCATCTCCGGCTCCAGCGCCATGCCGCAGATGGGGCAGGTGCCCGGACCCTGCTGTCGGATCTGCGGATGCATCGGGCAGGTGTAGATGGCGCCTGGCGGGGCCGCGTCCACGGCAGGCGCCGATGACGGATCGAGGTAGCGGGCCGGGTCGCCGTCGAAGCGCGACTTGCAGCGCGCCGAGCAGAAGTAGACGTCGGTGCCTTGCACCTGCGAATGGTGTCGGGCCGTGTCGGGATCGACCTGCATGCCGCAGACCGGGTCGCGCGCAGGATCACGCGGCGATCGCGCGTCCACCGGGTTCGCGCCGGGGGACGGGGTGGTGTCAGGGTCGATCATCGTTGGGCTCCTGGCTCTACCGCGGTGATCTTTCCTACCCGTGGGCGGCCATCCCCGGAACGCCGCAGGCCCAGCGCCGGGCTCGCGCCCGGCACGGGAAGTCCAACGCGTGCCGGGGGGCGTGGGCCCCGGGTCGATCACGCCATGCTACGGCACGCTTCAGCGCAACGACGGCAGGCCTCGGCGCACCGCTTGCAATGCTCCATGTCGTGGGCCGCGCACTGCTCGGCGCACCACTCGCAGACCTTGGCGCACAGTTCGCAGATTTCCTTGGCAAAGGGGCTGTTGCGAGCGAGGGCGTCGGCGCTCAGGCGGCACAGGTCCGCGCATTCGATACAGCAGGCGGGGCAGTCGTTGCTGCTTTCCTTGCCGACCATGTGGCTGAAGCAGTTGCCGCATTCGGTCGCGCAGTCGTTGCAGGCGGCGATGCAGTCACGGACGGCCTGGGTAAGGTGGTGGCTCATGGGGGTGTGCTCCTTTTTCTTGGGGGAGTGGAACGGCCGAAGGACCCGCGGGGGCGGATCTCCGGTGCTGCGCCAGGACGCCCCGGCGGGACTCCCGGATCCGGCGCGGGGACCGGCATTGCTCGTCCGCTCTCCGCGGCCGGGTCATGTGGTCTCCGATGGCCGATGCGGCGCCGTTCCTGCTCGAACGCGTCCGGCACTCAGTGGTCGTGGTCGTGGCCCGCGTGCGACTCCGGCTGCGGCGGCGGTGCTTCTGGCTGCGCAATCGGCTTCGCGCCAGGGGCCGTGGCGTGGTGGTCGGCAGGTGTGCCGGGCGGGTGCGCGTGCGCCGGGCCGTCATTCCCGGGTTGGCGCAGGCGCGCGTCGGCCTTGGCGGAAGGTGCATCGTGGTGGTTGGCGGGCGTGCCGGGTGGGTGGTCGTGTACGGGGCTGTCCTGCGCCGCTTCCGGCCTGCCCTCTTCCGACCTGGCCGGAGCTGCATCGTGGTGGTCGGCGGAAACACCCGGAGCGTGTGCGTGGGGTTGGGTTTCACCTCCGCCGTGCTCGTGCCCCCCGCTGCTGTCGACCATTGCCTGGTACTGCGCCGGGTCCAGGCCAGGCAACACCTGCAGGAACGCCGCCATGTTCCAGACGTATGCGTCGTCCATGCTCTGGCCCCATGCCGGCATGCCCGACGCCTTGATGCCGTGCTTGATGACCCAGAACGCTTCCGCGGCATCGACGGCGCTGCGGGTCAGGTCCGGCGGCGAGGGATACAGGCCCCGGCTGAGTTCGGTCCCGTCCATGCCGGGGGCCAGGTGGCACTCCATGCACATGGCATCGTAGTTCCCGGAGCCCTGCACGATGCGCGCGCGATCCATGAGGTCCGCGGGTATCTCGAGTTCACCCGCGCGGGCCTGGATGGAGCGGTCGCGCATGGTCGCCAGCAGGCTGTAGACCGGCGCCGAATGCGGGTCGTCCGCGGCGACGTTGTAGAAGCCGGACCAGACCAGGCCGGCCATCGCGGCCAGGGCAGCCCCGGCCAGCAGGGCCAGGACCAGCACGGTCTTTCGATTCACGTATGCCATGCAGGGTTTCCATGTCTCCTGGAGGGGCGGGAACTGTCCCGCAGAAACAGACACGCGCGGCACTGCGGATGTCCTCGTCAACGCCCCACGCTGGCGCAGGGCGCGTATGCATGGCGCGAATCCGCCCCTGTGGTGGCGCGCTGCGGCCTGCGGCGGCCCTCGCATCATGCCTGCGCCGCCGGGACGGCGGCAGGGGTGTCCGGCCGCCCGTGCAGACCGAGCGCTGCGGGTCGTCGCACATTCCGTGCGGGTCGCCTACGGCCATGATGGAAGGAGGCGACGTCCGCTTCGGCGGCATCGGGGTGCGGGTCATCGAGATCCGCGTTGCCGCGTCCATTTGGCGGCGATTCTCATCCGCGGCATGGATTCACGCGGCCTGAAGCACCCCGTCGCGACACTGGCACGGGACATGCATCCGGGCCGGGGATGACTGAACGCGAGCGCAGGAAAGCCAAGCGCGGCGAGATCGAAAGCGCCGCGTTGCGCGAGGCTCTGTCTCCCGCGCAACTCAAGACGCTGGCGACCATGGAGCAGTTCCGCTGGAGCCTGCGCTTCGTGCGCCGGCCGCTGTTCCAGGACCCGGTCCCGGTTCTGTTCGCGCCGGACGGCCGCTTCGTGCTCCTCAAGGGCGACGGCACCATCGACGAGAACCCGACGCTGACGCTGCGCGACTGACCCGCGCCGGGCCGCGTCCCCGTTCTCCGGCTCCCTTCCCGGCGCCACCGTTCGACGCCACCTTGGCGGCGCTGTGCGACCATGTCCGGATGACCAAGAAGACCCCCAGCAAGTCGACCCGGCGCTCGTCCGGCGGTTCCACCGGCAACACCCCCAAGGGCACCGCGCCCTCCCGGGGCCCCCGCAAGGGGGGCGCGCCGGGCAAGGCCAAGGGCGCCGGCCCGGGCCCGGGCCGCAAGGCGCCGGGCTGGCTGCCCGAGCCGCCCCCCAAGGGCACGCGCACGCCGCCGCCGAGCCACGGCAAGGGCGGCCTGCACGACCCCTATGCCGAGCGCGAGGCCGCCCGCTACGAGCAGCCCATCGCCAGTCGCGAAATGATCCTGCAGATGCTCGCCGCCTCCGACGGGCCGATGGAAGCCGACGCGCTGGCTGCCAAACTGTCGCTGACCGATCCGGAACGCTTCGACGCACTGAGCGCGCGGCTGCGCGCCATGGTCCGCGACGGCCAATTGCTGCAGAACCGGCGCGGCGCGTTCGTACCGGCCGCGCAGGCCGACCTGGTGCCCGGCACCGTGATCGCCAATCCCGATGGCTTCGGCTTCCTGCGCCCCGATGCGGGTACCGGCGACGACCTGTTCCTGCCCCCGTTCGAGATGCGCAAGGTCATGCACGGCGACCGCGTGCTGGCCAGCGTCACCGGCGTGGACCGCCGCGGGCGACGCGAGGGCGCGATCGTCGAGGTGCTGGAGCGTCGGCTCAACCGCCTGATCGGCCGGTTCACCTCCGAGGACGGGGTGAGCTACGTCGAGCCCGATGACCGCCGCATCCAGCGCAACATCATGATCCCGCCTGAAGCGCGCGGCGAAGCGCAGGCCGGGCAGCTGGTGGTGTGCGAACTCACCCGAGCCCCGGATGGGCGCCGCCCGCCCATGGGCCGCATCCTGACGGTGCTGGGCGAGCGCCTTACCGCCTCGCTCGCGGTGCAGGCGGCCATCCACGGCCACGACATACCGCACGAGTTCCCACAGCCGGTACTGGACGAGGCAGCGGCGGTGCCGCTGGACGTGCAGGCGGCGGACATCAAGGCGCGGGTGGACATCCGCGACCTGCCGCTGGTCACCATCGATGGTGAGGACGCGAAGGATTTCGACGACGCGGTGTATTGCGAACCCAACCGCGATGGTTTCCGGCTGCTGGTCGCCATTGCCGACGTCTCGCATTACGTGCGCCCGGGCACGCCGCTGGACGATGAGGCCACGCGCCGCGCCACCTCGGTCTACTTCCCCGGCTTTGTCGTGCCGATGTTGCCCGAGACCCTGTCCAACGGCATCTGCTCGCTCAAGCCCAAGGTCGACCGGCTGTGTTTCGTCTGCGACATGCAGGTCGACCGCAAGGGCGAGGTCACCTCGTCGAAGTTCTACGAAGCGGTGATGCACTCGCACGCACGGTTGACCTACACCCAGGTCTGGCACGCGGTGGGCGACGACGCCACCGACGACGAGCGCGAGGATGCGCTGGGCCGGATCGGCGGGCTGCTCCCGCAGATCCAGCGCCTGCACCAGCTCTACGAGGTGCTGGCCAAGGCGCGCACCAAGCGCGGCGCGATCGAGTTCGAGTCCAGCGAGGTGCGGTTCGTGCTGGGTCCCAAGGGCGAGGTCACCCAGGCCGGCATGATCCAGCGCAATGACGCGCACAAGCTGATCGAGGAATGCATGATCGCGGCCAACGTGCAGGCGGCGCTGTTCCTGATCGATGCCGAGGTGCCCGCGCCGTACCGCATCCACGACCGCCCGCCGGAGCAGAAGTACACCGACCTGCTCGAGTTCCTGAAGGAGTTCAAGCTGCGGATGCCGACGTGGTCGAAGGTGCAGCCACGCGACTTCACCCAGCTGTTGCGCACCATCCGCGAGCGTCCCGACGCGCCGCTGCTGGAGTCGGTGCTGCTGCGCAGCCAGAGCCTGGCGGTGTACCAGCCCGAGAACATCGGCCACTTCGGCCTGGCGCTGGAGGCGTACGCGCACTTCACCTCGCCGATCCGGCGCTACCCGGACCTGCTGGTGCACCGGGCGATCAAGCACGCGCTGTCGGGGGTGAAGCCGGAGAAGTTCAAGTACTCGCCCAGCGCGATGGCGCAACTCGCGCTGCAATGCTCGGAGCGTTCGCGCCGGGCGGAAGAAGCCGAGCGCGAGGTCGACGAGCGCTACCGCGCAGCGTGGATGGAGCAGCACGTGGGTGGGGAGTTCGACGGCGTGATCAGCGGCGTGACCAGCTTCGGTCTGTTCATCGAGCTGGACAACTCCAAGGTCAACGGCCTGGTGCACGTGACCCAGCTGCCGCACGACTATTACCACTTCGACCCGATCCGCAAGACCCTGACCGGCCAGCGCACGGGCCGCGAGTTCCGGCTCGGCGACCGGGCCAGCATCATCGTGATGAAGGCCAGCGTCGAGGAGCGCAAGATCGACTTCAAGCTGGCCGAGAACCGCGACACCAAGCCGCCGCCGCCGCGCGGCCAGCCCGCCAAGCGCCGCAAGCAGTCGTATTGATGCGGTTCCCATGGCCCGGGTAACGCCGCAGGCCTGACCCGGGTCGCAGGTCTCGCTACCGCGGGGCCCTTTCGGAGCGTCAGCCGCGGAGCTCGACGTCCCGGAGAACCGGTCGTCCGGGAGCACGTGTAGGAGCGACGTGAGTCGCGACCTCGTCCGCAGGCCGCCGGGCGCGACTCGCTGTCCCCGCATCGGGGGTGGGTTGGTGGCGGTTTTCGACTGCCGGGAGCGCCGGGGGGGACCCCCCGCCCGGCGCCCCGGCCTACAATGGCGCCCCCCTCGACACACGCCCTCCCATGAGCCAGAAACAATGGATCGCCGGCATCAACGCCGTCGCCGCCGCCATCGAGCACGACGCGGCCAACGTGCGCGAGGTGATGGTCGAGGCCGGGGCGAAAAATCCGCGTCTGGTGGAGATCGAAGAGAACGCGCGCCGCCGCGACATCGACGTGCGCCGGGTTGCCACCCAGGCGCTGGATGGCGTCACCGGCAACCTGCGCCACCAGGGCGTGGTCGCGCGCTATGCCGCCGCGAAGACATACGGCGAGGGTGACCTGCAGGGCCTGGTCGAGGCCGCCGAAGGGCGCGCGTTGCTGCTGGTGCTCGATGGCGTGCAGGACCCGCACAACCTGGGCGCGTGCCTGCGCAGCGCGGCTGCCGCGGGCGCCACCGCCGTGGTGATCCCCAAGGACAAGGCGGTGCAGGTCAATGCGACGGTGCGCAAGACCTCGGCGGGTGCGGCCGATACGGTGCCGGTGGTGTCGGTGACCAACCTGGCCCGCACCATGCGCGAGCTGCAGAAGCTGGGCGTGTGGCTGTACGGCCTGGCGGGCGAGGCGGACGCGTCGCTGTACTCGGTGGACCTGCGTGGCAACGTTGCCCTGGTGCTGGGCGGCGAGGGCGACGGCCTGCGTCGCCTGACCCGCGAGAACTGCGACGGCCTGGTGTCGATCCCGATGCCGGGCGCAGGCGCCGGCGTTGAGAGCCTCAACGTGTCGGTCGCCTCGGGCGTGACGCTGTTCGAAGCCGTACGCCAGCGCCAGGCGTGAGCCGAACCACAGTGCAGGAGCGGCTTCAGCCGCGACGCGTTTCCTGGAGCAACCCCGTAGCAGCGACGTGAGTCGCGACCACGCCCATCGGCGGAGTTGCGCGGTCGCGACTCACGTCGCTCCTACAAGACGGGTTTCGTGGAATCGTACTCGCGGCTGAAGCCGCTCCTACAGGGCGTGCCGACTGGAGGTGGGGGCGAAGCCAACGCCGAGGCCAAGCCCGCATCCAGCAGTACAGCCGCCGGGACGACCCGACGGCCCCTCACGCGATCGGGGACGACCCCGGACCTGTCAGGAGTCCCGCCATGCCCTGGATCATCCTTGTCCTAGCCGGCCTGTTCGAAGTCGGCTGGGCGATCGGCCTGAAGTACACCGAAGGGTTCACCCGGCTGTGGCCGACGGTGGGTACCGTCGCGGCCATGGCCGTCAGCCTGGGGCTGCTCGGCATCGCCATGAAGTCGCTCCCGGTCGGCACCGCCTATGCCATCTGGGTCGGCGTCGGCGCGGTGGGTACGGTGATTCTGGGCGTGGTGCTGTTCAACGAGCCGGTCAACGCGCTGCGCATCGGCAGCCTCGCGCTGATCGTGGCAGGCCTGGTGGGCTTGAAGCTGGCCACGCCGTAGCGGCGGGACACGCAATGGCGGTTAGGCCAGCGTCCGTGTCAGGACGCGGCTGGCGTCGCGGCGCCGGGCGCCGGCGGCGCCGGCCAGGCATTGACGATCCGGCAGAACAGCTCGGCCGTGCGTTCGGCGTCATAGACGGCCGAGTGTGCTTCGTCCGCGTTCCAGTCCAGGCCGGCGGCGGCGACCGCGCGTGCCAGCACGGTCTGGCCCAGCGCGACGCCCGCAAGGGTCACGGTGTCGAACACGCTGAACGGGTGGAAAGGGTTGCGCTTGTGGCCGCAGCGGGTGACGGCCGCATTGAGGAAGTTGAGGTCGAAGTGCGCGTTGTGGCCGACCAGGATCGCGCGCTGGCAGCCATGCTTCTTGAGCGCGGCGCGAACCGGTGCGAACACGTGGTCCAAGGCCTCGCGCTCGGGCTTGGAAAAGCGGAACGGATGGTCCAGGCGGATGCCGGTGATTTCCAGCGACTTGGGGTCGATCTCCATGCCCGGGGCGGGGTCCAGGTGGGCGCAGGCGGTCTCGCCCAGCACCAGCCGGCCGGACTCGTCCAGCTCCAGTGGCACGCAGGCGATCTCAAGCAGGGCATGCCGGTTCCAGTCGAACCCACCGGTCTCCACGTCCACCACCACCGGCAGGTAGCCGCGGAAACGGGCGGCCATAGGCAACAGGTTGGGCGCCGGCTGCGCGTCGGCGGCCGGGGCGGGCGTGGGGGCATGCATCGGGAAAGCCTAGCAGACGGCGGGGGGCGGGCTGCGGGACGACGTGTTCAGTCGGCAATCGCCGCCGCCGGCGCCACCACGCCGCTGCCGCGCATCTGGCGCAGCAACGCAGCGCCCTGGACAAGGAACTCCCCGGGGTCGGCCACCCGCGCTTCTTCGGCGAGCTGCTGGAGCTGCTGGCGCCCGGTGAGCGAGGGCGATTCGGCGATGCGTTCCAGCAGGCGCCAGGCCAGTGCACTGAGCTCGGAGAACCGCACGCTGCCATCGGACTGGCGCCTCAACAGCAGCAGGGTGGGGACCGGGGGCGGGGATTCGGGCTGGAAATCCGGGCAGATGCGGTGCACCGGCCAGCGGTAGGCCAGCGGCCATGCCAAGGGTGTCACCGCCAGCGGGCCATCCAGCAGATCGGCGTCGTCCATCGGTGACGGGTCGGGCTCAGGAGCGGTGGCTTCATGGATCTGTAGGGCCAGTTCGACCCACTCGTAGTGCGCCAGCTCCGGCAGGAACCCGGGGCTGATGTCCGGTGTCGCCTCGAGATAGCGCAGGAATTCCCGCGCGATCTCGGGGAACAGCGGCGTCTGGCAGCGGTGGTCGCGATGGAAGGCGCGCACCAGCGACGTCCATCCGTCCTCGCCCAGCACCTTTCGTATCACCGGGAAGTTGCCCTCCAGCAGCGAGGCGAGGTTGTTGAACAGCAGCTCTCGGTACACCTGCAGGCGCCGGTCATCCATGCCGTCCGGAGCGGGCTGGCCTTGCGGGTCGCGAAGGTGCCGGGTCAGGCGCAGTTGCTGCTCGCGCAGCCGTGCGGGCGCATCAGGCACGGGCGCGGGTCGTCGCGGGCTGCGCGTGGGCCGCGGCCTGCAGCTGGCGCACGGTCGCCAGCTCCGAGACCAGCTCGGCATACGGCGGGAAGTTGAAATCGCGCTCCAGCAGGGTGGGGCGGACGCCGAAGCGCGCGTAGGCGCCGGCGAGAAGGTCCCAGACCGCGGCCTTGACCGGCGCCCCGTGGGTATCGATCTTGAGGTCGTCGGCCTCGTCGAAATGGCCGGCCACGTGGATGCAGGCGATGCGCTCGCCGGGCAGGCCGGCCATGAATGCAGTCGCGTCGTAGCCGTGGTTGACCGCGTTGACGTAGACGTTGTTGACGTCCAGCAGCAGGTCGCAGTCGGCCTCGGCCAGCACCGCGTTGGTGAAGTCCAGCTCCGACATCGGCAACGTGCCGGCGTCCAGCGGATGCAACGCGTAGTAGGAGGCGTTCTCCACCGCGATGCGGCGCCCGACGATGTCCTGGGTCTGCCGGATCCGCGCGGCGACGTGGTGCACGGCCTCTTCGGTGAACGGGATCGGCAGCAGGTCGTACAGCTGCCCGTCGTCGGCGCAGTAGCTCAGGTGTTCGCTGTAGAGCGCCACCCGGTGGCGGTCGAGGAACTTGCGCACGCGCGCGAGGAAGGTCTCATCCAGCGGCGCGAACCCGCCAAGGGACAGCGACAGGCCGTGGCAGGTGAGCGGGTGGCGGCTGGACAGGTCATCCAGCGCCTCGCCCAGCACGCCACCCACGCCGATCCAGTTTTCCGGCGCGCATTCCAGGAAGTCGAAGTCCCGCCCCGGCAAGTCGTGCGACGGCGCGGCGCGCAGCGGGCCCAGCAGGGCCCGCCGCAGGCCGAGTCCTGCCGCGTTCGGCAGCGGGGTGTGCAGTCCGCCCACGACCGGTCAACTCACGACCGGCCGGGGGCGGGGCGCGGCTTTACCTGGAGCCGCCGCACTTGCCTTCGCCACACTTGCCTTCCATGTCGGCCTTCGGGTCCACCTTCTCGTCGGCCGCCTTGGCGCCGCCGCACTTGCCCTCACCGCACTTGCCTTCCATGTCGGCCTTGGCGGCGGCCTCGGCGTCGGCGTTGCCGCACTTGCCCTCGCCACACTTGCCCTCGTGGGCGGTCTTGAGCTCGGCGGCATCGATCGCGCCGTCGCTGTTGGTGTCGTAGGTCCCGAAGCGGTCGGCGTTGCCTTCATGGGCGGCGGCGAACTCGGCCTGCGAGATGCTGCCGTCGCCGTCGGTGTCCACGGCGTCCATGGAGTGGCCGCTGCCCCCGCACTTGCCTTCGCCGCACTTGCCCTCGGCGTCCTTGTGCGCACCGGCTTCGTGGGCACCCAGCAGATAGCCACCGGCCAGGTCGCTCATGGCAAAGGCGGACGTGGACAGGGCCAGGCCGCCGAGAAGGGCGGCAGTCAGGGCAACGGGCTTGTTGATGGTCTTGGACATGGCAGTTCCTTTGGATTGATTGGAGTCGGTGGTTGGCCACCGCGCCCGGTATTAGACACCCGCCAACCCCAACCCCTGGTTAGCAAACCGTTACCGCGGCGACGGTTGGCGCCAGGCGGGCGCGCGTCGAGGCCCGAAAGGCCGGGTGCCACCGGGTTCCGGCGGTCCAAGGCAGGTTCGTGGCGGGGCGCGGTGCGGATGCAGCCAATGGAAAGGGCGGGCCGTCGCCGGTCCGCCCTGCAGGGAGCCCTCACCGCCGCGGCACGCCCGGGGGCATGGTCGGCCGGCATCCGACCCATCAGGGGGCGACGGTGTTGCTCTCGTCGCGCTTCTCGCGTGGCGGCAGCTGTTCCTCGCCCTTGACCAGGAACCACACGTTCTCGGCGATGTTGGTGGCGTGGTCGCCGACCCGCTCGATGTTCTTGGCCATGAACAGCAGGTGCGTGCAGGGGGTGATCGCGCGGGCGTCCTCCATCATGTAGGTCAGTAGCTCGCGGAACAGCGCGGTGTACGCGGTGTCGATCTCCGCGTCGCGCTCGCGGATGCGCTGTGCGGCTTCGACGTCGCTGTCGCGGTAGGCGGTCAGCACGTCGCGCAGCTGCTTCACCGCCAGGGTGCCGATCGCATGCAGGCCGCTGACCTGGGGCAGGGGTGGCGCCAGGTTCAGGGCGGTCGAGCGCTTGGCGACGTTGGCTGCGTAATCGCCGATGCGCTCGATGTCCGAGGCGACGCGGATCGCGGCCAGGATCTCGCGCAGGTCGCGCGCCATCGGCCCGCGCAGCGCCAGCTTCATGACGTCGTGGCTGATTTCCTGCTCGAGCGCATCCAGCGCGTCGTCGTTGGCGATGATGCGCTGGGCGGCCTTGTCGTCGCGGCGCTTGACCACGTCAAGCGCGGCCTCGAGCTGCGAGGCGGCCATCTCGCCCATGCGCAGGGTCTCGTCGAGGAGCCGCTTCTGCTCTTCGTCGTGGCTCTTGAGGATGTGGTCGTGCATGTGGATTCCCATGTTCGTGTCCCGGGCGGGGCGAGGTCAGCCGAACCGGCCGGTGATGTAGTCCTCGGTCTGCTGCTTGGACGGGTTGGAGAAGATCAGGCCGGTTTCACCGTGCTCGACCAGGTCGCCCAGGTACATGAAGGCAGTGTAGTCCGACACGCGCGCGGCCTGCTGCATGTTGTGGGTCACGATCGCGATCGTGTAGCTCTTCTTCAACTCCTCGACCAGCTGTTCGATGCGGCTGGTGGAGATCGGGTCCAGCGCCGAGGTCGGCTCGTCCAGCAGCAGCACGTCGGGCCTGAGCGCGACCGCGCGGGCGATGCACAGGCGCTGCTGCTGGCCGCCCGACAGGCCCAGCGCGCTCTGGCCGAGCTTTTCCTTGACCTCGTCCCACAGTGCGGCCTGGCGCAGGGCGTGCTCGACCCGGTCGTTCATTTCGGACTTGGACAGCTTCTCGTGGTGGCGGATGCCGTAGGCGACGTTCTCGAAGATCGTCATCGGGAACGGCACCGGCTTCTGGAACACCATGCCGACCTTGCTGCGCAGCCGGTTCATCGGGTATTTGGGGTCGAGGATGTTCTCCCCGTCCAGCAGCACCTCCCCGCTGGCGACCATCTTCGGATACAGCGCGTAGATCCGGTTGAACACGCGCAGCAGGGTCGACTTGCCACAGCCCGACGGGCCGATCAGCGCGGTCACCTGCTTTTCCGGGATTTCCAGGTTGATCGAATTGAGCGCCTTGAAGTCGCCGTAGTGGAAGTCCAGTCCGCGCGCGGCGAGCTTGACGGGCGTGGCGTCACCGGTGTCGGCGCGTTCGCGCGTGGCAAGGTTGAGGCGGGCATCGTTCATGGCCGGGGTCCGGGCGTCGTGGGAGCGGGGGCGGGAGGGCGTGGCGAGGTCAGTCATGGGAGATCCGGCCCCGGGCGACGACCAGCCGCGCGATGATGCTGACGGCCAGCACGAACATGGTCAGGATGAACGCGCCGGCCCAGGCGAGGGTATGCCAGTTCTCGTACGGGCTCATCGCGTACTGGAAGATCACCACCGGCACGTTGGCCATCGGGGCCAGGATGTTGCTGGACCAGTACTGGTTGTTGAGCGCGGTGAACAGCAGCGGCGCGGTCTCGCCGGAGATGCGTGCCAGCGCCAGCAGGATGCCGGTGACGATGCCCGGCATCGACGAGCGGTACAGCACCTGCACGATCACCTTCCACTGCGGCACGCCCAGCGACAGGGCGGCCTCGCGCATCTGGCTGGGGACCAGCCGCAGCATCTCGTCGGTGGTGCGCACCACCACCGGCAACACGATGAACGCCAGCGCGATCGCGCCTGCCAGCGCGGAGAAGTGGCCCATCTGAGCCACCACAAGGGTGTAGACGAACAGACCCAGCACGATGGACGGGGCGGACAGCAGGATGTCGTTGACGAAGCGGACGGTCTCGCCGAGGCGGTTCATCCAGGTCTTCTGCGAGTACTCGGCAAGGAACGTACCGGCCAGCACGCCGACCGGCGCGCCGATCAGGATCCCCATCAGACTCATCACCGCACTGCCGAAGAAGGCATTGAGCAGGCCACCCTCGTCGCCGGGCGGGGGGGTCATTTCGGTGAAAAGGGCAAGGTTGAGCGAACCCAGGCCCTTGCTGAGCGTGGTCCACAGGATCCACACCAGCCAGAACAGGCCGAACACCGTGGCCGCGAACGCCAGCACCCGTGCGATGACGTCCTTGGCGCGCCGCTTGCGGTAAAGGGAGGCGCTCATCAGTTGCCCTCCCGGCGGGCCAGCTGGCGCAGCATCAACCGCGCAATGGTCAGCACCACGAAGGTCACCAGGAACAGGACGAAGCCCAGCGCGATCAGCGAGGACAGGTACATCGGTGAATCGGCCTCTGCGAACTCGTTGGCGATGGTCGCGGCGATCGAGTTGCCCGGCTCAAGCAGCGACGTGGTCAGGCGGTGGGCATTGCCCAGCACGAAAGTCACCGCCATGGTTTCGCCCAGCGCCCGGCCCAGGCCCAGGAAGATGCCGCCGATCACCGCCGAGCGGGTATAGGGCAGCACCACGTCCCAGACCACCTCGGTGGTGGTGGAACCCAGCGCGTAGGCCGACTCCTTCAGCCGCCCCGGCACGGTCAGGAACACCTCGCGCATGACCGAGGAGACGAACGGGATGACCATGATCGCCAGCACCAGCCCGGCGGTGCCCATGCCCAGGCCCAGCGGCGGGCCGGAGAACAGCGCACCCAGTAGCGGCAGCCCGCCCATGTGCTCGTCCACCCACGGGTAGACGTGCTCGGCCAGGAACGGCACCAGCACGAACAGGCCCCACATGCCGTAGATGATCGACGGGATGCCGGCCAGCAGCTCGATCGCCGCACCGACCGGCCCACGCAGCCACTTCGGGGCGATCTCGGTCAGGAACATGGCGATGCCGAAGCTGATGGGCACCGCGATCAGCATGGCGATGGCCGCGGTGACCAGGGTGCCGTAGATCGGCACCAGCGCGCCGAAGTCCTGCAGCACCGGGTTCCACGCATCGCGCCAGAGGAACTGGATGCCGAACTTCTCGAACGCCGCGCGCCCCCCCCACAGCATCGACAACGCCGCCGCACCCAGCGACAGCAGCACCAGGATGCCGGCCCCGGTGACCAGCCAGCGGAAGCCGGTGTCGGCGCGCGAGTCCTTGGAATCGCGCGAGGCGGGCGGCGCGGTGGGCAGGGTGGTGGCGTTCATCGGGCGTCCGTCGATCCGGGGTGGTCCTGCAGGCGGGGCACCCCCGCAAATACAACAGGGGCGATACGGATCGCCCCCTGGTTGAAGCGTGCGGAAGGCCGGACGACGAGGTGCCGGCCTTCCGCGTTGCTTCGATCAACGCATTGTAATTCAGAGCTTGATCTGTTCGGCCCAGTACGCCTCGACCTGCTCGACCAGCGGCGCCGGCAGCGGCACGAAGTGCAGCTCATCGGCCTGCGCCTGGCCGTTCTCGAAGGCCCAGGTGAAGAACTCGATGGCCGACTTGGAGCGCTGGGGATCCTTGGGCTGCTTGTACATCAGGATGAAGTTGGTCGCCGCCACCGGCCACGCGTCCGCGCCGGGGGCATTGGTGATGACCAGGCTGAAGTCCTGCGAGTTGGCCCAGTCGGCGCTGGCGGCGGCGGCCTGGAACGACTCGGCGCTGGGCTCGATCCAGTTGCCGGCGGCGTTGCGCATGGAGGCGTAGCTCATGCCGTTCTGGGTCGCGTAGGCCAGCTCGACGTAGCCGATCGAGCCCTTGATCTGCTTGACGTATGCGGCCACGCCTTCGTTGCCCTTGCCACCCACGCCGGTGGGCCAGCTCACCGAGGTGCCTTCGCCGACGGTGTCCTTCCACGCCGGACTGACCTTGGACAGGTAGTTCACCCAATTGAAGGTGGTGCCCGAACCGTCGGAACGGTGGATCACGTTGATCTTGGTGTCGGGCAGTGCCACGCCCGGGTTGAGCGAGGTGATGGCAGGGTCGTTCCAGTTGGTGACCTTGCCCAGGTAGATGTCGGCGATCAGCTCGCCGGTCAGGCGCAGCTGGCCCGGCTCGACGCCGTCGATGTTGACCACCGGCACCACGCCGCCGATGGCGGACGGGAACTGGGCCAGCCCGGCCTCGGCGAGCTCTTCGGGCGGCAGCGGCTTGTCAGAGGACCCGAAGTCCACCGTGGCTGCCTTGATCTGGGCGATGCCGCCGCCCGAACCGATGGACTGGTAGTTGACGCGCGCGCCGGTGGCCTTGTTGTACTCGTCGGACCACTTCGACAGCAGCGGGTAGATGAAGGTGGCGCCCGCGCCGGTGATCTGTGCGTTGACCTGGTCGTTGCTGGTCGCGGCCTGGCCCGGCAGCGGGCCGGCGGTGTCGGCGACCGGGGCGCCGTCATTGCCGCCGCAGGCGGCAATGGCCAGTGCGACGGCGAGGGTGAGAAGGGCGGTACGTGCCGAGGAAACGGTCATCGGTTGGCTCCAGGGTGATAGGCCGGCAGTGCGCCGGTGGGACTCGGACATGGAATGATGTTTTTGTTACATGCATGTGACATGAGTTGCCACATTTTTGTCTTATGCCGGAAATGGCAGGCAATTCAGGGTCTTGGCGGGCCTGAAATGAAAAACGCGGGCCCCGTGAAGGGCCCGCGCCGGGAACGACGAGGGAGAGAGGGCTCGAGGTTCGATGCGGCGCCGGCCATCCCGTGCCAGGGCGCCCGGACATTGGATACTGCGGAAGTGACAATCCGATGACGGCCGCGGGGGCGTACCGGTGTCAGTCCAGTGACTTCTCCGGGCTGTCGTCCGCGTACCTCACCAGTGAAGCTGCACGCGCGCCTGCACGCTGGAGGGGTCGTCCGGCAATCCGGCCCGGTCGGAGTCGACGCTGACGTAATCCAGCATCAGCTTGAAGTTCTTGCGCCAGTACCAGTTCACCCCGGCGGTGAGGGCGTCCATCCGGCCCCCGCCCACCGCCCCGTCGTCCAGGTCCAGGGTGTCGTAGCGCAGGCCCACCTGCCACATCCCGCGGGCGGGTTCGGCCGGCTTGGCAGTGGTCGGCACGCCGGACTTGTAGCCCCAGGTCTCCCCGGTCAGGTTGTAGACCGCGCTGACGTAGGCGCCATCACCACGGTAGTCCTCGCTGCCGCCGGTGCGATCGGCGGCGACGGTCATGTACTCGCCCTGCAGCTTCAGCGGGCCCGCGACCCAGAAGCTTTCCAGGCCGACGGTGGCCAGGCGGTCGGCATCGAACAGGCTGCCGGTATCCACCAACCGCCGCTCGGAGAGATCGGCCTGCGGCTTGGCGCGCAGGCGCAGGGTGTTGTTTTCGAGGTCGCGGTCGACGTAGGAAAGGCCGAAATGCAGGATGCGCCCGGCCTCGTTGATGGGGGCGAACGTGCCGCGCAGGCCGTGGCCGGCGCCGCGGTTGCCGCCGTCGGTCAGCTCGTTGCCGAATGCGCTGGCCGTGAAGGTCCACGCGTCGTTGCCATAGCCGTACGCCACGCCCAGCCGGCGACCGGTGCCGAAGGTGTTGGTGATGGCGGCCTTGGAGATGAAGTCGTTGTTCTTGGTCGACGACAGCTCTTCCATGCTGTGGGGCTGCTTGTACTGGCCGGCCTGCAGGTAATGGCCGCCGCCCAGCCCGAACTTGCCGTTCACGTCGAGCCACTTCTCGGAGGCGGCGTCATAGCCGACTACCCAGTCGAACTCGCCGATACCGCCCTTGAGCACCAGTTCGGCACGGCGCAGGTCGGTGGCGCGATCGCCGTCGGCGAGTTCCGCGCGGTCGCTGTCGAACCACGTGGCATCGGCCTGGACCAAGCCCTCGAAGCCGATCTCCATGCCACCGATCTCGTCGAGTTTGATCTCGGCGTGCGCCAGCGGGGCGGTGAGGGCCAGGGCGAGGCCGATGAAGAGTCGCGAAGGTGCAATGTTCATGACTTGGAAAGGTCACATTGGGGTGGGAATGCCGCGCAGGCTAGGGGCGCGTCATTACAGTCCCGTGACATTTCGACGGTTTTGTTTCGAGACCGTTACGTTCTGGTGTCCGGATCGGGTCTTCCGCGTTGCCGCCCCGTGACAGAGGACGCCGGCGTGCCCTGTGGTTGCGGCGAAGGACTCAGTCTCCCAACTGGCCCTCGACCATCCGGCTGAAGCCGGCCGGGCCGGCCTGGAACCCCGCAGGCAGCAGGGCCATGCCCAGCACTGGATCCTGCGAAGCGACGCGCACCGCCAGGCGGTAGCGGCCGTCTGCCCCGATCGCCAGGTCGGCCCGGATATCGGGTTGGTCTGGCAGTGCCTGGCGGGGCGTCAGCACCACGCGGGCTTCGTCGCCTTCGCACCGGGGTTGCCCTGCCAGCTCGAGCGGGCCGGCGGGCAGGGCGGCGCCGTCGGCCTGCACGTGCAGCCTGCCGCCGGCCCGCAGGCAGCGACCATCGGCAAAGAGCATCTGCAGCGCCTCCAGGTGCAGGCCCAGGGACAGCCCGCCCCACGATGGCCCGGCTGGGAGTTCCACGCCTCCCTGTCCGTGATGCAGGCCCTGGACGCGGCCGCCTGACCAGGCCAGGTCCAGCTCGCCGGTGCGCAGCCGCACCCGTGGCACGCCCAGCACCCAGGACAGCGGGTGCAGGCCGGCGTCGACGGCGTCGAACGCGTGCCCGCCCCAGGCGACCCGGGACAGGTGCCCACGCCAGAGCGTGCCGTGGGCCTGCAGCACCGAAAGCCCGGCCGGCCAGGCCGGGCTCCGGGCCGCGAGCCCGAGCGGCGCGAACACCACCAGCGATGCCGCAAAGGCCAACACCAGAGCCAGCAGCAGGTGCCGGACAGTCACGGGGCGGCCCCGATGGCCACGAAACGCGCCTGCACCCGCAGGGCGCCGTTGGCCCCGGTGATCTCGAGCAGCCCCGGCGCCACGCCATGGTCCAGCCGCAGCCGGTCCAGCCATGCCAGCAGTGCAGGGGTGGTGACCGACTCGATCTCCACCTGGATCGCCTCCGCGCCGTCGGCGCGGTGGCGACTGATCGCGACCCCGGCAGCGCGGGCGGTCTCCAGCACCGTCGATTCGAGCGTTTCGACGTTGGGCGGCGAAGGGCGAGCCGCCAGCAGTGCTTCGATCTCGGCGGCCGCCTGGCGGGTGGCCACGAGTTCCGCGGCCGCTTGCGCATGGCGCGTGCGCGCATCGTCGCGCAGCGTGCGCAACGGCGTGGTCACCCCGTACCAGGCCGTGAACGCGACCAGCGCCAGGCACATCACCGCCAGCATCCGGCGCTCGCGGGGGTCGCGGGCCAGCCACCAGGCCGCCAGCCGATCGCGCGCGCCGTTCATGCGCCGGGCTCGATGAGGATGTCGCTTCGGACCGCCTCGCCCATCGGCTGTCGGCCGGCGCGCTGAAGCGTCAGGCCCGACCCGGCCAGTGAACCGGTCAGGGTCTCCAGCTCGGTCTCGCCCGGGTGCACGAACTGGACGCGCAGGCCGTCACCGGTCGAGTAGCGCAGGCTGGCCAGGTGGGTGCCGGGCAGCCCGTCAAGGGCGCCGAACAGAGCGCCCGCATCGCGTGCCAGTGCATCGACCGACCGCAGTTCCGCAAGCCGGGCGGCGGTCGCCTCCAGCGGCTCGCCCACCGCGTGCCCCGGCGCCACCCGCAGAGCGATTGCAGAGGCGTGGTCGTGCAGCTGCCGCGTCACGACCCCGTGCCGGACCGCATCGGCAGCCAGCAACAGCCAGGGCGATGCCAGCAACACGCCGGCCAGCAGCGCCGCGCGGCGCCAGCCGGGATCGGTCCGATGGCGCTGGCGGGGTGCGAACCCCCCCTGCAGCAGGTCGAGCGGCGGCGCGTCGATCGCGCCCACGCGCTCGCAGGCCAGCTCGAACCCATTGGTGTCACGCGGCGGCGGGAGGTCGCCATCGCCCAGGACCCGGGCGGCGAGGGCGGGCTCGGCGCTGTATGCGCGGTCCTGGCTTCGCACCAGCCAGCGTCCGTCGTGTTCCATGACCACGGCCCGCTCCGGATCGGCGGCGTCGACCGGCACCAGCAGCGCGTCCGGCACCATTGCGTCGGCGTCGATGCCGTGGGCCTGCGCCCGCGACAGCCAGCCCTGCATCGCATCAGGCGATGCCCACCCGAGCACCCGTGGCGCGGCACCGTCGTAGGCGGACACCGCCACGTGCAAGCGGTCGGTCGGGGCGGCCGCGACATCGTCCAGCAGCAAGCGGGCCGCCTCCATCGCCTGCGCCGGGCGGCGGGCCGGAAGCGCGGTCCAGGCCAGCCCGACATCACTGGCCGGAACCACCGTCCAGGTCCTGCCGGTCCGGGCGTCGTGCGGCGGCGCCTTCGCACCGGGGGCCAGCGGCACGTGCTGGACGGTGCGACCCGAGGCGTCGATCACCCGCCAGGTCGAGTCGGCGGCGGGGTCGGCGGGCAGCACCAGCAATCGCGTGGTCATTCGTGGGTGGTCCAGCGGCGGGCGGCCAGACGGGTGTCGCCCGGCGCGCGGTGGTCGAACAGGGCGGTCAGTACGACCTGGGCGTTGTCGTATTCGACCTGTGCATGCAGGTCGAAGTAGCGCGTGCGCAGTGCCAGTTGCGACAACACCGCGTTGGGAACCGCGATGCCCGCCAGCGCCGGCTGCGCCCAGAACGCCTCGTGCGCGGACCAGCCGTCGTCCGGTCGCGCTGCGATGACGGCGCGCGCGCGCGCCAAAGGCAGCGCGCCGCCGGTCAGCATGGTCAACAGCACTGCATCGTCCTGCTGCAGGGTATTGATGTTGATGGGCGACAGCGCCGTGTCGGGCAACGCGCACACGTGGGGGCGGATCCGCGCATAGGTCGCGGGGTCGTAGCCGGCCACCGCGCGCAGCTCGCTCGTCTCGGCCAGCAGCGTGCCGCCCGTGCGGTAGCCATCGCCGCGCAGCGCGTACTGCGGATCCTCGGCCCCGGCCGGACTGCGCTGCAGGTCGCTGTCGATCCAATCGGCCAGTGCATCGGCCATTGCGCGGGCCTGGCCGGGCGCGAAGTCCAGCGCCTCCAGCAGGGCGATGTACTGGCCAATCCCGAGCTCGCGCCGCAGCCACATGCCGGGTACGCCCTCGACCACGCTGTTGAGGTTGAAGCACGCCGAGGCGTCCGAGACCCGCGCGCTGATCATTCCCTCCGGCTCGCCGGTGGTGCCGCCCCCCAGCGGAAACACGAACGGGCGGCCGTTCCACTGGCCCTCCAGGGTGGTGCGGGTGGGGTCGCGCCTGGCCAGGCGATCGATCTGCAGGCGGGCGAGGGTCTCCGCGCCGAGCGCATAGCGCTGCGCCTGCGCCACCGCCTGCGCGTTGGCGGTCCGGCGCAGGCCGAAGCGGATGTCATCCAGCACCGCCACCACCAGCGCGGTCATCACCGCCACCAGCAGCAGCACCGTCAGCAGGGCCACCCCGCGCTGCCGCTTCACGTCCCGCTTCCCGGCAGCAGGAACAGCTGCTCGATCGTGCCCAGGCCGTCGACATCCAGTGTCAGGCGAACCGCCTCGGGAATTTCGTCGGCGCCGCCCGGCCAGCCGTCGTTCCACTGCCCGCGGTAGCGGTAGGCGACCTGCGTGGCCGCCACGCCGGTGAGGACGGCCTGCGGCATCGGGGCGGGGGCGCCGTCGAGGGCGGCGTGCGCGGCACGCTCCAGCTGCCCGCCGGCGATTCGGTATTCGACGTACTGCAGCGACGCGCGCGGCTCGGCGTCGGGGTTGGACCATCCGCGCCGGACGAACGCGAACAGGGGCCCGGGATCGCCGGGGCGCTGGCCGATGAAGGCCGTGCGCGTCGCACTGCCATCGCCACGGCGCACGCGGCGGGGAGCGGCCTGGCCGAGGTCGGCCTTGAGCAGGGCCCGCGCGCGCTGGAACTCGCCGATGCGATCCATCCGCGCGCTGACCACCTCGCGATTGTCGGCCGCGTGCACCAGCACGCCCAGGCTCGCTGCGGAGAGCAGGCCGAAGACCGCGAGCGCGACCAGCATCTCGACCAGGGTGAAGCCGCGCGCGCGGGTGGCGCTCATGGGCTGCCCCGGAACAGGCTGGCCTCGCCGGCCACGCCGGTGGCGCCATCCGCCACCACCTGGACCTGCACGCGGACGATGCCCGGGTCATCGGTCGCCAGCACCCGCCTCGCCCAATGCCACGTGCGCCCTCCGCTGGTTTCCACGCCGGCCTCTTCCGCCGGGAGCTCGCCCGGTGCCGCCAGCAGCGCCTCGACCGCGCGGTTGTCGGCCACCACCGCGGCCAGGGCGCGTTCCTCGATCACCGCCGCGGTGCGGGTGTTCTGGCCGGACAGGTTGAGCAGGCCGAGCACCACCAGGCTGAACACCGCGAGCGCGACCAGCATCTCGACCAGCGAGAAGCCCTGCACACCCCGCGGGCCGTCAACGCGCGTTGCCATCGATCCGCACCCGTGCGTCCGCGCCCACGAGCACGCGCAGCCGACGGCCCTCGCGCTGCAGGTCCACGGCGGCCACGCGCACGCCTCCGGATGCGTCGAAACGGAAACTCACCTGGCCGCCATCGCCCTCGAAGCGGGCCTTGGTGCCGGGTGACCAGTCGACGGCCCGGAACGGCCCGTCATCCATCGGCTGCCACTGGTCGAAGCTCTGGCGCTGCGCGTGGTAGCCCTGGGGCGTCACGACCACCTGCACGTCGCGGGTGGATAACACGGCCTCCTCCTGCGCGCGCACCAGGTGCCTCGCCAGCCGCTCGGCATCCCGTGCCAGCACGTCGCCCTCCCCGGGCGCGGTGAGCAGCACCGCGGTGCCCAGCACCCCGACGATGAACACGACGACCATCAGCTCGACCAGGGTGAAACCGCGCACGCGCGCCGTCACCGGTGTCGGAGGCTGCCTGCCGGCGATGGACACGATCACTTGCACGGGTCAGTGCCAGTTGCCGATGTCCGCGTTTTCGCCTTCGCCGCCTTCCGCGCCGTCGGCTCCCAGCGAATACACGTTGAACGCCGCCCGGCGGCCGGGCCGCGCGTAGCGGTAGGCGTTGCCCCACGGATCCTCCGGCAGGCGCCGCACGTATCCGCCCTGCCGGTAGCGCTCGGGGCGGGCCAGCCCGGCGGGTGCCTCAACCAGTGCGCCCAGGCCCTGCTCGGTGGTCGGATAGACCAGCATGTCGAGGCGGTAGGTTTCCAGCGCCTGCTCGAGCACCGACACGTCCGCGCGTGCCTTTTCGACCATCGCGCGGTCCTGGCTCGGCATGACGTTGATCATCACCATCGTCGCCAGCAGGCCGATGATCACGATCACCACCATCAGCTCCACCAGGGTGAAGCCATCGGCAGTGCGGCGGGCGTGGCCGGGGACCGCGACTGCGACCCGATGGGTGGTTGGGCGGTCGTCGCCCCGGCGAGCGCCGTGCTCGACGTGGCACGCGGGAGGGGCCGCGCGGCAGGCGCCGGTGGACACCACGCGGGCGGGGGCGACGCTGCGCAGCGGCAGGTCATCGGGGGCAGGGACGTGTGTTGCGGGTAAGGGGTGCATCGAAAGCTCCATCAGCCGACGGCCAGGGAATTGAACTGGAGGATCGGCAGCAGGATCGCCAGCACGATGACCGCGACCACCACGCCCATGACGACGATGATCAGCGGCTCGAGCAGGCTCATCGCCACCGAGGTGAAGGTGTTGAACTCGCGTTCCAGGTAGTCGGCGGCGCGCTCCAGCATTGGCGCCAGCCGGCCGCTGCTCTCACCGCTGGAGGCCATGTACAGCAGGGTCGGGGGGAACACGCCGGCGCGGCGCATCGCCGCCGACAGGCTGCCGCCCTCGCGGATGGAGCCGACCATGGTGTCGGTGGCGGCGCGCAGCACCCGGTTGTGCACGGTGCGCGCGGTGATGGCCAGGCCTTCCATCAGCGGCAGGCCGCTGTTGACCATGATCGACAGCGTGCGCGCCAGCCGCGCGGCGTGCACGTCGCGCAGGACCCGGCCCAGCAGCGGCAGCTCCAGCAGCGCCCGGTCCACGCGCAGGCGGACGCCGGGATGGCGCAAGGCGCGGACCATGCCCGCCGCCGCAAGCGCCAGCACCACCAGTGCCGGCATGCCCCACGCGGCCATTGCATCGGACACCGCGATCACCGCCCGCGTCAGCCACGGCAGGGTGCGGCCCATGGAGTCGAACTGCTCGACCACCTTGGGCACCACGAAGGCCATCAGCGCGATGACCACCGCCGTTGCCGTCGCGGCCAGCGCGGCCGGGTAGACCAGCGCCGTCACCAGCTTGCCGCGCACCTGCTGTTCGCGTTCGAGCAGGTCGGCCAGGCGCTCCAGGATGTCGGGCAGCGCGCTGGAGCCTTCGCCGGCGGCCACCATCGCGCGGTAAAGCGGCGGGAATGCCTTGCCCTGTCGGGCCATTGCATCCGACAGGCGCAGGCCCTCCATGACCTGGCCATGGGTGGCCATCACCACGCGGCGCACGCCGCGCCGGTCGGCCTGGCTGCCGATGGTGCGCAGGGCCTCTTCCAGCGGGGCCACGGACACCAGGGTCGCCAGCTGCCGGGTGAACAACGCCAGCTCGCGCGCCCCGAATCCCCCGCCGATGCCGTCGCGGCCGGCGCGCGCCGCCGCGGCCGGCGCGATCCGGGTCGGGACCAGCGCACGCTGGCGCAGGTGCTGGCGCGCCTCGCGCGGATCGGTGGCGTCCACCGAGCCGGTGCGGAGCTGCCCGCCGGCGTCCAGCGCGGCGTATTCAAACCTCGGCATGGCCGCCATGCGCCTGGCGGGTGACCCGCAGCGCTTCCTCCACGGTGGTGTCGCCACGGGCGATGCGGCTGCGCGCGGCCGCGTCCAGGCGCGGCGCATGCTCGAAGGCCGCCGTCGACAGTGCCTCCTCGTCGGCATTGGCCCCGATCAGGCGGCGCAGTCGATCATCGACGGTCACCGCCTCGTACACCCCGACCCGTCCGGCGTAGCCGGTGTGGTTGCACTGTGCACAGCCGACCGCACGGTGCAGGATGCCCGTCCAACCCGCGCCCATCACCGCGGCGTCGCCGGGCTCGGCATCGCGCGGCGCGCGGCAGTTCCGGCACAGTCTGCGCAGCAGGCGCTGGGCGAGGATCAGCCGTACGGTGGACGCCAGCAGGAACGGTTCCACGCCCATGTCGCGCAGGCGGGTGATCGCGCCCACCGCGTCGTTGGTGTGCACGGTGGACAGCACCAGGTGGCCGGTGAGGCTGGCCTGCACCGCGATCTGCGCCGTCTCCGCGTCGCGGATCTCGCCCACCATCACCACGTCCGGGTCCTGGCGCAGGATGGCCCGGAGCCCGGCCGCGAACGTCATGCCGACCTTGGCATTGACCTGGGTCTGGCCGATGCCGTCGATGGCGTACTCGACCGGGTCCTCGACGGTGAGGATGTTGCCGGCGCCGTCATTGAGCGCGGCCAGCCCCGCATACAGCGTGGTGGTCTTGCCCGAGCCGGTCGGTCCGGTGACCAGCACGATGCCGTTGGGCTGGCGCAGCGCGGCGCGCAGCGCGTCATGCACGTCGCCGGGCATGCCCAGCTCGTCCAGCGTCAGGGTCCCGGTGTCCTTGCTGAGGATGCGCAGCACCACCCGCTCGCCGCCGCGCGCGGGCAGGGTGGACACGCGCACGTCCAGCGCACGGGTGCCCATCGACAGGGAGATCCGGCCATCCTGCGGGATGCGCTTCTCGGCGATGTCCAGGCGCGCCATGACCTTGATGCGCGACACCACCAGCGGGGCGATCCGGGCGGGCAGGGCGACCGCCTCGCGCATCACCCCGTCGACCCGGAAGCGCACGCGCAGTGCGGCTTCGAACGGCTCGACGTGGACGTCCGACGCGCCCAGCCGTACGCCCTCGGCGATCAGGCCGTTGATCAGCCGGATCACCGGCGCGTCGTCCTGGCTTTCCAGCAGGTCGGCCGTGGCGGGGATGTCCTCCACCAGTGCGTCGAGGTTGCCGTTGGGATCGAGTGCATCGACCTGGCCGGAGCCGCCCAGGTCGGCGTCGGCGTAGACCTCCGACAACCGCCGGTCGAACACGCTGCCGGCCATCGACTCGACCTGCAGCGGGCGCCCGAGCACGCGGCGCACCTCGATCAACGCCGCCGGCGGGGCACCTTCGCGCAGGCCCACGCGCGCGTGCCCGGCCAGCTCGAGCAGCAGCACGCCATGCTGCTTGGCGAAGCCGTAGGGCAGCGGGGGCGGCGGCGCTGTCACGGGGTGGGGGTGGTATCGCGCACGGGGGCTGCGCCATCGCCGGCGGCAGGCACCGTCATTGGCGAGGGAACCGGAACCGATGCTGGCGGCGCGGGAGGGGGCGTAACCGGCGGGGTCGTGCGCAGGTAGTCCTGCACCAGTGCATCCAGTGCCGCGCGCTCGCCGGGGTCGCGGCGGGGCAGCTGCAATTGGGCATCGCGCATGTAGTCATAGCGCGGCGCGGTCGCGGCCTGCATCCCGCGCGGGTCGCGGATGATGGTCGGACGCAGGAACACCATCAGGTTGGTCTTGCCGCGAGTGCGCGAGGTACTGCGGAACAGGCTGCCCAGCAGCGGGATGTCGCCCAGCAGCGGCACCTTGTCGATCGAGGCGCGTTCGTTCTGGTCCAGCAGGCCGCCCAGCACCACGATCGCGCCGTCGTCCACCAGCACGCGCGTCTCGATTTCGCGGGTGTTGAAGATCAGCTCGTCGCTGCGGTTGCTGACCGAGCCGGCGACCGACGACACCTCCTGGCGCAGCTGCAGGGTGATGCCGCCACCGGCGTTGATCTGCGGCGTGACCTCCAGCTGGATGCCGACGTTCTTGCGCTCGATGGTGCGGAACGGGTTGCTGTTGCCATCGCCCAGCACCTCGCCGGTGGTGATCGGCACTTCCTGCCCGACCAGGATGCGCGCCTCCTCGTTGTCCAGGGTCATGATCGAGGGCGTGGACAACAGGTTGGAACCGGTGTCGCTGCGCACCGCGTTGATGATCAGCCCGAACAGCGTGTCGCCCGCCGAGCCGGCGATGCCGGCCAGGCCGCCGCTCAGCCCCAGCAAGGACTGCAGGGCGACCTGGCGGGCGGTTTCGGCGAACTCCGAATCGTCGTCGCGGTCCAGCAGCGCGGCACCGGCCAGCTCGGTGATGCCAGGGCCGGAGTTGCGGAACTGGGTGGCGCCGAACGGCACGCCCTTCTTGTTGGCCGCGGCGATCTGCACCCCCAGGTCGCGCGCGGCGGCGTCGGAGATCTCCACCACGATCGCCTCCACCAGCACCTGCTGGCGGCGAACGTCGAGCTGGCTGATCACGTCCATCAGCGTGCGCTGGGTTTCCGGGTCGGCGTTGATGATCAGCGCGTTCGATCCCGGATAGCGCACCAGGGTGGGACGCCGGCCGCTGCCCGGGCGCGGGGTGATGACCTGCGCCTGCTGCACGCCGGCGGTGGCACCCGCCGCGGCGGCTAGGGTGGCGGGATCGGCGGCGGCGCCTTCGATCGCGGCCGGCGCCTGTCCTACCAGCTGCTGCAGCACCGGCAGCAGTTCGCCGGCATCGGCATGCTGCAGCTTGACCACGCGAACGTTGCCCTGTTGCTCGGCGCGGCGGTCCAGCTCCAGGATCATCTGCACCACGCGCTGGATCAGCGTGGCCTCGCCCCGCACGACGATCGAGTTGCTGCTCTCCACCGGCAGCACCGAGAGCGCACCGCTGGCGCCGTCCGCCCCCTGCATGCCGAACAGCTGGTTGACGGTGGAGGCGATCTCGGCGGCGGAACTGTTGCGCAGGGTCACCGTGTCCACGGTGGCGCGGTCGCTGTCGATCTGCGCCACCAGGCCGCGCAGTCGCCGCAGGTTGTCGGCGTAGTCGGCCACCAGCAGGCTGTTGCCCTGTGGCAGCGGAACCACCACGCCGCCGCGCCCCACCAGTGGCTTGAGGGTTTCGGCCGCCACGCGCGCATCGACCCGGCCCAGGTTGAACACCTCCGTGGCGAAGCCCATCGCCGAGCCGCCCGCGGAGCCGGGCTGCTGCGCGGCGGTGTCATCGGGCACGACCCGGTAGGCACCGGCCCCGGTGGGGACGGCCACCAGGCCGTTGGCGCGCAGGATGGCCAGCAGCACCCCGATCAACTCTGACTCGGTCATCGGCTGGTCGCGCGAGAAATTGACCGTGCCCTGCACGCGCGGGTCGACGATGAACGTGGTGCCGGTGGCACGCGCCACGTCCTGGATGAAGGCGCGGATGTCGGCGTCGCGCACGTCCATGGCGGCGACCGTGCCGCCGCCGGCTTGCGGCCATGCGGGCGTCGGTAGCGCCAGGCTGACGCACAGCAGCGGTACCAGGATTGATCGGGCAAGCGAGGGCTTCAAGGCGTGGGCGTCCGCAGGGTCAGGGTCCGGGTGCTGCCGTCACGCAGCACGGTGAGTTCGACGGCGTCCCGGCCGGCGAGATCCGATTCGAGCTCGCCCAGGCGCTCGGGCGTCAGGGTGTTGCCGTTGACGGCCACCAGCACGTCGCCCGCGCGCAGACCCGCCTGTCGCAGCACCGTGTCGCCGCCGCGCGGGATCAGGGTGTAGCCGTCGACGCGGCCCTCGCGCATGCGCGGGCGCAGCCCGGCCTGCTGCAACAGCGCGGCCGGGTCGACGGTCTGCGGCGTGGGGCCGGTGGCGGTGGGGGCGCTGGCGGGCAGTGTCGTGGGAGGCGTTGCGCCGGGTACGTGCGCCTGCTGGCGCGCCTTGAGCGCCACGCGCCGGTGGCGTCCACCGCTCTCGAGCACCGCGCCATCGGAATCCACCGCATGCAGGCGCACGCCGGGTGCGATGGCCTGGCCGACCTGCCACGAATCCTGGCGGCCGTCCTTGCCGGCCAGGATCGCCGAGCCGGCACCGGTGTTGACCCCGTACACGGTGAAGTCGCCCGCCTCGCCCGAAGCGGCCGGGACACTTTGCGTGGACGGGAAGAACGGGTCGCGGGTGGTTGCCATCGCAGGGGCGGGCGCCCCGATGGAGGACAAGGGTGGGGCATCGCCGAACGGGCCGATCGGCGCCAGCAGGACCCACGCCATGCGCGCGGCCTGGACCCCCAGCAGCAGCACCAGGGCCAGCTCGACGCCGCGCCGCAAGGCAAGCCCGTCGGGCCGCCACTGCAACAGATTCGCGATGGAGAGGGACGGGATCGGCACGGCGGTTTCCGCGAGGCGAAAGCAGTCAGCCCGGATGCGGAAAGGGTGCGACAGGTATGTGACAGCTTGACGGCAACTGCCACATAACCTTCATGCGGCGGACATGCGACGCGGCCGCCCCTGCGAAGGGCGGCCGCGCGGCGGGCTCAGAACGACGCCGACAGGCTCACGCTGTACGACACGCCCGGTGAGTAGCGCAGCACATCGACCCGGTTGCCGTCGCGCTCCTGGTACTCGTGGTAATCGGTGTCGAGCAGGTTGCGGGCCGAGAAGCCCAGCGTCATGTCGGTGCCACCCAGCGTGAAGCCCCTGCGCAGCACGAAGTCCAGGCTGGTGCCGGGCGCGTCGATGTAATCGGGCTGGCCCGGCCGGCCGCGGGCCGAGATGCGTTCGCTGACGTAGTTGGCGATCAGCGTGGCCTGGGTGCGGGTCGCCTCGTCCTCGATGCCCAACTGCAGGTTGGCGATGTGGTCGGACTGGCCCTGCAGCGTGCTGCCATCGCGCACGAACAGGGTCGCGTCCACCGGCGCGGGGAATCCGTACGGACGCACCGTATCGCCCTGGCTCGCATTGACCTCCGAATCCGACCACGTGTAGTTGCTGGCGACGTACAGGCGGCTGTCGCCCCACCAACGCGCGTCGATCGCCGGGTCGAAGTACTTCTTGATCTCGATTTCTGCGCCGAACAGCGTCGCTTCGGGCGCGTTGAGGAAGCTCTGGAACGTGGTACCGCCGGCGAAGTTGACGTTGGATTCGATCGGGTTGTCGATGTGCTTGTAGAAGACACCGGCGGTGAAGTACTCGCCCGCGCCGAAGAACCACTCGTAGCGCGCGTCCAGGTTCAGCAGCTCGCTGTCGACCAGGTAGGGGTTGCCGTAGAACTGGCGGTCCGAGTCGGGATCCTGGTACTGCTGCGGCGCCAGTTCGCGGAACTGCGGACGGGCGATCGTCTTGGAGGCGCCCAGCCGCAACTGCTGGTTGTCGGCCAGGTTCCAGGTCAGCGTGGCCGCCGGCAGCAGGTAGTCGTTGACCAGCGGCGCCGCCCCGGCCTGGCGCTGTCCGGTGAAGATGTCGTACGGCTCGATCGCCTGGGTGGCGTCCTCGTAACGCACGCCCACGGTGGCGCGCACCGCGGGGGTGACCTCGCCCTCGGCCTGCAGGTAGGCGCCCTTGACCTTGAGCGTGGCGTCGTAGGCGGCCGCGCCGAAGCTGCCGGTGGTCTCGCGCAGGCGCAACAGGCCCTGGCTGAGGTTGAAGTCCGACAGCAGGTAGTCCACCCGCTGGTAGCGGTTGAGGAACGGCAAAGCGCCGTCCAGGGCGAGGAAACGGAACTCGCGCGCCTCGGCGGTGCGGTCGTTGTCAAGGTAGGACAGGCCGCCGGCCAGGCTCACCTCACGCTCGACCGGCAGGCGCCAGGTCACGTCGACGCCGCCGCTGGCCAGCGAATCCTCGACGAAGCTGAAACGGGTGTAGTTCTGCACGCGCGAGCCGTCATGCGACCAGTAGCCGTCGACCAGCTCGTAGCGGATGCCCTTCTCGTAGGGCGCATCGCGGTTGGCCTCGGCGACCGAACCACGCCACTCCACTTTGAGGTCGTCGTACTCGCCGAATGCATGCGAGCCGCTGACCTGGTGGTTGACCAGCTCGCGCTCGATCCATTCGGTGGTGTCGTCGCGTGCGACGAAGCCGGCCAGGGCGTCGATGCCGGCCCGGCTCTTGGCTTCCTTGATGGTGTCGTGCACGTAAAGGGTCACCAGGCCGACGCGGTGGCGATCGGTCTCGTAGCCGGTACCGAGCAGGACATTGACGGTGGCATTGTTGCGGGTGCGCAGGAAGTCGAAGTCGCGATCGAACTCGACCGAGTCGCCGACGAAGAAGCCATCCTGCTCCTTGCCGAAGGTGGTGCGCCATTCGTTCTCGAAGCCGGCCACGGCGACGAAGCCAAGCCGGCCGCCGCCCATGTCGGCCGCGTAGCCGGCACTGCCGCCGAAACTGGCATCGGGGTTGATGCTGTCCTTTTCCTGCAGCACGTTGAGGTTGGCATTGCCGAAGCTGCGACCGATGCGGCCCAGCTCCTCGCGGCTGAAGTTTCCAAGGTCCACGCGCTGGCCGGTGGCGACTGCCTCCTGCAGCTCGCGCGGTGGCTTGCGGGTGCCGTCGTCAAAGCCCCAGTAATCGGTGTCCGAGCCGTAGTAGGTCAGTCCTTTCTCGCCGGTGGTGACGCTGTTGCCGCCGGTCCCGATCGAGAGCTTGAGGAACGGCTCGTCCGGCACCGCCAGCGATTGCAGGTCGATAACGCCGCCGCCGAACTCGCCGGGGTACTTCACCGAATAGGTCTTCTGGACGGTGACGCTGTCGAGCACTTCGCTGGGGAACAGATCCAGCGGCACCACCCGCTGCAGCGGCTCGGGGGAGGGCAGGGGCGAGCCGTTGAGCAGGGCCGACGAGTAGCGCTCGCCCAGGCCGCGCACGAAGACGAACTTGTCGCGGACCAGGCTCAGGCCGGTGACGCGGGTCAGCGCGGCGGCGGCATCGCTGTCGCCGGTGCGCTCGAAATCCTCGCGGGTTACGAACGAGGCGACCTCGGAGGTCTGCAGCATCGGTTCGGGGATGTACTCGCTGCGCACTTCGACCGCGTCGAGCTGGGTCGGGGTGTCGTCAGCGGGCATGGCCGCCTGTGGGGCGTTCGGGTCGGCGGTCGGGGCCGACTGTGCCAGCGCGCCGTTGCAGGCGAGCAGGGCGGAAATCGCGAGGAACAGGCCGGTACGGGACTGGGTGCGCTTCATGGATTGGGAACCTTGGCTGCGGGGTAGGGCGTTGGGTGGTGGAGCGGGCGGGTCACCGCCCGCTCCGTTTCCCCGTCAGCAGGGGGTGTTGGCGTCGAGGCCGCAGGTCCAGCCCTGCCACCAGGTGTCGCCGGCATTGCGGACGCCGCCGATGTAGTCCACCTGCTGGAAGAACCCATCGACCGTCGGCAGGCCCTGGAACGCCGGGACCGCGCTTTCCTGCGCGCCATTGACGAAGCGGGCGGTCAACGTGGAAGTGCCGTTGGCGACGTTGTTGCTGCCGGCGTTGAACGCGTCGGCCGCACGCTGGTCGGCGAACGCGACCGGGCACGAGAAGTGCACCGAGCCGAAGGTGCCGGTGGTGTTGTCGTCGGAGATGCGCAGGCAGACCTCGCCGTCGCCCGAGCCGCCGGCAGGACGCGTCACCACGGTGTTGTAGAACTCCGCCTGGGTACCCGTGTTGAGGGTGACCGCCGCACCGCCGCCGGCCCGGCCGACGTAGGTGAAGTTGGCCACCTTGGGGTTGGAGTAGGGCTCGCGGCGGATGCTGCTCCACTCGTTCATGCGGTCACCGCCATTCGGGCGCTGCAGCACGATGCCGAACTGGAGCGAACCGTCCCAGCCGGTGTCGGTGTCCAGGCTGTCGTCGTCGTTGCCGGTCAGGACCAGGTAACGGCCGTTGACGGTGCCGCCGAACCACTCGATGCCGTCGTCGGAGCTGTTGTGCACCTGGACGTACTCGAAGGTGGTGCCGTCGCCGACCCCGGCCAGGGTGATGCCGTTGAGCTCGTTGTTGGGCGTGACTTCGAAGCCCGAGTGCTGCACGCGCAGGTAGCGGATGACGCCGCTGTTGTCGCGCGGCGCGTTGCCGCCGTAGAACGCGTTGGTGCCCTCGACCTGCTCCTGGCACTCCGGGGTGCCGGACACGGTGGTACCGGGGCAGGCGCTGATCGGTGCGCGCCCGAGTATGGCCACGCCACCCCACAGGCCGATGGAGTCTTCGTTGGTGTCACCTTCCACGCTCTGGCGGGCGGTGAGCACGATCGGGTCCTGCGCGGTGCCCTCGGCATAGATCTGCGAGCCGCGATTGACCACCAGCAGGTCGGCGCCGGCCGAGCCGTAGAGCGTCACGCCCGGTTCGATGGTCAGCACGCCGTCGCGGGTTCCGGCGGTCGGGTTGTCGATGTCGCCGCCCTGGTCCTCGCCCACGGCCACGCGGCCGGAGATCGCGTACACCGTGCCGTCGCGGTTGGGGACGAGCAGGTTGCCGACGATCAGCTCCGGCAGGCGGCAGGCACGCAGGGTGCCGTTGGCGACGGTGCCGATGTTGGCGAAGCCCGTCGGGCAGTCGGCCGCGGGTCCACCGGTCGGCGGCGGCGGAGGCGGCGGGGTGGTCGGCGGCGGCGGCGGAGCGACGGGCGGCGGAGGCGGGAATGCCCCTTCACCCGGGGAAGCGACACGGTCGGCGCCATTGCCGCAGCCGCTGAGTGCGAGGACAGCGCCGAAGGTCATCAGCAGCGTCCGGGGATTGTTGCGAACGGACATTCTCATGTCTCCAAATCGAGGGGTGGGTCGAGCGCACACGGAACGGGGCCATCCGGCCCCCGCAGGGCGGGGGTCGGGTCGCCTCGTTCCCTGAGTGAGGTTTCGGGGAGTCGTTATAGATTCGTTGCGTGACACTTCCTTTGCGCTTTTGCGACGCCTCCGAGTCGCGATGCGAAAAGCGCTCGTTGCATGTGCCGGGCGTGGTTGATGGCCGTGTCGCTGCAACACGGCTGACACATCCCCTGGGTAGCGTCGCGTCCGTGCACGCCGGCGTCGCCCCAGGCCAGGACACCGAAGTCGACGAGGCGCTGGCCGCCTGGATCGTGGACCGGGTGCGTGCGGGAGAGCCGCCCGAAGCCGTCCTTGCGCCGCTGGTGGAAGATGGCTGGAGCGAGGACGCTGCCATCGACGCGGTCGAACGCGTCACCCGTCGTTTCCTCGAGCAGCACGCGCTGGACCAGGGCCTGCCGGTACCGGTGCGCGTGCCTGCGCCGATCGTCGGCAACGGCAGTGCGGTGCTGGACGCGGGCGATCGCCGTGTACACGTGCTCGCGAGCCTTCTGCATCCTCGCGTGATCGTGTTTGGCGGGCTGCTCTCCGACGACGAGTGCGATGCGCTGGTCGAGGTGGCAGGCAAGCGCCTGTCGCGATCGGCGACGTTCAACCTCGACAGTGGCGTGGACGAAGTGCACGAAGGCCGGACCAGCCAGGGCATGTTCTTCGAGCGCGGCGCGGATGCCCTGTGCAGGCGCATCGAGGCGCGCATCGCCACGCTGCTGGACTGGCCCGTCGACCATGGCGAGGGCCTGCAGGTGCTGCGCTACGGCCCGGGTGCGCAATACCGGCCGCATCATGACTACTTCGACCCGCAGCGACCGGGGACCAAGGCCCTGCTGGCCCGCGGCGGGCAACGCGTGGCCTCGCTGGTGATGTACCTCAACACCCCCGCCTGCGGTGGCGCCACCACCTTTCCCGACGCCCGCTTCGAGGTCGCCCCGGTCAAGGGCAATGCGGTGTTCTTCAGCTACGACCGCCCGCACCCGATGACCGGCACCCTGCACGGCGGCGCGCCGGTGGTCTCGGGCGAGAAGTGGGTCGCCACCAAGTGGTTGCGCGAGCGGCGGTACGTGTAGCTGTGCACCCACCCCCAAGGGCGCGCCCCCTGTAGGAGCGGCTTCAGCCGCGATGACCCGTCAAGGCCCCTGCAAAAAAAGGCGTAGGTGGCGCCAATCGCGGCGGAAGCCGCTCCTACAACGACTCCACATCGCCCGGCGTCTTGTCCGTGTACCGGCACAGGTCGCGGATCACGCAGTTCGGGCAATCGGGCCGGCGCGCCTTGCAGACGTATCGGCCGTGCAGGATCAGCCAGTGGTGGGCATCCTGCAGGTACCGCGCCGGTACCGCGCGGAGCAGGCCGTCCTCCACCTCGCGCACGTTCCCGCCGGGTGCCAGGCCGGTGCGGTTGGACACGCGGAAGATGTGGGTGTCCACCGCCATGGTCGGCTCCCCGAAGGCGGTGTTGAGCACCACATTGGCGGTCTTGCGCCCGACGCCCGGCAGGGCCTCCAGCGCGTCACGACGGCGCGGTACCTCGCCGCCATGGTCACGCAGGAGCTGTTCCGCCATCGCCACCACGTTGGCGGCCTTGGTGTTGTACAGGCCGATGGTCGAGATGTAGGGCTTCAGGCCCTCCACGCCGAGGGCCGCGATCGCGTCGGGCGTGTTCGCTACCGGGAACAGCCGCCGCGTTGCCTTGTTGACGCCGACATCGGTGGACTGCGCCGACAGGGTCACCGCCACCAGCAGCTCGTACGGCGTGGAGAACTCGAGCTCGGTCGTCGGCTTCGGGTTGTAGGCCTTGAGCCGCGCGAACATCTCCTCGCGTTGCGCGGGCGCGAGGCGCGAACGACGAACGGCGCGCTTGCGGGACTTCGTGGCGATGGGCATGGGACGGTGTTCCTGGCGCGGGTGGCACGACGAGGGGCGCTTCAGGAGAACAGACCTCGGGGAGTCGGCGGGGGTGTGGTCGTGATCGATCGTGCCAACCCGCCTGCGCCCGACGGCCCGCCTGCATCCGTTCCATGCATCGCCAGAGCGCTCATGGTCTGCGCGCCGCTGCCCGGGCCTTGGCACGCGCCAGCGCCGCAGCGGCCGCAGGGGGCAGGGGTGGTGGACGGGACGCTGCGGTTCCGGCGTCGGCGGCGACGGGGGGAGCTGGCGCCCGTCGTGCCGCCCGCTCCCGCC